>DBEWRE010000034.1:0-25562 GCA_048207125.1 Collinsella sp.
TATAAAAATATCTTCTGTCTGTATATGCCAAAACACGATGAAAACCATGCCGATTCAAAGTCGATATTCATAAAGGATGGCTGCATATCCAAAAAATATGAGTATCGATTCCATACCGAAAAATCCCCAATTCTTGAGGTAATACGGTTTTCGCACGTAAAACGCTTTAACCAGTGAAAGCAACTATCTGGTAATACGTTCGAAATATACCGTTCCCAACCACTTTGATACCGCTGGCGGGTGACGATGACAAAGCGGGTCAAATTGGATATAAATCTAGTTGTCCAAGCGGAACCCCCCTAGTGGGGAGAAACGTGAACGAGGGATCGCGCCGCGGTCCCTAGGAAGAAAGGTAGGAGGCACAATGACGAAAGGTCTGCACGTCCCCAGTGAGATTGGCGCCCTTAAGAAGGTCTGCCTGCACAGGCCCGGCGAGGAGCTCCTGAACCTGCCGCCCTTCGAGCTCGAGCGTCTTCTGTTCGACGACGTTCCCTTCCTCGAGGTCGCTCAGGAGGAGCATGACACCTTTGCTCAGATTCTGAGGGATCAGGGCGTCGAGGTTCTCTATCTCGAGAAGCTCGTTGCCGAGGTGTTCGACACCGTGCCCGAGGCTCGCGAAGAGTTCCTGGATCAGTACATCGCCGAGGCCGGCATCAAGGGCCAGGAGATGCCGAAGGTCGTTCGCGAGAAGCTGAACTCCATCACCGACAACCTCGAGTTTGTCCAGAAGACGATGGCCGGCCTCACCAAGGCTGAGATCGATATGCCGCTCACCGCTTCCACCACCCTGGATTCCCTGGTGAACACCGACTCCGAGTCCGACCTCATCATCGACCCCATGCCCAACCTGTACTTCACCCGCGACCCGTTCGCGGTGGTTGGCAACGGCGTCTGCCTGAACCGTATGTACTCCGTCACCCGCAACCGCGAGACCCTGTACGGCAAGTACATCTTCAAGTATCACCCGGATTACAAGGACGTCTCCCTGTACTTCCGTCGCGATGCAGCGTTCCACACCGAGGGCGGCGACGTCCTGAACATCAACGAGCACACCCTGGCCGTGGGCATTTCCCAGCGCACCCAGGCTGCCGCCATCGATGTCATGGCCCAGAACATCTTCTGGAACAGCGACTCCAAGGTTGATCGCATCCTCGCCTTCGATATCCCCAACAACCGCGCAATGATGCACCTCGACACTGTCTTCACTCAGATTGACGTCGACAAGTTCACCATTCACCCGGCCATCATGGGCACCCTGAAGGTTTACGAGCTCACCCCTGGCGCCACCCCCGGCGACGTCAAGATCAAGGAGATCTCCGACACCCTCGAGCACATCCTCGAGGACGCTACCGGCGTCGACCAGATCAAGCTCATCCCCTGCGGCGGCGGCGACCCCATCGCTGCTGCTCGCGAGCAGTGGAACGACGGCTCCAACACGCTGGCCGTCGCCCCCGGCAAGATCTGCGTCTATGCACGCAACACCGTCACCAACGACGTGCTCTACAAGGAGGGCCTGGATCTTCTGGTCGTTCCCTCCGCCGAGCTCTCCCGCGGCCGTGGCGGCCCGCGCTGCATGAGCATGCCCTTCTGGCGTGAGGACCTCTAAGCTCTGATTTGATTTTGACGGCGCATCTGTCGTGGTGCGCCGTCATACTTATTGCCTATCGCGCAAGCGATGCACGGCATCCACTTACTTATGAAAGGATACGCACATGGGTGTTAACCTCTCCGGCCGCAGCTTCCTGCGTCTGCTCGACTTCACCACCGAGGAAATCGAGTACATGCTCGCGCTCGCCAAGAACTTCAAGGACCTCAAGCGCACCGGCACCCCGCACCGCTACCTCGAGGGCAAGAACATCGTCCTGCTTTTCCAGAAGACTTCCACCCGCACCCGCTGCGCGTTCGAGGTCGGCGGCATGGACCTCGGCATGGGCGTCACCTACCTGGATCCCGGTTCGTCCCAGATGGGCAAGAAGGAGTCCATCGAGGACACCGCCCGCGTCCTCGGCCGCATGTATGACGGCATCGAGTTCCGTGGCTTCGACCAGGAGGACGTCGAGGAGCTCGCAGCTAAGTCCGGCGTTCCCGTGTGGAATGGCCTGACCGATCTGTGGCACCCCACCCAGATGCTCGCCGACATCCTGACCGTTCAGGAGAACTTCAACTACGACATCAAGGGCAAGACCCTGGTCTTCATGGGCGACGCCAAGAACAACGTTGCTCGCTCCCTGATGGTTGTCTGCTCCAAGCTCGGCATGAACTTCGTGGCCTGCGGCCCGAAGGAGTGCATGCCCGCCGACGACGTCATCGAGGCTTGCAAGCCCATCGCTGAGGCCAACGGCTGCACCATCACCCTCACCGAGGATCCCAAGGAGGCCTGCACCGGCGCCCACGTCATCTACACCGACGTCTGGGTCTCCATGGGCGAGCCCGACGAGGTCTGGACCGAGCGCATCAACCAGCTCGAGCCCTATCGCGTCACCACCGAGCTCATGGCCATGGCCGATCCTTCCGCCATCTTCCTGCACTGCCTGCCCGCTTTCCACGATACCAACACCACCACCGGTGCCGAGATCGCTGAAAAGTTCGGCGTCACCGAGATGGAGGTCGAGGACGCTGTCTTCGAGTCCCCGCAGTCCAAGGTCTTCGACGAGGCCGAGAACCGCATGCACACCATCAAGGCCGTTATGTACGCGACCCTGAAGTAATTACTTCGTCGTGCCTCCTTTAGGGCGGGCGCCGCGCGTTCGGTGCCCGCCCCTAGGGCATTTGATTTTTGGCAGTCCTCTGCACCCATCGCGTCTTAAGTAGCACGGCACGGTATGGACGCGGTGGACAGACAAAAACCTTGATATGAAGGGAGGATGAGAACCTTGACTGAGACCGCTAAGAAAAAGCGTGGTATGCCTTCATCGTTCACCATTCTTCTTATCCTGCTGGCCGTCGTCGCTCTCGTTACCGTCGCCGTCGCCGGCATCGCCCCTGGCGAAGTCACCGCTGCCCGTTTGGATGACTTCTTCATGGCTCCTGTCCGCGGTTTCGCGGACGCGCTCCCCGTATGCTTGTTCGTCATGATCCTCGGCGGCTTCCTTGGCATGATGACCGAGACCGGTGCCCTTGATAACGGCATCGCCGTCCTGGTCAAGAAGCTCAAGGGCAACGAGCTCATGATCATCCCCGTCCTGATGTTCATCTTCTCCCTCGGCGGTACCACCTATGGTATGTGCGAGGAGACCGTGCCCTTCTACGCGCTGCTCGCCGCCACCATGATGGCCGCTGGCTTCGACCCGCTGGTCGGCGCCGCCACCGTCCTGCTCGGCGCTGGCTGCGGTTGCCTGGGCTCCACCGTCAACCCGTTCGCCGTCGGCGCTGCCGTCGACTCCCTGCGCGGCGTTGGCATCGAGGTCAACCAGTCCATCATCATCGGCCTGGGTGCCGTGCTGTGGATCGTTACCACCCTCATCTCCATCTTCTTCGTCATGCAGTACGCCAAGAAGGTCAAGGCTGACAAGGGTTCCACCATCCTCTCCATGCAGGAGCTCAAGGACGCCGAGGAGGCTCACGGCGCAGCTGCCGCTGAGGTCACCAAGGACGTTAAGCTCACCGGTCGCCAGAAGGGCGTTCTGGTCGCATTCGCGTTCACCTTCGTTGTCATGATCGTTGGCTTCATTCCGCTGGCCGACCTCAACCAGGGCGTTGCCGACTTCTTCGACGCCGGCGCGAACTACGAAGAGGTCATTAGCGAGGTCGCTACCGAGGACCTGGTCGCCGCTTACGACGACGCTAACGGAACCACCACTACCGTCAACGGCGAAGTCACCGGCGAGGCCGTCTCCACCGAGCAGACCTCCCTTGGCTGGTCCGCAATGATCACCGGCGTGCCTATCGGTGCCTGGTACTTCGATGAGGCCTCCACTTGGTTCTTCATCATGGCTATCGTGATCGGCATCATCGGCGGCCTGTCCGAGAAGCAGATCGTGAACACCTTCATCGCCGGCGCTGCCGACATGATGTCCGTCGTCCTGATCATCGCCCTCGCCCGCGGTATCTCCGTCCTCATGGCCTCCACCGGTCTGGACGTCTACGTCCTCGACGCCGCCGCCAACGCGCTGGCTGGTCTGTCCGGCATCATCTTCGCTCCCATGAGCTACCTGGTCTACTTCGGCCTGTCCTTCCTCATCCCCTCGACCTCCGGTATGGCTACGGTCTCCATGCCCATCATGGGCCCGCTGGCCGTCAAGCTTGGCTTCTCGCCCGAGGTCATGGTCATGATCTTCTCCGCTGCCATCGGTGTCGTGAACCTCTTCACCCCGACGTCCGGCGCCATCATGGGCGGCCTTGCTCTCGCCAAGATCGAGTGGACCACCTGGCTGAAGTTCGCCATGAAGATCATCGTTTGCATCGCGCTGGTCTCCGTTGTCATCCTCACCGTCGCGTGCGTGATGATCTAGGTCACTTCATCGGCTTTGCAGCTGTCAGCATGACCCCTTGTATGAAATAGCTTCATGCTTCGAGTCCGGCGGTTGCCGATAAGATGTCCGACCGGTCCTCGTCCAAAAGCGAATCGATCGGTTGCGACCCTACCTTTCGCCCCCTCCCGTTCCGTGCGCGGGAGGGGGCACTTTTGTTTAGAGGGGCCGAGACGTCCCGCACTCGCGAGCTATGCGGGCGGTGCGTAAAAGCCGTGAGCGGCGGGCTGCATGGGGGAGGTCTGCCAAAGCTTCGGTATAATGCGGGGGTTACGACTGATACGCTGGAAGGAGCATGTGCGCATGCGTCAGGGTTTTGATAACGAGAAGTACATCGAGTTGCAGACCGAGCAGATCCGCAAACGTATCGACCAGCTGGGCGGCAAGCTCTACCTTGAGTTTGGCGGCAAGCTGTTTGACGACTACCACGCCTCCCGCGTCCTTCCGGGTTTTGAGTCGGACACCAAGTTTCGCATGCTGCAGAAGCTGGTGGACGACGTTGAGATCATCATCGCCATCAACGCAAACCACATCGAGAAGAACAAGGCCCGCGGTGATTTGGGCATCACCTATGACGAGGACGTCCTGCGCCTGGCGGATATATTCCGCGCGCACGGGTTCCGCATCGCCGGCGTCGTGCTGACCCAGTATGCCGGCCAGCCCGCAGCAGACGTCTTCCGCCACCGTCTTGCCGACCTGGGCATCACCTGCAAGCTGCACTATCCTATCGAGGGCTATCCGCACGACATCGATCTGATCGTCTCCGAGGACGGTTACGGCAGGAACGAGTTTGTCGAGACCACCAGGCCGCTGGTTGTGGTGACCGCCCCCGGCCCCGGTTCGGGCAAGCTGGCAACGTGCCTCTCGCAGCTGTACCACGAGCACAAGCGCGGGGTGGAGGCCGGTTACGCCAAGTTCGAGACGTTCCCGGTGTGGAACTTGCCGCTGAACCATCCGGTCAACATCGCCTATGAGGCCGCGACGGTCGATTTGGACGATGCGAACATCATCGACTCCTTCCATCTGGAGGCGTACAACAAGACCGCAGTGAACTACAACCGCGACGTTGAGGCGTTCCCCGTGGTCAAGGCGCTGATGGGTAAGATCTTGGGCGAGAGCCCCTACCAGAGCCCCACCGACATGGGCGTGAACATGGTCGGCTTCGCCATCAGCGACGACGATGCGTGCCGTGACGCCTCGCTCGCCGAGATCGTCCGCCGCTACTTTACCGCCGCCGTCAACGTGAAGCGTACCGGCACGGGCGACGAGCAGGTGGGCCGTCTCAAGGCGATCATGCAGAAAGCCGGCATCGACAAGGGTTACCTGCCCACTCGCGCGGCGGCTCTTGATCGCGAGGAGGAGACGGGCGGCCCCGTGGGCGCCATGATGCTCGCCGACGGCTCCGTCATCACCGGCAAGACCTCCGAGCGCCTTGGTGCCGCGAGTTCGCTTTTGATGAACGCCCTCAAGACCGTCACCGGCGTGGACGTCGAGGAGGACGTAATCGACGATGGCGCCATCGATCCTATCTGCCGCCTCAAGACCGAGCAACTGGATTCCAAGAACCATCGCCTGCATTCCGACGAGACGCTGATCGCGCTGTCGATCTCTTCCGCCACCAGCCAGACCGCCAAGCGTGTGATCGACGGCCTGCCCAAGCTGCGCGGTTGCGATGCGTTCTTCAGCGTGATCATCTCGCAGACGGACGAGGAGCTCTATCGCAAGCTTGGCATCAACGTGTGCTGCGAGCCCAAGTACGAGCGTCACACTTTCTACCATAAGTAGGGTTGCGCGGCCATTTGGCTGCTTTGTTGGAGCCATCGACTCACGAGGACAGTCGGCGATCCGCCTTTTCTCGTCCATATAGTTCGCTTCTTGCATGGGCGCCTGGTTTCCATTTTGTGAACCATGGCGCCCATTTGCTTGTCGCGTTACTGCCGAGAATCCGCCGCGCGGTACAATCAAATTCCGGTTAGAACGGTAGGTTTACTAATCGGAAAGGCATGGTGCAGCCATGGCTAAGCATGTATTTGTGACGGGCGGAGTCGTTTCCTCGCTGGGAAAGGGGATTACCGCGGCATCGCTGGGACGCCTTCTCAAGTCTAGGGGATACAAGGTGACCATGCAGAAGGCTGACCCGTATCTCAATGTGGACCCGGGTACCATGAGCCCGTACCAGCACGGAGAGGTCTTTGTGACCGAGGACGGCTATGAGTCCGATCTTGACCTGGGGCATTATGAGCGGTTTATCGATGAGAACCTCACCCGCGACTCCAATTTCACCACGGGTGCGGTCTATCGCGACCTGATCGCCCGCGAACGTCGCGGCGACTTCTTGGGCGGTACCGTACAGGTGATCCCCCACGTCACCGATGCCATCAAGGCTCGATTCCGAGCGGTCGAGGAACAGACGGGCGCCGACGTGGTGATCACCGAGCTTGGCGGTACTATCGGAGACATCGAGAGCCAGCCCTTTATAGAGGCGATTCGCCAGTACCGTAAGGACGCGGGCGCGCAGAACGTGTGCTGCATCCACGTGTCACTGGTGCCCTATATCGCCGCTGCGCACGAGGTCAAGACCAAGCCCACCCAGCATTCCGTCAAAGAGCTGCGCGGGTTGGGCGTACAGCCGGATATCATCGTTCTGAGAAGCGATCACGAGATAGGGGACGATACGCGTTTCAAGATCGCCTCGTTTTGCGACGTGGATGCGGATTGCGTGTTCACCAATGAGGATTGCCCATCTATCTA
Source organism: Collinsella sp. (assembly GCA_048207125.1). GTDB lineage: Bacteria > Actinomycetota > Coriobacteriia > Coriobacteriales > Coriobacteriaceae > Collinsella. Next base: position 7,221 of record DBEWRE010000034.1, read on the forward strand.
CGACGTGCCCGCGTTGCTTGCCGCCCAAGATTTCGACCTTCGCGTCTGCGAGCGCCTGGGGCTGGATCCCCGCGTGCGCGATATGGACGAGTGGGATGAGTTCCTTAGCAAGAAGGACCACGCGGACGGTCATGCGGACGCGGCGCGAATCGCCGTGGTGGGCAAGTATACCCAACTGCCCGACGCGTACCTATCCGTTATCGAAGCCCTTCACCATGCGGGCGTATTCTTTGACCACCGCATCCAGGTTGATCTTGTCGATGGCGAGCAGCTCGACCAGGGCAACGTCGACAAGGTTCTGGGCGGCGTCTCCGGCGTTTTGGTACCGGGCGGCTTTGGTAGGCGCGCGCTGGAGGGAAAGATCTGCGCCGCGCGATATGCTCGCGAGCATGGGGTTCCGTACCTGGGCATCTGTCTGGGCATGCAGGTTGCGGTCTGCGAGTTCGCCCGTGACGTCGCTGGATTGCAGGGGGCGGGTTCGGCGGAGTTCGACCCCGAGTGTCCGTACCCGGTGATCGACCTCATGAGTTCGCAGGAGAACGTGACCGACAAGGGTGGTACCATGCGACTAGGTGCTTATCCCTGCAGGCTCGCCGATGGCTCGCTTGCCCGCGAGGCGTACGGCAGCGAGCTGGTGTATGAGCGCCATCGCCATCGCTACGAGTTCAACAATGCGTTCCGCGGACGCCTTGAGGAAGCCGGCTTGGTGATCTCAGGCGTATCGCCTGACGAGCGCCTGGTTGAGATGGTTGAGTTGCCGCGAGACGTGCACCCGTGGTTTGTCGCCACGCAGGCGCATCCGGAATTCAAGAGCCGCCCTACCAGGCCGCAGCCGCTGTTCCGTGAGTTCATCCGTGCGTCGATTGCGTTGTGCGGGGGCGATCGCTAAAGACCCGCCGCCGCACCGGATCCGTTGTCGCGTCGGCTTGGTTGGCGCCGGCATTACCCGCCGAGGTTGCCGTGTGGGCTCGTCGGCGCGAGTGAAATTGGATGGGAGGTCCGTGGCGATGCAAAGCGAGGCTTCGGCTCAATTTACCGAGCGCGGCTCGGTGGCTGAGTACCTTGACCATCTGTCGGTCGAGCGCGGGCTCTCGTCCAACTCTATCGAGGCATACCGACGCGACCTGAATACCTATGCCGAGTTCCTACGCCGCCGGGGGGTTGATCCGCGCGACGCGACCAGGGCGGATATCGAGGCGTTCGCGATGGATCGCCATTTGGGTGGTTATGCGGCGTCTTCAGTGGAACGCTCGCTTTCCGCGGTGAAGGGGCTGCACAGGTTCATGCTGCGCGAGGGGCTCTCGTCCAACAACCCCGCTTCTGCGATCAAGCTTCCTAAAAAAGCCGAGCGCCTGCCCGACGTGATCTCTATAGATAGCGCCGTCGCGCTTCTTGACCAGTCCTTTCCGCAAAACGATGGGGGCGAGCGCGACCACGCAGCGCTTGAGGTGCTTTATGGCTGCGGCCTGCGCGCCAGCGAGTTGGTGGGGCTTGATGTGCGCAACGTGCATTTGGACGAGGGTCTTCTGCGCGTGACGGGAAAGGGGTCGAAGGAGCGCCTTGTTCCCATCGCGGGTTCTGCTGCAAGGTCGCTGCAGCACTATATGTATGGCGGTGCGCGCAATCGCCTTGCCGCCCATGCTCGTACGCTGGACAAAAGCCCAGCGGTATTTCTTAACAAAAACGGCGGCCGGCTGTCGCGCCAGAGTCTTCATTCAGCGTGCGAGCGGTATGGTCGCGCGGTGGGGATCGAGGGGCTGCATCCCCACACGCTGCGCCACTCCTTCGCGACCCATATGCTTGCCGGGGGCGCGGACCTGCGCGTGCTTCAGGAGATTCTGGGGCATGCGGATATCTCGACCACGCAGATCTACACGCATGTGGATCGAAGCCAGCTGACCGAGGTGTATCTGGCGGCGCATCCTCGAGCGTGACGGGTGCACTTAGCCCGAGGCTATTCGGACCGGGGCGCTCCGGTTGCTTGGCACGGTGGGGAGTGGGTGGGACGCCCGCTTTGTAAATGAGCCCGAAAGTTGAAGATTAATAGATATATGAACCCAATTTATGGGGGTGGGGTGCGGCGTTGTGGTGCACGTCGCTCTCTGTTGGCATGCCTGTGCAGGCTATTTGTCAGAACAATGCTATCTACCTGCTGATTCACAACGCGGTCACATTCGGATAAAACTCAATTCAAGCTTTACTTGAAGGTTTGACGCTTCGTCCAAGGGGCGAGGGATGGATGAATACGGCAGACTCAACACAATATGTAGTGTTCTCATTAATACGTGAGCGGTCGTTTTCGTGGGATGAGTGGGAGAGTGGGTGGAGGGAGGGGGGAGAGAGTGGGAAAAAGTGTTGATAAAAGTCGCTCTAGCCCATAATATTGAAAGCGTCGACAGAGGGGTGGTTCCCCGTACACGCGCATCCGAGCAACCGAGGGGAGGGCGCAGCAGTGATATTGACCGGTACATACGAGCGCAATCTCGATGCCAAAGGTCGTCTGTCCCTGCCTGCCGCCGTCCGTGACGAGCTCTCTTCGCACGTTTACGTGTTGCCAGCACCCGATGTCGAAGCCCTGTACGTGTTCTCGAGCGATGAGTACGAGAAGTGGGTTATGGGCCTCTTCGACAAGCGCGGCGGCTTCGACCCCCGCAAGCGCGAGGACCAGGCGCTCATGAGGAAGATCAACTCGATGGCGACTCCGATGGATATCGACTCGGCATCGCGTATCGGCCTCACCGAGGCGCTCCGCGAGAAGAAGCATCTTTCTCGCGAGGTCACCGTGGTCGGTAACTTCGACCATTTGGAGATCTGGGACCGCGCTGTGTGGGAGCAGACGCAGCAAGCCGACGATGACGATCTAGCCGACCTCTTCTACTCGTAAGGACTGAACGCGAACATGGAATCGGGAACTTTGACACCTGCATTTCGGCATGAGCCCGTCATGCTCCAGGAAGTGCTCGACACCCTGAAGCTCAAGCGCGGCGACGTTGTGTGCGATTGCACGCTCGGCGGCGCGGGCCATTCGGTAAAGATGGCAGCTCAGGTAGGCGAGGACGGACTGCTGCTTGGCGTCGACCAGGATGATATGGCCCTCGAGGCCGCGGCGGCCCGCCTTGAGCGCGAGGCGCCGGGGACTCCCACCAAGCTTCTCAAGGGCAACTTTGGGGATCTGGATAAGCTTCTGTGCTCTGCAGAGGTACCGGGGGTCGATGGCTTCCTGTTCGATCTGGGCGTATCCAGCCCACAGCTCGATATCCCTGGAAGGGGTTTCTCGTACAACGAGGATGCCCCGCTTGATATGCGTATGGATCCGGGTAACAACACCCTAAACGCAGCTGAGGTCATTAACACCTATAACGAAGCAGACCTCGCCCGGATTCTTCGCGTTTACGGTGAGGAGAAGTTCTCATCGCAAATCGCTCGCGAGATCGTGCGCCGTCGCGAGACGTCGCCGATCGAGACCACCGGCGACTTCGTCGAGGTGATTAAAGCGGGCATACCCGCGGCGGCCCGCCGCCACGGTGGCCATCCAGCGAAGAGGAGCTTCCAAGCCATTCGCATCGAGGTCAACCATGAACTCGAGGTTCTGGAGCGCGGCCTTGAAGCCGCCATCCGCTGGACCAACCCCAAGGGCCGCATCTGCGTCATCTCCTACCATTCGCTTGAGGACCGCATCGTCAAGCACATGTTCCAGGAGATGAGCCAGGGGTGCATCTGCCCACCGGAGATTCCGGTGTGCGTATGCGGGCATGTGCCGACTTTGAAGGTCATTACCCGAAAGCCGCTCGTCGCCTCCCCCCAGGAGGTGGAGCGCAATCCGCGGGCTCGATCAGCTAAAATCCGCGTCGCTATGAGGCTCTAGCAACATAGCGGTAACGATTGGGCAGGTCTGCGGCGCAACTTTAAACGAACCACAAACATAGCTAAGGACCGGGGTCTCATATCATGGCTTATTACAACACAAACGCAGCAGTCGCCTATGATATGACGGCCGAGCCCTATATGGGCGAGGAGGCATACGCCCCCGCTCGCCCCCAGCGCCTGGAGCGCCCGCGTCTCGACGTCGTCGGCGGCGCGGGCCGAGAGGCCAACCAGGCTGTCAGCCCGGTGTTCACCCGTGTTATCAAGGTCGCCCTCGTGTTGGTGGCCATGTTCTTCGCCCTTGGCGTCGCTCGTGTTACCATAGCGAGCGCGACCGCGGCGACCCTGAACGGCAACGCGCAGCTCAATAGCACCCTCGAGACCGCTCAGGAGGAGAGCTCCAATCTGGAGGTCATGCGCTCCGTATACGGCGCGACCACCCGCATTCGCGACCTCGCCGCCGGTACGCTCGGTATGGTCGAGGCAGAGGGCGGTGTCACCGTCGACCTGTCCGCCGCCGCCCCGGCAGCATCCGCCCAGTAGAGCTTCGAATCATTAGAGGGACTATGCCCTATAACAATTATGACGAGCGGGGGACCCGTCCCCGCAACCCGCGCGATTCCCGCAGCGCTCGCGAAGAGCAGCGTAGGGACGAGGAGTTCGAGCGCTCTCTGGTGACAAGGAGGGGGCTTATCGGTGCCCTGATGGGCGCGTGCCTGCTTGGGTGCGGCGTCAAGCTCCTTGACTATCAAGTCTTCAACGCAGATGCCTATCGACAGCAGGCCGATTACCGTCGACTGTCCCATCAGACCATCTTCGCTAAGCGCGGCACCATCTACGACCGCAATGGCAACGTGCTCGCTTCGAGCGTCGAGTGCCAAAACGTCTACGTCAACCCGCAGCTCATCGAGAGCAAGCGCAAAGCCGTGAAGGCTCTGGTAGACATTTTGGGCGTGGACGCGGGCGAGGTTCGCGACATCCTTGATCGAGACACGACCTTCGCCTACGTCAAGCGCCAGGTCGATCAGGAGGACGCGGACCTTCTTGCCGAAAGGAATATCGCAGGCATCGAGTTCGAGCCAACCATCAAGCGCGTGTACCCGTATGGGAGCATGGCTTCTCAGGTGCTGGGCGTCGTCAATGTGGACAACGAGGGCATTTCCGGCCTAGAGGGCTACTACAACGACGACCTCCTGGGCGAGAACGGCAGCATCGTCCGCGAGCGCGCGCGAGACGGCAGCTATATCGCCGGCGGCGCGTACGAGAAGACGCCTGCGCAAGATGGCACCGATATGGTGCTCACCATCGATGCGAACATCCAGCGCGCCGCAGAGGACGCGATGCGCGAGGCCGTGGCAAAATCCGGCGCCCGCTACGGCTCCGCCGTGGTATGCGATCCCACCACCGGCGAGATTCTGGCGGCATGCTCGTATCCCACCTATGATCAATCCAATCTCGCTGAGGCGCGCACAGAGGACATGAACCTCCGCGTGGTGACGGATGCCTACGAGCCCGGCTCGGTCTTCAAGGCGCTCGTCTGCGGCATGGCCATCGATTTAGAGAAGGTCACCCCTGATACCGAGTTCAGCGTCCCCGCCAGCGTGGAAGTTGGCTCCGACCACGTGTACGACGTGGACAAGCGCGATTACACCATGACCATGTCCGTGCGCGAGATCATGCGCCGGTCGTCTAACACCGGCATGGTGCTGGTGGGCCGTAAGGTGGGTGAGGACAACTTCGCCAAGTATCTTAAGAAGTATGGTTTGGGAACCAAGTCGGGTATCGACTTTCCCGGCGAGTCGACCGGTATCATCCGCGATCGCAGCGAGTACGACGGCTCAAGCCTTGGCTCGATGTCGTTCGGGCAGGGTATCGCCGTGTCTCCCATCGAGCTTCTGCGCGCCATGACGGGTATCGCCAACAAAGGCGTTATGGTGACGCCCCACTTCCTCAAATCCAAGAAGGGCCAGGAGATAGACTGGGCCTCGAAGGACGAGCGCGCTATCAGCGCGGAGGCGGCCGAACAGGTCGTTTCCATGATGGAGACCGTCGTCGCCGAGGGTACCGGAGCCGGCGCCCAGATAGAGGGTTACAACATCGCGGGCAAGACCGGTACCGCGGAGCGCGCTGGCGAGGGCGGCGGTTACCAGGAGAATAACAACATGGCGTCCTTCCTGGGCTTTGTAAGCCCTAAGCACCCCAAGGCCATGGTTTACATTACTCTTGACGGAACCGCCTACACCTCGAGCGTGGCGACGCCGCCGTTCAAGACCATCATGCAGGCGACCATCGACGCCCTGGGCATCAAAGCGGGGGAGTAGACGCTGCCGGTGCGATCCGCCGTACTGCGCTGTTCCCATGGACTGCACCAATGTCGGTTGAGCGAGCGGTACAATAGCAGGCTGTCTATAAGCTAACGAAGGGTCTAGCATGATAGAGATAGCGGTAAAGTACCTCGAGAACGTGACGGGGGCCAAGCCATGGACTGGAAACGCCGATCGCGTCTGCCGGGGTTGCGTCATTGATTCGCGGCAGGTGGAAACGGACTCCATCTTCGTCGCGTTTCCCGGCGAGCGGGTCGATGGCAACGACTACGCCTCCCAGGCGATCGAGGCCGGCGCGGCGTGCGTCGTGATGACCCGCGAGCCTTCGCGCGCATTGATCAAGCAGGCCGACGAGCATGAATGCGCCGTCTTCACCGTCGACGACGCAACCGAGTTCCTCCTGCGCTTGGCACAGGGCTACCGCGCTCGCATGCGCTGCACCGTGGTGGGTATCACCGGCTCGATCGGAAAGACCACCACAAAGGACGTGCTGTGCAAGCTGCTCTCCACGCGCTACCGCGTCCACGCAACGCGCGGTAACTACAACAGCGTCATCGGCATGCCCCTCACCATCCTTTCCGCCCCTCGCGACACGCAGATCATGGTGCTTGAGATGGGCATGGACTCCCTGGGGCAGATCGAGCGCCTGTCGCGCTGTGCGCAGCCCACCTACAGCATCATCACCAAGATCGGCACTTCCCACATCGGCCTTCTGGGCAGCCGCGAGAACATCGCCCGCGCCAAGGCGGAGATCGTGACCGGCATGGCGCCCTCGTCCACAAATTTCGAGGGTCACCATTCCAAGCTGGTACTTAACGGCGAGGACGAGTTCACGCCGTTCATCACCTCTACTTTCGCCAAGCCCGCCGGCGTGGACGTCATCTTGTGCGGCACGTCCGCGGACGATGACGTGAGCGCCACCGGTATCGAGCTCGACGAGAACGGCTCTCCCGTCTTCGACCTGATGTTCTCCAACGGCTCGCAGTTCAAGACCAGGCTCGGCATTACGGGCAAGCAGGCGGTCCCCAACGCCCTGTACGCCGCCGCCGTAGCGTCCGAACTGGGTATTCCGCAGTTCACCATCGATGAGGTGTTCCGTACGGTGCAGATCACCGGACATCGTCAGGAGGTCCGCCCTGCAGCTAACGGCGCACGCGTGATCGATGACTCCTATAACGCAAGCCCCGAGTCCATGGCTGCGGGATTGGACCTGCTCTCGACGCTGCCCTGTCGTGGCTCGCGAGTCGCGATCCTAGGAGAGATGGGCGAGCTCGGAGACCAGGCGCCCCGCCTGCATCAGCTCGTGGGCTCGTATGCCGCTTCAAAAAAACTGGACCTGCTGATCTGCGTTGGCGACGAGAACGCGCGGGAGATGGCCTCCGCCGCCCGCCTTATGGGCATGGACGAGGACAGCATCCAGGTGGTCCCGGATTGCGACAAGCTTATCGCGCGCTATTCGCACGTTCTCGCTCCCACCGACCTTGTACTTGTAAAGGGCTCGCGCTTCGTGGGCCTCGACCGCTTCGTTGAAGAGGTGTGCTAGATGTTCTTCAACCCCGCTTACCCAACATATCAGGCGTTTCTCGCCCTCGGCATCGCCGCGATCGTGACGGCGCTCATCATGCCGTTGTGGATCAAGCTCCTCAAGATCGAAGGTATCGGTCAGCAGGTTCGCGCCGACGGCCCCAAGCGCCATCTCGTCAAGCAGGGAACCCCCACCATGGGCGGCGTCGTGATCTTGCTGGGAATCGTGGTGTCCTGCCTGCTTTTGGCTCAGCCCTCGCCCTCAATCATGCTCGCCGCGGGGGCCGCGATAGCGACCGGTGCGCTGGGCCTGCTCGATGACGTCACCTCCGTCGCGCAGGGCAGGTCCCTCGGCCTCACCCCGCGGGCGAAGATGATCGGCCTCACGCTTATCGTCGTCGCGTTCTTCCTCGCCGCCGTCAACCTGTGCGGTGTGGAGCCCATCATCCGCTTCCCGGGTGGATTCGCAATCGATTTGGGTATCCTGACCAGCACCTTTACCGTAGCCGGTAGCACCATCTCGGTTCCCTGGCTCTATCTTGTCTTTGTTTTCCTGCTGCTTGCGGGCATGTCTAACGCCGTCAACCTTACCGACGGACTCGACGGCCTCGCGGGCGGCACGGTCATGATCGCCATGCTGGTCATGGCGGCCATCTGCTTCCTGCGCGGCGACGCCAACCTCGCCATCTTCTGCGCGGCCTGCGCCGGCGGATGCCTGGGCTTCTTGTGGTTCAACGCCTATCCGGCGAGCATCTTCATGGGCGACACCGGCTCGCTCGCCTTGGGCGCCGGGTTCGCTGCCGTCGCGGTCCTCACCAACACGGAGGTCGTTTCCCTGGTCGTCGGCGGCCTGTTCATCGTCGAGGCCCTCTCCGTCATAATCCAGGTCGTCAGCTTTAAGGCCACCGGCAAGCGCGTCTTCCTCATGGCTCCTATCCATCACCATTTCGAGAAGCTCGGCTGGGCGGAGACAAAGGTCGTCATTCGCTTCTGGATCATCGCCGCCGCCTGCGGCGCGTTGGGCCTGGCCTGCTTCTTCCAGCTTGCATAGGGGAGTACCCATGTCATTGCCAGATAGTTTTTCCCTGCTGGTCCTCGGACAGGGCACTACGGGCCTCGAAGTGGTCTCGTGGGCGCTGAGGCATCGCGGCGAGCGCGTCGATAGCATCACGGTTTACGGCGGGGGCGCCTCTGCCCCCAACGATGCGACCCAATCGCTCGAGCAGTCGGGTGTGGAGTTTGTCTACGGGACGGAAAGCGTGCAGGGTTCCTACGACGTGTGCGTCGCGAGCCCCGGTATCTCCGAGTTCTCCGAATTCTATGGGTCCGCGCGCGCCGCGAGCGCCCAGATCATGGGTGAGCCCGAGTTCGCTTGGCGCCTGTCTCCCCAGCGCTGGTGCGGTATCACCGGCACCAACGGCAAGACCACCACAACCTCTTTGGTCCAGCACCTCATGCGGTCCAGCGGGATGGCCGCGTCCGCGGTGGGAAATATCGGCACCCCTGCCGTCGCCGCCGTCGACTCGCGCTCCCAGGGCGATTGGCTCGTGGCGGAGCTTTCCAGCTATCAGCTGGCGACCACGCAGGAGCTGCACCCCCGTGTGGCGGTACTCCTCAACATCACCCCGGACCATTTGGCCTGGCATCGTTCGCATGACAACTACGCCGCCGCCAAGATTCGCCTCTTCAAGAATATGGACCGCGACGACCTGGCTATCGTGGACGTCGAGGACGAAGGCATCAGCGTCTATCGAGACCAGATTTTCGTTCCCGGCAGGCGCGTTCTCAGCGTCTCGATGGAGGACTGCGGTGCCGATGATGCCGCCTTCGTGCGGGATGGCGTGCTCACGGTTCGCCTCGCGGGGGCGGAGACCCCCCTGGTCGGTGTCGACCAGCTCAAGATCTTCGGGCGCCACAACGTGATCAACGCCCTCGCGGCCTCCGCCGCCGCCCTTGCTTGCGGGGCCTCTGCCACGGGCGTTCGCGAGGGGCTCAAGGTCTTCGCGCCCCTCGAGCACCGCGTCGAGCCGTGCGGGGAGCTGGACGGCGTCCGCTACGTGAACGATTCCAAGGCCACCAACACCGATGCCGTCCTCAAGGCGCTCACCGCGTTTCCCGACGACCGCGTGATCTTGCTGCTGGGGGGCCATGACAAGGGGACTCCCCTTGACGAGTTCGCTCGCCAGGTCGCCTCGCGCGTGGGAGCGGTGGTGTGCTTTGGAGAGGCGCGAGATCGCTTCCAGCATGCGCTGGAGGATGCTGAGGACGCGAGCGATATCGATATCGCGGTCGCCAGCGACCTGCGCGACGCCGTGGACGTGGCTCGCTCCCTCGCCGGCAGGGGCGATGTGGTGCTTCTGTCGCCGGCCTGCTCGTCTTTTGACGAGTTTTCCGGCTTCGAGGAGCGCGGGCGCCGCTTCAAGGCGTACCTGGAGGAGCTGCGCGGTCGCGCGGCTGAAGTTGAGATGGACTAGAGGCGATTGCGAACATCGCGATTCGATCGTCGGACGAGGAGCTGCCAGTGGCACGTGATACGCGAAACAACCAGGATGCGCGCATGGACGCACGCGCCGGGGAAGGGGTTCGCGGCCGGGCCGAGCGCCCCCGCCGCCGACGCGCAACGGAGTTCGAGCATTCGAGCATGGGGGAGCGCCTCATCGCCGGAGTTCCCGCTCGCATCATGGCTCCCCGGCTGGTGTTCATCGTCTGCTTGGCGGCGCTGTGCCTGTTCGGCCTGCTGATGGTGTACTCGGCCTCTTCCGTCGAGGCGCTCCAGGAGACCGGTAGCTCCACCTTCTTCTTGGTTCGCCAGGCTATCAACATGGGTATCGGCCTGGTGTTCATCCTCATCATGTGCTTTGCGCCCCCCTTTTCCCTCGGGGCGTACCGCTCGTTTTGGCCTAAGCCGTTTTGGTTCATCATCATGGGCTCGCTGCTGCTGGTCATGGCCATCGGCGCGGGTTCTGGCGGCGCCGTGCGCTGGATCGACCTGGGCTTCACCACTTTGCAGCCCTCTGAGTTCGCCAAGCCCGTTGCCATCATTCTTGCCGCTCGTCTCTGCGTCGATTATTTCATCGATCGCGCGATAGATACCCAGAGGTTCCTCATCGGCTTGGTAGTCGGCATAGGAATCCCGCTGGTCCTGGTGTTTTTGCAGCCAGACATGGGCAGCACCCTTATCATCGCCGGCACGGTCTTCCTCATGCTGGTGCTCTCTGGTCTTCCCATGCGCCTGGTCTTATACTTCGCGATCCTGTTCGTCATCGCGGTCGTGGCCGCGCTCATCGCCCAGCCCTACCGTATCGCGCGCTTTATGGTCATGATCGATCCGTGGCGAGATGCCTATGGCGACGGCTACCAGGCTACGCTCGCCATCATGGCGTTCGCTTCTGGCGGGCTGTTCGGTCGAGGCATAGGCGGATCGACGATGAAGTACAACTACCTGCCCGAGGCGCACAACGACTACATCCTCGCCATCATCGGCGAGGAGCTCGGTCTGTTTGGCACCGTTTTGTTCTTCGCGGTGTTCATCGCGTTGCTTGTGGCGGCATTCAGGATAGGCACCCGCTGCCCGGACCGCTTTGGCAAGCTGGTAGCCTACGGCAGCTCTCTCATGTTGGGCATCCAGTTCTTTGTCAACGTCATGGGCATCTTGGGCGTCACTCCCATGACCGGCAAGCCCATCCCCTTCATCAGTTACGGAGGATCTTCCGTGCTGGCATCGATGATCATGGCGGGGCTGGTCCTGCGCGTCTCGATAGAGAGCAACCGTGCCACCATCCATGACGTCCGTCGCCAGAGCCTTTCCGTGGTCGATCGAGATCGCGGACGTCAGTCATCCGCTTCCGGGTTTAGCGTGATGGAGGGCGGCGCCTCGCGCGGTCGGTCCCGGCGCCAGGCCGGTCCTGCTCGATCGGGTCGCTCATCGTCCGCATCTTCCAGGGGTTCCGCGGGGTATGGTCGTTCCGGCATCTCCGGAGGATATGACCGTGTGAATCTCAACGGGGACCCCACCGACCGCTTGCGGTCGCGCGATTCGGGCCCTCGCGTGAACGGGTATGATGGTTCCCGTCGCCGCGATGGGTTCAGTGGTCGCGGCGGAAGTTCGAATTCAACCAGGAGGGGTCGCTATGACCGATAAGCTCTCTGTCGCCATCGCCGCGGGCGGTACCGCCGGACACGTCAACCCAGCCCTTGCCCTCGCGGAAGAGCTCCGTTCGCGCGGGCATAGCGTCCGCTTCTTCGGCGAGTCGCGCCGTCTCGAGGGAAAACTCGTTCCGCAGGCGGGCTTCGATTTCTTCCCCGTCCACGTCACCGGTTTTGATCGCTCGCGTCCCTGGACGCTGGCGACCGCCCTGTACCACCTCAGTCGCGAGCAGTCCAGGCTCATCCGGGCCTTTAGGGACGATGCTTCGCTCAAGCCGGATGTCGCCATCGGATTCGGCGCCTATATCGAGTTGCCCCTCATGCGCGCGGCGGCAAAGATGGGAGTCCCCGTGGCGCTCCACGAGCAGAATTCCGTTCCGGGGCTCGCCAACAAGCAGTCTGCCAAGGCGGCGTCTCTGATCGCCATCGCCCAGCCAAGCGTCGAGAAGATTTTCAGGGAACATGCCGGCGCGCAGACGAAGATCGTCATGACCGGTAACCCGGTGCGCCGTTCCGTGCTCGAGGGCGACCGCGAGCGCGGCCGCGCTGCGCTGGGGGTCGGCGGGGACGAGACCCTGCTGCTGGTTTTTGGTGGATCGCTTGGTGCCCACCATATCAACGAGCGCATCGCATCCCTGAAGCGGCGCCTGCTGTCCGTTCCGGGCTTGCACGTGGTGCACTCGACCGGCGCGGACGATTTCGAGTCGACGCGCGAGCTTTTGGCCCTGACCGATCAGGAGGCGTCGCGCTGGACGGTCCAACCCTATATCCAGGACATGGGCGATATGCTGGCGGCGGCGGATTTGGTGCTCTCGCGCGCGGGAGCGTCCTCCATCGCGGAGATCGCCGCGCTCGCCGTGCCCTCGGTTCTTGTGCCCTATCCCCATGCCACCGCCGACCATCAAACCACCAACGCCCGTTTCCTGGTCGACGCCGGCGCCGCCGTTATGTTCGCGGACGGAGACATCGATGGAGGGGATTTCGAGGACTCTTTGGTGGGACTTCTGGAGGACTCGTCCCAGCGCGATGCGATGAGGCGGTGCGCCAGGGACCTGGGTCAAGATCGAGCTGCCCAGATGCTTGCCGACCAGATAGAGGCGCTTGCCCGATAGCTCGCCCTCATCGTCCTCGGCCGTTTTTTGAGTTTTACCTGCCCCGTCCCCCGTGGCTTCTCGCTACGCGGGATGGGGGTATTTGCATGAGCCGCCGCGTGTGACTGCACGAGACCGCGCATGAGAGTACAATGGATAGGTTAATCATCTAAACGACGCTACGAGGAGTAGGCATGTCGAACATCGTAGTACCCGAGACAACTGAGGCCCCCGCGTTCAAGAGCGCGCATTTCATCGGAATCGGCGGCGCCGGTATGAGCGGCATCGCGCTGGTGCTGCACGAGCGCGGCTACGCCGTGAGCGGATCCGATCTCAAGACCTCTCGTTACATCCGCCAGCTCACGCGAGCGGGCGTCGATATCCATGTCGGCCACGAGGCGAAGACCATCGATGAGGTGAAACCCGACGTCGTCGTTGTATCGACTGCCATTCCCGAGACCAATCCAGAGCTCGTGCGTGCGCGCGAACTGGGCATTCCCGTATGGCCGCGCGCCAAGATGCTCTCCGCGCTGGGCCAGGGCTACACCACCATCGCGATTGCCGGCACGCATGGCAAGACCACCACGTCTTCCATGTGCGCCACCATGCTCGACCGCATGGACCTGGACCCCAGCTTCCTCATCGGCGGCATCGTCGAGGGCTACGATACCAACGGTCGCAACGGCTCGGGCGAGTTCTTTGTGGCCGAGGCCGACGAGTCCGATAGCTCGTTTTTGTATCTCGATCCCGACGTGGTGGTGGTCACCAACGTCGAGGCGGACCATATGGACCATTACTCGTCCCTTGAGGAAATCGAGGAGACGTTCTGCACGTTCATGAACCTGGTGGGGGAGGACGGATGCGTCATCGCTTGCGGCGACCAGGCGCGTCTGGCCGAGCTCGCACGTTCTACCGGCCGCCGCGTCATCACCTACGGCGTCGATGCCGACAACGACGTGGTCTGCGTCCCCGGGGAGTCCATGCACGCCATCGGGGCGACCTTTACCGTGAAGCTTCCCGACGGCACCTCGCATGAGGTGTCCATCAAGCATAACCCCGGCCACCACAACATGCTCAACGCCACCGCGTCGCTTGCGGTGAGCTACGTGCTGGGTCTCGATGTCGACGCCGCCGCCCGCGCGCTTTCCAGCTTCGAGGGCGTTCGCCGCCGCTTTACCCACGTGGGCGACGTCAACGGCGTCACGTTGGTGGACGATTACGGACATCACCCCACCGAGATCAAGGCGACTCTCAAGGCTGCCAAGAACCTCGCGTTCAAGAGCGTGTCCGTTGTGTTCCAGCCGCATCGCTACTCGAGGCTGCAGGCGCTTTGCGACGACTTCGCCAACGCCTTCTCGGATGCGGACAAGCTTATCCTGATCGACGTCTTCCCCGCGGGCGAGATGCCCATTCCCGGCGTAACCAGTAAGATGCTCGCTGACAAGGTGCGCGAGCTGCATCCCGGTATGGACGTTCGCTACGTCTCCGACCGCGCCGACCTCATGCAGTGCATCGATAAGACCGTTTCCGAGGGCGATCTGCTCATCACCATGGGAGCCGGAGACGTGACCACGGTCGGCCCGGACTATCTCGAGCACGTGCAGCAGCTCGAGCGCGATCGCTAGACCGCCATGGGCCTGTTCAACGCCGTCATGTCCCTCTCGGGACTCATCGATACCGAGGTTGTTGAGGACGAGCGCCTTGCCCGCCATACCAGCTACCGCATAGGCGGCAAGGCGTCCCTTTTCATCACCTGCCATAGCTACCACTCCCTGCGCCGCACCGTCGAGGTCTTGGGGCGCGAGCAGGTGCCGTGGGTCATCATCGGCAAGGGTTCCAACCTGCTGGTCGCCGATGACGGCTACCAGGGCGCGGTTATTTCCCTTGGGCGCGAGTTCAGTCGGTTCGTACTGGCGGAAGACGGCGTGACCATCACCGCGGGCGCGGGCTCCATGCTCGCACGCCTTGTCAACGAAGCGCTGAGCCGCGAGCTCGCTGGGTTGGAGTTCGCGGTGGGCATCCCCGGAACCGTGGGAGGTGCCATATCCATGAACGCGGGGTCGCGCGATGAATGGATAGGGTCCTTGGTTCAAGACGTTCTCACCTATAAGGCGGGCGAGGGCATCCGCCATTACGGGCGCGATGATATCGCGTGGGGCTATCGATCCAATACACTGCCGCGTGACGAGATCGTCCTGGAGGCGACGCTTCGCCTCGTCCCGGGTAGCAAGGCGGATATTCGAGCCAAGATGGAGCGCTCGCTCGCTCGCCGCCGCCATACGCAGCCCATCGGGTCCGCGTCGTGCGGATCGGTGTTTCGCAATCCGCCCGACATGAGTGTTGGAAAGATGGTCGAGGACTGTGGATTGAAGGGTTTTTCTATAGGCGGCGCCGAAGTCTCGACGATTCACGCTAACTTTATCGTGAACAAAGGGACCGCTTCGGCCGATGATGTCGCGGCGGTTATTCGACATGTGCACGGAAAGGTAAAGGAAACGTATGGCGTCGAGCTCCAACCGGAAGTCAAATTCCTCGGCTTCTAGAGCCGCGAAGCCCACGTTCCGCAAGGCGACTGCCGCGCAGAAGCGCCCCGCTTCAAAACCCGCTTCGATTTCGAGGCCGGCCTCGGTTCCAGCTCCCAAGAAGGCCATCAGCGCCTACACCGCACCCTCTCGCAAGTCTTCCAGCAGGGTCGCGGCGAGCGTGAAAGCTAAGCGACCGGCTAAGCAGGTGCCCGCAAAGGGCCCCGCTCCCCGCGGTCTCCAGAGCGTTCCCGCAAAATCCGTCGGAAGCCAGCCGACTTCCAAGGGCATCGTTAAGAAAGCCACCGTCCGCAAGGCCGCCGTCCCCACCCTCAACCAATCTATTAAAAAGGGCTCTCGTCCCGCGACGGCCCCCGCACTCAAGAAGCCCGCAGTGCAGGCGCAGCCGGCAAAGGAACCCCGTCAAAGCGGCAAGATCGCCTCGGGTGCCAAGGCGATCGCCTCCAAGCTGCCTGCGCCCAGGATTCCCCGTGCGGCAATCGCTGCAGTTCTCCTCGGATTTCTGGCGATTGCCGTGGCTGGCATCGTCATCCTCAACTCCGGACTGTTCGCTGCCACCGAGATCAAGATCGAGGGCAGCGTCCACGTGACGCAGGAGCAGGCCGAGCAGCTTATCGACCTTAAAGAGGGGACAACCCTCTTCAACGTCGACGAAGCCGACCTTGTGCGCTCGCTCAAGAAGAACCCATGGGTCGCGGGCGTCGATATCAAGCGAGACTTTCCCCATACCCTTGTCATCACCCCGCGCGAGCGCACCGTGATCGCCATCGCCTACATTGCTGCCGACGACATCGCCTGGGCGATAGGCGATGACTCCTGCTGGATCGCTCCGCTCTCGCTCAGCGTCTACGTTGATGCGGACGGGAATATCGTCGAAGACGTCGACCCCGTCGTTTCGCCCGCGCAGGATTCCAGCGACCAGGGCGCTGGCGCCCAAGGCTCCGATGCCCAAGATCCGCCGGCGCCGTCATTGCCCGAAGGCATTACGGGGCTATCCGGTAAGGATGCCGCCGAGGCGCTTGCCAAGCAGGCAAACGCTATCCTGTTGTGCGATGTCTCCGCCGATGTTTCGCCTTCGAGCGGCGACGACGTCACCTCGGACCTGGTTTTGGACGGCATCGCGTACGCCAAGGGCTTCTCGCCCGAGTTCGTCGCCCAGATCAAAGACATCTCCATCCCGTCCGAAGAGGCCATCTCGGCGAATCTGGACTCCGGAGTGGAAATAGCCCTTGGTCCTCCCGAGGATATCGCCTTGAAGGAGCGCGTGGTGACGCAGCTGCTCCAACAGGAGCAGGGGGTCACCTTTATCAACGTGAGGACGCCCAATGCGTATACATTCCGTAGCGTTCCCACGTGATAGGAAGGACAAAATCCCAGCTCTCGGTGAATGGTCGACTGCTTTACCTGCTGTTTGTTTGTTAAATTCACATTTGGCGCGGTATGCATTTGACTTTTACCTTGAAAACATGCAAAGATAACGTGTTTTATCTCTAGGTTTAATCTTAACTTGAGGGTTAACTTTACCGTTGTTTATTCGCAATCTTGCGTATACGGATGTTCGGAGGACCGACACATGCACGAGAACGAGATCAACAACTATCTTGCCGTCATCAAGGTGGTCGGTGTCGGCGGCGGTGGTACCAACGCGGTCAATCGAATGATCGAAGAGGGTATCCGCGGCGTCGAGTTCGTGGCCATCAACACCGACGCGCAGGCGTTGGCGATCTCCGATGCCGACATCAAGGTGCACATCGGCACCGACCTCACGCGCGGCCTGGGCGCCGGCGCTAACCCCGAGGTCGGCCGCAAGGCAGCTGACGAGAGCCGCGACGACATCGCCGAGGCCCTTGCTGGCGCCGACATGGTCTTCATCACCGCTGGCGAGGGCGGCGGCACCGGTACCGGCGCTGCTCCCATCGTTGCGGACATCGCTATGAACGAGGTCGGTGCACTGACCGTAGCCGTCGTCACCAAGCCCTTCACCTTTGAGGGACGCAAGCGCAAGAAGGCCGCCGAGGAGGGCATCAAGACCCTGTCTGACAGCGTCGACACCCTCATCGTCATCCCTAACGACAAGCTCCTCGACATCGCCGAGAAGAAGACCACCATGTTGGAGGCCTTCTCCAACGCCGACGGGGTCCTTTCCCAGGGCACCCAGGGTATTACCGACCTGATCACCGTCCCGGGCGTCATCAACCTGGACTTCGCAGACGTCAAGACGATCATGCGCCAGGCCGGCACCGCCATGATGGGCATCGGCGTCGCTTCCGGCGACTCCCGCGCGGTCGACGCTGCCCAGCAGGCCATCTCCAGCCGTCTGCTTGAGAGCTCCATCGATGGTGCCACCCGCGTTCTGCTCTCCATCGCCGGTTCCAAGGACCTGGGCATCCAGGAGATCAACGACGCCGCCGACCTTGTCGCCAACGCCGTCGACCCCGAGGCCAACATCATCTTCGGTACCGTTGTGGACGAGTCCCTGGGCGATCAGGTTCGCATCACCGTCATCGCCACCGGCTTCTCCGATTCCAACGTCAACCGTCAGGACGATCTCTTTGCCCAGTCCCAGGCTCAGGCAAAGGCGGAGGCTGCTCCCCAGCACGCTGCCCAGGCCGCTCCTACCCGCAACATCGGCGGCACCGAGCTTCCTAACTTTGGCAACGATCAGTTCGAGCTGCCCGACTTCCTTAAGCGCGGTACGTTCTAAGGTTCCTTCAGTACGATAGCTTGCTTATATGGGGCGCCCCGGCATCAACGTCGGGGCGCCTTCTTGCTTTTCACGCTTATGCGCTCGTGCGGACATGTCTCGCAGCCCGTGCGGCCCCTGCGCGCGGTCTGGTTGCCACCATCTGA
>DBEWRE010000035.1:0-7813 GCA_048207125.1 Collinsella sp.
ATTTCGAAATAATCTCCGTATTGGGAGATTTTTTCTCGAAATAATCTCCGTTATTGGAGATTATTTCGGGTATGCTAGGAGCATGCAGCCGTGATCAGAATGGATGTGCGCTTATGAAACGGAAGATGGATCAATCTCTCATTGCATGGAAGGGCACTCCGAACAAAAAGCCCCTTGTTCTGTTTGGAGCAAGGCAGACCGGCAAAACCACTTCGATTCTTGACTTCGCGAAGCGCGAGTACCAGCATCTTGTCTTCATTGATTTCTACCGTCAACCAGAAATGAAAGCGGCATTCACCGCTAGCCGCGAGCCCCAGGCGATCATCATGGCGCTCAAGGCCCTCCTTCGCATCGACATTACGCCCGCGAACACGCTTTTGTTCTTTGATGAAATTCAGGACTGCGATGATGCGATCACCTCACTCAAATACTTCTGCACCGATGCTCCAGAATACGACGTCATCGCCGCGGGCAGCCTTCTTGGTGTTCACGTCGCTCGGAAAGGGTCGTTCCCCGTTGGATACGTCGACATGCTCACCATGCACCCCATGGACTTCGAAGAGTATTGTTGGGCACTCGATGAGGAGCGCTCGTTCGACCTTGCGCGCCTTTGCTATCGCACTAATGCGCCGTGCCCGGTCCACGACCGACTAACGCAGCTCTATCGAACCTATCTTCTTGTTGGCGGCATGCCTGAACCGGTAAATACGTACGCGGAGTCTCGCGATATGGCACGCATGGCAAAACAGCAGTCCGACATTAGAACGGCATATGTAGCAGACATGGCAAAGTATGCGACAAGCGCTGATACTGCCAAAATCATCGCATGCTGGGACAGCCTACCCACCCAGCTTGCCAAGGAGAGCGGATCGACCAAGTTCATGTGGAAGTACGTTGCCAGCGGTGCGAAGGCGGAACGCTACGGCACCGCTGTCGATTGGCTCGCCGCCTCGGGCATTGTCTCCAAGTGCACGCAGGTATCCGATGGAGTTTCCCCGCTAAAATCGTTCGAAAACCCTGGCTCGTTCAAAATCTACGTTGCAGATACCGGGCTGTTGGCGAACGCCTACGATGCATCTCCCAGCGACTTTGAAGGCAAAGACCACCGTAGTGCGCGCTTTCGCGGGGGCATAGCGGAGAACTACGTCATGCAGCAGCTAGTATCCACCGGTGCAAAGCCATACTACTGGGGCATGCAGAGCGTCCAGGAGGTCGAGTTTGTTCTCAAATTCCCAAACGGCGTCACTCCCATCGAGGTTAAATCTGGCAAACGCGTCTCAAGTCCAAGCGCCATAAAGTTTGCAGACAAATACAACTGCCCGCGCGTCATTCGTGTAGCCGAAAAGAACTATGGAATGGACGAGGGAATCAAGAGCGTACCTCTATATGCTGCGCTTCTCATTGGCGAAGAGGCCATGGGGCTACCCAGCTAACAAGGGACGCTGGAGATGTCAGCGTCCTCCTCGTCCACGCGCTAGATCAGGCCAAAGTGGCGAAGGGCCGCCGGAACGCCGTCCTCTTGGACCGGGGTCGTCACGTAGCTCGCAGCCTGCTTGACCGAATCCAGCGCGTTGCCCATCGCCACGGGATGGTCCACCACGCGCATCATGGGCAGGTCGTTCTCGGAGTCGCCAAACGCAAAGGTGCGGTAGGCCCCCGCATCCGCGCCGCCAAGGCTCGCCAACGCCTCGAGCGCGTGGCGAACGCCAGACCCCTTGTCGGTGCCGATCACGCTCATCTCGCCCACGCCGACGCCCAAATCGCAGATGGTGTAGTGCTGGCCCAAAAAATCCCACGCGCTCTGCAGCGCCGGGACCTCGCTGTTCATGAACGAGATCTTATCGAAGACCTCATCGCCCGCCAACTTATAGAAGTCCTCGATGGTGTGCGCGGTGGCCACGCCGGGAAAATCCTCATAGGGCACGCCCGCGGGCACAAGGCTCACGCACAGGCTCGCGCCCTCGTACATAACACCCGCGCCCGCCTCGAAGATCACCTTGAGGGTCTGGTCCAACAGCTCGCGGGCAATGCCGTTTTGGTAGACGATCTTTCCATCTATAACAATAGTTGCCCCCGCACCGGTGATAAGGCCCGCGGGCTTAAGGTCGAGCAGATCCCGCGCCACCAGGCTCAACGGGCGCCCCGTGCAGATAAACGCCTTGTGCCCGTTGTCCGCCAGCGCGTGAAACGCCTGATACACCGCGGGCGAGGGCGGGTTGTTGACGATGTTCTCGCCCGTCGCGGCATCCGGATCATGCCAGACCAACGTACCGTCTACATCGAAGAACAACGCGGCCGGGCCGTCCTTGGCGGCGGGCTGGGCTTGCATTGGCATAGTCATGTGATTCCCCCTTATTTCGCATGCGACCCCCATATTGTAGCGGTCAGGTGGGGGCGGTCTGCCCCGCGCGCCGCTATGCGATAATGGCACCTTGAACACGTACGCGCCCGCGTCAACGCCGTCGCGCAGACCCGCAGCGTCGGCATCCTCGCGACGCCCTTATGAAAGGCAGCACCATGAACGAAGCAACGCAAGCCGCGCTCACCGCGACATACCTGGAGTTCTACGCCAGCTGCCCGGAAGGGTTCGAAAGCGCGCTTGACGCGGAGCTTCGCGGCATGGGCCTGCGCAAGACCCGCCGCCTTAAGGGCCGCGTCACCTTTACCGGCACGGTGGCCGACGCCTACCGCGCCTGCCTGTGGTCGCGCTTGGCCAGTCGCGTCTTTGTGGTCCTGGGCCGCTTTGACTGCTGGGACGCCAACGCCCTGTATGACGGAGCCTACGACATGCCCTGGGAATCCATCCTGGTCCGCGGAGCCAGCATCGCCGTCACGGCACGCGGTTCAAACAAAGAGCTGCGCAACTCGCATTACGCCGCTCTGTGCGTAAAAGACGCCATCTGCGACCGCCTCGCTGATGAAGCCGGCGCCCGCGCCAACGTTGACACCGTGCACCCGGACGCGCGCATCGCGCTATCCATCCGCGGCGAGCGCGCCAGCATCCACCTCGACCTCTCCGGCGAGCCCCTTTTCAAGCGCCTGCCGCGCGAAGCCACCCGATCCGGCGCCAAGGCGCACGTGCTTCGCCCGGACTACGCCGCCCTCATGCTCGCCCAGACCGGCTGGACCCAAGCGGTCTCGCCCCTGGAGTCGGACGACGAATCCCCCACGACGCCCGCCCTGGTGAACCTCTCCTGCGCCGGCGGCGGCCTGGAGCTTGAAGCCATCAGCCAACTTATCGACCGTGCCCCGGGCCTGCTGCGCCAGCATTGGGGCTTCACCGGATGGCAGCGCCATGATGAAGGCGCATGGAACGCGCTGCTCGCAGAGGCGGACGAGCGCGCTGAAGCCGGCAAAAACCGTCGCGCCGTCATCATCGCAACGGACGCGGACTCCGCATCCGCCGGATACGCCGCCCGCGTGCTGCGCTCCGCCGGCGTTGCCAAGCACGCCACCCTTGTCGCGCCGCGCGCCGAAGACGTCCTCGCCGCTTTGCAGGATGAAGACGCAGAAGTCATATCGCTGCTCGCCGACACCACAGAGGTCCCCTTCACCCAGACGGCGGGAATCCTGTCGCTCATCACCAAGGTGCGCGCGGCGTGCGACTGCCCCCGCTTGGCAGCTCTGACTCGAGACGACTTCCTCTCGCGCAGCCTCAACCTCGAACCCGGCGCCTCGATTCTGGTAAAGCCCAACAACGAAGAGGCCCGCATCATGGTCTTCTCGTCCACTGAATCTTTGGACGATGAGGGGGCGAGCGAGAAGCTTGTCCAACCCGTCACGCATACCGTCGACCTGGGCGACGGCAAGCAGGTCGCCGTTTTGGTGCCGGAATCCGACCAATTCGCCGCGCGCCTGAAAAAGGTCGCCAGGCTGCGCCGCAAATGGGCCAAGCGCGCCGGCGTCACCTGCTACCGCGTCTATGACGCAGACCTGCCGGATTACGCCGCGGCGATCGATCTGTACCAGGGCAGCGATGCCACGCCCGGCCGATGGCTGGTGATCGCCGAGTACGCCGCGCCCAAAACGGTCGACCCCTCGCTTGCCCGCGCGCGCCTACTCGACATCCTCACCATCGCCCCCCTTGTCCTGGACGTCGACCCCGACCACGTCTACGCCAAGGCGCGCACGCGCTCGCGCGGCGGCTCGCAGTATGCCGACGCCGGTCGCAGCGCCATGTCGCGCAGCGGGCGCGGACCGCAAGACGCTGCCGACGAGGGCTCGCAGCGCAGGCTGCCCCGCATCAAGGAAGGCGGGCTCACGTTCCTGGTGAACTTTGACGACTATCTGGATACGGGCATCTTCCTGGACCATCGCGTCACGCGCGACATGGTTCGCGAGCGCGCCCGCGGCAAGAAGCGCTTCCTCAACCTATTCGCCTACACCGGCACCGCCACCTGCTATGCAGCGGATGGCGGCGTCGAGGAAACGGTCACCGTAGACCTCTCCAACACATACCTGGATTGGGCGGACCGCAACATGCGCCTCAACGGCTTCACGGGCCGAAACCATGAATTTGTTCGCGCCGACGTGCGCCGCTGGATATCCGAGCAGCGCGAAACCCGCAACCGCTGGGACCTTATCTTCTGCGACCCGCCCACGTTCTCGAACTCGTCCAAGATGGGCAACCGCACGTTCGACGTGCAGCGCGACCACACCGAGCTCATCATCGGCCTGTCGCGACTGCTCACCCGCCAAGGCGAGGCGATCTTCTCGTGCAACCTCCGCACCTTCAAGCCCGATATCGAGGGCCTGGCACGCGCCGGAGTGGTCTTGACGGACATCACCGCGCAGACGATCCCGGAGGACTTTGCCCGCAACCCGCGCATCCACAAGTGCTACCTGGTCAAGCGCTATACGGTTGAAGAGGCAATGCAGCGCGCGGGCATCGAGGAAGACGCCCGTTAATCACTGCCGTGTGCAGCCGGCAGCCAGCAACGATCAGCCACAAGCAAAAAACCGATGCAACGCCGCCGCCCGCATTGTTCACGCGCGGGCGGCGGCGTTTCCATACCGCACGCCGCTGTGCAATCAACCTGCATGGCATAGGCGTTCGATGCATAGCGAACAACAGACAATAAGGCTATAATCTCGTGCCACCAAGGCGTGCAACCCACGACGCGCGACTTGGTATCGATTCGCCCCACGTCCAGCCGGACGGGGCCCGTTTCATCAAGGAGCATAGAACCGATGACGCAATCGACTGCCTCCGATCAAAAGGAGCAAACGAGCGGCATGCAGGGCGCCGAGACGCCCGACGCGCACGGCGCGACCGCCATCAAGAGGAAATCTAAAAATGAATCGAAGCACGGAGACGGGGACGATAAAAGTCACAACATCCCGGTGAGCCTTGCTGCCATGCTGGTAACGCTGGGCGTCGTCTACGGCGATATCGGCACCTCGCCCATGTACGTCACCAAGGCGCTGCTCGCAGGCCAGGGCGGTATCATGCAAGTCACCGAGGAATTCATCCTGGGAGCCCTGTCGCTGGTTATCTGGACGGTCACCTTGCTGACCACGGTTAAGTACGTGCTGATCTCGCTCAAGGCTGGAAACCACGGCGAGGGCGGTATCTTCGCCCTGTACAGCATCGTCCGAAAATACGGTAAATGGCTCATCATCCCGGCTATGCTGGGAGGCTCCGCGCTGCTGGCAGACGGCATCCTCACCCCCGCCGTCACCATTACCACGGCCGTCGAGGGCTTGAGGACCATTCCCGCCATGCGGTCGCTGATCGGCGACGGGCAAACCAACGTGGTCATCATCACCCTTATCATCGTCAGCCTGCTGTTCGCCGTGCAGCGCGCGGGCACCAGCAAGATCGGCCGCGCTTTTGGCCCCGTCATGACCTTCTGGTTCTTGTTCCTGGGTGCCAACGGCTTGGTCTACGTGCTGGGCAACCCCGCCATCCTGCTGGCTTTCAACCCGCTGCGCGGCATCGCGTTCCTGCTTTCGCCCAATAACCATGCGGGAGTCATGATCTTGGGAAGCTGCTTCCTCGCCACCACCGGCGCGGAGGCCCTGTACTCCGACATGGGCCATGTGGGTCGCGGCAATATCTACGCCACCTGGCCGTTCGTCAAGATCTGCCTGCTTCTCTCCTACCTTGGCCAGGGCGCTTGGCTGCTCGCCAACGCCGGCAACCCCCAGCTCGCCACCATCACCGACCTCAACCCGTTCTTCGAGATGCTGGGCGAGGGCATGCGTCCGTTCGCCGTCGGCCTGTCCACCTGCGCCGCGATCATCGCCTCCCAGGCACTGGTTACCGGCGCCTTCTCGCTGGTCTCCGAAGCGAGCCGTCTGGACCTCATGCCCCACATGCAGGTCTTCTATCCCGCCGAGACCAAGGGCCAGCTCTATATCCCCATGGTGAACAACGTCATGTGGGTTGGATGCATCGCCGTCGTCCTTCTGTTCCAGTCCTCCGCGCATATGGAGGCGGCGTACGGCCTGGCGATCACCATCACCATGATCTGCACGTCGATCCTGCTGTTCTTCTTCCTGCATAACGTGCGCAAGCGCAAGATCGCAGCTTGGATCTTCGTCATCTTCTTCGTCGCCCTGGAAGGATTCTTCTTTGGCGCATCGCTCACCAAGTTCTTCCACGGCGGCTACTTCACCATCCTCATGGCGGCCCTCATCATGGGCATCATGGTCAGCTGGTACAACGGCACCTCCGTCGAACGCCGCCAGGCAACCCTGCTGCCCATCCGTTCCTATCTGGGCCAGCTCGACCGTCTTCGCAACGACGAGACCTATGAGCTCATGAGCGATAATCTGGTGTACCTCACCAATGAGACCAACACCAACTACCTTGACCGCGACATCCTCTACTCCATCTTGGACAAGCACCCCAAGCGCGCCCGCGCCTACTGGTTCCTGAACGTAGAGGTAATGGATGAGCCCCACACGTTCTCCTACTCGGTCGAGACCTTTGGCACCGACTACGTCTTCCGCGTCCATCTCTACCTTGGTTACAAGGTCAACCAGCGCGTGAACGCCTACCTGCGCCAGGTTGTGTCCGACCTGTCCGCCTCCGGCGAGCTGCCTCCGCAGACGCATGAGTACTCCGTGTACAAGAAGCCTGGCCCCATCGGTTCGTTCCGCTTCTGCATGCTTCGCAAGATGCTGGCACCCGAGAGCGACGTGGACAGCCGCGAGCGCTCCGCAATCGCCCTCAAGTACACCATTCGTCGCTTCGCCGGCTCTCCGGCGCGTTGGTTTGGCCTTGAGAGCTCCAGCGTGTTCTACGAGTACGTGCCCCTGTTCACCAAGTTTAAGGAGGTCGACCGCATGACGCGCATCGACCCCAACACGCGCCCGTAAAAGACGCCAGCTCGCACAGAGCCCCGAATAACACAAAGCCCACCGGTCATCGCGATCGATGGGCTTTTTGCTTTTATGCCGATGAATCGCGGACGAGCGAAGACGAGTTAAGACCCGCATCGCCCATCCGGTCGGGCGCTAGCTACTCTTCCTCCGTGGCGCTCCAATTGCCAAACCAGCGCTCCATCGAACGGTTCATCTCAGCCATGAAGTCACTGGTGTGCTTGCGGGTATAGATATCGACCACGCGCGCGCCCGCCTCCGTCGCATGGGGCCTAAACATGGCGTCCATCTCGGCGATCTGCGCATCCATGGTCGCGGCGTCCGCACGACGATAGCGCTCGCTCATAACCAGGTTCTCAATCGGATGCGGCGTGGCAGGACGCTCCTTATGCGGCACGCCGAAAACCAGCATGCTGAGGGGCATGGTGTGCGCGGGCAACCCCAGAAGCTCGCCAACCTCCTCCGCATTCTCCACGATGTCGCC
>DBEWRE010000036.1:0-20190 GCA_048207125.1 Collinsella sp.
GATGGCCCGCTCCACCTCGGCGGCAAAGCGAGCGTCGCAGGTAACCAGGTAGCAAGCTGCCAGGGGGTCGTGTTCTGCCTGCGCCATAAGATCGGCGGCGACCACGGCGGGGTTGGCGGTGGCGTCCGCCAGCACGCACACCTCGGAGGGGCCGGCGATCATGTCGATACCCACCTCGCCCGAGACCAAGCGCTTCGCCGCCGCCACGTAGGCGTTGCCGGGGCCGGTGATCTTCTCGACGCGCGGAATGGACTGCGTGCCATACGCCAGAGCGGCAATCGCCTGCGCGCCGCCCACGGTGTAGACCTCGTCCACACCCGCCACCTTGGCCGCGGCCAGCGTATAGGGAGAGATGCCTCCCTCGCGCTGGGGCGGGGTCACCATGACCACGCGCTCGACGCCCGCGACCTTGGCGGGAACGGCGTTCATGAGAACGGTCGAGGGGTACTGCGCTCGGCCGCCCGGCACGTAGATACCCGCAGCGCGCACCGGCGTGACCTTAACGCCCAGCATGGTGCCGTCCGTGCGCGTGGTGAACCAGGACTGCTGGACCTCGCGCTGGTGAAAGTCGCGAATCTGCTCCGCGGCCTTTTCAAGCGCGGCCAGAAACGCCGGATCGATGTTGTCCAGAGCGGCGTCGATGCGCTCCTGCGGCAGGCGGAACTCGTCCACCTCGACCCCGTCGAAATCCTTGCAGTAGCGGCGAAGGGCCTCATCGCCCGCCGCGCGCACGCCCTCGATGATGTCCTGCGCGGCGCGCGTGATCTTGAGCGGCACGGCGCCCTCGCGGTTGAGGTTGAGAACGGTGAGGCGCTCGCCGGCGCCCAGCTGTACGGTCTTCATGTCTATTCCCCTTTGCTAACGTCCGCGGCGGGCGATGCCGCGCGCGGGCGGATCATTGCCTTGTTTGGGCGCGAGCTCCTACGATGCACAGGCAGCGCAGCGCAAAGAGCGCGCCTACGAGTGCGAGCGACGCCACGCAGCCAGGCGATCTGCCAGCTCGAGCACGCGGGGGTCCAATCGAGCGCGACCCGGGTTCACAAAGAAGCGCGCCGTGCACTCCATGAGCTCGCCCGTGACCACCAGGTTGTTCTCCCGCAGCGTGGTGCCCGTCGCCGTGATGTCGACGATGCGGTCCGTCATGCCAACGATCGGCCCAAGCTCGATGTTGCCATGCAGCGACACGATCTCCGCGTTGACCCCGCGGCTCTCATACCACGCGGCGGCGATGCGCGGGTACTTGGTTGCCACGCGCAAGGATCCGCGACGGGCATAGGCGCGCTCGGCAAGCCCGGCACGGCCCGCGGGCTCCGCCTCGATGAAACGGCAAGCGCCGTAGCCGAGGTCGACCAGCTGCAACAAGTTGAGATCGGCCTCGATAAGGGAGTCCCGTCCACAGATGCCGCAGTCCGCACCGCCGCACGCCACAAAGGCGGGGGCGTCGGTTGGGCGGACGATGACCAGCTCCACATCGCCGATGGTGCCGCCGGGGCGCGTGTCGCGCGAGGACACGATGAGATGGCGGCCCGGGTCGCGGAAATTGGAAACGTCCAGACCCACGGCCTCGAGCGCTTCTATGGTGCCGTCCTTGAGCGATCCCTTGGGAACCGCTATGCGCAGGGGCGACGCTGCCTCGCGCGCCACCGCGTAGTCGCCGTCTGCCGCGCGCGCAGAACCGGTGGCGCCCTCAAGGCGCTCCAGCGAGAACGCGAAACCCGCGGCGGGCACGCGCGAGGCGGTTCCAAATGCGCCGTCGAGCACGGAATCATACCTGCCGCCGGAGCCCACGGGATCGGGCAGGCCGCCCGCATAGGCCTTGAACACCAGGCCGGTGTAGTAATCGAAGGAATTCATGAGGGAGAAATCGAAGGTGATGCGGTCCGCCAGGGCGTCCCCATCCGTCGACTGCGACAACAGTCCGCTATAAAGCGCGCGCAGCTCCGTGGTCGCGCACTCGTCCACGCCGGCATCCGCCAGCAGGTGGTCCACGCGATCAAGCGCGTCCAGCCCGCCATGGATGCGCGGGATCTCGCACATAGCGCGCGCCACACACGGAAAGACGCTGCTCGCGGCAACGCGATCATCCAGATCGATAAAGTTGTTGGCATGCACCAGCTTGAGCGCGTCGCGAGCAAGCGCAGCGTCATTTGCAAGAGCGAGCACGTCTTTGAAGGGTCGCACGCTGCCAATCACGATGCGCCAATCGTCCAGGCCAAGCGCTTTGAGGGACGAGAGCGCGATGCCCACGATTTCCTCGTCCGCCTTGCTGCCGCCCTCGCCGATGAGCTCGTAGCCCAGCTGGGTGAACTGGCGAGACCCGCCGGTAAGGCGCGGCTGCTCGCGCACCACCGGCGCCTCGTAGCGCAGGCGCAGCGGCAAGTCGGCGGGAGCCATACGGGCCGAGACCAAGCGACCGATGGGCAGGGTGTTATCCGGCCGCACCACGAGCAGGCCGCCATCGTCATCAAATAGCTGAAAAGGGGTGTCCGCCAGGCGCCCTGCCTGCTCCAGGGAACGTTTGTCTTCAAGCAGGGGCGTCTCGATTGGAAGGTAATGATGCTCGCGCAAGCAGCCTTTCACCGTAAGCGCGATGTCCTCGCGAAGCTGTGCCTCCTGCGGGAGAATGTCCCTGAATCCCCAAGGCGTCGCCGTCATCGGTACCCCCTTTCAGCGAATGGCGCGCATGTAACAACGCCGACGTAGATGCATAAAAAATGGACCGGCATTTGCACCAGTCCATTAACTTTATCACAGTAAAGTTGTCGATTTTTACCCACTCCGGAGCCGTAACACGCGCGTGACATTGCCGTGGCGTTGCGCGACGCTGCAGCGGCATAGCGTGGCGTTGCGCCGTACGCGCAAAGGGATGGCAAACGCTACGCCAGGTCGCCAGCGCCGGATTCACCTGCGAGGACGTCGGCGATGTCGATGTTCTCGCCCACCAGTCCTACCCACGCGCCCAGCTCGCCCTTGCCGGATTCCTCGTGGACGATGAGCCATTTGTCGGCCGCCCACAGCATATCGGCATCGCCGCCGACGCAGCCCTGGGGAAGACTCGGCTTGGGGCCGTTGGTACCCTGCGGCAAAGCGACGAGCACCTTGTAGCCCTCGTCCACCTTTGCCTGGCAGGGCGCATAGTGCAGCGTGGAGCCGTAGACCTCGATCAGCGTGCCCGCGGGGACGCGGAACGCGCGCACCAAGGACGTGTCGAGTTTGCCGTCGACGATCTGCTCTTCGCGAGCGAGCAGCAAGATGAAGTCGCGCGGGCCGAAGTTGAACTCGCTCGCACGATGGTACTCAAGGCAGTTAAGCTTGGTGTTGTGCCCGTTGCACCAGCCAAGCTGGGCGGGGCGACCGCCAAAGAACAGGGTGGAGAGCACGGGGGCGCAAGCCATGCCCTCGAGGGCGGGATCGCTCGCGGCGTAGCCGCGACCATCAGGCATGGGGGTCTTATGCTCCAACGTGTCCGCAAGCTCGGTCAGATACTCCTGGGGGACGTTGCCCCACACGCGACCATAGGGGCGAAACGCCTCGTCCAAAACAGATTCGATCTTGATAGCCATCGTTGTCCTTTCCATCAGGAGGGCCGATCTTTGCACCCGGCGCCCTGGCACCCGGCGCTCTCTGCCAACGCGACCACGCTCCTGCAAGCTATGAGCATGGTGCGACCGTAGTTCATTTTCGCACAAAGCATTTCACAACGGACGCATGCGTTGGGGCATGATTCCGCGTCAGCCGGCAACGAGCGGGACCCCGACGCCGGCGGGGGCGGGTGGGCAAAATCGCGGCTACTGCGGAGCGGCGCCGGCGAGGGTGGTCAAAACTCGAGTTTTACCCAGGCGACGTCACCAGGGACGTCGAACCATAGAAAGCGGCTATACTTTTCAACATGATTACGAACGAACATCCACACGGCGGCACCCCCGCATCCCCCGCAAGGCGCGCGGCGCTTTATGGCGCTCTGGCATCCCTCGCGCTGGTTGCAGGCTATCTGGAGGTCCTGGTTCCGCTACCCGTCACAATCACCGGCGTCAAGCTGGGCCTGGGCAACGCCATCGTCCTCTTCGCGCTTGAACGCATGGGCGTCAAGCCCGCCTTCATCCTCATGCTTATAAAGGTGGCCTGCTCAACCGTTCTCTTCGCGAACCCGCAGATGTTCATCTTCAGCCTCGCCGGCGGCGCCCTCTCTTGGGCGATCATGTCCGCGGCGCATAAGAGCGGCTGGTTTTCCACCGTATCGACATCAGTGCTGGGGGGCGTCGCCCACAACGCGGGGCAGCTCATCATGGTCGCGCTCGTGCTCTCGCCCACCGTCGCCCTAGTCAATGCGCCCGTTTTGGCGATCGCCGGAATAATCTGCGGCCTTGCCATAGGCGTGCTTGTTCAAGCCGTGCTTTCCGCCATACCGTCGGAGGCCGCCGATGCGTAAGCCGCTCCGCCGCCACGGCGCTCGCCCAGGCGTTCGCCCATCCGCTCGCCACGACGCTCGCCCCGCCAAAGTCGGGACGAGCCGCCACGCGGAAACGGTGCTCACCCGCAGGGGGATCATCTCCGCCGCGGCATCGACGGCGTTGGCCGCTGCGGGGCTCATCGGATGCTCCGCGCCCTCCCAGAACCCCGCTCAGACGGGCGCCCATCAAGCCGGCCTCAGCAAGCCGGCAACTGGCTCCACCTTCGCTTTTGACACCTATTGCACGTTCACCGTATGGGGGGACGACGACGCGTTGTCCCAGCTGTCCGCGGAATGCTCGCGCTACGACGGGCTCTTCGACCTCTACAATCCATCAAGCGACGTAGCTCGCATCAACGCCGCCCAGGGCGCAGCGACCGTCGTCGACCCCGATACCGCGCGGCTCGTCGCTCTCGCGCTCGACTACTGCGCCCAGGCAGACGGCCTGTTCGACATAACCATCGGCGCCGTCTCGACGCTCTGGGATTTTGAAAAGGGCGTCCGCCCCCATGATGACGCCATCGCGAACGCGCTTCAGCATGTGGACTGGCGCGGTGTTGAGGTGGACGAGGAATCCTCGACGGTCCGCCTCATCGACCCGCAGGCAAAGCTCGACCTGGGCGGCATCGCCAAGGGCTACATAGCCGACCGCCTTTGCGAGGCGCTCGCGAGCAAGACCAAGGCGATCGCAGCGGCCATCTCGCTAGGTGGCAACATCGCGTACTTTGGCACCAAACCGGACGGATCCACCTGGAACACCGGCATCCGCGACCCCAACGACCCCGGCGGGAGCACCGTCGTGGGCACGGCCCACGTCTCCGGCGGATCGCTGGTCACCAGCGGGCTCTACGAGCGCACCTTCGAAATGGACGGCGCAACGTACTGGCACATCCTAGACCCCCGCACCGGCATGCCCGTCCAAACCGATACCGCCAGCGTCACCGTCACCTGCCCCTCGTCCACCACCGCCGACGCGCTCTCCACCACGCTTTTTGTCGCAGGGAGCAAAAACGGCGGCGCCCTGGCAGATACTTACCAAGACACCGCCGCGTACTTCATCAAACTCGATGGCGGCAGCGCCGAGAGCTCGCGCTGGCAGGAACTCACCGATTTCGAATCATAAAACCGGCCGGAACCCCTCGCCCAACGGACGGCGCCTCCGTTAATCGAATTCTCCCACGCGCCTGACCTCGGTTTCCAGGTCTACGCCAAACTGGCTTTTTACCTCGTCCTGGATGTGGGCGATCAGGGCGCACACGTCGGCCGCCGTGGCCTTGCCCGTATTCACCACAAAGCCGCAGTGCTTCTCAGACACCTGCGCGCCGCCCACGCTCGCCCCGCGCAGACCGGCGTCCATGATCAGCTTGCCGGCGAAATAACCCTCGGGGCGCTTGAACGTCGAGCCGGCAGACGGCATGTCCAAAGGCTGCTTCTCCTCGCGCCGCGCTTGAAAATCATCCATTGCGAAACGGATGGCATCGGGGCTGTCGGGCACCAGCTTGAAGGTGGCGCTCAGGACGATGAGCCCGTCCGCGTTCACGCGGCTCTTGCGGTACCCCATCTCGAGCTGGTCCACGTCAAGCGTGCAGACCGAGCCGCGCTGGCCGCGCTTACTGGGCACGTAGACGTCCACCGACTCCAAAACGTCAGAGGTCTGCCCCCCATAGGCGCCCGCATTCATGAAGCATGCGCCGCCTACCGTGGCGGGAATCCCCCACAAGGGCTCCATGCCGGAAAGGCCTGCGTCCGCGGCGGCGATCGCCACGTCCCGCAGAAGCGCGCCCGCCTGGGCGATGACGCGGTTGCCCTCGACGCGCACATCGGCCATGTTCTCGCGCAGCAGAACCACCACGCCGCGGATGCCCCGGTCGCTCACCAGCAGGTCCGACCCATTGCCCACCACGGTAACGGGAGTCTCTGCAAACGTGCAGGTATCCAGCACGCGCACCAGCTGCCGGGGGTCTTGGGGCTTCACCAGCAAATCGGCCGGGCCGCCGATCTTAAAGGTGGTGTGGAGCTTCATGGGCTCCACCATGAGCACGTTGTCCTCGCCGACCACGCTTGCAAGCGCGCAGATCAGGTCGGGGTTGAAGCTTTCGTAATCGTGCATGGGCACCGCCTTGATATCGCTTGGTTTATGCAGCTTAACTATACCCAGCGTGCAGCCACTTGCACACCACTCCATCAAGCGAGTATAGTGGCCTCGCATATGTTTCAGGGCGGGGTGAAATTCCCCACCGGCGGTAAACGGGCGCGCAGCACGCGTTCGTGAGCCCGCGAGCCGCCCAGGCGGCCGATCCGGTGCGATTCCGGAGCCGACGGTCACAGTCCGGATGAGAGAAACGAGGTCTTCCCCTATGAACAACTCTATCGACACCAAGCGGATTGTCCTTGCCGCGCTGTTCACCGCCGCATCGTTCGCGCTCTCCTTTATTCAAATCCCCATCTTCCCCGCGGCGCCGTGGCTCATGTACGACCCCTCCGGCATCGTCTGCCTGCTCGCCGCCCTCGCGTTTGGCCCCAAGCTCGGCTCGACCGTCGCCGTCCTCTCTTGGCTGCCGCGCGTCTTCCTCGACCCGTTCGGCGCTCCCATGGGCATGCTGTCCACGTGCTGCCTCATCATTCCCGCCGCGCTCGTCTACGCCAAATCGAATCGCACCCGCACGGGGTCGATCGCGGGAATGGTGGCAGGCGCCGCGTTGTCCGTCATCGCCACCTGCGCGCTCAACCTGGTGGTGACGCCGCTGTACACCGCCGTCACCATGGAGCAGGTTGCGGGCATGATCCTGCCGATCCTGCTGCCGTTCAACACCCTCAAGATGGCGATCAACGTGGTCGCGGGCCAAGCGCTGCTCGCCCCTTGCATGAACGTCCTGAACTCCCGGCAGAACGCGAGCTCCTCGCAATCCTAATCCCCCGCGGCGCACCCGCGCTAGCAGCGCCCGCGTCCGCGCCGCGGCTCATGTAGCTCCTGCCAAACACAAGAAAGCGCCCCATGCATAGCTCGCCGATCATCCAGCTCGAAAACGTGCACCTCGTATACCCCGCCGCGCAGCCCGTACAGGCGCTCCGCGGTGTCACGCTTCGCATCGAAAAAGGAGAGCACGTCTGCATCCTGGGCAGCAACGGATCGGGAAAATCATCCCTGATCCAGCTGCTCAACGCACTCATCCTGCCCACGTCCGGAACCGTGGAGGTCATGGGCAAGAGCACCCTCGACCCCGTCGACGCCGCGGCGATCCGCACGCAGGCGGCCATGGTATTCCAGCACCCGGAGGATCAGATGACCACCAGCATCGTCGCGGACGATGTGGCCTTTGGTCCCGAAAACCTGGGCATCCCCCATCAGCAAATCGTCCAACGCGTCGAGGCGGCCTTAAACGCCGTGGGCATGGCCCATCTCGCGCAGGCCGATCCCGCCGATCTTTCCGGAGGGCAGAAGCAGCGCGTCGCCATCGCGGGAGCGCTCGCCATGGATCCGCAGATTCTGCTGCTCGATGAACCCGCCGCCATGCTCGACACCGACGGAAGGCAATCCATCCAGCATATCGTGGAGTCCCTCAAGCGCCGCGGCATCACCATCGTCCACGTTACGCATTTTATGGACGATGCCCTGGAGGCGGACCGCGTTATCGTGCTCGATCGCGGCAGCATCGCTTTAGACGGAACGCCAAAGCAGGTGTTTTCCCATCACAAGCAAATCGACCAGCTTGGACTTGAGCTCCCCTTTGCCATGCGGCTCTCCCGGCGCCTCCTCGAAGCCGGCATCGACGTGCCCCTCACCGCGGACGAGGACGAGCTTGCCCGCTCCCTTGCCGCCGCGGCCGTAAAGGCGCCGTGCCCCACCACCTCCGGAACCGTGGCGGCGAACCATGAGAGCAAGGCGAATCGATCCCAGCCAAGCCCCGGTCCGGCGATCGCCTTCCACAGCGTCTCCTATTCCTACGCGCTGGCCTCATCTGCCCGCAAGAAGCGTCGCCGCCCGTTCCACCGGGCTTCCAAGCCGCGGCCCGCAACCCCGCTCGCCCTGAAAGACGTCGACTTCTCCCTATCGCCCGGATCCTTGACCGCCCTGGTGGGCCACACCGGATCCGGCAAGTCGACCAGTATCGAGCTCGCGTGCGCGCTCAAGGTTCCTCTTGAGGGAAACGTCGAGGTCAACGGCATAGACACTACCGACCTCGCTCTTCGCCCGCGCCTGAGAAAAGAGATCGGATACGTGTCGCAGCTTCCCGAACGCCAGCTTTTCGCGCAAACCGTCTACGACGACGTGGCATTCGGCCCCCGCAATCTCGGTTTGGACGAGGACCAGGTGCGCGACCGCGTGATGCGCGCCCTCGCGGCCACCGGCCTCGAGCCAAGTGACGCGCTGCTCCTCCGATCGCCCTTCGCGCTTTCCGGCGGCCAGCAACGCTGCGTTGCCCTGGCGGGAATCCTATCCATGCGCCAGAGCGTCCTCGTCCTCGACGAGCCCATGGCGGGACTCGACCCCCGTGGCCGCGAGCACGTCCGGACGCTGCTTCAATCGCTCAAAAAACAGGGGACCGCGCTGTTGGTCGTCACGCACTCCATGGACGACGTCGCCGAGCTCGCAGACCACCTCATCGTCCTCGACCATGGCGGCGTCGTTGCCGACGGCTCGCCGCGACAGATCTTCGCAACGCGCGGAGACGCCCTCTCCCGCATAGGCGTTCCCAGCGCGCAGGCCTTTGCGCAGCGACTCGCCGATATGGGGCTTTCCCTAGGAACCGCAGGCAACGATGACGTAGCGAACGGTCACGCAGCAGACGACGCCAATATCCCGCTCACCATCGACGAGCTCGTCGCGTCCCTTACGGAGGTGCTTGCCCATGGCGCTGCGCGCTAGCATCGGCCAATACTATTCCGCCGACTCCCCCATCCACCGTCTCGACCCGCGCACAAAGCTCGTGGCGACCATCGCCTTCATGGTAAGCTGCTTTTTTGTTCACTCCCCCGCCGGGCTCGTCGTCGCCGGGACGGCCGTGGGATTGGGCGTCGCGGCAGCGAACGTTCCAGCGGGAAGGCTGCTGTCGCAAATCAAGCCCATCGCCCTTTTCCTCGTGATCACATCTTGTATCAACCTGTTCTTCGTCCAAACCGGCCAGGAGCTCGTCGCCTTCGGCCCCGTTCGCATTTTCAGCGGCGGCGTCGAGGCGGCCGTCCTTTACACGGCTCGATTCTTCCTGCTGCTTATCGCAGGTTCGCTGCTCATGCTCACAACGACGCCCACCTCGCTTACCGATGGCGCCGCGAAGCTGATGTCGCCCCTGGAGCGCCTGGGCGTGCCCGTGAACCAAGGCGCGCTGGTGCTTTCCATCGCGCTGCGCTTTGTCCCCACGCTCGCGCAGGAAGCGGACAACATCGTGGCGGCGCAAACGGCGCGCGGGGCGGACCTGGAGAACAAGGGGGCCCTGGCATACGCGCGCGCCTGCGTGCCGCTCGTGGTGCCGCTGTTTGCAAGCGCGCTGCGCCATGCCGATAATCTGGGGCGAGCGCTCGATGCCCGCTGCTACACTGGCGACGCCGCCCGAACCCACTACCACGAGCTTCGCTTCTCGCCGCGCGCCGACGGCCTCTTCGCCGCGGCCTGCCTGGTCTACGTGGCAGCGCTTGGCGCCATCAACCTACTCGGCATCTAGCCGCACGGTCCTGGCTCTCAGACCCGCGCCCGGCGCCCGGCACAACGAACGCCAACGTGCCGCAAGCTCACCACGCGCCAAGCCGGCAAGCACGAAACACAAAAGCGCCCCGCCATCCCCCTAGACGCTCCGCGGAACGCGCGTCTTGGGGGATGGCGGGGGCGCCGCCCGTTTGGTACCGTTTGCTATCCGGCGAGGTTGTTGCCGTTCGCCCAGCCCCAGCGCGGCGTCACGGTGTCTCCGTAGTAGCCGATCCACTCGTCCACATCGATGCTGCGAATATAGCCCACGTTGTCCATCACGGTGTTATCGCCCACGTAGATGCCCACATGGCCGTAGATCCTGCCCGCCCACGTATGGCTGTGGGACGAGACCGCGATAATCATGCCCACCTGCAGGTTGGCCTTCTTGGAGCTCGTGCAGAAATTGCTGTACATGTCGTCGGCGTTGCCGGGGACGTTGCCCAGCCCCGCGCGCTCGAACACGTCGGACACCCACCAGGCGCACAGGCCCGCGCCGGGCGACGGGGTCTTTTTGGCCCACGTCACGACAAGCTGCTGCAGGTTGCCCGCGCTCGCGGAGCCCTGGCCGTTGCCGGGAATGCTCGTCGAGGGCTTGTTGGCAGCCTCCTGCTTGGCCGCCTCCTCGGCAGCACGGCGCGCCTCCTCCTCCGCCTTCACGGCGGCGAGGATCTCCGCGTCGCGCTTCGCGATAAGGTCCTTCACGTCCTGGTCCACGTTTTCAAGCAGGGCCTGGACCTCGTCCTTCTTATCTTTCATGCTCTGCAGCTGAGCGGTCTGCTGCTCCTTGAGCCCCTCGAGCTCGGTCTTCTGGCGCTCAAGGTCCGCCTTGGTCGCCTTGAGGTCCTCTTGAATCTGCACTACCTCTTCGATGGCGCGCTGGTCGCTCTCGTTAACCTTATTGATGTAGTACGTCTTTGAAAGCAGGTCGCTAAAGGAGTCGGACGAGAGCAGCAGCGCCAGCATGCGGTTGTCGCCGGCCTTATAGCTGCTCGACACACGGTGGGCCAGCTCGCCTTGCTTCTCCTCAAGCTCCTCTTGCTTCTCCTCGATCAACTCCTGCGTATCGTCTATCTGGCCGCTCACGTCCTCGATCTGGCCTATGGTATCGTCCAGATTCTCGGACAGCGCCTGGAACTGATCGGAAAGATCGTTGAGCTGTCGCTGCACTTCTTCGAATTTTTTCTGCGCGGCGGCCAGGGCCTCGGTGGTCTCTTTGGTCGCAGAGGGCGTCGCCAAAGCGCGAACGGGACTGGCGAACAGCGTCGCCGCTGCCGCCGCGCCAAAGAGCGCTTTTATGGCATCGCGCCGGCTTATGGCGAACCGGTCGCTTTCAGGTGCGTAACGCTCGCCCGCCTTGTCGCGGGGCGTCTGCATGGTGGGCTGTGACATATGGGCTCCGTTTGATGTGTAATGATATGTCGAACACTGCCTGTCGCATAAGGATACCCCAGGAGCATCGCCCCCGGGTTGCTTTGGACGAGATTCATCAACACCCAACGGATGAACGGCCTACCAAGGTGGTGCGCTATACTTTTGAAAGTTCGTGCAACCAAAAGGAGGACTCATGTCTCAAGAACTTGCACCCCAGGATACCTGCGTGCTCGTCACCGGCGGCGCAGGCTTTATCGGCTCCCATACCGTGGTCGAGCTTCTCTCCCAGAACTACCAGGTCGTCATCGTCGACGACCTGTCCAACTCCAGCCCCATCGCCATCGATCGCATCAAGCAGATCGTAGGCGAGCAGGCAGCCGAGAACCTCGTCTTCTACGAGGCGAACATCCTCGACCGAGACGCCTTGAACAAGATCTTCGACGCGCACGATATCGATCGCGTCATCCATTTCGCTGGATACAAAGCGGTTGGCGAGAGCGTCCGCAAGCCGCTTGAGTACTACCACAACAACATCGAGGGCACCCTGGCGCTATGCGACGTCATGCGTGCGCACGGCTGCAAGTCCATCATCTTCTCGTCCTCTTCAACCGTATACGGAGACCCCGACAATCCCCCCGTCACGGAACTCGACCCCAAAAAGCCCGCCACCAACCCCTATGGCTGGAGCAAATGGATGATCGAGCAGATGCTCGCCGACCTTCACACCGCCGATCCGGAGTGGAACGTCGTGCTACTTCGCTATTTCAACCCCATCGGCGCCCATCCGTCCGGCCTCATCGGCGAGGACCCCAAGGGCATCCCCAATAACCTGGTTCCCTATGTCGCCCAGGTCGCCGTCGGAAAGCTCGAGGCCGTCCAGGTCTTTGGCGACGACTACCCCACCCCCGACGGCACCGGCGTGCGCGACTACATCCACGTGGTCGACCTGGCGCGCGGCCACGTTGACGCGCTGAACTGGATGAACGGCAAGTCCGAGGTGGGAATCTTCAACCTTGGCACCGGCACCGGATCTTCCGTCTTGGATGTAATCCACGCATTCGAGAAGGCATGCGGACACGACCTGCCCTATAAGATCTGCCCGCGCCGAGACGGGGATATCGCTGCCAACTGGTGTGATGCGTCCAAGGCCGAGCGCGAGATGGGCTGGAAAGCCGAGTTCGACATCGAGGACATGTGCCGCGATTCCTGGAACTGGCAGTCGCACAACCCCGACGGCTTCGCCAGCGCCCAATAGCCTCGCCGCAGCGCCCATCCAAGCCCGTACAGCAAGCTCTCTTTAAGCAAAGGACCCTGATCTAGCGTGCCCAGCCCGTTCACCGGTTTTCTCAACCGCCACTTTGAAGAGATCAACCAGCACCTGGTGTCGTTCTTTATCGACAAAACCGACAACGCCGACATCGAAGCCTACCTCTACGCGCCGCTGGGACGGTTCTCGGCAAATGCGGGCAAGCGCCACCGCCCCCTCATCTGCATGCTCGCCTGCCAAGCAGTAGGCGGCTCCTTCAACGACGCCCTAAGCGCTGCCGCGGCGATCGAGCACTTTCAATCCGCAGCGCTCATCCATGACGACATCGCCGATAACGGCCAGCTGCGCCGCGGCGAGCCCTGCATGTATCTCACCGAGGGAGAGGGCATTGCCATCAACTGCGGCGACCTCGCCCTCTCTTTGGTGACGGGCACCGTTTTGGACGATGACTCGCTTGATGACGGCATGAAGATCCGCCTGCTGCACGAGCTGGTGGACATGACGACGCGCACCATCGAGGGCCAGGCGCTCGACCTTGGCTGGGTCCGCGACCAGCGCTTCGACCTTACCGTCGACGACTATCTTCGCATGGCAACGCTTAAGACCGCCTACTACAGCGGCGCCACGCCCCTGGCATGCGGCGCCATCATCGGCGGCGGTTCAAACGAGCAGGTGGAGACGCTCCGCGCCTTTGGCCTCAACACGGGGCTGGCCTTCCAGATCCAAGACGACCTGCTCAACCTGGTGGGCAAAAAGGAGGCGAGCAACAAGGATTTCCGCACGGACATCACCGAGGGCAAGCGAACCCTGGTCGCCGTCCACGCACTCGCCCACAGCGATCACCGCGACGAGCTGGTGCAGATCCTGCAATCCGGCGCAACCGATCCCGGCGCCCTCGCTCGAGCCGTCGAGATCTTTGAGGAAGCTGGCTCCATCGATTTTGCGCGCGATTACTCGTTCAAGCTCACCGCCAAGGCAAAAGAGCTCCTTGCTGACATCGAGCTGGACGCCCACTGCAAGGAACTCTTTATGAGCATGGCTGATTTCTTTGTCGAACGCCTGAGCTAGCGGATTGTTCGCGCTCGCACCAAAACGACAAGCGAAGGCATCAACGTCCCTCGATTCGAAGGCGCGCCGGGCTGCAGAGCACAGTTCGGCGCGCCTTTCGCTTTAAACAAGGGAAATCACGAGAGCCGCCAATATGACCCCGCAAATCAGCGCAGAAATGAGAGCGCCCCTATCTTCTGATAACGGCAGGACATCGAACTCGACGCCGTTCTCGTCCATCATGACATCCCCCAGCACGCGCAATCCCTTCATGAACACATCCCCTCATGCGGCAAACGCCGCGCACATATCATCGCGTATCCCTACGCGCCTTATCCTACGCGCCGACAACAAGCTCGGTGTAAGGACGACGCCATGCCGCGGTAAGCGTTCCATAGGCGCCGCCGGACTTGAATCCTAACGGCGGGCGCGGCCCTCAAGCGCCCTATAAGCCACGGCGCCCAATACCGCCAGCAGTACCGCAACCGCCATTGAACCGATCATGATGCCGTACTCGCCGGCGCCGAAGGCCGAGGCGGCGATGGTAGAAGTCACGATAGAGGGGATCCTGCCCACGGTGGCAATGGCCAACACCGCCCCGAAGCGCATGCGCGTAAGCCCGGCGAAATACGTGAGAAAATCCTTGGGTGTGCCCGGGATCAGGAAAATAACCAACATGATAAGTTCGAGCTTGCGGGCATCTTTAAGCCAGCTGAACCTCTCAAACTGGTCTCGGGTGAAAAACAGGCCCATAACCTTCCAGCCCCAACGACGAACGGCCCAATATACCAGCGACGAGCCCAAGCCGCTCGCCACCAGGCACACCGCGGTGCCTTCCCAAAAACCAAAGGCATAACCGCTTGCCAACTCGATAGGCTCACCGGGCAAGAACGCCAGCACTATCTGAAGCGTATTGATGCCGATGATGGCGATACGGCTGAGAACCCCGTGCTGCTCCACGTAAGCGCGCACGGCATCGGGATTTGAGAGCCATGCGTAAACATCCGGCAGGTAACGCCAGCACAGCCCCAGCCCCAGCGCGGCGACAACCACCGCAGCGCACACCACGTGCCAGCGGCGCAGGTGCGAAGCCCCTTGCCGGGCGGTACGTCGGGAAGCGCTTCGACCAAGCAGCTCGGAAAGCCGCTCCAGGGGCCCCGCTCCAGACGAATCCGCGGAAGCGAAGCCGGAGACGGCATGCGCAGCGGTGCGCGCCGAAGCTCCCTTTACATCCTCGCCGCCCTCGGCGATCGATGCGCTGCCAAGCGCAGGCTCCGGCTTCAAACCATTCAAAGGCATCATGGCGACCTCCCCTAACGTTTTCTCATCATTAGGTTCGCATCCGCCTATCAACTCTTTGTCAACGGTGGAATAGTTTTTTCGAATTAACTGGAGACACGTCAACCCGCCGCCGCGTCTTTTGGCTACGAGAACGCGCTCACGTCAAACGTGGCGGTCACCCGCGCGCCTCCGCCGGGCGCATTGCCCAGCTCGATTTCACCCCCGTGCAGTTGGACGAGAATCTGCGATACGTTGAGGCCCAGTCCAAAGTGCTCCGCGGACTTGCGATCGCTGTAAAAGGGATCGCATCCGCGATGCAGCGCCTCGGGCGTGAAACCGGGGCCATCGTCCCCAATTGTCAGGACGAGCGTTCTGCTGCCCCCGCCTCCAAAGGCTCCGCACGACACCGACACGGATATTCCTTTCTCCGCATGGCTGCAGGCGTTGTTGAGGATATTTCCCATGACCTCCTCTACGAGGGAGACGTCGACGCACGCAGCTCCTTCGAGCGGGCCGCGCGCGCTTGCGAGCTCCAACCCTTCGCCTCGAGACGATACGATGTCGGCAGCGTGCTCGAGCAGCTCATCGGCAAGCTGCGCCGCCCCCATCGATGTACGAGAAACCTCCCTGTCCTCGAGTTTAGATAGACCGCTCATCGCGTTGGCGTAGGACTCCAAACGCGCCACCTGGCCCGCAAGCGTCTCAAGGCGCTCCTCGTCCATATGCTCGCCCTTCGCCTCGCGAAGACGCGCCATCTCGACCGTGCCCTTGAGCACCGTCACGGGAGTACGCAGGTCGTGCGCGAAGGCAGCATTGAGGCGGCGGCGCCCCTCCGCGGTTCGCCATAGCTCGCGCTGCGCCGACAGCAGCGACGAGCGCATATCTTCGAGCGTGACGGAGAGGGCGCCCAGCTCCTTGCCCTGCACCGGCTCGATAGAGAAATCAAGGTCCTGCACCGCGATGCGCCGCGCGGCGGCGGACAGGTCATCGAGCGGCTCGGCGATATGCAGGCGGTAAAAACGCCTGAACATGACGATAGCGAGGCCTCCGTATATCACAAACGGCGACGCGCCGATAAGCAGGTTCAAAATGGTGTAGCCCGGCTCCGCGACGGCGAGGGCGTCCGCGTAGTAGGCGACGTTAGAGGTCTTTCCCGCAGCGAACGCCCGGTCAAAGTCTATTCCGGTGGCCTCTTCGAACATCCCTATAGCGTCCACGCGCCCCGCCCTGTTTAGGCGATCGTATTCCGGCAGCACCTGGGCGGTGATTTCGTCATAGTCGCTCAGCACGTCCTCTTGCGGATACGCGTCGTTGTAATTGAGGCCCCAATCATAGAGCTCCACCTGTCCCGACTCGAGCATCTCGAGGGTCGCGTACACCTCGCGATACCTGTCACTCGGTCCATCCTGCGTATATGCGGGAACGCTCTGCTGGTCCACGCTTACAAACACGGCATAGGGATTGTCGCCCGGCACATCGATCTCCGTAGCGGGGATCAGCTCGTTCGCATCCTTATCGTAGATGTAGGGACCGCTGTCGACGGCGGCATACGCCACCCGTCCGCTCTGATCCTCGATCTCGACCTCATAGTATTGTATGTAATCGCTCCGGTCGAATAATCCTATGACCACCATAGTCAAAGCAGTCGCAACAGCCAGGTATGAAGCGAGATACACCGTAAAGGTCACGCCCAGCGGACGAGAGGACCACCACGTGCGGAGCCTCTTCACCCTTCCGGGCAGCCCGGAGCGCCCATGTTTGGACGACGACGGAGCTCGCCTCATTTCGCCACCCAGCGGTAACCGACGCCCCAAACGGTCTCGATGCAGTCATCGCCCGCACCCGCGCCCGCCAGCTTCTTGCGAACCCGGCGCATGTGCTCGCGCACGATGGACGAATCGCCCGTCGCATCCCAACCCCAGACCCTCTGGTAAATAAGGTCGCGATCGAACACCCTGCCGGGGCTCTTGCTCAGAAGCGCGATGATATCGAACTCGGTACGCGTAAGCTCGACCGGCACAGCCTCCCCGTGCTCGCCGCGAACCTCGACCGCGCGCATGCCGTAGTCGATTGTCAGGTGCTCGAAAAACTTAACCGATGAGCTCTGCTCGCGCGCACGGCTCTCGCGGGCAAGATGAGCTGCTACGCGGCGCCCCAGCACCTCGAGCGAAAACGGCTTCAGCACGTAATCGTCCGCGCCCGCGGCAAAACCGTCCAACTGGTCCACGTCCTCCACGCGCGCCGTCAAAAAGATGATGGGGCAGCCGAGATGCTCGCGCAGGCGACGACACACCTCGAAGCCGTCCATACCGGGCATGTTGACATCGAGAAGCACGATATCCGCGCCGGACTCGGCACGGGAAAGCGCCGAGGGCCCGTCATGCGCCACGATGGTCTCGTAGCCCTCCATTGAAAAATAATCCGCCAACATCGCGGCGATATCCTGTTCATCGTCCACAATCAACACCCTGCGCATCGATGTAGCGCCAGTTGCTCGTTCCACGGCTCCCCCTCATTTGAAAACAACGTGTGCGCACAGTGCGCCCGCACCTTATCATGCATCGCAATTGTCGACTATTTTCCTACATACCTGCGACCGCTTCGCCTTAAAGCCGTCTTAAGGAACATGAAGGAACTGAGCGGCATCTCGTCCGCGGCGAATCGCCAGAGTACCCCTTGAAGCAGGGCATCTCGCCGTCCCAAGACGAGCTCTTTTGCTGAACTGACGGCGGGAACGCATAAAGCCGCACCATAATTGATACACTGTAGATTGGTTCATCCTGTATAGATGGGCTGCATTGCACACACTGGGAATTCTTGCTTGTCGCCCATATCGCGCGGCAAGGTCACCATAGGAAGGGGTTTCGATGGACTCGATCAAGCAAGGCATGCAAGGCCCTGCCGTCGAAGACGTGCAGACGCGCCTGGCATCGCTTGGCTACGCCATCGACGAGCACGAGCTCGAGGGTAGCGACTACGGCGCCTCCACTGCAAAGGCCGTGTCGGGTTTTCGCGCGGCTTCCAGCCTCGCCGCCGGAGACGAGGTCGATTCCATTTGCTGGAGCGCCTTGGTCGACGCGTCTTACAAACTGGGCGATCGAACGCTCTATCTACGCCTACCGAATTTCCACGGTGCAGACGTTCGCGCGCTTCAGCAGGCCCTCAACGTTCTCGGTTTTGCCTGCGGCATCGATGACGGCTATTTTGGTCCGCATACCGAAGCCGCGCTGCAGCAATTCCAGGAGAACGTCGGCCTCTTCGCAGACGGCATGGCATTCCAGGATACGTTCAACTACATCAAGCGCCTTCATCATGTCTGGAAGGACAAGCCTTCCGTAGTCAACATCGATTCCGAGGCCCGCTCCGGCTTTGCCCGTGCTGCCAGCGTGCTCGAGCACGT
The DNA here is from genome assembly GCA_048207125.1 of Collinsella sp. Classification (GTDB taxonomy): domain Bacteria; phylum Actinomycetota; class Coriobacteriia; order Coriobacteriales; family Coriobacteriaceae; genus Collinsella. The sequence continues at coordinate 18,500 of DBEWRE010000036.1, forward strand.
CAGCGTCGCCGTGGGCGGCGAGGACGCCATCGCCCGCAACATCGCCTCGCGTATCTGGAACATCGCTTCCGCCACTACCGAGAACAGCGGCGTCGTTCTATACGACTCCGAAGAACCGCAAGATATGGACGTGATATTCATCCTTGCAAGCGAGCCCCTGCCGGATTCGGCGGCACCCGTTGCCACCATCACGCTGGCCGAGTGCTCCAACCTACCCCAACGCATACGTACCGCCGTCGCAGCGTCGACGCAAAAGCCCGCGCGCGTGCGTTTTGAGCTCACCGGACTCACCCGTTACGGCACATTTACCTCAAGCGACGCACAAACTCTTGCAATCCGTCTGCTTGATGGCGTTTGCGATGCACTAAGCGCCTAAAGTACGCTACACTATTCCATTGTCTTGGGGCATCGTCCAGCGGCAGGACCCCGGTTTTTGGTGCCGGTTACGGGGGTTCGAATCCCTCTGCCCCAGCCATTAAGAGTTAGCAGGTCAGAGCACGTTTTCGCTCTGGCCTGTTTTCTTTTGCACGCCAATGCTAAATGCCGACGCTAGATCGATGCACAAAACGTGAACAATCTCGCCCTAATCGCCATCCCTTGGGTACATACCTGTCAGCTTTCGCTTTCATCCAACCCTACTCAAAGGAGACACCATGGCGAACCACGGCGGCGACATGTTTATCAAGGCGCTCCAAGACCGTTTTACCTGCAAGCGCTACGACCCCGATGGCCATATCAGCGATAGCGATTTCAACACCATTCTCGAGGCGGCGCGTCTTTCCCCCAGCTCCTTTGGCATGGAGCCCTGGAAGCTCTTGGTGGTTGAGAACAGGGAGCTGCTCCAGCAGCTGCTCGACTGCTCGTGGGGCGCCAAGAAAAACGCCGACCGCACGGCGATACTGCTCGCGCGCAAATCCCTCACCGCGCAGAGCGACTGGGCGCACGACATCTGCCACAACGTGCAGCACCTCTCGCCCCAGGACGAGAAGGCGCGCCTTGAGATGTTCCAAACGTTCCAAAAGCGCGACCTCCGCGTTCTGGAAACATGCCCGCAAACGCTCGATCACAAGCGTGCGATCTTTGATTGGGCATCCAAGCAAACCTACATAGCGCTGGCGAACATGCTCTCCGCCGCCGCCGTCATGGGCATCGATGCGACCCCCGTCGAGGGTTGCACCTTCCCCGAACTCGAGCGCCTGCTGGCGAATCGCGGCATTATCGACACTGCCGAGTGGGGCGTATCCGTCCTCGTCCAATTTGGCGTGCACGACCCCAGCCATCGACCGCATCCCAAGCTACGCCGCCCCTTTGCAGACGTGGTCGAGTACCTTCGCTAGCACAACGGCAAACGCGCGCCACGAAATAAGAACGGGGCCGGCATCGCGTTACCGGGAGAATCTCCCTGGTCGCGATGCCGGCCCCGCCGACTCACAACTATGTGTTAGGGAAACCTAAGATACTCTAGTAAGCCTTAGGCATTGGCAGCGGCGCCGTCAACAGACTCCTGGTCGTTGAACTCGCCAGCCTTGTAAGCGGCGGCTCCCATGGCGGACCACTCGGGCTCCTCGTCGGGCATGCTGCCCGCTTCCTTGGTGAAGAGCTCCTTGAGGCAGTTGTAGGCAACGATCACGCCAAGGGCCATCAGCAGGATGGCGAAGAACAGCTGAAGACCAGAGGTCGCCATGACCGCC
>DBEWRE010000037.1:0-39208 GCA_048207125.1 Collinsella sp.
CGCGACCTCCGACGTGACAGGCCGGCGCTCTAACCAACTGAGCTAACTCCCCTCAGCGAATAGCTGCGGGGACTAGTATATACAGAGGTGCGTTTTGCGCGCAAGAACTTTTTTTGAAAAAGATTGCGCAAGCGCACAAGACGTTCATATCCCAAGCCGCACAACATCAAGACCAGCGCTGTAGCCAAGTTACCATTTACTTCAACGGAACGATCTCAGCAGACAGAACAGTGCCATCGCCCACATAGAGGCGTGCGATGCTCGGCGTCCTCGTTCCGCGCGGCAACGTTGCCGAACCCGGATTGATCAGAAGACGGCCCGCGGAACGCTCTATCTTGGAGCGATGCGTGTGGCCGCATACCGCAACGTCCACGCCCTCGATGGGCAAGTCCTCCTGATAATGGGAAACAGCAAAGCGAAGACCCTCGTAATCGAACTCGCATAAGCGCGCGACGTCCGGTCCGTAATCACGATAGTAATCGTTGTTGCCCAGCACGGCCCGCACCGGAGCGATGCAGCATAGATGCTCGTAATCCATCTCAGACGTAAGATCGCCGGCATGGACGATAAGGTCCGCACCGGCGATCTGCTCGAGGAGCTCGGCTGAGAGGAGTCCGTGCGTGTCAGAAACAATATCGATGCGCTTGGCATGCCCTTCCTGAATCTGCATGGAGGCCCCTTTTCTCTGTACTCTCGATTCTCGTTACAAGTTCAGCGCCTTCTTGAGGGGAACGACCCTGCGGCGTGAAACCGGAATGCGGTCATCGACTCCGGAAATGCCCAGCTGAATAGCACCGGACGGCACCGTCTCAACGTCCTCGACGTTGGCAAGGTTCACGATATAGCGCCGATGCACGCGGAAGAACCCAAAATCGCCCAGCTTGGACTCGAACTGCGCCAGAGACGTGGTGGACAGGTAGCGGTCGTCCTCCGTGAAGATGCAGGAGTAATCGTCCTTGGCCATGATGTAGCGAATCTGGTCGACGGGGATAAGGACCTTGCGGCCGCCCTTCTCGACGGGAATGCGCTCGATGGAGCTCTTGCTACCGTCAGAGACCGGCTTAACGCGGGCGAGAACCTTGTTGATCGCCTGGTCCAGGCGCGCCTCCTCAACCGGCTTCATCAAATAGTCGGTAGCATCGACATCGAAAGCCTCGACGGCATGGTCGCTATAGGCGGTCACGAAGACCACGGCGGGCGGGTTCTTGAGCTTATGCAGCGCCTCAGCGAGCTGGATACCCGATGCGCCCGGCATGGAGATGTCGAGGAACACAACGTCCACTCGATTCTCCATCAGCATCTCGATTGCCGAGCGAACGCTCGACGCCTCGTTGATCGAACCGATCTTCCCCGTCTGCTCAAGCAGGAACCGGAGCTCGGAACGGGCTGGCGCCTCATCATCAACGATCATTGCACGCAGCATACGTACATTCCTTCCAACAACAATATCCCGTGCGTCACGCCTCCCATCTAGTCTAGAGCGATGAGACAGCGTTATACCATTCTACCCCGAAGTAAGAACCCTTACGCGAACATACTTTCCTGCAAATCAAGGTGCAGCGTGATGGTGGTGCCTTCACCGGGAGTGGACTCGACTTCCGCGCTGGAGCGGGGACCGTAAAAGCGCTTGATACGCTCGGAAATATTACGCGTCGCCACGCCCGCGCCGCCACCTTGGGGCGACTGCGCGTCGGGCATGGGAAGCGATGCGTTGAACAGGCGCGCCGCGGTATCGCGGTCCATGCCGGCGCCGTCGTCGCTCACCTCGATGCAGATGCCCTCATCGCCTTCCGAGCGAACCCGCACGGCGATATGCAGCGCGCCCTCGTCCTTCATGGCGTGCCGAACCGCGTTCTCGACCAGCGGCTGAATAATGAAAGCGGGAACCGGGGCATCTTCGACCCCGTCCTCGATCTCCATGCTCGCGATGATGCGGTCGTCGCCAAAGCGCGCCCGCTCGAACGTGAGGTAGCGGTTGGTCTGCGTAAGCTCGCGCGACACCGGGATCAGCGAGCCGGAGTTATCGAGCGTGGAACGGTAGAACGCCGCGAAATCGCGCAGCAGCTCGCGCGCGCGTGCCGGCTCCGTTCGAGTGAGCGAGGCGATGGTGTTGAGCGTGTTGAACAGAAAATGCGGGTTGATCTGCGCCTGCAGGGCACGCAGCTCCGCGCGCGCCGTCAGCTCGTCCTGCCGTTCGAGCTCATGGGTCGCCAGCTGGGTGGAGATAAGCTCCGCGAATCCGGAGACGAGCGCGTACTGCGTGCGGTTCACCGCATGCGGGCTGCTGAAGTAGAACTTAAGCGTGCCCACGGACTTACCGCGGACCTTGAGGGGGGCGATGATGCCCGCGGGGATCTGCGTCGCCGTCACGGATTCGCTGAACGAAGGCGTGGTGTTGGTAAAAGATTGCACCAGGCCGTGGTCCAGGGCGTAACGCGTCGCGGGAGTGTGAATGGGGGAACCGGGCGGAAACTGTTCCGCCAGCGTGCCCACGCATGCCAGAACGCGCTCTCGGTCGGTCACCGCGATAGTCATCGCACGAGTCTCGGGCAGCAGGCGCCGACAGATCGCCTCCGCGCTCTGGGGCGTCAGGCCGTCGCGGATATCCTCCAGCATCTCCGATGCGATTGAAAGCGTCTGCTCCGCGTACTGGGACCTCAGGGTATCCGGATTGAGGCATAGGTGGGCGAAGATGAGCAGGAACACGCACATAAGCGCGCACGCCACCAGCGTAAGCACCGACTCCGTCCCCTCGATGATGGAGTAGACGAGATAAACGGCGAGCATCAGGGCGCACACCGCCGCAGCGACCCGCAGCAGCGGAATGCCGGAAAGCAGCTTTGTCCGCGCGGATTCGATAAATGACTTCTTCTTGTTGTTCATCGGCGCTCCAGCATGGCGGCCAGCGAGATATCCCCCCACAAGCCGTCCATGATACTCGGCCAGAAGCTTTGGAATTTCAGGTACTGGTCGGCATTGTCCGCAGCGTAGCGGCCCGCATCCTCGCGGCCGTGGCGCCAGATGTTCCAATACGCGCGGTGCTCGCGGGTGAACACCGCCCTGGCGAGGGACGTCTTGCGGACGCGCTCGTCCAGCCCCGGCGAGATCCACGGACCCGGATAGGGCATGAGCGAGGCCGGTGTAACCTGGTTGTATTCCTTCTGCCTGCTGGCATACGTCAGTTTTGCCCGTTCATAATACCAGCGGTAGACGTTTTGCATAAAGCGCGGCGCGCTCTCACGGCCCTCCGGGGGCAGGTGTTTGACCACCCACGCGTTGTCGAACCAGACGTCGTAGCCAAACAGGCGCATGTTGAAGAGGTAATCGAGGTCTTCGCCACGGGTGATGAAGGGATCGAAGGCAACGCGGGTGAACGCGCGGGCATGCAGCGCCATGCAACCGCCGCACACGTAATTGGAGCGCGAGATCCTGGTGGCCGCAAGGGCCTTCTTCATCCAACGGTTGAACTCGATGCGCTTGGTCCACCAGCGCTGGGTGATACCCGCCCGAGCGGTATCCGCCAACGGGGACCCCTCGCGATCGTAGAAGTATCCGCTCTTGGCGAGAATGGGCAGACGCTGTCGCGTCTCGGCTCCAAGGGCGTAGAGGGCCTTCTCCATAAAGTCCGGGGCGAGGACCACCTCGTCATCGTCCAGAAAGACCACGGCATCATGCCCCAAGATGGCGGCTGCGGCGAGACCCATGTTGCGAATGGCGCCGTATCCGCGCAGCGACACCGCCTCGCCCTTGATCTTGGGCGCAAGCTCGCTGACGCGGTCCATGATGCGGGATGCCTCGATATTGGTGAGGAGGGTGACGTTGAGGTCGGGATGGTTATACAAAATGTGCTCGATGCGCAACGTGACGTCGCGCGTGGCCGACAAGGGGCATATCACGAGCAAGATAATGCGGGGCAGGCCGCGAACCTGCTCGAGAGACGCCAGGCAGCGCTCGAGCTCGGGACGCTCCGCAGTTAGGCTTGTAGAGTGGTCGTAGGCACCGGGAGCCAGCGTATCCTCATGATTGCCCGCCCAATAGGTGGGAATCACGATCGCAGGTTTCATAGCCACTCATCCCTTTCCGTTGCAGCTATCGAAAGGGGCAGCGAGCACAGGGCCGCCGCGCCAACGTGTTGGAGTGCGTGCGCGTTGGCGCGAGAGGCTAAATGTGCCTAAGGGCCAACTACTTAGCTGTTGTACCCATCTGAGCAAGTTCGCGCTTCATAAACGGCGTATTTGCCAACGAACGCTGCAGCGGGTAGCCCAGCACATACATGATAACCGCTTCGCCCGCTCCCGTGGTCACAAGTCCGAAGAGGTACATAAGGCCCCAAGAGCCGTCCAACGAGATCGACGTGAACGGAATGGTGTAGAAGCCAATCCCCTGAAGCAGCAGGGGCAGGTACGCCGGAACGATGAGCGCGTTGGAGAGCACGGGGCCAGCCAGCGCGATCAACGGACGGGAGCGCATCTTCCACGTGAACAGCGCGCCCAAAAAGGTCGCCAGCGAGCCAAAGACCACGTCGAGCATGCCCAGCATGCCGGTGCCGGAAAGCACGATGTTGGCGACGTTGGCGATCACGCATCCCAAGGTGAGGCCGGGGACGGCGGCGGGGGTGAAGAGCGCCAGCACGCACAGAGCCTCCGAGACGCGGAACTGGATGGGACCCCACGCAAGGCTGCCCAAAAAGAGCATGGCTACCAGGGTGCACGCGGCGTATGCCGCAGCGATGACGCCGACGCGGGCGATGTACTGAGATTTCAAATAAGGTCACCTTCTACTAAAAAACGGAGGGCTTTACTGTTGCCAGCAAGCCCTCCGTCCATAGAGAAGCGCACTCGTTGCGGCATGCGCAGCCTTAGGCCGCCGCCTTCTGCATGCTGGAGAGCTTTACTAGCATGACAAAGCCCACAACCAGCAAGATCCCGATGGAAAGCACTCCTAAAGAAGGATCATGCGTGAGCGATGTCACGACAGATACTAGCAGAGTGCCCATGACCGAAGCGTATCGTCCAAAAATATCAAAGAAGCCGTAATACTCGTTTGAATGCTCCTTGGGAATGATCTTGCCAAAGTAGCTGCGCGAAAGCGCCTGCACGCCGCCCTGGAACATGCCTACCAAGATGGCGAGGATCCAGAACTCCGTAGCGGACTTCAAGAAGAACGCCGCAAACAGGACGATGCCCACGTAAGCGGCAACCGCCACGATGATCATGCGCAGGGTGCCGAACTTGCCGGCCGCCTTGCCGTAGATGATGGCGGACGGGAAGGCGACGAATTGCGTGACCAGAAGCGCCAGGACAAGCTGCGTGGAATCGATGCCCAACGCGGCACCGTAGCTGGTGGCCATCGAGATGACGGTGTGGACGCCATCGATATAGAAGAAGAAGGCGATCATGAACACCAGCAGCACGCGATCGTGCATGATGCGGCGGCAGGTATCCAAAAGGCCGGTAAAGGTCTTGGCGATGTTGTGCAAGACCCCCTCTGCCCCGTGCTCACGCTCCTTGCCGTAGCGCTGCTGATAGGTGCGCAGCAGCGGAACGGTGAACGCCAGCCACCATGCTCCGGTGATGAGGAACGTCAGACGCGTGCAGGTAAGGGTATCCAGACCCAGGATGCTGGGGCCGCCGAAGATAAGGGCGATGCACAGGATGAAGGGGATGGTGGAGCCCACGTAGCCCCAGGCGAATCCGGAAGAGCTCACCTGGTCCATGCGCTCATCCGTGGTGACGTCTGGCAGCATGGCGTCGTAAAACGTCATGGACGAGTTAAGGCCGATGGTGCACAGCACGTAGACCACTAAAAACGCCATCGCGGACATGGGGATGGCCTGCGCCAGGCACAGCACCACGCCGGTCAAAAAGAAGCCGGTGAAGAACTTGATCTTGTTGCCCGCGTAATCTGCCAGCGAACCCAAGATGGGCATGAGCAGGGCGACGATCAGCGAGGCGACGGTCTGGGCGTTGGCCCATGCCGTTACCAGCTCCGCCGAGGACGCGCCCGTGTTGATGGCGTTGAAGTAGATAGGCACAATCGAGGTGTTGAGCAGGACGAGGGCGGAGTTGCCCACGTCATACATGACCCAGTTGCGCTCCATCTTGGTGAATTTCATCTATGACTCCCCTCTTGGCGGCGGCGCGCATTCATAACGAGACATGGTAGGGCACATTCGCGCCCGTGACCATCAGCTTTCGCTCAGCGTCCTGTAAAGGCGGTGCAACGTCTACGCCAGCCCAAGGCGAGCCTTGACCTCGGAGGCGCGGCGGCGCGATACGGGAACAGATGCGTCGACGCGCTCGACCTTGAGGTCCATCAGACCGGAGCGCGAGACCTCGACATCGTGGACATCGTCCAGATTCACCAGAAAGCTGCGGTGAACGCGCATGAAGCCCTGCGGGGCCAAGCGGCGCTCGAGGGACGAGATGGACTCGTTAACCAGATAGCTGCCGGCGCACGTGATCACGCTTGAATAGTCCGCCTTGGCCTCTATGTAGACAATATCGCTCACGGGGATGAACGCGCGCTTGCCGCCGCGCTCTACCGACAGGCGCATGACGCGCTCGGCCACGGGCGCCGGCGTACGCGCGGACATGGCGGCGGCCACCTTGTCCAACGCCTTCTCCAAGCGCTTGGTCTCCACCGGCTTGAGCACGTAATCGACGGCGTCGAGCTCAAAGGCGGTCGCCGCATACTCGGCAAACGCGGTGACAAAGACCACCACGGGGGGCGTCTTGAGATTCGACAGCGTTTCAGCGAGCTTGATGCCGCTGGTGCCCGGCATCTGTATGTCTAGAAAGAGCACGTCCGGCCGGCTAGCGAGAATCTTCTCGACCGCCTGCGTGCCGCCGCCGGCCTCGTCCACCGATCCTATGCGCTCGTCCTGCTCAAGCAGATAGCGGAGTTCGGCGCGTATGGGCGGTTCATCATCGACCACCAGGACGCTCCACTGATCATTCATGTCTATCCCCTCTCGAACACGCTAGTTGGTTACCGGCAGCAAGCTCTGGGTTGGCGCGGGCTCGTGTGGCTCGCCCATGAGCTCGACTGTGATCGCGGTGCCCTCGTTCTCTCTCGATTCGACCTTGATGCCCGAATCCTCCCCAAAGAAGAAGTGGATGCGCATTAAGACGTTGCAGAGCGCAAGGCCGCACCCGCGCTTGATGGAACCGTCCGCCGTCACGGTCTCCGGTTCATCCGGACGAGGGGCCTCCGGAGGGTCGAATAGGTGCTGCTGCACCTTCTCGCTCATACCTATGCCGTCGTCTGCGACCACGATCTCCAGGCCCCGGGCGGTTGTGCGCGACAAAACAAAGATCGACAGCGGTTCCACTTCGCGCATGGCGTGCTTGACGCAGTTCTCAAGCAGCGGCTGCAAGATGAAGGGCGGCACCTTGCAATCCACCGTATCCGGATCGATGCGCGTCTCCACCTTGAGCCTGCCCTCGCCATAGCGCGCCTGCATGAGGTTGATGTAGCGAATACCCTGCTCCACCTCGCGCTCGAGCGTGGTGAGCGTCTCGGAATCGGACAGCGTCTGGCGGTAGTAGTTGGAGAAGTCGATTAACAGCGAGCGCGCTTTCTCGGGCTCGGTGCGCACCAGCGACACGATGGTGCCGATGGTGTTGAAGAGAAAATGCGGATCCACCTGCGACTGCAGCGCGCGCAGCTCCACACGTGCCGAGACCTCGGACTGGCGCTCGAGCTCGAAGCTCGCGAGCTGCGTGGAGATGAGATCCGCGAAGCCCGTTGCCAGCGCGGTCTGGCGCATGTCGATGTTGCTGAAGCGCGGATAATAGAGTTCCAGCGTGCCCACGCACCGGTCGCGCACCGTCAGCGGCGCCACGATGCCCGCGCGCAGACGGGGGAAGAACTCGCGCTCCCGCGTGTCGTTGGCATCGCGCGAGAACACGCTCATCACCTTGGACGAGACCACGTTGAGCGTGGTATCCAGCACCACGGGCTGCCCGGTAGGATAGCGCTCGCACCCCTCGCCCCAACTTGCCAGCACCTGTTTGCCGTCGGTGATGCACATGGCGGACGCCAGGGTCTCGGGCAGGATGATCTGGCAGGCGCCCAGGGCGGCGTCAGGCGTCATGCCCTTGCGCGTGTGCACGAAGATCTTTGACGCGATGCTAAGCGTGCGGTCCGTTGCGCTGGAAGTGAGGTCGTCCGGGACCACGAACACGTAGCTAAAGAAGAAGCACAGCATGACCAGGCCGGCGATGGTGACCACCGCGGGCACCGGACTGGGGTTGGCCATAAGGTCCCAAACCAGAAGAATCAATAAAAAGGGGACACAGAGTCCCAAGAGAATGGTTGCGACGCGCTGGGCATTTCGCAATGTCCTGGTCATGTTGCGCGACGCCGATTTATGGAACACGCGAGGCTGATTATCCACTCGGCCCTGCTTTCTCTCTCTTCTCCCGTTGTGCCTCCCTATTGTACAAAAGGACGGCAAGGTACCGTACTTACAACCGACGGGTGACGCCGCATCTTCGATAGACGGGGCGAGGATTACCGATTTTGCATGCATAAAAGGATGCGATTTGCCGTCCGCCTAAGTATCACGCTGCTCGTGTAAACCAGACAGGCATGAGAAGCCCCAACGCGAGCGAAAGCTCTAAACTGCTAGGAAGCGAGTATCTTTACGGTCTCGCCCAAACCGCACTTGCCCTGACCACCACAGCCATCCCTTGGCTTCACAGAATCGCGATGCCATGTCATTGTCATCACCCACGCGCAAGGAGAACCAGCCTTGCGACAACGATAGCAACGCCGCCGAAGCGCGCACCCAGTCATTGCGAAACGCGCTCTTTGCATGCGCGCTGCCGCTTTGGCTCACCGCGCTTATATCTGTTCCCTATCTTTTCAATTTCCGTACGTACGCAACGCTACCGCACAGCCCGCTTCCCCTTCTCATCGCACTTGGCATGATCGTCGCGGCGGTCTCTCTTCCATCTATAGCAAAGCGAACCACGCCATCTACCCTCATCTTAATCCGCAAGGCATGCCTCATAGGAGGGATGGCATCCCTCGCACTTGCCTCCCTCATCTTGGCGCGGGTTCCCTCCCAGCTCTATCTCAGCCCGTATACAATGCAGTTCGGTCTGTTCGACCTGTTCTTCATGGTAGAAAAAGTACTTAATGTCGCCAGCAAGCCTCTTTGGCTTTGCGGCGGATTCTGCATGGCGATCGCGCTCATCATCCCTTGCAACCTTAAAAGTGAAGCCGACGCACGGCGGGCACATCCCTCTAACGCGCCGGCAACACTATGGCTGACGCTACCCCTTCTATGCTTGATGGGCTTTCTTTTTGAACGCACGTGGGGAACCCTCTCTTTCCCTGTATACGACGACCCCTTCGCCGCACGACCCTGGTGGACCTACGCCTGCCCCATCATCTCTTGCGTCGCGCTCGCCGGGGCGCTGACAGCAAGCGCCCGCGAACATAGCCTCCAAAAAGCTGAATCGTTCACGGCACGCAATGTGGTCATCGCCTTTGCAGCGGGCATCATCTGCTGGAATCTGTGGACACGCGGCGTGCCTTACCCTGACGGCAACGAGCTTGCCATCTCGTTAGGAGCCTGCGCGTGCACGATTCTTCTCAGCGTCCTTGCCATCCTCATATGCAGGCTCTCTCATCGTCCAAAAACACAGGAGAAGCAAAGCGGTCTTCTCCAGCGAGAAACGACTTCTCAAGCGATTCATGAGGCACTCGAACGTCTCGACCTGGCGCCGCGAGAGTATGAAGTTGCCCGCATGCTCTTGCAGGGAAAGAGCTCCTCGCAAACTGCCGAGCTTTTAGGGCTTAAACCGCCGACCGTCCGCACGTATCTGCGCCGCTCCTACGCAAAGGCGGGAGTTGCCAACGCAAGCGAATTCATCGATAAACTTATGCCGCAAGCGGCTGTGGACGATGAAGGTGACCGCGAGGCGGCTCCATCCCCGCACGAGCCCGACCGCTCCACGAGCGTCATTGCGCACGCCGTCGAATGCCTGGAGCCTTACAGCCCTGAGCTGGCCCGCTGTACAAGCGCGGGACTGCTCATCCTGACGCTTGCCCCGATATTCGAAGAGCAGACGGCATGGGGGTTGGGCCAGCCCCTTATCTACCTTGCAAGCATCGGGCTCGTTGTGGCGTCCCTTGCCGCCATGAGCGCTGCTAGCTACGCCCGGGAACATCTATCCGTCCAAGGACAAACCCTGCCACAAGCGCCCCAATCGCCGCGAGCGATGGTGGCCAACACGGCGCTCGCTATCGCGCTAGCACTTGGCATGTTCAGCCTTGCCCTCTATCGCCTGCAGTATCTTCTCTTAAACATGGATAGCTGGCCTCTTCTCGCCGTCGCGGGCGGCTTTTCCGCCGGGCTGTCTCTCATCATTGGATACGGCACGCCATCGCCCAGTACGTCGCCCGTCACCAACAAAGACGCTAAGAACCATGCCGTGCTGGACATCGGCCTCAAGCTTATGACCCCGATGCTGGTTCTTATAGGCATAACCCATCCCGTCGCCCTCGCCGCCACGGCCTTCTTTCTCGCTCTCGTCGGTGGATCTGCGACGACAATCTGCCTGGCCATGCGAGACCGCACAAAGCCAGAGGCTGCACTCGAGAAGGAGCTGCCCGCATCACGCAAGGCTAACGCGACGGGGGCTTCTCAAGTGCCCGACCCCTTCGATATCCTCCTTCTTGCGGCATGCTTCGCTCTTGGATCGACCATCGAAGAAACGTGGCGAGTCCTTACGGACTTCTCCATATGGGGAGCCTCACTCCCCTTCATCATTGTTGCGCTTGGCTGCAGCCTTCTTGTAACGATAAAGGCAAACGGTAGGAAAGCCATTCTCCCGGTTTCCGCAATCGCCCTGGCATCGGCAGCCTCCTGCATGCTCCATTCGGGCCATGTCGCAGCCCTCATCGCTCTCTGCCTGACCTTGGTTCTCACCGCTGAGAGCATGGCCTCTAAAACAGTGCCCCAGCACATAAGTACATGCCGTCAGATTCTCGCCTTTGCTTGCGGACTTGCCATTACCTGCTGGCTGGTCAACAGGTACTCGGACATCACGGGGTGGAACTCCGTGGCGCTTTCTGGCATTGGAGGCGTCGAGCGCGTCCATCAATTCGCCCTATATCTGGCGGGGACCTTCTTCTGCGCCGTCGATGTATGCTGCGCTCTTCTGACCAAGCACGCCATCGATAACATGGCCGCCTCAGAGCTGTCTCAAACGGCCTCCAACGTGGATGCCGATTCAATCGATAGGCGCATAATCAACTTCTTGTTCGCAAAGGGGATGAACGAGACGCAGGCAGCCGTACTCCTGGAAATCGTCCACGGCAAGACCACCTCAGCCATATCCGAGTATCTGAACTACTCGAGAGGAACCGTTAACAGCGCCCGCCTCGCCGGCTACCGCATGCTCGATGTACACAGCACCTCGCAGCTAATCTCTGTCATTCGTGCAGGTATCGGCCTGTAATCACCCACTTTTAGCGACTTCATACAACCTGACTACTATCCGATTCGACGGGCATCGCGCATGCTCGTCCCATCACGCATGCATGCTGATTGTCCGTCCATCGATGTTTTCCCAATCACTTATGAAGAAGGAGGGAATCATGAACGTATCCGCCAGGAGAATTGCCGTCGCACTCTGCGCTGTGCTCGCATTCGGAGCCATCGCGCCCGCAGCGGCTCTTGCCAATTATCCAACTGCAACCACCCGCGGCTCCAACGACCTTCCGCTCGACCTCAAGCTGGTCAATGGCGACAAGGACTTCTCGGAGCTCGGATTAAAGGAGAACTCCACCTCTACCTACGTATGCGCATGGCGGAAAGATATGGCAAGCTGCCGACTTTACGTTGAAGCACAAGTTTGGCCCTTTTATGTAAACGAAACGGTGTATGGATATGCAACCCTTCGAGCAACGGGACAGTGGCGCATTCGCCAAGACGTGTATGAAAATCACGGAGTAAGTAAATGCAGAATTGCCGCTTGGGCAAACAATGGCGGAGGGGTCATCACGGGACAATGGAGCGCCGACAGCACAGGCTCCTACGTCGCCATTAACGGAGACTAGCATTTACCATAATTTATTCGGACGGGGCTCCTTCAAGGAACCCCGTCCCTAAGGAAACAGCTATGAAGCACTCAACCAGCCCGCAGCACCAACCTGGGCGCAATCCCTGGAAAATCGGCCTCATCATTGTCGCTTGCATTGCAATCGTCCTTGTTGCATACGGCGCCTACAGAGCGATCGACACGGCGATTACCAACGATAGAATCAGTAAGGGCGAGAACATGGTCGTTCCCGTGCGGATAAAACCGGGCGACACGCTGGAAATGAGCAACGAGGTTGAAGAGAAGCGCGACGTTGACATCGTATATGGCGGCGAATACCTTTTTGAATACTCTTTCGAGGGCACTCTTGAGGCTCGCGTGGACCGGTCGGCGAGGCTCTACAACAACCCGCAGGATGCTGGATTGGGCGAGCTTGAGAGTTTCGACCAAGACACGCAAAACGTCTTGATCGCGTACCTCACGCTCAAGAACGTCGATGCCGTGCCTCACACCGACCTCAGGCTCAACATTCCCACGTTCAACATCTCCTTTTTCAATGTTTGCGGAGACGATTACCCACCGCTTGAAACCGGCATGGAAGCTCATTTGGCAGACGGAACGGTTTTATTCGACGGCTCAATTGACCCGGACGGCCCCTTCAACTCCTATAAATTCACACTCGATCCCGGCGAAGAGCGAACGTTTGAGATGGTCTACACCGTTCCAAAAGGCCCCAAACCACAGTATTTCAAAGTTGGAAGCGGAAAGACCATCCCTTACTACCTCGAATTTGACCTAGAAGACCATACATCCTAGGAGCACCCCATGTCCTCAATGCTTCGCCTCGTCCGCATCGAATGCTCCAAGGCGCTCAAAAATCGATGGTTCCATATAGCGCTTGGCATTGCATGCGCCCTTGCACTCATAAGCGCTATCGGCAACATTGCATTTCATCAAGCAAGCGGAGTCACCCAGCTCTACGAGCACAAGTACGTATCGCCGTCACCAGACAGCTGCTACCGCTATTGGATCTCGCTCGACTTCCTTCAGCCCACATCTACCCTGCTCTACCAGCTGCTCCCCCTGCTCGCCGTTATACCGCACGCCTGGAGCCTTGGAGCGGAGCTGAAATCTGGTTATATCGCGCAAACGTACAGCCGCACCTCGCGCCGGCGCTACACCGTGGCCAAATACCTTAGCTGCGCCGCCTCTGCAAGCCTTGTCGCCATAGTGCCTATTGCGCTCAACTTCGTTCTCCTCGCCTGCTTTATCCCCGCTTACCAACCAGATGTCTATGAGGTTCTCTACCTTGGCGTGTACGAGGACATGCTGTGGTCCGAGCTGTTCTATACCCAGCCAGTGGTCTACATCATCCTCTACACTATCTTGCCCGGCGTTATCTGCGCGCTCTGGGCGGGGTTTGTTATGGGGCTTTCCTACTTTGTGGGCAACCGCGTGATCCTTATCGCCGCCCCCTACCTCTTCTTGTTCATCGTCCAATTTATCAACGACCGCATCTTTCTCGCCGCGGGAAGCATTGCCGGCTTCGAGCTGGGGCTTAGCAACAACATGCGCGCCGGCACAGACGTGCATCTGCAGGTTGGATGGGTTATCGCCCTTGAATGCGCCCTGCTGGCGCTGGGTGCGATCGTCCTTATAGCCGCAGGCAATAAGAAGGACGTTGTATGATTCGCCGAATGATAGCGGTGGATATCAGGGAGGGCATGCGCGAGGTGCGCTGGTGGCTTGTTGCGGGAGCCGCGCTCTTTGCCGTGCAATCTGCCTCGCTGTTTCTCTCCGCCTCTGCGCAGAGTCTTCCCGCCACCTTTTCTCTGGGCGAGCACCTCTTTTCCTATCTTGAGGGCATGCTTCCCTTTACGGGTGGAGCTGACAATACGTTCCACCTGCCCATTGCCTGGACGGTCCTCGCTCTGTACGGTACCTACCTCACCCTATGGTATCCGGCAAACAGCCTTGCCGGGTTTGGGCGCCAACTGTTGGTTGCAGCGAAAAGTCGCTGGGCGTGGTGGCTCTCCAAGTGTCTTTGGGTGCTACTGGTTTGCATTGCGTACTGCGGCATTGGATTTGCGGTGGCATGCGTTGCAGCGGGCGTCACCGGGGGATCGTTTGAAATCACCGCTCCCGATAACCTGGTCAAGCTCTATGGATGGGACCAGCAGGCTAGATACAACCCCGGAGCAGCGGCAGCGTTTCTACTTTTTGTTCCCCTATCCCTAGCGAGCATCTGCACCGTGCAGCTTGCGGCATCGATCTTCATCTCGCCCGCCCTCGCCTTTGCCCTTACCATCTCGCAGCAGTTTTTTGCAACCTTCTTCCACCTTGTCCCCATCTTGCCTGGCAACTACCTTATGGCCGCGAGAAACCTTGCCCTCTTTCCAGATGGATACGACCCCGTCCTTGGCATAGTGCTATCGCTCGCCATCATAGACATCTGCGTCCTTGTTGGCGGCTCCGCCTTCTCTCGCCTGGACATCCTTACCAAGGAGCACTGAAATGAGCATTGTCCTCAACTATGTAAGCAAGACCATTCGCGGCGTGGAGGTACTGCAAAACGTCTCCCTGCGGATGGATGCCGGGCGCGTTACGGGCCTGGAGGGCGTCAACGGATCCGGCAAGACCATGGTTATGCGCGTCATCGCGGGCTTAGTAAAGCCAACGTCCGGCACGGTGGAGATCGACGGGCGGGAACTGGGCGAGCTTATGGCCTTTCCTCCCAGCATCGGCCTGCTTATAGAGAACCCCGCTTTTCTGCCCTCGCGCAGCGGCAAGGAAAACCTTGAGCTCCTCGCCTCGATAAACAACAGCATTGGCAGTGAGCAGATCGAACAGGTCATCACCATGGTTGGCCTTGATCCTCATGACCGGCGCCCGTTTAAGAAATACTCCCTGGGAATGAAGCAGCGACTTGGCATCGCCGCCGCCATTATGGAATCGCCGGACATTGTTCTGCTAGATGAGCCCACCAACGCCCTTGATAGCTCAGGTGTAACCATGGTGAAGCGCGTGGTGGCGGCTCAGCGCGCCCGAGGCGCCACCGTGGTGCTCACCTGCCATGACCGTGAGATTTTGTATGAGCTTGCGGACGAGGTCTACACCATGGCGGAAGGACGAATTCAATCTCATATGATCCTGAAGGGAGCGAATAAAGATGCGAGCCATGCATAACGCGAGGAATAGCAGTCAAAAGCGCCCCGACAACAGCCGCACAAAACGCCCCAGCACAAGGGCCCTGCTCACTGTAGCGGCATGTACTTTCGCGGTTGCCCTTATCGGCTGGCGCATCTGGGCCATCAACCAAAACCAGCTCTCCATCCCCGAAGAGCACTACACCATGGGGGAATGGGTCGATCTGGATGGCGCGTTTCTCTACGACAACCAAGAGAACACCAAAGGCTACTCATTGCGCATCACCGGTGCCGAGCTTATGACGGCACCGGAATATATCGATCGCTTTGGCAAAGACGATGACGCCAGCCACTCGTCCACCGAAGCGGTCGACGCGGCGAGCAACGTAAGCGCAAGCGAAACGACCACCGCAGAGGTGGGACCGACGTCAACCGCGCGGGGCTTAAGCGCCTCGGGCGAATATGACGATGATGAGAGCGTGCTGGTTCTCCACTATGACGTGAAAAACCAAGGCAACGACAGCGGCTACATCGACATGGTGACGCAATGGGTGATGAGCGACAAGAAGAACCGCTTCTACCGCTGTGATTACGACCTATGGCAAACCGCAGAGCCCGTTATGGGTGAGACGCCGGTCATGAAGCTCGTCAAGGATAGCGAGCACAGCACGGCCGTACCGTTCTCGAACACGCAAAGCAGAAGCCTCTTTGCAAACGTCAATGAAGAAAAGCGGCTACGAGTAACGGACGAGAACGTGCACCTTGTGGTAAGCAACGCCCCCGTCCGCAAGATAATCGATATCGAATTGTCCAGCGATAACGCGTAAGGCTACTTGTAAGGGTACTCGTAAGGTTATTCCTCGCGGTCGAACTCCTCGTCCACGCCCAAGTGACGGCCGGAGTAGTTCACGTGCCCGGTGACATCGTCCATAGCGACGCCCTCGATAAAGCGGGCGGCGGCGATGGAGTAGTCGTCCAGCGCACGGTTAAAGATATCCGGGAAGGACTCGTCGGACCGCGCCTCGCTGAAGGGATTGGTCCACGTGAGGTGATCCAGGTTGCCGGCTCGGCGCGGAAGCTCCGCGGTGACGGGATGTGCCAGACCGGTGAACATGGCATGCACCTGCGAGATGGGCGAGCCCGCGGGCTCGATGGCGCGATAGGCGAGCTTCATGTCCGCGACGGCGCCGCCGTACTCGTTCGCCCCTATCTCCAGGCCGTAGACTGTGCGGGCCATATGGCTCATCAGCACGCCGGCGACCTTATTGATACGCTCGGTGGTGACGATCTCGCTCTCCGGCGGATAATCCAGCACCGTGGCGTGGTCGCGTTTGAGCTGCAGCATAAGGATGTCAAGGTCGCTCTCGATGACCGCATGGACGTGGCTGCCCTGGTCCGCCAAGGTGGAATCAGCCTCCATAATGCCCCACTGCTGGTCGTAGACAAAGGGATGCGCGTTGCGGTCGAGCGCGTAGTGGGACAGCAGGCCCAGTACGAAGGCGCGACCCAAGGCGGCGTCATGCTTGTTGAGGCGGCTCACGCCGTCGCGAAGCACCGTGAACTGGCGGGACATGCGGCAACGGTGCATGCGCTGGGCGAGCCCCATGCAGTCGCGCATCTTGAGGGTGCGGACGCGGAAGAAGAACGGATCCGGGCCTTGGTTGGCCAGCAGAAACGCACAGCGCTCCTCGTCCGTAGTAATGATGCCGGCGGGCAGGCGGTCGATGCTCTCCTCGCCAAAAAGGTGATGGGTGATCAAGGCAGGCATAGAGAACCTTTCTAGAAGGTGACAGCTGTCTTTGATTATGCCCCTCCACCTTGGAGGTTAACGCGTGAAATGGCACGCCGGGCAAGGCGGTTTTGGCAACGCGCACGGCACCGAGGCGGCGTCAAAGCAAAAGACCCCGGCGGGCTGGAGATCCGCCGGGGTCCCAATGAGGGAGTTGGTAAGGTTACCGTAGCTTGGAGGAGGTGCTACTCGGAGTACTTGTTGCCCTCGCCGAAGGTGCCGGCGTCGACGATCCAGCCGTCCTTCATGATGACGTCCATGTTGTCGACGTTGAGGGTGTGGATGTCGGCAGCGACGTCGCCGTTGACAACCAGCAGGTCGGCGCACTTGCCAACCTCGAGGGAGCCGGTCTCGTCCTCGATGTGGCACATCTTGGCGCCGTTGAGGGTGGCGCAGGTGATGGTCTCGACCGGGGTGAAGCCGATCTTGTCGACGAACTCGTACATCTCCTCGATGGAGCAGGTGCCGTACGGGGTGACGAAGGAGAAGGAGTCGGAGCCGATGGTCATCACGACGCCGCGCTTCTTGGCCTCGCGCAGGCAGTCGTAGTTGCGCTGGAGCTCCTTCTCGACCAGGGTGCCCTCGTACTTGTCATGCAGCTCGGGGACGTAGACGGGCGGATAGGTGGAGTACCAGGTGGGCAGGAAGGCGATCGTCGGGGTGAAGAAGGTGCCCTGCTCTGCCATGAGGTCCATGGTGCGCTCGTCGATGTCGAAGCCGTGGATCAGCTGCTCGCAGCCAAAGCGGACGGAATCGTACGCGGCGGCGTGGTTGTTGTAGCAGTGGCTCCACACCGGGATGCCCACCATCTTGGCCTCGTCGATGACGGCCTTGATCTCCTCAGCGCAGTAGTGCTGGTCGCGACCAGAGTCCCAGCGCCAGATGCCGCCGCCGGTAGCCCAGATCTTGATGGCGTCGGGGTTCTCGCGCAGACGGCGACGAACGGCCTTGCGCAGATCCCACGGACCGTCGACCTGGTCGCCCCAGGGGTGGGAGTTCTTGTTCTCGAGCTGGCTGCAGTGGTGGGAGTCACCGTGGCCTGCGACGCGGCAGAAGCCCAGACCGGTAGCGAGAACGCGGGGGCCCTTGAAGACGCCCTTCTCGATGCAGTCGCGAACCTGGATGCCGAAACGGCCGATCTCGCAGACGGTGGTCAGGCCATGGGTGAGGCAGTCGTAGGCCTGCTTGACGGCGACGGCCTGCTTCTCGAGCAGCGGCTGCATGACCCAGTCGGTGTCATCGTCGGTGAGGTTGCCGGAGAAGTGCAGGTGGGTATCGATCAGGCCGGGCATAACAGTCTTGCCGGCGGCGTCGATAACCTGGGCGCCCTCGGGCACGTCCTGCATAGCGCCGGCGTACTCGATCTTGCCGTTCTCGTCAACGAGGACGAGGGAGTTCTCGACCGGATCGGCACCGGTGCCGTCGATGAGCTTACCGCCAACGATTGCAAACTTAGTGGACATGGTTCCTCCTTATGGATCCAAATCACGGAAGCGATGGGCCGCATATGTTGGGTAAGAGCGGCCCTTCGCAAGATAGCCTACGGATGCGTCCGCTATTTGCATATGGACGCGAGCAGGGTTGCGGCGCGCCGGTCAAGCAACCGGCGACCGCGCGGCATAGCTACCAGCTAGACAGTTGCTATGCCTTCGCCTTGGCACGGGCATTGGTGATGAACATGAGCACCAAGCCAAGGGCGAGCCAACCGAGAACGATGATCCAACCGGTGAGGTCGAGGGACTCGGCGGTGATGGGCAGGACGATCAGGGCGATGATGATCAGACCAGCGGCGATAGCCAGGCCGATACCGAACTTGCCACCGGGAACCTTGTAAGGACGGGGCAGGTCGGGCTCGGTGAAGCGCATCTTGAGGCACGCAAGGGCAACCATGGTGCAGGAGAAGATGAATGCCAGAGCGGAGACCTTGGTCAGCGGGATGAGCATGTTCTTGCCCATGAAGGGACCAACCAGGGTGATAGCAGCGAGGACGATGCAAGCAAGCTTGGGAGCGCCGGACTTGGGATCAACCTCAGCGAACTTCTCGGGCAGCTGGCCCTTGCGACCCATGGCGAGCATGATGCGGCTGGTGGCTCCGTAGAAGGAGTTCATGGGGCCCATGGGGCCAAGCGTCGCGATGCAGAGCATGATGATGTAGAAGATGAAGTTGATGTCCTTGAGGCAGGCCAGCGCGGGTACAGGGGACTCGACGAAGGTGTGCCAGGGCAGGATGGTGCCGAAGGAGTAAATGCAGACCATGTAGAAGCCGCCGGAAGCAAGCAGGGCGAGGGAGATGATCTTGCCAAACTTGTTCCAGTTGAGGCCCTCGGCCGCCTCTTCTGCCTGCTGGGGAATGGTATCGAAGCCAGCGTAGAAGAAGGGGGTCAGCAGCAGGACGGAGAGGATGCCGCCAAAGATGTTGTCGGCACCCGTTGCCGCTACGCCGCCGCCGGCGCCGGTGACCTGGGAGAAGACCTGGCCGTCGGAAAGGGCGTTCGCCGGGGAACCGGTGAAGATGGAGATGCCCATGGCCAGCAGCATGCCGCAGAGCAGAGCCTTGGTAAGGAAGGCCTGGAGCTTAGCAGCAGAGGACGCGCCGCGGAAGTTCAGGAAGATAACGTAGGCGGCAAATCCCAGAGAGATGATCGTGGGGAACAGGTAGACCTTGGCGCCCAGGATCTCGTAGAGCTCGAAGGCGCGGAGCCACTCGAGGCCGGGGATGGTGCCGAACATATCGGACAGCAGGGTGGAGATGGCGATAGCCTCCCACGGGCACAGGATGCCGTTGCCCAAAGCCAGGAACCAACCGGTGATATAGGAAGGAACGCGGCCAAAGGTGCGGTCAACGTACTCAACGATGCCGCCCGAGATGGGGATGGCAGCCGTGAGCTCGCCGAACACTGCTCCGATGGGAACCAGGAAGATGGCTCCGATGAGGAACGCGATCATTGCGGGAACGGGGCCGCCACCGACGACCATCCAGTCGCCGACCTGAAGCACCCAACCGGTGCCGATGATCGCGCCGAAGCCGATGGTGAAGAAGTTCCAAAGCGACAGTGTTTTCTTCATTCCGCCCTGGTCTGCAGTCGTATCCGCCATATCACTCCTCCTTTCGTAGTTTTGGGACGTGTACCTTCGTCCCTAGCCTTTGGGGCCGCCGTATGGCCTCCCCCTTCGCGGGGAGCGAGCCCGTACCGGCTTGCCCCTCCCCTCTCGCGCGACCGTGCGCGCTCGTTGAGTTGAACAATACGGGGAGCCAAACGGTCGTCGCGGGGCAAAACGATTGGAGGAAACGCCGTTAAAATGAACGGATGCAATTTACCGACCAACGGCGCTGTATTTGAATAAAGCATCTACACAGGTGCCATTTTTACCTGCAGTTTTCTTCCCACCGTCGCACGCATCTCCCGTGCAATTTTTGGACGAGGAGCCTCTGCCGTGCGCGCAGGCGACTCAAAAACAAATCCACCCGCACGCCCATTCGCATACGGGTGGATCTATCTAGTAAGACGCAAGGGCGCCAAACAATTTAAACGGATCTAGTAGAACAGCTCCACATCGCCGGCAAGAAACTCTTCGACTGTACATGCACCGGCGGCTGCACCCCCTACAACCAGCCTTTTTGCTTCTGGATGTTCATCGAGAAACGTCGCCATGCCGCTCTGCCCAGACTCCGCACCGCCCTTGACCTCAATGGCGGTAAGCGCGGATTCGCTGCGAATGACAAAGTCGACTTCTTTATTGCCCTCGCGCCACCACATCACCTCAAAGCCCTCACATTCAGCGCGCGCAATGAGATATGCACCAACGGCAGACTCAACCAAATGGCCGCGAAGGTCCCCTCGTGCAAGGAATTCCTCGGGGCCCCTATCGGACATCGCCGTCATGAGGGACGTATTGTGCACCATAAGTCGAGGGGAGCTACGGCGTTTTGCCACTTCCTTATCCGAGAACTTAGGAAGAGCGGAGAGCATCCCCGCCTTTCCCAGCAAGTCAAGATAATGCGCCACGGTTACGGTGTTGCCCCGGTCCTGAAGCTGACCCAACATTTTTGTATACGAAAGCTCTTGGCCCGAATACGCACAGCCAAGCCTAAACAGCGCACGCATAAGGGCGGGCTTGCGTACATCTTCCATCTCCAACACATCTTTAGAGATTGTAGGCTCCGCTATCGCATCGCGAACGTACGCCTTCCAACGCTGCTTGTCCGCGACAAGCGCCGCCGCGCCCGGATAGCCACCAAAGTACAGAAACTGATCAAGCGAAAATCCAAAGGCATCCCTGCATTCCGCATAGCTCCAATGCGGAGAATGAATAAGCTCGAATCTACCCATAAGGGAATCTTCCAAGCCCTTGTGAAGAAGCAGGGACGATGAGCCGCTTAGAACGGCGCGAACTGGCGTTCCGTTCATCCTGTCACGATCGAAAAGTGATTTCACTTGACGGGCCCAGCCCGAGACTTTCTGGACCTCATCAATACACAGGACCACTTTCCTCGAGCCGTTACGCGTCATCCCCCTCGCAACCTGCCACTCGCGCTCGATCCATGACTCGTTTGGGTTGGCCACATCGTCGGCGCTGACATAATGCGAAGCAACGTCGGCAGCGCTGAGCGCCTGGGCGATCATCGTGCTTTTCCCTGTTTGCCTGGGACCGACAATAATCTGCATCGTCCAGACAGTATCTTCGACAAGACGCCGAACAAGGGTGGAAACCTGATTCCTTTGATACATGCCCTCACCTCTGCATATACAGATTTACTAGTTGTAATTAGTAATTTTACTAGATATAACTACCAAAAATACGAGTTGTAACTAGTATTTTTACTAGTTACAACTCGTATTTTTGGACGAGAACCGACCAGCTCGCGCGTTCGCGCTTGTTTCCACCCTGCCGGCGCGCGCCCTACGCCAGCATGTACCTACGCCAGCAGACGCTCGGCCGCCTCGGTCTGCTCGACGGTACCCATAAGGCCCAGGACATCGCCTGCCTGCAAGGGCGCTGCAGGATCAACAAACGGCTGCACAGACCCCGCACGGCGTAGCGCGACCGCCTGAGCCCCGGTACGACCGCGCACGTCGAGCTGCGACAGCGACTTACCGGCAGCGCCCTCGCCCACGCTCGCCCACTGGATATCGATGTCCGACATGGTAGAGACCATGCGCTCAAACGCCTGGATACGCTTGGTGCGTGACGTCTCGCCCAGCGCCTCGTAACCACTCTCGCGCAGGCGCTCCACACAACCGGAAATCTGCTTGGGGCGATAACCCAGGTCGATCAGCGTATGGCGAAGCAGCTCTATGCCGCCTTCAAGCTCGGGACGAACAACCTCGTCCGCGCCTGCTTCCACCAGCGCCGCGACGCCGGCAGCGGTATCGGCACGCGTCACAATCTTGATGTTGGGGTTTGCCGCACGTGCCTCACTTGCGATCTTCTCAGCGGAATGCTCATGGCTCATCGCGATGGCAAGCACGCGGGCTTGGCCCAGGTGCGCATGGCGCAGCACTTCGGAATTCGCCGCATCGCCCACAAGAATGTGCGCGCCGGCAGCCTGCGCCGCCTCCGCTGTCTCCAGGTCGCGCTCGACCACCAAGCAGGGCACGTCAAGGCGCGTCAGCGCATCGACCACGCTTTCGCCGGCGTTACCGTAGCCGACCACTACCACATGGCCGCACATATCGCACGCCACCGGTTCGGGCACCTTAACATGGCGCTCGTAGAGCTTCGCCAAGCCGGGGCGGCTGTGGATCGCGCGCGCTGCCGGCCCCGCGAGCTTGAACACAAAGGTGTTCAGCGCAATCGAAACCACGGCGCCGCCCAGGATAAGGCTGTATTGATCCGCAGACAAAATCCCCAGCGCCATACCGGTCTGCCCGATGATGAACGAGAACTCGCCAATCTGCGACAGACCGGACGCGATGGTGAGCGACGTCTCGACGCCCGCGGCAAACACCACGCCCAACACCATATTGATGAGCCACTTGCCCACCACGATCAAGGCGACCAGAGCGAGAAGCTCCGGCAGGTGCGCCGCCAAAATCGCCGGATTGACCATCATGCCAACCGATGCGAAGAAGATGATAGAGAACAGGTCTTGGAACGGAATCGCCTCCGCGGCGATGCGGTGCGACAGCTTGTCGCCGGATACCACCACGCCGGCCAAAAACGCGCCCAGCGCAACCGAAAGGTCAAACGCCGCGGACGCCAGCATGGCCGTTCCCAGCGCCACTACCACCACGGCAAGCTGGAAGAGCTCGCGCGGGCAGGCTCGCTCGATATGGACGAGGAGCCACGGCAGCACCTTGGACCCAACAACCAGCATAAGCAGCACAAACGCGGCGGTCTTGGCAAGCGCGACACCAATCTGCCCCGCCAGCTGCGCGGGCTCCACCTCGCCCGGACCAAACACCACCGGTAGCACTACCAAGATCAAGACGGTGGCAAGATCCTCTACGATAAGCCAACCCGTAGCGATACGCCCGCCGCGCGTTTGGTACAGACCCTCATCCGTAAGGTTCTTGATAAGGACCACGGTCGACGCGATGGACACGGAAAGACCCAGCATAACGCCCGCCTGAGCAGACCATCCAAAGGCCCGGGCCAAACCAAAGCCCGCCAGCGTGCCCAGGGCGATCTGGATAATGGCGCCCGGCACAGCGATACCCTTGACCTGGGCCAGGTCTTTAAGCGAGAAATGCAGGCCCGTACCGAACATCATGAACATGACGCCCACTTCTGAGAGCTGGTTCATGGCTTGCGAATCGCCTATGAAACCGGGCGTAAACGGACCCACCGCCAGGCCGCCCAGCAGATAGCCAACCAACGGGGGCAAACGCAGGGCACGGGCAACCAGCCCGCCGGCAAACGCGGCGACCAGGGCAAGGACAAATGTCATGAGCAAAATGGTGTCTCCATGCATGGGCGGCACCTTTCGAGATATAAGGACGGGCAGCGAACGGGCGCGAAGCGCATTCAGGCACCCCGCGCACACGTCTTTATCCTACCCAGACAGCGGGCAATTTTCCCGCTATATACCTGGCAATACCTCGGTGCACAAAATGTAACAAGACGCCATAGCAACCTGACGGCACCATCCAGCCACAGGAAACGGTACCATCGCACCTAGCACATGACGGCTATACCGCTAAAACGAGGACGCCCCCGCAGGGGGAGCGGGGGCGTCGAGGAGAGAGGTTAGCTTGCAGGTTGCCCTGCTGAAGGGAGATGAGGTTAGCCGCAGATGCGGGTGCCGGAGAGACCTGCCATGGTCTCGGCTGCCTTGTCGAGGGCGCCGATGATGCAGGTGCGGCCCTTGCGGGAGCGGGCGAACTTGATGGCGGCGCGAACCTTGGGCTCCATGGAGCCCTTGCCGAACTGGCCCTCGTCGGCGAGGCGCTCAGCCTCGTCGGCGGTGAGCTCCTCGAGCTCCTGCTGGTCGGGCTTGCCGAAGTTGATGGCGACGTGCTCGACGGCGGTCAGGAGGAACAGGACGTCGGCGCCGCAATCCTCGGCGAGGAGCTCGCCGCCCATGTCCTTGTCGATGACGGCGGCCACGCCCTTGTAGCAGCCCTTGTTGTTGTAGTCGCGAACCACGGGAATTCCGCCGCCGCCGCAGGCGATGACGATAAACTCGTTGTCAAGCAGGTTCAAGATGGAGTCGGCCTCGACGATCTTCTTGGGCTCGGGGGAGGCGACGACGCGACGCCAGCCGCGGCCGGAGTCCTCGACGAAGACCATCTCGGGGTTCTCGGCCATGATCTCCTTGGCCTGCTCCTCGGTGTAGAACGGGCCGATGGGCTTGGTGGGGTTGGCGAACGCGGGGTCGTCGGGATCGCACTCGATCTGGGTGACGACGGTGGCGGCGTGCCAGCGCTTGTAGCGGCGGTGCATCTCGCGGCCGATGCCCTGCTGCAGGTGGTAGCCGATGTAGCCCTGGCTCATGGCGCCGCACTCGGGCAGGTCCATGGCGGGGGTGCCGATGGCGTCGTGGGCGGCGGCGAAGGCGTTCTGAATCATGCCGACCTGCGGGCCGTTGCCGTGGGTGATGATGATCTCGTTGCCCTGCTCGATGAGGCCCAAGAGGGCGTGGGCGGCGTGGCCGACCTTCTCGATCTGCTCCTCAGGGGTGTTGCCGAGCGCGTTGCCACCAAGGGCGACGACGATGCGATCGGGCTTGCCGAGCGGCTTGGACATGGTGGTTTCCTTTCTCACAGAGGAACATTGCTTCTCGTGCCTCTTCTCACAAACGCCTAAGCGACGTCCGTGCGCTTGTCTAGGAGTATATTCTCAATCAACTTGTTTTTATTCATTTTTAGCTACAGTGACGGGTGAACGGTATACTTTCGCCCCTCAGCGTAGTTTTGAACGAATATTTTGAAAGATACCTGTTAATCCTACATATTTCACTATACGCCCCTGGGAAACTCTTGCCTGTTGAGCACTCTATATAGCTATAGCGCTTACTGCACTTTATACATCTTATGCATATTCAGACCTCTGTGCGCTTATGAAATGAGTAAATGGCACCCAGCATGCGATACAGCTTGTCTTTGTTTTTATACAAACCGTTTTGCCGTTCCGACACATGCGGCCCATATGAAAAAAGAGGGACGCGCGAGCACCCCTCCCATCAAACATATAAAAACGTCAGCCACGCTCAATCGTCTAACGCGCCCATGCGGCATTCAGCATCAAAAGCGCTTGCCTAGCCGCGCAACCGCTCCGCCACGCGCGCACGGAACGCATCGGCCTGCTCGCCGTTAAAGATGTCGTACGCGCAGAATACGCCATCGATACCGTCCAGCTCGACCATATCCGCAGCCTCCTGCTCGGTCTCCGCCAGATAGATGCTGTCTCTATCGATACCCGCCATCAGCAAACGCAGCAGCAAATCGTCCGAGTTCGCACCTTGGACGATGACCTGCTTGATGGCAGGGTCCGCCAGATACTCGAAATCAGCCTGATAGTACCAGCCGGTGTACTCGGTCTTCTTGGGATTGGTTGCGAGGTAATAGTCCGCCAACATCAGCACCACGGCCTTGTCGCCCGGCTCGCGGCAAATAGTTGCCAGGGCGGTCGAGGTGGCGGTGCTGTTCTCGCCCTTGGAAGCAGTGTTGACCAGGCGCATGCCCTTCACCGTCTCCTCGCTGAAGCGCGCCGCGGTCACGTTGACCTTGCCGTCCGCCAATGTGCGCTGCAGGTCCTCCGCCGAGACGCCAAGTTCGCGTGCCGTCACCAAAGCGGAAACCAAGTTATACAGATTCGTGATGGAATAGGTGCCGATGTGATAGGTATATTCTGGCGCCACACCGCCCTGCGCATGGCATAGCTCGCGCACCGTAAACTCATGCGCCTCCTTGTCCACGCGGGTCACCAGATAGTCGGGTTCGGGGTTTTTGAAACCGCACGACGTACAGCGAGCTCGCCCTAGATGGCGCAAGTGGCACCAATCGTACTCGAGCGCTCCTCCGCACTCCGGGCATGCGGTGAGGTCGCAAACAATACCCTCGGGCCCTTCTAGATCGTCCTCAAGACGGTCGATGGAAAAGTAGGTGCGATTGGTCGCCTGGGGCGCGAGGCGGCAGGAGATCAGGTCATCCGCGTTGAGCACCAGATGCGTCGAGGCGGGAATGTTCGCATCGATCACGCTGAAAATATAATCCGGGTTGGCGTTTCGCGTGAAATTGTCCCTATACAGGTTGGCAACCAGCATCACCTCGGGAACCATATGGGGCAGCACACGGCGCGAGGACAACTCGTCCAGCTCCATACAGGCAACCTGACGACGCGGGGAGCCGCTCATGCGCGCATTCTTTATAAGAGAGCTCTCGATACCCGTGATGATATTTCCGCCGGCACGGTTGGTCACCAGGTCGAACCCGCATGCAAGCAGGATGTCGTCCAACAGGTTGGACGTTGTGGTCTTGCCATTGGTGCCGGTGACGAACACGACGCGGCGCGGCTTGGGGCAGCGTGCGAGAAAATCGGGACAGATGGCCTCTGCAACGGAGCCGGGCAGCTGGCCGCCGTTTCGACGGGCGAGCTTAAGCGCGGCCGCCGTCGCCTTACCCGCGGCGAGCGCAAGGTAGAAACGCGGCGTTTTGCTGGTAGAAGTACTCACTATGATGAACTCCTTGGCTAGGAGGGCGTGTAGTGCAAGTTGTTGGACGAGGACCAGCCGTAATGGCTAGACGTCCATGCCCGGGGTGGCGAAATCCTTGACGCGCTGGCTATAGGACCTCATTGCAACGTCTTCAAAAGCCAGCGGCGCATCGGGTTCCCCCATGGTATCGAGCAACCAGCGCGTGAAGGGCGGGTTGATGGTGAGAAGCGGCCCCAAAAACCAGGTGCCGATGAGGTTCTTGCGGCGCACGCCCTCGTAGACGCTCTTCTTATTAATACCGAAACCCTGCTTGAGCACGCAGAAGGGACAATTCTCGTTCTTGCCCTCCGCCTGCGTGAACTGCATCTTGAAGCCGACGATATCGATGGGATCCACTCCTGGCGCAGGTTCAAAGGAGCCCAGTCCGACCCCGGTGAAGCGCTGCGGCGTCAACTGATGCGTCACGATGTCGAACAGCCCCAGACCCGTGATACCACGCCCCTCCGGCGTGATGATCATGTTGCCCAAGAGCTCGACCGCGTTACCGGTGAACAGCATGGGGACCCCGGCGTCCGCGAGTTCCGCCAGGCGATCGCGATACGGCATGAGGGCTTCGAGCACGCGCTCCTGTTGGCGTTCCGTCATGCCGCACAGCAGAATCAAAGATAGGTCGTCGCGCGTGGCAAACGCCGGAGCGTCTCCAAACGCGGTCTCGATAAACGTGGCATGCGGTAGGCAGGCACGCAGGTACATCGCGTTGCCGTTGTCTCCCGCCTGGTTACCGAATTCGGGATAGAGTATCTCGATCGTTGTTTGAGCCATTCAATTCCTCCCGTTCATTCCTTCGCATGCAATTATCCAACATGCTCGCGGTCGCGAACGATGCGACCATATAAAGAGCAGAGCGATCTGGAAAGGACGCGGCACACCGGCCTACGAGCCGGATAGAACCGACAAGCCCGCAGCGATACATCCCCTCTCTAAAACAAAAGGACCAACCCGCCCGCTAAGACGAGTTGGTCCTTTGTTCTACCGGTCACACGCTAAAAGCGCTCCCGGCAAAAGCAGACTGGAAAAGCTTAGGCCTCGTTGTAGAGGGTCTTGAGCTTCAGCAGGTGCTGATAGCGCTCCATAGCCGCCTTCTCATTGGCAGCGAAGAGCTCCTCGGCGCGCTCCGGGAAGGAACGGGTGAGGGAGGCGTAACGGGCCTCGTTCATCAGGAAGTCCTGGTAACCGCCTGCGGGCTCCTTGGAGTCGAGCGAGAACTTCTTGCCCTCCTCGGCAGCCGGGTTGAAGCGGAAGAGGTTCCAGTAACCGCACTCAACAGCCTTCTTCATCTCGGCCTGGCAGTTCTGCATGCCGCCCTTCTTGATGGAGTGCATCTCGCAGGGGCTGTAACCGATGATGAGGGACGGGCCGTCGTAAGCCTCGGCCTCCTGAATGGCCTTGAGGGTCTGAGCCGGGTTGGCGCCCATGGCGATCTGGGCGACGTAGACATAGCCATAGCTCATAGCGATCTCGGCGAGGCTCTTCTTCTTGATGGCCTTACCGGAAGCGGCGAACTGGGCAACCTGACCCAGGTTGGAAGCCTTGGATGCCTGACCGCCGGTGTTGGAGTAAACCTCGGTGTCGAAGACGAAGACGTTGACGTCGTTGCCAGAAGCCAGGACGTGGTCCAGACCGCCGAAGCCGATGTCGTAGGCCCAGCCGTCGCCACCGAAGATCCAGAAGGACTTCTTGGTGAGGTACGCCTTGTCGGCCAGGATAGCCTTGGCCTTGTCGCAACCGCAAGCCTCGAGCTGCTCGATGTAGGCGGCAGCGGTGGTCTTGGAGGCCTCGGCGTCGTTGCGGGCGTCCAGCCATGCCTGAGCGGCGGCCTTCAGCTCGTCGGTAGCGCAATCGCTGGCCATGAGCTCCTCGGTCTCGGCGACGAGCTTGCCCTGGACGGCCTTGTAACCAAGCTCCATACCCAGGCCGTGCTCGGCGTTGTCCTCGAACAGGGAGTTGTTCCAAGCCGGGCCGTGGCCGTCCTTGTTGGTGCAATAAGGAGCGGTAGCAGCCGGGTTACCCCAAATGGAGGAGCAGCCGGTGGCGTTGGAGATGAACATGCGGTCGCCGCAGACCTGGGTGACCAGGCGAGCGTAAGCGGTCTCGGCGCAGCCTGCGCAGGAGCCGGAGAACTCAAGCAGCGGCTGCTTGAACTGGCTGCCCTTGAGGTTCTTGTTGATGAGAACGGGCTTCTCGGAGACGTTGGCGACGCAGTAGTCGAAGGTCTTCTGCTCGACGAGCTCGCCCTCGGCGGGAACCATGGTGAGGGCTTCCTTGGGGCAGACCTTGGCGCAGTTGGTGCAGCCCATGCAGTCGAGCGGGCTGATCGCGATAGCGAACTTGAGGCCGGTGTCCTTGGGGATCTTGACATCGAGGGTGCGCATGGTGTCGGGACCAGCAGCGACCTCGTCCTCGGTCAGGCCGAACGGACGGATGGTGGCATGCGGGCAGACATAGGCGCATTGGTTGCACTGGATGCACTTGGTCTCGTCCCAATGCGGAACCATAACGGCGACGCCGCGCTTCTCGTAAGCGGAGGCGCCCAGCTCGAACTGGCCGTCGGCGCAATCCTTGAAGGCGGAAACGGGCAGGGAATCGCCGTCCATGCGGGCGATGGGCTCCATGAGCTCCTTGACCTGCTTGGCGATGGCGCTCTTCTGGTCGTCGGTGAGGATCTCTGCGGGAGCCTCGTCGGTGGCGTCGGCCCAGTCGGCGGGAACGTCGAACTTCTTAAAGGCGGTAGCGCCGGCGTCGATGGCCTTGTGGTTGGCGTCGACGATGGCCTGGCCCTTCTTCATGTAGGACTTGGTGGCGGCGTCCTTCATGTACTGCAGCGCCTCCTCGGCGGGCAGGACCTTGGCCAGCGCGAAGAACGCGGACTGCAGCACGGTGTTGGTGCGCTTGCCCATGCCGACCTGCTCGGCCAGATCGATGGCGTCGATCAGGTAGACCTGGATGTCGTTCTTGGCAATGTAGCGCTTAGCGGTCGCCGGCATGTGGGAGGCGAACTCCTCGGGCGTCCACTGGCAGTTGACCAGGAAGGTGCCACCGGGCTTGACGTCGCGGACCATCTTGAAGCCCTTGACGATGTAGCTGGGGTTGTGGCACGCAACGAAGTCGGCCTTGGTGACGTAGTAGGGGCTGCGGATGGGCGAATCGCCAAAGCGCAGGTGAGACACGGTCACGCCGCCGGTCTTCTTGGAGTCGTACTGGAAGTAGGCCTGGACGTACTTGTCCGTGTGGTCGCCGATGATCTTGATGGAGTTCTTGTTGGCGCCAACGGTACCGTCGCCACCGAGGCCCCAGAACTTGCACTCGATGGTGCCAGGGGCAGCGGTGTTGGGAGCGTCCGGGTCCTCGGCCAGGGACAGGTTGGTGACATCGTCCACGATGCCCACGGTGAACTCGCGCTTGGGGGCGTCAGCCTTGAGCTCCTCATAGATCGCGAATGCGGAGGCAGGGGTGGTGTCCTTGGAACCCAAACCGTAGCGGCCGCCGATGACGGTGATGTCGCCCTTGCCCGCCTCGTAGAGAGCGGAGACAACGTCCTGGTACAGAGGCTCGCCGATGGAACCCGGCTCCTTGGTGCGGTCCATGACGGCGATCTTCTTGACGGTCTCGGGGAGAACGTCGACGAAGTGCTTGATGGAGAACGGGCGGAACAGGCGAACCTTCACCAGACCGACCTTCTCGCCCTGGGCCATAAGGTAGTCGATGACTTCCTCGAGCACGTCGCAGAAGGAGCCCATGCAGACGACGACGCGGTCGGCGTCGGGAGCGCCATAGTAGTTGAACAGGCCGTAATCGGTGCCCAGCTTGGCGTTGATCTTGCCCATGTACTCCTCGACGACGGCGGGAAGCGCGTCGTAGGCGGAGTTGCAGGCCTCGCGGTGCTGGAAGAAGATATCGCCGTTCTCATGGCTGCCGCGGGTGTGCGGATGCTCGGGGTTGAGAGCGTGATCGCGGAACGCCTGGACGGCGTCCATATCGCACATCTCGGCGAGATCGTCGTAATCCCAAACAGCGACCTTCTGGATCTCATGGGAAGTACGGAAACCGTCGAAGAAGTTGAGGAACGGAACCTTGCCCTCGATTGCCGCGAGGTGGGCAACCGGGGAAAGATCCATGACTTCCTGGACGTTGCTCTCGGCGAGCATGGCGAAGCCGGTCTGGCGGCAGGCCATGACGTCGGAGTGGTCGCCGAAGATGTTGAGCGCGTGGGAAGCGACGCAGCGCGCGGAGACGTGGAACACGCCCGGCAGGCCCTCGCCAGCGATCTTGTACATGTTCGGGATCATGAGCAGCAGGCCCTGAGACGCCGTGTAGGTGGTGGTCAGAGCGCCAGCGCCAAGGGAACCGTGAACGGTACCGGCAGCGCCTGCCTCGGACTCCATCTCGACGACGTTAACGGGCGTTCCGAAGATGTTCTTCTTGCCCTGGGCTGCCCACTGGTCGACATGGTCGGCCATAGGGCTGGACGGCGTGATGGGATAAATTCCCGCCACCTCGGTGAACGCATACGAAACGTATGCGGCGGCCTCGTTGCCGTCCATAGACTTGAACTTACGCGCCATATACCCCTCTCCTCTCGTGTGGGTGTACATGTGCGGGGGCGCGTCACCCCCGTTCGGATTCCCGCGGCGAGCGCGGGGCTCCGGTATTGCCGTTCGCATGTAGACGTGCCCAGGCGATGTCGGGAAACGCCCTCAGATCAAAATCTGCATGCAGGTTCATTGTACCCCCATCTATAGGTTAGACACGCCTAATTGCGGATGGACGAGCTTGGATATTGAGAATCATGAAAAGACGAGGCGATTCGACTCATCGGGACCGATCGGAACCGGCGTAGACCGCCTGCTGGCGCGCCAAATCGACGGGCCGCGTCTGCAGGCAGCCACTACAGCGCGCGTCGAGCCTCTATGGCGCGCCCCAGGGTCAACTCGTCCGCATACTCCAAGTCTCCGCCTACGGGCAGGCCGCTCGCCAGACGGCTAACCGCCACGCCCAGGGGCTTGATGGTACGGGCAAGGTAGCTCGCGGTGGTCTCGCCCTCAATATTGGGGTTGGTCGCGATGATGACCTCTTGGATATCCTCCGCGCCCAAGCGGCCGATGAGCTCGCGGATGCGCAGCTGGTCCGGCCCGATCTTATCCATGGGGCTGATAACGCCACCCAACACGTGATACAAGCCGTGGTAGCTACCCGTTCGCTCGATGGCGGACACGTCGCGCGGCTCGCCCACCACGCAGATGCGGGTGGTATCGCGCGTGATGTCGGTGCAGATATCGCACTCATCCGCCGTGGCGTAGTTGAAGCACCGGCTGCAGAAGTGGACCTGCTCTTTTACCTGCAGGATCGCATGGGCAAGCCGGCGAGCCTCCTCGGCGTCCGCCTCCAGCAGGTAGTACGCGATGCGCTGGGCGGACTTGGGGCCAATGCCCGGGAGCCGTCCCAACTCATCGAGGAGTATTTGCAAGCTGCGGTCTGCTGACATCTCCG
The DNA here is from genome assembly GCA_048207125.1 of Collinsella sp. GTDB lineage: Bacteria > Actinomycetota > Coriobacteriia > Coriobacteriales > Coriobacteriaceae > Collinsella. The sequence continues at coordinate 32,641 of DBEWRE010000037.1, forward strand.
TCTACTCGTCCAATCGCGCGGAAACTAGAAGGGCATGCCGGGGATGTTGAGACCGCCGGTGATGGAGCTCATCTGCTTGCTGGCGACCTCGCTGACACCGCGGATGGCCTCGTTGACGGCAGCGACGATCATGTCCTGGAGCAGGTCGACGTCCTCGGGGTCGAGCGCGTCCGGATCGATCTTGACGGAGACCAGCTCGAGGTCGCCGTTGACGGTCGCCTTGACCATGCCGCCGCCCGCGGAGGCGTCGACGGTGACGTCCTTCATGTTCTCCTGGGCCTGGGCGAGCTGCTCCTGCATCTTGCGGGCCTGCTTCATCATTTCCTGCATGTTCATTCCGGCCATGGGGAACTCCTGTCTGGTCGAGGGGCGCGCGTGGCCCCGGCTTTAGGTTCTTTTACGTTTGGCATGGTACCACGCACGCGATGGCGTCGCGCTCCCACGCATCCCTGCAGACGCGGTTGAAGCGCGGCGCCGAGTCGCAACGGCTTTTGGGGACGAGGTCGTGGCGGGTCTACTCGCCCGGCTTGAACACGATGCCGGGGCCAAAGATATCGCCCAGCATGGACTTAGCCTCGTCCTCGCTCTTTGGAATCTGGTCCTCCGCGCCGGGATGCGTCGCCCACGGCAGGGCGCCGGGCGCGGCGGCGGGGGCAGACGCGGGCCGCACGGAAGTTGGAGCCGCTGGCGTCGCGGACAACGCCGAGGCGGGGGCTGGTGCAGGTGCGGGCGCGGATACCGGTGCGTGAACATCGGCGGGCAGGTCCATAGGTGGAACGTCCGCATCTCCCTCATAGGCAGCGATCGCTGCGTCGTCATAGGGAACCTGCTCGTCCTCCCACGCCTTGCGGTCCGCCTCGATGTCGCGGTCGGCAACGATGGTCGGCCCGCTCGTGTGGTCCGCGTGGGAAGCGGAAGCGGGCGCCGGGGCATTCGAGGGAGCGGGGTCGCCCCACGGCGGGAGCTCGTCCTTGGAGGGTCCCGCCATCGAATCTCTTGCCGCAGCCGCTTCGCCCTGCGGGTTCGGCGCGGACGAGGAGACCTGCGAAGGCGCGGGGGCCGGATCCGCTGGAGCACCCGACGGCCGAGGCTGAGCCGGCGCCGCCGCCGGAGCTTGAACCGAGGACGGCTGCGGCGAGGGCGCGGATGCGGAAGCGGGCGCCGGGGCGGGGGCAGGCGCCGCAGTCGCCGACTTGCCCCCCATGGTGAACTCGAGCTCGCGCTGGCCAAAGACCTGAGTCACGATTGGAGTAATGACAGCCTGGGAATCCGGGCGAGCGAGCATCTTCATCGCGAAGCCCGATCCCGCCGGAAGATCGACCACCAGCTTGGAGCCATCATCGGAAATCGCATGGGAAGACTGCAGCAGCGCGCCCCTCGAAGCCTGCGCGGCGGTTACGCGCTTGATGACGTCCGCCCACCTGCGCTGCAGGTCGCCTGCATCGGCGGCAGGGGTAGAAGGCGAAGCGGAAGGCGCCTGCGCCGGCGCCTGCCGGGACTCTGCGACAGCGGGCTGCGGTGCGGCGGGCGCCGGAACGCTTACCGGAGCGGCGGCGGGACGGGACGCGGGCGCGGCAGCTAGTTGATGGGGTCGGGCGGCGACCGACGCCGAAGCAGGCGCGGTCGGGGCCTTGGGAGCGGCCGGCTGGGGCGCGGTCGCTGGAGCGGCGGGGGCCGCGGGGCGCTGCGCGCCCTTCATCCAGGGTAAATCGCCGGATGAGCTTGATGCAGACGGCTGGGGTGCGGAACGCGACGGCGCCGCAGGTGCAGCGGCAGGCGCAGAGGCGGCAGCGGCAGAAGTCGCGGACGCCGGAACAGCGGGGCGACCAGCACCGGTGGGCAAAGCGGAGGCAGCGGAGCCGCCCAACGCGGCGAGCGCCGCGGCGTCCACGGGCGCGCTGGTCACGCCGGAGGCGATCCTTGCCTCCAGGCGATCCAGGCGCTCGGCCAAGGCCTCCAGCGTCAAATCGGATTCAGGACGGGCCAATCTGGTAAGGGCGATTTCCAACACCAGACGCATGTCGCTGGCGTTGCGCATCTCAAGCGCGGCATCGTCCAAAACCGTCAAGACGCGCGCCAAGCGGTCAGCGCCCTCAAAAAGAGAAGCCTCCTCTTTAAGGGCCGCGGCTTCCTCGGGCGTGCAGTCCAGCAACTCGGGCTTGGCGCCGGCGACAAAGGCGGTGTAAACGTCGCGCACGTGGCCCACCAGGTCGCGCGTGAGCTCCATAAGGTCGTTGCCCTCGTCCACCTGCGTGCGCACCAGACCAAAGAGCTCCACCGCATCACGCGATGCGATACCGCGGGCGAACTGGGCGAGAATGGTCGAGGACACCTCGCCCAAAAGCGAGCGGGCGTCTGCCAGGCGCACGGAACCGCCGCCAAAGACGGAGAGCTGCTCCAGGGTGGAAAGCGCGTCGCGCATGCCGCCGCGGGCATGCTTGGCCACAATCTCCAGCGCTTCCTCGTCATACGAGAATCCCTCTTGCTCGCACACGTAGCGCATGCGGGCCAGAATGTCCTCATTTGAGATGCGGTGAAAGTCGAAGCGCTGGCAGCGCGACAAAATGGTGTCCAGCAGCTTTTGTGGATCGGTGGTGCACAGGACAAAGACCACGTGGCTGGGAGGTTCCTCCAGCGTCTTGAGCAGAGCGTTGAACGCCTGCGTGGTCAGCATGTGAACCTCGTCGATGATGTAGACCTTGTAGGTGCCGCGCACCGGGGCGAAGTTGACGGAGTTGATGATCTCCTCGCGGACGCTGTCGACGCCCGTGCGGCTTGCTGCGTCCAGCTCGTAGACATCCGGGTGCGCGCCCTCGGCAATGGCCTCGCACTCCGGGCAGGTGCCATCTGGCATGCAGCCGTGGTCCCCATGGGCCTTCTGGCACAGCAACGCCTTGGCCAGGATGCGCGCCATGGTGGTCTTGCCCGTTCCGCGCGGACCGCAGAACAGGTACGCGTGGGATAAGCGCCCCTCCGTGACGGCGTGCTGCAGCGTGGACACAATATGCTGCTGGCCCACTACGCTCTCAAACGTCAGCGGACGATATTTTCTGTAGAGCGACTCCATGAGACCTCTCCTTACCATGCTGAAACAACGCTGCGCTCGCGCGCAAGAATGAATGGGAAACGCCGAAGCCTGGGGTTACAGCCCGTGCTCCGCAAGTCTGCGATCGATATCGCGCAAAGTGGAACGTATGGCGAAAAGCTGCCGATAGGTGGCACTCTTGACCTTGCCCTGGAGTCGCAGCTGCTCCATCCGCTCGCCTGTCTGGGCAAGCTCGTCACGAACGTCGCGCGCGAAAGCGTCGTATGCTGCCAGGCGCACCGCCGCCTCGGATGAGTCGGAGCTCATATTCGTCCACCTCCCAGGGTATATACTCGCTTACTGCACCGCCGGCGCGTACCCGCGTCGGATGCGTGTTTACCCATGATACCTTTTGGCGGGCGCGGCTATACGCACGGCCGCATGGAGAGGAAGCCACATGAGCGATCTTTCGACCGACCCTTCAACCATCCCTGGTGATGCCGCCGCGGAGATTGATGCCTCTGCGAGTACCGATGCCGTCGCAAGCATCGATAACGCCATGGGCACCGATGCCGCTCTGAGCAGTGAGGGCGCCGATGGGCCCGCCCTTGTTGACGAGTCAGCCGAACGCCGCCGTCCGCGCTTTATCTGCGAGTACGAATACACCGACGACCTCCTCACTCGCTTCGCGCGCATGCAGGTGAGCGCAAAGCGCCGCGGGGCCCTGCTTTTGATGGGCTGCATCGAGATCGCGATTGGCCTGCTGTGGGTCTTCTCGCCGCAGTCTTTGCATTGGGCCGGTCTTTTCTTTGTCGCCGTGGGCGCCTACAGCCTGTGGTACCGCTCCAACATGTACCAAAACCTCGCCCGCCGCTACATTCGCTCTATGGAAAAGGATGAGAGCGAGATGGGCGGACGCCACCGTCGCATTGTGGTGACCGATGAGGCGACGATTGTCTTTGCTTCTGATGACCGCTCGCAGCGCTACGAGTTCTCCGAGTTCAACGACTTCCAGCACGACGACGCCATGTTCGTCGCCATCTTCGGCGTGAACGGCGTGGCGTTTCCCGTCGACTCCTTCACCCTGGGAACCGCCGCGGAGTTTGGCGATTTCCTAGCTTCCAAGCGCTATCCCGCCGGCTCCATGGGACCGGATACGCCCAACCGATAGGCGCGGGCCGCCAAAACGGGGTCCGCCACCTCCACGGTTCCACCATCCCTCGCATGATAGAATGCGGCAACGCATGCCTTAAACACACCTAAAACGCACCAGGAAAGGCATCTTCATGCCACTCTTCTCGTCACAGCGATCGCCGCAGCGGGCCCAGCAGCCCCAGCGAGCCAACTTCGCGCAGGCACCCGCTCCCATGCCCCAGCCCGCGGGCACGGCGGCGTCTTCCCTGCTCAAGCGCTATCGCCCGCTCGAAACCCGGGCAGCCGGCGGTTTTGGCAGCGTAGAGATCTGCCTGGACGGGCGCCTGCAGCGCCGTGTCGCCATCAAACGCATGCCCTTGGCATCACCCTACACGCGTGCTGCGGCAGAGACCACGCACACCGCGCTTGCGGAGGCGCGAACGGCGAGCATGCTCCAACATCCCAACATCGTCTCCGTCATCGACTTCACCTATGACGCCGGATACGCCTACCTGGTCATGGAATACGTCGACGGCATGTCGCTCGAAGAATTCCTCTCGCAGGTAGAGGGCAATTCGCTCACCTACGACGAAGCCGCCTGCATCGCAGACGCGCTGGTCCAAGCCATTGCCTACGCGCACGAGAACGGCGTGCTCCACTTGGACATCAAGCCCGCGAACGTGCTGATCGATCGCAGCGGCCACGTAAAGATAACCGACTTTGGCATGGCGACCCTTACCAGCGCGGCGGGCTTTGGCGGCGCTCGCGGCGGCACCATCGGCTACATGCCGCCCGAGCAGCTGCGCGGCGACATGGTAGACGAACGCAGCGACATCTTCTCGCTCGCCTGCGTCCTCTATGAGTCGCTCTGCGGCGACGCGCCATTCCAAGCGGGCTCGCCCATCGACTCCATGACCCGTATCAACGAGGGCGTGGTCCTACCGGGAACGCTCCTGCCTGACCTGCCCGACCTTGCCGAACAGGCCCTCCTGAGCGCCCTGGACCCCGACCCCGCCATGCGCATGGCGTCGGTTCAGGACTTTGGCGACCGCTTTCTGCACAACCTGGGCAGCCCCCGCGAGGGACGCAAGAGCCTCGCATACATGATCGAGCGGCTCACGTCGGACGGGGAGGAGCTGGGGGACGAGGAGCCCGCGACGCCTCATCGCACCTGGGAACTCGACCCGGCAGAAGGCCACCTGGGCAGCCGCGACCCTCGAGCCCGCCGCATCGCCATGGGCCTTGCCACCGGCATCTCGGTCGCCGCCGTCACGCTCTCCCTCTTGCAGACAGCAGGCGTCGCAAACCCCCTTGGCCGCCTGCTCTCGGCGCTCGCCGTTGGAGCCGCCGCCGGCGCCGCCCCGCAGATGGGCTCCGCGCTGGCGCTCGCCGGTCTGGTGTTCACGGTCGCCAACGCCACCGCGTCCCTGGCGGGCATCCCCACGATCGTCCTCATCTTCGCCCTCGCCGCGGCCTGGTGGCTGGTGTGGGGCCGCGCTATTCCCGCCGCGTCGATGGCGCTCGTCGCGTGCATGGCACTAGGAGTCGCGGCGGGGAGCCCTGCCACGCTGGCGCCGATCGCCGCCGCTGCCGGCTACTTCCTCTCGCCGGTCGCCGCAGCCGCCGCGGTCTCTCTGGGCACCGTGTTTTCCGCTCTCATGCTCGCGGCGACCGCTGCTTCGGGATGGCTGCCGGTGGGCGAGGCGCTCGCCGCGATCGCCGCCCCCGAAACCCTGGTCGCCATCGCGGGGTCCGCAGCCCTTGCGGCGGCCATCTCGCTCCTCCACCGCTTCGCCTGGAACCGCTATCGGGATTCTTACGGATCCGGCGCATTTGCGTTGGTCTACGCCCTGCCGCTTGTCATTTCCCCCGTGTTGCTGTGTCTTGCGCACCCTATGGAAATTGCCAGCTTGCCAACGGCGCAAATCCTAACAGCGGCGGCGAGCGGGGGGCTTTCCTCTATAATTGTTTGGATATGTGCATACACACTTGGCTATAAGCATGTTCCGGAAGGTGATCACTCGTGAACTTCCTTAATATCTTCGAAGACCGCGTCGCGGGCATCTTCGGCGCCACGCGCGCGCCGTTCTCGTTCAAAAAGCTCGCCCGGCAGGCTGCGCACGAGATGGAAGATCAGACGCTGGTTATCAACGGCGTCAACACCGCGCCGGCTCTCTACACCATCCTCATCGCCAACGAGGACGATCCCCTTATGGCCCCCTACTATCCGCAGCTCTCCGCAGAGGTGAGCGAGCTGGTCAAGGCGCAGGCTGAGAAGAAGCGCTACGTCTTTGTGGGCGAGCCCCTGGTTCGCTTTATGATCGACCCCTCGCTGAAGAGCGGCCGCTTCTCCGTCTTTTCCGAGAACGTGGACGCTCCCAACCAGGGGCGTCTCTACGAAAAGGAGCG
>DBEWRE010000038.1:0-18523 GCA_048207125.1 Collinsella sp.
GACCGCGGCTACCCTCTTGCTCTTCTTGTTGACGCAAGCTGTCATACGTCTTCTCCTTCCAAAGGAACAGATAATCGCCAGTTATCGAGACGAGTGCAGGTAACGGCGTTTTACGGTGTTTCTGACCTGCAGATCTTTGGGCCGTGTTTGCTTGGAAGGGTCGATCGCGGCGCGAGGGGGTCTCGCTTTAAGGGCTTTTCGTCCAAAAAAGACCGATACGGATGTGTAGGGGCTCTGTTATTTGGCATGGGTGGTTTCTGGGGTGGTGCGGGATTGACGTATGGGACCGATTGGGCGGCGGGGCACGCCGTCTGCCTGCGCTGGCCGTCCTCTCGCGCGAATGGTATTGAAATTGTGGTACCAGGTGATACGTTTAAAGTGATTTGTCCGGAGGCGCAATCCGGTCTCCGGCTTTGATAGGAGAGGAGAACGACGATGCGGTTATGTAGGACGCTATGGGCTCTGTTGGTTGTTGGCGTGCTTTCGCTTGGCGCGCCGGCTCCTATGTGGGCGGAAAACGTTGAGGGGGGGGGGTAGCTCAGTAGACACTCCTGTTGCTGCTGACGAAGTTGTATACAGCGAGTGGACCAGCGAGACGTCTTTACCGAAAACCGGAACGTACAAGTTGATGAACAGCGTTGTGCTTTCTAGCCAGCATACGATTGGCACATGGGCGTCTTCAAAGCCCGAGGAGCCCTCTAAGGTTCTAACGCTTGACCTTAACGGCCATACGATAACGCTTGAGGGTAATGCAAACCTGTATATCCAGGTTAACGGACGGCTAATTATTGAGGACTCCGCTGGCGGTGGCATGATAGTCAATACCACGGGCGCTGGTAGCTCGAATGAAATGATTTACTCTGCCGGTTCCTTCGTGCTTCGCGGTGGAACGGTGAAGAATCTCGCGTCTGGGTCGCATGCTCTGTTTTTGAATAGCAGCGCCGACGGATCCATTCTTGGCGGCAGCATTGTTGATGAGGCTGGCAGCGATAGTACTGTTATGGTAAACAGTAAAGCTAGCTTGGTCTTCTCCAATGGATCGATTGTCAACAAATCAGCGCGTGCGTCGGCCGTTTACCTCAATACCAATTCGAAGTTCACCATGACCGGCGGATCGATTGAGTCTGCTGGTGTTGGCGGATCGAAGGCCGCTATCTATTCGAACCAGCAGAAGCAAGGCGATGGATCCGTTGTCATCACCGGGGGTACGGTTGCATCGGACGGCGCGGGCATTTATTCCGCGTTTGCACCCGTTAACATTACCGGTGGTTCTATTGAGGCTGTCGGTCCCGCTCTGCATACCCGGCATGCGAAAGTGGAAGCATCTGAGGGTTCAAAGGTAATTCTGAAGAGCGATGACTGCGCGGTTTATTCGTTTAGCGGGTCTTCCAATACGATCAAGGGCGCAACCGTTGAGGCGCCGGCCCTTACTTCGAGCTATACCAATGAAGAGAAATCCACACTGGTTGTCTCGAACTCTATCTTGGACGTAGGGCAAATCATCAAGAATGATAAGAGCGAAGCGGAAACTAACACTGACGTTACGTTGGATGACGGCAACAAGCTTGAAAAGGTTCCTTCTGGACTCGAGGAGAGCTTGCCGGAGGGTTCTAAGCCCGTAGTTGGAGAAGACGGTTCCGTCACTGTTGAAGGAACGGATTCTCAGGCGGCGTCGATTACGGTTGACGGCGCGACGGTGTTTTACGACAAGCTTTCGACCGCAGTAGATAAGGTTGCAAACGGACAGACCATTAAACTGCTCAAGGCGAACGATGAGACGGTGACGGTTTCAAAGGAAATCTCCTTCACCATTGATGAAGAGGGGATTACCGGAAGCTCTTACTCTATTGTCGCTGGCAGCGGATACGAGCTGAATCGCAGCGGGAACACCTATACCTTTACCAAGTACGTTCCTCCGTCGCCCCCGGTGATTACTCCTCCAACAGAGAATGACGTCGAGATCCCTGTGGTAGAGGGCGGCAAGATCGCTGCCAAGCCCGCGTCCGCAGAGAAGGGCGACAAGGTCACGCTGACTGTAACCCCCGATGCCGGGCAGGAGCTCCGCGAGCTCAAGGCGACCGATGGCGCTGGTAAGGCCATCGAGCTGACCGAGAATGAGGACGGTACCTTTACGTTCACTATGCCCGATGGCGACGTCGAGATTTCGGCGGTGTTTGGCTGCGACGGCGGCGACCTCTGCATTTCTCATAAGTTCCCGGACTTTGATGCCGACGAGTGGTATCACGACTCCATGGACTGGGCAATCGAGAACGGCTACCTGAAGGGCTTTGACGACGACGGAACCATTCGCCCCTACGGAAAGGCAACTCGCGCTCAGGTTGTTGCCGTGCTTGCGCGCATAGCGGGCGTTGACGAGGATAAGTACACGAGCTCCGGGTTCGCAGATGTGTCCGATTCCGACTGGCATGCCCGCGTGGTGGCTTGGGCGGCAGAGAACGGCATTGTCGAGGGTTACGGCGACGGTACCTACTTTGGCCCCGATGACCCCGTGACGCGTGAGCAGCTCGCGGTCATCCTTATGCGCTTCGCCGCGTTCCAGGGCAAGGACGTCAGCGGTCGCGGCGACCTTGAGTTCCCCGATGCCGGTTTCGCGAACGACTGGGCGCTCGATGCGCTGTCCTGGGCGGTTTCTGAGGGCCTGATCTTGGGCGACGACACCACTGGCGAGCTCAATCCCATTGACGGCTCCGCGCGCGCCGAGCTGGTCGCGATTTTGATGCGCTACATGAGCTAGGGCTCTGTGCGCCAGCGATTGCGCGCAGGAAGCCATGGCAGCACCTCTTAAGCTGCTGCGACTGACGTAACGGATAGGGCGAGGATCCGCGAATGGGTCCTCGCCCGTGAGATCTCGGTCAATGTTGACCAAAGATGCCTGTAGAGATGCATATGGGACGCTCCGACTGACGGCGGGGCGTCCTCTCTTTTTGAGTGCGCTGCACAGTTCTTGAGGATAATTGCATCGTTTTCAAGAAGTGCTTTTGTATGCCGCTTCGGCGGGAAAGCCGCTAGCTGGGATTTCTTCCCGTGGGTCATGGGGCTACTTGGCAAAACCCAATATCGATGCAATTAACCTCTACTTCTGCGCATCGGGGCGCGCGGCGCAGATTTCATCGGCCGCTTCTTGTACAAAAGAGAGGGCAGCTTAGGCTGCCCTCTCTTTGCTTTGGGTACGCGTTGTGCGGATGGTGCTAGGCGGATGCGGTGCGGCCGCGCATGATCGCGTTGCCGGTGCGTGATCGCGCTACCGGTACGTGACCACCTTGGTGCCGTAGGGGATGTTGTCGTAGATCCATTTGGCCTGGTCGATGCTCATGCGGACGCATCCGTTGGAGACGTGGACGCCCAGGCGTCCGTCCATTACGCGGAAGCTGTTGGCGTAGTACTGGATGGAATGGATAAGGTAATCGCCGTAGAACTGGGCGTAGTAATAGCAGCTATAGCCGTGGTTCTCGCCAAAGGAATAGCCCTTGCCGGTGACGGTGAACTCGCCGATGACGGTGGGCGTGCTGGGCTTGCCGGTGCTGCAGGTCCAGTAGGCGTCCATGTTCCAGTAGCCCATGCCGCCGGAGAAGATGCCAACGCGGCAGTTGGTGGTGTCTACCATGATGAGGCGGTTGGTGGCGCTGAAGCGTCCCTGCGCGCGCGTGTACATGGACAGCTGCGTAGGGGGCATGGGCGGCACGTAGGTGGTGGGCTGCAGGGTAAAGCGTTGGGCGGCGGAGTTGTTGGACTGGTATACCTGCAGGTTCCCACCGTTTGCGGCGCTTCCGTTGGAAGAGATGCCGCCGGAGGCGTCGAGCACGTAGGCACCGCCCGCGCCCGCCGCGCTGGCGATCTTAAAGCCGCCCGCATCGAACGTGATGTTCCAGCGTTGGGCGGCGCTGCCGTTGGGCTGGTACTGCTGCACGTTGGCGCCGGAGTATGCCGACCCGCCCGCAACGTCGAGCGCCTTGCCGCTGGCGGCGTTGACTATGGTGTAGGTTCCGTCTGCGTTGCGGGTGACGTTCCACTTCTGCGCGCCGGAGTTGTTGGACTGGAATACCTGCACGTTGGCGCCGCTGGCATAGGATGCGTTTGCAACGTCGATGGCCAGGTTGGTGTTAGCGACGGTAAAGGTGTAGGTGCCGCTGGGCAGGGCGTCCGTGGTGGATGCCAGCGCAAAGGCCTGCGCGGGGCTGCCGTTTGCCTGCCACAGCTGCAGGCGGGTGCCGTTGGCGGTGCCGCCTCCGGTGAGGTCGAGCACGCGGCCGGGGTGGGCGACGGACTCGAACGCGATGCCGTGCGCGGTGATGACGGGGGTCCACTGCTGCGCGGGGTCCGCGGTGCCCGTGCCTGTCGCAGCGCCGGCGCCCGTTGCGGTGCCCGTCGCAGCGCTCGAAGCGGCGCGCTGGCTCACCGTGCTGGCGGAGTCCGCGGTAAGGAACTTGGCGGATCCCAGGTTCTGGATGGTGTAGGTGTTTTCCGCACCCGGTACAAGCGCGATGCGCCAGCGCTGCGCCAGGGTGCCGTTGGATGCGTAGGCCTGCACGGAGGCTCCGGCGGCCTGGCTGGCGCCCGAGACCTCGAGCACGCTGTTGGACGACGCGCTTGCGCCCAGGGTGTAGAGGCCCTCTGCCAGCAGGTTGGTCTGCTTGGCAAGGGTGAAGCGCTGGGCCGCGCTGCCGTTGGGGGCGTAGGCGTTGACGTTGGCGCCGTTGTGGGATGCCGCGCCATCGATGTTGAGGGCCATGCCCGTCGCCTTGTTGATAAAGGTGTAGCTGCCGTCCGCATTGGCTACGGGCGCCCACAGCTGAGCGGGGTTGACCTCGCTTGCCTGGTACTGCTGCACGTTGGTGCCGGGGACAACGTCCGCCATCTCGACGTCGAGCGCCTTGCCGCTGGCGGCGTTGAGGATAAGGTAGTAGCCGTTGCAGTACTTAAAGGTGAACAGCTGGGCAAAGCTGCCGTTGGCGCTCCACAGCTGCGCGTTGGCGTTGTTGTTGCGCGACGCGTTGCAGATGTCCACGCTGCTTGCGGGGGCGCACTGCGGCTTGAGGTTGAACCAGCCCTGGGGTAGCGTTCCGTCTTCCACCGCCGCGGGTGCGGCGGGCGCGGCGTCGATAAAGGTGAAGCTTTGCGCTGCACTGTGGTTGGAGTCCCAGATCTGCAATGGTGTGGTGCTCTCGATTGAGCCGCCGCGCAGGTCCAGCGCGATGTTGGGCGCCAGCGCGCTGAGGATGGCGAACTGAGAGGGGCCGTTGCCCAGCGGAACCACGATCCACTTTTGCGACCAGCTGCCGTTGGGGGCGTACTGCTGCACCGGGGTTCCCGCGGCGGCGTTGCCCCACTGCACGTCGAGCGCCAGACCGGATGCGACGTTGATGAACGTGACGTATCCCGCTTCATCATGCGTGACGCGCCAGCGCTGGGCTCCCGTGCCGTTGCTGGCGTAGAGCTGGATGGTCGCGCCGTTGGCCGCGGATGCTCCTTGAACATCGAGCACGCCACGTTGGTTGGCCGCCCGCGATGCGGAAGACGCGATAGCGTAGGTGCCGTCGGCCACGGCTGCGGCGTGTTGGGCGGCGAGGGCGTCCAGGGCAGCGCGGTCGCTATCCGGTGCGGGCGTCTCTTCTGCGGGGGCGTCTGGATCCGCATCGTCCGCTGGGCCTGCGGGGTCTGCGGGGTCTGCGTCCGGGGCGGCGGGGTCGGCGGCGTCTGCGGGGGCGGCGGGGCTTGCGGGGTCTGCGGGGACGGTGCCCGGAGTCGCTGCGTTGGGCGCGTCCGCTGGGCCTGTGGGGCCGCTTGGATCCCCAGGGGTCGCGACGCTGTCCGCGTTGCCCGCGGAGTTGCTGCCAGATGCATTGCCGGTGGTGTCCGTGTTAGGCGTGCCAGACGTGCTTGCCGCGGAGGCGTCTGGGCCTGCGTCTGCGGTATCCATGGCTTCTACCTGCGGAGACGCCTGCAAAGACGCATGCGAAGACGTTGCCGATGCGGTTTGCGCCATGGCGACCAGGGAGGGCGGCATGGCTAGAGAGCATACCAACGAGGCGCAGGCGAGCCCGGCCATAACGCTTGCCCGGGCGCCGGGGCGCCAGGTGCGGGGGAGCTTGTTCATGGTATCGACCATCCTATTGCAGGGGTTGCATACAGGTTGAATGATACCGTTGCGGTGTCGGCTCTTTGCTCTGGCATCTGCCAGCGGTTGGGTGTTAACAGAGGCGGCCCTGCCGTGGATCCGCCGCGCGGCGCCGCCGCCGCGATGTCGCACCGCGCCGCCGCCACGCCGCGGTTCGGCGATGTGCGTCAGCGGGCCCAAGTACTAAAAACGCCCTTGAGTTGGACTTCGGCCCTACTAAAATCGACGTTCATGTTGGGTCAACTACTAAAATCGACCTTCAGTTGGAGTTGCGCTAGAGGGCCCTTGGATGCGATGGGCCATCTACCAGCTGTTTCTCTGGAGCACCTTTTTGCACGTTGTGGGGCAAGTCCAACTGAAGGCCAAAAATAGTAGTGCCAAGTCCAACTGAAGCTCGAAAATAGCAAAGTGGCGTACATGGAGGTCGATTTTAGTAGGGCGCAAGTCCAACTGAAGCTCAAAAATAGCAGTAACTCCAACTGAAGGCCAAAAATAGCAGGGGCTGATCTTGGTAGGCGGGAGCTAGCGGAAGGATGAGCCGCATGGGCCGGGCGGGGGCAGGATAATTGCAGGGTCACCCGCCGCCGGCGTTGCTCCGCCGCACCTTCCCAGCATGGTTCGGACGCGGACCTAGATGTAGCCCGTGCGCGGCACCGGACACGAACCTAGGCGTAGCCCGTGCGCGACCCCGGGCGCGACGCTGGGCGCGACCCCGGACGCGACCCCGTGTGCGACCCCCTACGCGTGCTCCTGCGCCTTGCGATCCAGGATGGCGAGAAAGTCCGCAAAGCCTTGCGAGGAGAGGATGTCGTGCTGAAGACGGCGGTCGTTGGTTATGCTGAGCAGCAAGTCGTAGAGGTACTCGATGTTCACGCGGTCGCCCGCTTGCACGGCGAGCAAGAAGACGATGCGCACCTCTTTAGATCCGGCGCTCCAGTCGAGCGGCTGGTCAAGCAGCGCTACGGCAACCTTGGTTTTGGTGCTGCTGGGGCTGAGCGAGTGGGGGATGGCGAACAGCGGGTCCATGGTGGTGTCTGAGAGGGCCTCGCGCTCAAGGACGGAGGACAGGAAGGTCTGGTCGGTAATGCCCTGGCCCTGCAGCATGGCGCAGAGCTTCTCCAGCACCTCGCCCTTGCCTGCCGGTTCGGTGATATGGCAGAAAAGCTCTTGGTCAAAGAAGGCGCCAACAAGTGACGTTACCTGCTCTTCTATGCTGTTGAGCATGCGCGAGATGGTTTCGGTGTCCTGCGCGCTCAGGCTAAAGTCGACAAGCACGCGCGGTAGGGGGCAGCGCTCTATGGGGACGGTGGTGACCACAAAGGCGGTGTCCACAAGGTCGGCGGCGTCGAGCTCGCAGAACTCTCGGTACGAGATACTGCGGGCGATGGTGATGCGATCGCCAAAGTAGGTGAGCAGGCGGCTTTCCAGCATGCTGGCAATGGAGTTGCCCGATCCGCAGACGAGCACCACCTTGTGCAGGGGCCTGTTGCGCGGGGTGCGGCGCTCTATGGCGGCGCCTATGTGCAGGGCGACGTAGCCAACCTCGTCTTCGGAGAGCGTATAGGGCTCCGTGTCGAATACCTTGCTGGTGCTGGCGAGAGCGATTTCAAACGCCAGGGGAAAGCTGGAGCGAATGGTGTTGAGCAGCGGGTTCTTCTTGATGATCTTGAGGTCTTTGCTTGAGAACGTAGAGCTCAGGTGCATCAGCAGGTTGCGCTTGAGCTCGGAGTCGTCGCGCAGGTCGAAGCCGTAGTTTTGGACTACAACCTCAAGCAGGGCGTCGACGTCGCTCCGGAACAGCTGGTTGTCTATGCCCAGGCGGTCAAGGTTGGTGTTGGAGAGGATGTGCAGCAGCAGGTAGCCGCGCTCCGCCTCACAGATCGAGATGCCAAACTCCCGCTCGAGGTCGCGGCAGGTGCCTTCGAGAAAGAGCGATACGCGCGAGCTGGTCTCCGCGTCCTCGCTGGTTTCCACCGGGCACCCGTGCATGATGCGAATCACCATAAGGGCGGTGTGCATAAGCAGGTTCTTAAAGCCGTAGTCGGTGGTGACGATGTCGGAATGCTCCATATGCCCGCGGACTATGCGCTCGAGCGAGCCCAGGTCTATGTCTGGAAACAGCCTGGTCTCGTCGTCTGAGAATCCTTTGACGTAGGAGCGCATGTTGCGAATCACCACGCGGTCCATAAAGCAGCGGCGGCGATCGTCTTCTCGCCCCAGCACCTTTACGCCAAAGCCCGCTTTGACCAGCAGCGCCAGGTCGTAGTCTGCCAGGATGTCCTTAATCTGGCGTATATAGTTCTGCAGCGTGTTCTCGCCCACGTAGATGGCGTCTGCGATTTGGTCGTAGCTTTGGTAGTCATCGGCCATAAGCAGGGCATTGAGCAGAAAGCGGATGCGGTCATCGGCGCTGGAAAGATCGGGCTCGTCGGCGCTGCGCTCGCGGGTCGAGGCGATAAAGTCCTCGTAGAGCTGTGCGTCCTGCACCACCAGATGGTAGCCCTGGCCGCGTTTGATATCTATATAGGCGCCGTGGTCTTCAAGCACGCTGTTGATGCGGGCTATATCGCTGCGTACCGTGCGATCCGTGATGCCGTGCATCTTGGCCAGGCGCGCCGCGGGGGCGTAGGTGGAATGGCGGACCGCCTCAAAGATCGCGTCAAGTCGCTTCTGCCCAAACAACTCTAAAGACCCCCTTGCGTATGCTCTGCATCGTGCGCGATTGCATGCGTCTATTACGTGCGTTTACCACATTGTGCGCCATGGAACGGCGCAAGTCCTACCCAAGGCTTTTCCGCGAGCAAGCGGAAAAGGAGGTTATTGTTACCCATTTCCATTTCCGCGACAAGTGGAAATCAGCCGCCTTTCCAATTCTTCCGTTTCCGCCGGAAGACGGAAATCGGCAAGGTTGAGCATCGACGGCGTCGGCCGCATGATGGGGTTGTCAGGAAGGAGACGCGATGGAGAGAGTCTTTACGCAAGACCAAGTTCTCCTCAACCTAGACGCGGCGAGCGCGGATGACGTGTTTCGCGCCGTGGCGGATAGGGCGCAGGACTTGGGCATCGCTTCAGCGGACGGGGCCTACCGGGGCCTCCTGGAGCGAGAGCGTGAGGTTGCGACCGGCCTTATGGACGGCTATGCGATACCTCATACCAAGTGCTCGGCTGTTAACCGGGCCGCGATGTTCTATGTGCGCACGGCTGCCCCGCTTGCGTGGCAGACCATGGACGATCAGCCCGTCCAGCACCTGTTTGTCCTGATGGCGCCCAATGCCAACGGCGGCGAGGAGCACCTCAAGCTCCTGTCCGCCCTTGCAACGTGCTTGCTTGAGGACGAGTTCAAAAGCGCGGTCGCCACGGCCGCGACGGCTGAAGACGTGGTGTCGCTTGTGCTTGAACATATCGAGAAGGAGTGTGAATGACATGAAGGTGGTAGGTGTTTCCGCTTGCCCTGCGGGTCTTGCCCACACGCCCATGGCCGCCAAGGCGCTCATGAAGGCCGGTGAGGCCCTTGGCTGGGACGTCAAGATCGAGCAGCAGGGTTCCATGGGTCAGATCAACGCGGTTACGGCGGATGAAGCCAAGGCGGCGGACTTTGTCCTGATCGCCTCCGACCAGAAGATCCAGGGCATGGACCGCTTTGAGGGAAAGCCCGTGATCCGTATCGACATCAATATGTGCATCAAGGCCCCGGAGGCCGTGCTTAAGAAGTGTGCCGCTGCCGTAGAGGCAAAGAAATAAAGGAGGAAGAGAATGAAGAAGTTCTTCTCTGAGATCAAGGGTCACCTGATGACCGGTATCGGCTACATGCTGCCGCTCATCATTGGCTCCTCGCTGGTAGTTGCCATCCCGCAGCTTCTTGCCCTTGCCATGGGCACCCCCAGCCTCACCGAGGACCTTACCGGTTTCCTGGGATTCCTGTACCAGGTCCAGCAGGTTGGTTGGACGGGTATCGGCATGGTCAACACCGTGCTCGCCGCGTTCATCGCCTACTCCATCGCCGATAAGCCCGCTATCGGCGCCGGTTTTGTAGCAGGTGCCATCGCCACCAGCACCAAGGCTGGCTTCCTGGGCGCCGTGCTGTACGCCTTCATCGCCGGCTACCTGGTTAAGTGGGCGCTCAAGAACATCAAGCTGCCCGAGGCCTTCCAGCAGACCATGCCCCTGGTCATCCTGCCCTTCCTGTCCACCCTCACGGTTGCCCTGATCGCCGTGCTGCTGGCCTCCCCGCTTGCCGCCATCAACGAGGGCGTCATCGCCTACCTGCGCGACATGTGCACCAGCGGCACCAACAAGGTTCTCATGGCCATGATCCTTGGTGCCATGATCGGCTTTGACATGGGCGGCCCGGTCAACAAGGCCGCTTGGATGGCCGGCAACGTCCTGCTCGCCGAGGGTATCTATACCGCCAACGTCTTCATCAACTGCGCTATCTGCATCCCGCCGCTGGGCTACGCCATCGCCACCGTGGTTCGCCGCAGCCGCTTCTCTCAGAGCCTCCGCGAGTCCGCTACCGGTAACTGGGTCATGGGCTTCATCGGCATCACCGAGGGCGCTATCCCCTTCACCCTGGTCAAGGCTTCCCGTCTTATTCCGGTGAACGTTATCGGCGCTGCTCTGGGTGCCGGCATCGCCGCCCTGCTCGGCGCCGACGCCGTGATCCCGCCGCTGGGTGGCATGTACGGCTTCATCACCATGACCAACGGCTGGGCCTATCTGGTCGGCCTGCTGGCGGGCGCCCTGTTCATCGGCGTCGTCGCCCCGCTCCTGGTCGACTTCAACGTTGAGACTGAGGCAGACTCCTCCGACGTCAACATCGACGAGATCGAGATCTCCTTCGAGTAACGCCCTTCCTTTGGCCCCGCTCGTGCATACCGCCGGGCGGGGCCTTTTTTCTAGCATCGCAGCCCAGCGCGCCGGGGTCCAACCCGCTGGCCCTTGCGAATCTGGCTGCCAACGTATGAAAGGTGGAAGCACCCATGGGAAAGACCATCCATGTTGTTCCCCATAGCCATTGGGACCGCGAGTGGTACTTCACCACGTCCCGCTCCAAGGTTTACCTTATGCGCGACCTGGCCGACGTGCTGGACGTGCTCGAGACCAAGCCCGCGTTCAAAACCTGGATGCTTGACGGCCAGGCTTCGCTTCTGGACGATTACCTCGCTTGGCGTCCCCAGGACGAGGGTCGTATTCGCAAGCTGGTGGCAGACGGCCGCTTGATCATTGGACCCTGGTACACCCAGACCGACCAGATGATCATCTCTGGCGAGAGCATAGTCCGTAACCTCACCTACGGCATGCGCCGCTGCGAGGAGATCGGCCCCTACATGAACGTGGGCTACATGCCGGATTCCTTTGGGCAGGCGGGCAACATGCCCCAGATCTACCGCGAAGCCGGTATCGACACCACGCTGTTCTGGCGCGGCGTTTCTAACGACATGGCGGACAACCTCAACTACACCTGGCGCGGCGACGACGGCTCCACCGTGTTCGCCACCCAGATGCCCACCGGCTATTACATTGGCGGCAACATGCCCGAGGACCAGCAGGAGAACGATGCCTGGTGGCACCAGCAGGTGCTTGACAAGCTGGCTTCGCGCCACGTGACGGAAAACGTCTACTTCCCCTGCGGCTTTGACCAAGCGCCCGTGCGCGCCAACCTGCCCGAGCTCCTGGAGCAGCGTAACGCCTACGACCCCGAGAACACTTATTGCATGAGCAGCCTGCCCGAGTACCTGGAGGCGACCCGCGCCGCCATCGAGCGCGACGGCATCGAGCTGGAGGAGGTCTCCGGCGAGCTGCTGAACGCCAAGCACATGCGCATCCATCGCAGCATCTGGTCCAGCCGCTCCGACCTCAAGGCACTCAACACGGAGATCCAGAATTATGTGGTCAACGTGCTGGAACCGCTGCTGACCTTGTCGCGCAGCCTTGGCAACGACTATCCGCGCGGCGCCGTGGATACCATCTGGAAGCTGTTGTTTGAGAACGCCGCGCACGATTCCATTGGCTCGTGCATCGCAGACGCCGTGAACGAGGACGTCTACCTGCGCTACAAGCAGGCCCGAGACATCGCCACCTCTCTGGTCGAGCTGCACGGCCGCATGATCGCCACCAGCGTTGACTCCGGCGACGCTCCCATGACCTTTACCGTGTTCAATACGCTGCCTCAGACCAGGTCTGGCGTGATCATCAAGAAGATGTACATCCCCGGCGGAGATTTCTCCATTGTGGATGAGGCTGGCGAGCCCGTGGCCTACACGGTTCTCAAGAGCCGCGATCTCACCGACTACGTGCTGTCGCAGACCATCCGCCTGGATCCCAGCGCCAAGCTCTACATTCCCGATCAGGTGCTAGAGGTCACCATCGCGATCGAAGCCCACCAGGTGCCCGCGCTTGGCTATGCCCAGTACCGCATGGTGCTCAACGGGTCCACGGCAAGCGACATGGTCGCCCTTGAGCGCGACGCTGCCCTTGAGAACGAGTACTACCGCGTGAGCGTCAACGCCGACGGCTCGCTGCGCGTGGAGGAGAAGGCCACCGGCTACGTCTACGACAACCAGGCGATTCTGGAGGAGAACGGTGACGACGGCGACTCCTTCAACTATTCGCCGCCCCGCCAGGACCTGGTTGTTCGCTCCTGCGACGGCCCCGCGCCTCAAGTGGAACTCGCTGCGAGCGATATCTACGCGACCGCGACCATCGTCCACACCATGATGGTGCCCGCCACGTTGGAGGAGCGCGCGCAGGGCGTGTGCTCTACCCAGCTTCCCGTGACGCTTACCGTTGGCCTGCGCCGCGGCTCGCGCGCCATCGACGTCGAGTTGCACGTTGACAACACCGTGGGTTCGCACCGCCTGTGCATTCTGTTCGACGCGCAGATGGCCACCAGCGTTAACTACGCGGACCAGCAGTTTGGCGCAATCTGCCGCGATAACGTGCATCAGCAGGATATGGCTCTCTACAACGCATCGCTCGCCGCCTCGGAGGGCAATGATGTGGACGAGGACCAGGAGAGCTCGCTGCCCGCTAACTGGCGTCAGAACATGGAGACCTGGCAGGAGCCCAGCATCTCCATCGAGCCCACCCAGAGCTACGTGGCGCTCTCCAACGGCGAGCGCGGCCTTGCGGTGCTGCCGTTGGGCGTGCGCGAGTACGAGGTAGTGGGCGATCAGGGCAACCAGATCCGCCTGACCGTGTTCCGTGCGTACGGCTTTATGGGCCGAGAGAACCTTCTGTACCGCCCGGGTCGAGCTTCTGGTGAGCGCACCATGGAGACGCCGGATGCCCAGCTGATCAAGCCCATGACCTACAAGCTTGGGTTCTGCACCTTTGCGGGCTCCGTTGACCAGGGCGGCGTGGCCCAGCTGGCGCGCAGCTACGATGGCGAGCTGGAGCTTTACGAGTACGCCGAGTTCCTCAACGGTCGCCTGATCTTCTCTGAGCCCCGCGTATACGGAGACAAGCCCGCAGTCGCGTCGCTCTTTGAGGTTGAGGGTACGGCGATTGTCTCTGCCGTCAAGGCGCCGGATGATCCGGGGCTTCCGGGTATTGTGGTTCGCCTGTTCTGCGGTTTTAACCAGGACGATGCCACGGCGACCTTGCGTTTTGCCAGCCCCGTCAAGCAGGCCTACCTGTGTAACCTGCGCGAACAACGATCTGGCGACGTGGAGGTCAACGGTTGCGAGGTCACTCTCAAGCCGTTGGGGCACTGCAAGTTTGCAACCGTGTATATTGAGGCGTAGCCGCCGCGGCGTTGCTGCAAAAGCGTAGTTACAGTAAGCGCGGCGTCCAGTTGCCGGGGCGCCGCGCTTTGCGAAAGGGGTCAACCATGAACCAGCCCACCACCAGCAATCCGTCTGCCTGCCAGCAGGACATCGTGCCCGGAGCCCAGGCAGCCGCCGCGCCCGTTGCCGACCGCCCGCACATAGGCGCGATCGAGGCCGGAGGCACCAAGATGGTGCTGGCCTGCGGTTACGCCGATGGAACCATAACGGAGCGCACGAGCATCCCCACGCAGGATCCGGCGCAGACCGTGCCGGCCATGATCGAGTGGTTTGCCAACAAGGGCATCGCGGCCCTGGGCATCGCCGCATTTGGCCCCACGGGCGTCAACCCGTCCTTGTCCACATACGGCCATATTCTGCAAACGCCCAAGCTGGCCTGGCGAAACTTTGACTTCTTGGGTGCCATGAGCCGCGGCCTCAACGTGCCCTGCGGGTACGACACGGACGTTAACGGAGCGTGTTTGGGCGAGGTAATGTACGGCGCCGCCAAGGGGCTGGATTCGGCCATGTACATCACCGTGGGCACGGGCATTGGCGCCGGCATCTACGCGGGCGGCCAGCTGATTCATGGCATGCTGCACCCGGAGGCCGGCCACATCACCTTGCCGCGCGCGGCTGGCGACCAGGACTTTGAGTGCGTCTGCCCCACGCATGACAGCTGCTTTGAGGGCCTTGCCGCCGGTCCGGCCGTGGTGAAGCGCTACGGCGTTGAGCGCGCGTCTGATATGGCGGACGATGAGGGCTTTCTCGAGCTTGAAGGCACCTACATTGCCCAGGGTATTCTCAACTACCTGTACGTGGCGTCGCCCCAGCGCATCATTCTGGGTGGCGGCGTGCCGGATCACGCTCCCAAGCTGATGGATCGCGTGCGCGCCAAGGTGCTACAGCTCAACAACGGCTACATCTCCACGCCTGAGCTGTACGATATCGACTCCTACATCGTTCCGCCCGCTTGCGAGGGCAACCAGGGCGTGCTTGGCGCTATCGCGTTGGGGGCTCAAGCGCTGTAACAGGCATAGCGTCGTCGCCGGTGCCGCAGCTGCCGACTCTGCCGTCTTTGGCCGCCGCGAGTGCGGCCGTGCGCTCCGTCGTGCGATCCGCTGCGAGTGTCGCTGCGCAACACATCGAGCTTGTTTTCAGGCCGCTTTCCACTACGGAAGGCGGCCGTTTTTTGTTAAGAGGGGGCGCCATAAATCGGATTGAAAAGATGGCGGTTATGGAAAGAAATCTATACGTCGCCAATGACAAACCCGCAGCTAAATACATGAACAGCAATTGACAAAGACATACGGGGGGGGGTATTCTCAAAAATGTGTTTAGCGCGATAGCAACTTGATCGCGCTTAAAGGGAGAACGGAGCGATTCCATGCCGAGTAAGATGAGGACCAAAGTTGTAGTTACTGCGGGGTTGTGCGCGGCGCTTACTTTGACTGGCGCAAGCGTGGCGCTGGCAGAGGGCGCCATCGCGCCTAAGGCGCAGGAGCAGGTCGGCGCCGATGCTGAGGCGAGTTCTACTGAGGTCTCGACGATTGACGATATTGTATCTGCCGCAAATGAGGCTACCGGGAAGATTGCCCTTGCCTATAAAGGCAACTCAACTATTGTTCCCAGCGACAAGGGCGTTGCAACTAATTCTGCTGCATATGTTTTTGCTAACGAGAGCGCAAGCGCCAACGTCACGGTTGACTTCAACGGCGCGACCATCGATGCCTCTTCTTGTACGTTTGCCAACAAAGCCAGCGTCCTTGGCATTCATGGTTTCAAGGGCAAGCTCACCATTAAGAACCTCAAGATTAAGGGTACTGCCGGTGTTGACGACACTAAGGTGAAGCACTGCCTGAACGTGTTTGATTCTGCAGACGTTGCGCTGGAGAACGTTGAGCTGACGAGTTCCGCGACAGCGGGCATGGTGGTAAACGGATCAAACGTTGTGGCGTCTGGCCTTAAGGCTAGCGGGAACGCTTGGGGATCGGTTAACGTTGACCAGACTGCAAGCGCGCCTTCTGGCGTTCAGACTTCCTTCAGCTTGAGCGGAACGAACGCTCTCGAGGATGCCGTGCAGATTTGGACGGAGAAGCCCGACCAGTGCAAGGTGACCGCGGACGGATACACCAAGGTCGTCGGCGGCAAAGAGGGCGATGGGGCCCTGAAGGGGTATACCTACTACACCGATGACGTGGCCTCGCTTGGCGCTTTTGTGATTGAGTCCGCCGACGGCACGCATGTATACAAGACGCTTAAACCCGCAGTGGCAGATGCTCAAGACGGGCGGGTCATCAAACTTGTGGCAGATGCGAACTGCGGCACGGAAAAAATCAGTCTTACTGACAAAACGCTGACCCTTGATCTTTGCGGCCACAAGGTTACCACTGAAGTTTCCAAGCAGTTTGTCACTATTAACGGAGAAAAAGCAAAGCTGGTAATTGAGGACTCTGGGGATACCGGGGAAATCATTGCAACAGAGGCCGACCCTGTGATCCTCGTTGTTCGGGGTACGCTTGACTTCCAGGATGGCACGCTTCGCGCGGATGGCACGTGGAAGTATGATGGGGGCCTTTATGGTGCAGACGGAATCTACATCTTGGGATCCTCGGATAGCAGCGCTACCAACTACTCTAACATCATCGTTGGTAAAGATGCGGTTATTGCCAATAAGGACGATGAGAACGTTGGCACTGGCTACGCGATTGACGTTAACCGCACGAACGCTTTGGACAACCACGCCTTTGGCGTGACCGTTGACTTCCAAGGCGCAACGGTAAATTCTGGCATGTATGTCAATGGGCAGATAGTTGACGTTGAGGGCTCGGTTCCTACACTTAACTTGAAGTCTGGCGCCGTGGTGGATGGTATGATTTATGCCGCGGGCTATGCAAAGTGGAATATCGACGGGGCTGAAATTACGGATAATACCGGCATGGAAATCCGTGCGGGTGTCCTCAACATGACGTCTGGGTCCATTGCAGGAACCGGCACTCCCACCGAGGTTAAGCCGAATGGAAATGGCAGCACCACCGACGGTGCGGGATTGGCAGTGGCGCAGCACAGCACTAAGCTTCCGATCGAAATCAATATAACCGGCGGCTTGATTTCTGGATTTACAGGATTCTATGAGAGCAACCCGCAGAAGAATCCCGAGGCAGATCGCCAGAAGGTTAAGCTGAACATTTCTGGCGGAACAATATTGGCTGCAAACGGGGGAACAAACCCTGTTTACTCTGAGGATCATACCGGCTTTGTATCTGGGGGCAAATTCGGCTTCAAAGTGGACGACAGCTATTTGGCAGACACGGTGAAGGCGATGCTCCAGATGGGCAAATCGTTCAGCTACTTCGATTCCGTTGAGAAGGCTCTTGTTGAGGCCGATAAGACCGCCGGCGGCACAGTTTCTCAGATTGGTGCGGAGACAACTGTTGAGGTGGCCCTTGACTACGGCTTTGATAGCAAGAAGGTTGTTCTCAACGCTGCTCCCGGCACGGTGCTCCCTACTCCAACGCGCTCCGGATATACGTTCCTTGGCTGGTATAACGGTGACTCTAAGGTTGAGGAGGTGCCGACGGCAGAGGCGAGTCTTGTGGCTAAGTGGTCTTCCAACGCACCTTCCGGTGGTGGCTCCACGACCCCGTCCGACAAGACCGAGGTCGAGAAGAACCCCGACGGCTCCACCACCACCACGGTGACCAAGCCCGATGGCTCGCAGACCATCACGCACGAGACCGCCACCGGCACCGAGTCCGTGGTCAAGAAGGATAAGGACGGCAACGTCACGTCCACCGAGGTGACGGTCTCGAAGAAGGACGCCGAGTCCGGAAAGGTCGAGCTGCCGATAGAAGAGTCTAAGCCAGTGGCCGATGTCGACAAGGCCCCCGCGGTCGAGATCGAGGTCCCCTCTTCCGTCACCGCCGACAAGCCCGTCCAGGTGACGGTTCCGGTCGCCATGGACGAGGGCGACGAGCCAAACTACGGAATCGTGGTGTTCGCGGTGGACGCCGAGGGCAACGAGACCGTCATCCCGAAGTGCGCCGTGGACGACGACGGCAACGTCGTCTTCGAGGCCACGGGCGACGCCACCATCAAGGTGGTCGACAACGCCAAGGAGATGCCCGACGTGACCGACGTCGACTGGTTCGCCGGCGACGTGGTCGACTTCGCGACCGCGCGCGGCATCGTCAACGGCGTCGACATGCCCGACGGCACCAGGCAGTTCAAGGGTTATGACAAGACCTCCCGCGGCATGTTCGTCGCCATGCTCCACAACCTGGAGTCGAACCCCGAGGCGGCCTCCGAGGGCTCTCTCGCGGACGTCCCCGAGGGCGCCTTCTACGCGGACGCGGCCGCGTGGGCGCTGGGGGAGGGCATCCTCTCCGGCGTCGACATGCCCGACGGCTCCAAGCAGTTCCAGGGCGACACGGACGTCACCCGCGAGCAAGTGGCCGTGTTCCTCATGCGCTACGCCGAGCACCTGGGCATGGACGTGTCGGCTCGCGCCGAGATCGACTTCCCGGACGCATCCGAGGTGTCCGGCTTCGCGAAGGACGCGATGTCCTGGGCGGTCGCCGAGGGCCTGTTCACCGGCGACGACGTGACCGGCGAGCTCAAC
>DBEWRE010000039.1:0-7917 GCA_048207125.1 Collinsella sp.
CGCTCTCCCGTGAAAACAATCCGCAGCCCACCGGGCGAGGACGTTTGCCAGAGAGGACAGCGCCCCTCCCATCCAGTGCAAACGCTATTCAAAGTAATGGAAGCGATTGGTTGAGAACGACAAGGTCACCGTGAAGCCCTCGCCCGCAACGGAATCGGCGTCAATCCCCACGCCCATCTTGTCACACAGACGCTTAACCAGGTACAGGCCAATGCCGGTCGAGCGCTTACCCGAACGGCCGGCGGCACCGGTAAAGCCCTTTTCAAACACGCGCGGCAGGTCCGCAGCGCTGACCCCGCAGCCGTTATCGCGAATAGAGAGCTCGACGCGCTCCGTCGCCAGCCCCTCATCGCGCAAGCACGCGCTAAACTCGATGGAAGCACCCTCTTCCCTCGCGTATTTAACCGAGTTTTGGATGATCTGCCCGAAGATGAACAACATCCACTTCTCATCGGTAAATACCTGGTAGTCGAGATTGCGGCGAAAAGGCGCGACCCGGGCGGAGATGAGCATGCGCGAGTTGGCGCGCAGGGCGGCGGACACCAGCTCCTTGAGGTT
Organism: Collinsella sp.; assembly: GCA_048207125.1. GTDB lineage: Bacteria > Actinomycetota > Coriobacteriia > Coriobacteriales > Coriobacteriaceae > Collinsella. Next base: position 559 of record DBEWRE010000039.1, read on the forward strand.
GTACTCGCGTATAAGGTAATCGCGCTCGACCGCCTCCGAGCGCGCATAGAACAATGCCTGCTCCACATAGCCCTCCATGCGATCGAGCTCCTCGTCCAACGCCCGAACACGCGAGAAGAGCACCTCTTCATCGATAGGCTCCTCGCCCACCGCGGACAGCTCGTCCTCGATGTTCTCTATCATGAGGTGCGCCGCGGCGAGAGGCGACTTCGCCTCATGGACCCAGGTTTCAACATATTCGCGATAATCATTGGTTTGACGGCGGTACCCCGCCACCTCGTCGTTCGCCGCCTTTGAGACGGCGCAGAGGGCATCGTAGGCAACCTGGCCCTCGATGAAATCCGGACGATCGATGAGCTCGCTCGCCCACAAGGCATCGCTTTGCTGGTCCGCAAGGCGGTCGAGTTCGCCAACAAACGCGCGCTTGCGCAGGAAGTCGACGACCAGCAGCAGCGCCGATGCGCCCACGAGCACGCAGGACACCAGCGAAAGCAGCGCGATCCTGGTACCGGAAACTTCCAGCACCATATACGTCAGCATGTCCGCGACCGCCAAAATGGCCACCGTGAGCCAGGCGGAACGCAGGTACGATCCAAACGTCATAGCGCCCCCTAGACCGAATAGCCGCGGCCGCGATGCGTGGTGAGGTAGCCCTTGACGCCGATCTTCTCGAGCGTGCTGCGCAGGCGGTTGATATTGACGGTGAGCGTGTTATCGTCCACGAACGCGTCGGAATCCCATAGGTCGCGCATGATGGCCTCGCGCGAGACGATGGTGCCCGCCTTGGAGACCAGCAACGACAGGATGCGCATCTCATTTTTGGTGAGCTCAACCTGGAGACCGTTCGCGTATGCCAGCGACCGCGCCGGATCGATCTCGACGCCGTTATGCCGCAGCAGCTGGCTCTCAGAAGCCCCCGCGACACGACGCAGCAGTGCCTCGATGCGGGCCACCAGCACGCGGGCGCTATAGGGTTTGGGGACAAAGTCGTCCGCACCCATATTCATGCTCATGACCTCGTCTATTTCCGTTACACGCGAGGTCAGCACCATGATCGGCACGCTCGAGACGGCGCGCAGCTCGCGGCAGATGAATTGGCCGTCGGTTCCGGGCAGGGTGAGGTCGAGAAGCACCAGGTCCGGCGCGGCGGCGAGCACCTCGTCGACCACGCTGTCGAACCGCTCGCACCAACGCGTCTCGTATCCGCTGCGCTCAAGCACCTGCAAAAGCTCACCGCGTATGGAAGCATCGTCCTCGACTACGTAAATGAGCGCCACAACGCCCTCCCTTCTCGCCGCCCTGAAGCGGTCGCTATCGATTGGCCCCGCGAGGCGCCGCCGCTCCGCCTTCAATCCGCGCGGGGCCGTCGCAAGATCCTAGGAGAACAGCTTCGCCACGCCATCGCGCAGAAAGCGGACGGCACGCGCATCATCGGACTCGTCCCCATCCATCTCGCAGGCGGGAACCACGCCGTGCTCGTCGGAAACCAGAAAGACGGAACCGGGCGAGGAAGGCTCGAGGGCGTCGACGGCGCAGACGCGCTCAGCCGGGATGCCGCGCGCGGCAGCCAGCTGCTCCACCAGCGAGAGGCTGCCGCATGCGTGCTCGCCAGCAGCTGCCAGCAAGCGACCGTCGCGAATGCAGCAGAGCACCTCGGGCGCCACGCCGGTCTCCGCCTCCTCCACGAGCGCGGCGGCGGCGCGGGCGGAAAGGGCGACGGCCGATGCGTCCGCCAGGGGCTCATAGGCCCCCACCGTCATGGCGGCGTTTCCGTTGACATCGATCACCAGCATGAGCACTCCGTTATGCTCCGCGTAGGAGCCCTCGGTCAACGACCACTCCACATGCTGCTTTGCCCACGAGAGCATGTTATGGGTGAGCGGCTCGCCCATAACGATGCGGTGCGACAAGGCGCGGATATGCCTGTTGAGCAGCGGAACGCGCTTTTTCGACATGCGCCAGCGGCACACCAGCGCGGGCGCGTCCAGATCGAACGGCTGGTTGCCGCGCTCCTGGTTCGCGCAGAACTCCTCGTACGCGCGCTGCTCATCGGGATTGTCGAACAGCTCCGTCAACGACTGGTCGCCCACGGCTCTCCTTTCAAAAAGGGCCCCCGATGGTTCGGGAGCCCGTAATGCCTAAATGGATCGTAGAGGTTAACCCGCTTGGGTTATACCCGCTGTCCGCCTGATCCTAGTGACGGAAATGGCGGGTGCCAGTAAAGACCATGGCGATGCCGTGGTCGTCGCATGCCTGGATGGACTCGTCATCGCGCACCGAGCCGCCGGGCTGGATGATGGCGGTCACGCCGTGGGCAGCGAGCACGTCGACGTTGTCGCGGAACGGGAAGAACGCGTCGCTCGCGCAGGCGAAGCCGCCGGCCTCGACGCCCATGCGCTCGCAGGCCTCCTCGGCGCGCTGGCATGCCATGAGCGCGGAGTCCACGCGATTGGGCTGGCCCGGACCCATACCGATGCCGGCACGGTCCTTGGCGATGAGGATGGCGTTGCTCTTGACGGTCTTGCAGACCTTCCAAGCGAAAATCAGATCTTCCATCTCGGCGTCCGTGGGCTTGCGGGTAGTGGGGAACGTGAAGGTGGAGGGGTCCTCCTCGACCGTGTCCACGCACTGGACCAGCATACCGCCGTCGACGGTACGGGCCTCGAGCTGAGCATGTCCGGTGGCGCCGCCGGTTGCGAGCACGCGCAGGTTGGTGCGCTTGGACAGGCGCTCGAGAGCCTCGGGGCTGAAGGACGGGGCGATGAGAACCTCGACGAACTGCTTGTTGACGTCGGCGAAGTGCTCGACCAGGCTCAGGGGTACCTCGCGGTTGACGGCGATGATGCCGCCGAAGGCGCTCTTGGGATCACAGGCGAAGGCGCGGTCGTACGCCTCGGTGACGTCCTTACCCGTTGCGGAGCCACAGGGATTCTGGTGCTTCAAGATGATGACCGCGGGCTCCTCGAATTCGCGAACGGCGTTCCAAGCGGCGTCCGCATCCAGGAAGTTGTTGTAGGACAGCGGCTTTCCCTGGATCTGCTCCGCGCCGACCAGCGGGCTGGCGGAAGATGCGAAGTTGCCGAAGCTGTCGGCGAAGCGGTAGACCGCGGCGGTCTGATGGGGGTTCTCGCCGTAGCGCAGGTCCTGGGCCTTCTCAAGATGAAGCTCGAACGCCGCGGGAGGAACGAACGCGGGGGCGGTGGTGCCGGCAGCGCCCGCGTCCTCGTTCGCCAGATAGGTATTGAGCCATGTGGAGATGGCCGTGTCGTAGGAAGCGGTGCGCGTGTAGACCTTGGCAGCGAGATGACGGCGGGTGCCCAGCGTGGTGCAGCCGGAATGCACCGACATCTCATCCAGAATGCGGCCGTAATCCGCCGGATCGCAGACCACGGTGACGGAATCGTTGTTCTTGGCAGCGGAGCGCAGCATGGAGGGGCCGCCGATATCGATGTGCTCGATGGCGTCCACAAAGGTGACGTCCGGGGACGCGACGGTCTTCTCGAACTCGTAGAGATTGACGCACACCAGGTCGATCATCTGGATGCCGTGCTCTGCCGCTTCCGCCATGTGCTTCTCGGAGTCGCGACGGCACAGCAGGCCGCCGTGAACCTTGGGGTGCAGCGTCTTGACGCGCCCGTCCATCATCTCGGGGAAGCCCGTGAACTCCTCGATGGGGGTAACCGGAACACCGGCCTCTTCCAGCACGCGCGCGGTACCACCCGTCGAGATGATCTCAACACCGTAGTCGCCCACCAGCGACTGCGCGAACTCGACGACACCGGTCTTGTCGGTCACCGAGATCAGCGCGCGCGAGATCTTCTTGTCTGTGCCCATGCAGCACTCCTCCTTCGTGGATGCGAGCGTCCCCAACGTGCAAGGGGGACGGCCTCTCTCTTCGTCCTACTAATGTAGCGCAACCCGCCGCCCGCGTTGTGCATGGCGAGGGGTGATTTTGAAGAAAATGCCAAGACATGATGACGGTTCCGCGAAGAATTCGCGGGGGACCTGTGGTGACATAGGGAGACCATATTTAAATGCGACCAGCGTGGTAGAAACCATAGTGATGAAGGAGGCACGCATGGTTTCACGCGTCATCTATAGGCCGTTCGAGAAGGACGATTTCCACGCCCTCACCTCGATTTTGAAGGACACCTGGCACACCTATGCGCCCAACCAGGAGTACAACGCCCTGGAGGCCGCATGCGATCTGGTGCACTCTCTTGCGATTTCGAGCTTTTCCCAGGTCGTGCTAGTCGATGACATTCCCTGCGGCATTGTTTTGGCGCGGGCGGAAGGCGACAGGCTCCCCCATGCCGAAGAGTGCCACGCCGCCATGGCAACCTTCTTGGAGCGCATGCGCGAGCTCGATTCCGCGGCGACGGACGAATACCTCTCCTTCCTCGATGCCGAGCAGCAAGTCAACAGTCGTCTGCTCGAGCAAAGCGGCCTTGCCCGAGCGAGCCAGATCACCCTGCTCGCCGTCAGCGGCACGGCGCGAGGACTGGGAATAGGCAGCGTCCTTTTGGACGCGGCGACTTCCTACGTCTCCTCTCGCGGCGCGAAGGGTCTCTACCTCTACACCGACACCGATTGCTCGTGGAAGTTCTACGAGCGCCGCGGCCTTAAGCGCGCGGCGATGTACCGGACAAAGCGCGAGGAGCGCCACGTGCTTCCTCGTGAAATGTACCTGTACGGACTCGATCTCTCCGCCTAGATCGCCATCCGGCGCCTTGAGGGCAGCTTGGCACCGGAACCCCCGCGCGATCACCTTGGCGAGAACAAGCATACGCGGAACGCATCCGCACAAGAAAGGGCTCCCCTATCAGGAGCCCTTTCTTTTTTCCTTTTCGTCCAAACGGGCGGTCCGCTAGAAGGTTCCTCCGCCGCCCCCGCCGACTCCGCCGCCCCCGCCGCCGGAGAATCCGCCGCCGAATCCGCCCGACGAGCTATCCGCGCTCGCAGCCAGTACCGCCGCGGAAGCAGCCCCGTAGGTAGAGGACATCTCTCGCGCCGGAGAATCGAGGTGGCCATGGGGATAGCACCACCAGTACACAGGATAGTAGTAGCCGCCCAGCTCGTCTTGACGCATATCTTGCGGCACCGCATCCGCGAGGTCGCGCAGCACCTTATCGGATACTCCCAAAGCGACCGCCATGACCAGCAGCTTGTTCCACAAGATCAAATCCTGCGGGACCGCCTCGTTCAAACGGGTGAAATCTTCCAACCAGCGCTTGAGCGCCAGGCAGCGGGCTCGCAACTCCACGTCCTCGCGAGTGTACCGCCGAGCCGTGCCCGCCACCACCGAAGCGGCGACTGCCATGGCGCACGTAGCGATCAGCGCCAAAACGCTCGTCTCAAGCTCGATTGTTGCGAATAGCGACGCCAGACCGATCACGACGGCGAGGACGATGACCGTCAAGCCGAATGCGTGCGAGCTGTCTCGCAGCAGGCCCCGCATCTCGATAGCAGCCGCAATGGAAGCCTTGAAGTTGTCCAAGCGCTCGCCGTAACCATCGGAGTCCTCGTCCGCACTCGCGCGAACGCCATCGAAGCGCACCTCCTCGCCGTTTTGGGCACCGGGACCAAAATACAGGTCCAGCGCATCGCGATCGATGGGGTCGGTCGCCTTCGCTCGATCGACTAGACGGATGCCGTAGGAATCCTCGTCCTTGGAGCCAAACAACCCGTGTTTCTGCTGCGTTCGGTGCACCAGTTCGACCACGCGGTCGTCCGTAAGCTTCATGAGTGTCGCCACAAACGCCGCATCCCCCACATCGCCGTCGCGCATGAACGCGGAGATCACCGCCGGATGGTCGTCGCTGGGGACATCGCGGAAATACGTGTCCTGGAACAAGGGCTTTGGATTCTTGAACACGGTTAACCGCAGGGTGACGGCAACCGCAAGCAAGACCGCGGAGGAACCGATGCTCAGCGCCGTCGCCGCCGTGACCATGCGACGAGCCTCTTCGCGTCGGGCGTTCGCCTCCTCTGCCCACACGGCTTCCTCGTCCAAGACAGCGTCAATGCGCGCGGAGGGGGACGCCTGCAGGCCGGGCACCCAGGAAACGGGGAACACCATGCGGGCCTCGGCATACTCGCCCGGGTCGACGCACGGCACGGTAAAACGAGCAACCGGCGCGCCGAGGTCGCCCACCTGAACAGTTGCATCCAGGGGTCCGTGACCCCATGCGCGCACGCCAAGATCGGAAAGTTCTCCCGAAGTCCAATCCCTGCTCTCCACGCTGCCGTCGCCCGGATAGATATCATGCGCTTCGCCCGAGAACCCCAGGGTGAGCGTCACATCATGGGACGGTTCGGTCCAGCCGTCGCCAACAAACTTCCAATACAGCTCCGCGGTATCGGACCATGCCATCACGGCCCCGTTGATGATATAGGACACCATGAAGCTTCCCTGTTCACCGGATTCATGGGGCGAGAACACCTTGATGGTAACCCGATCCCCCTCGTTTTCCACGGTGTAGACGCCTGCATCGCCGTTTGACGCCGAGTCCACGCGCTCGTAGTTCACCGGCTGATCGCTTTCCATAGCCTTAACGCCGACCTGCTCGATAGACGTAACCCGGCCCTGCTGGTTCTCTCCCAGCGGAATGGTCCAGAACACGCCGTTCACGTCATCGTCGAAATCGAACGTGCGAGACTCCGATACAAGCATGCGACCGTCTTCTAGAACGGTGGCGAAGATGTTGACCGAATGCATGTCGAAACCATCCGCCCGTGCGGAGACGGGGACGGCGAACAGGCAGGACAACGCGACCGCAGCGGTCATGACGACGACGGTAAACGCGTTGGCGATACGGATGCGCATGGGCGCCCCTTCCACTCCGTGGGCGATTTGGCTCCAATTGTACCCACGCCCTCACCATAATGCGTTCGCACCATGCATTAATTGCGCCCGAGGAGGATAACGGACCGCCCGCGCAGAGCGCTATACTTACAGACAGCGCGCGAGGGGGCGCGCCGCCTACTTCGCATAGGTACACCAAGCAGAAAGAGGGAATGCGCTATGGCCATCAATCCCGCCGTCGCCCAGGCTCTGGAGGAGCAGATCAACGCCGAGCTCTACTCGTCCTATCTGTACCTCACGTTTGCCGACTACTATGAGGACCGCGGTCTTAAGGGTTTCGCCAACTGGTACATGATCCAGGTCAAGGAGGAGGCGGACCACGCGCTCGCCATCCGCCGCTACCTGCTGGACAACGATTACAAGCCCACCATGGAGGCCATTGCCAAGCCCGACAAGGTATTTGAAAACGACCTTGAGCCGCTTGAGGCGGGCCTTGCCCATGAAGAGTACGTCACCAGCCTCATCCACCACTGCTACGAAGTCGCCCTTGAAGT
>DBEWRE010000040.1:0-45499 GCA_048207125.1 Collinsella sp.
GCCAAGCGCGATGCCGACCTTGCCGACCTTACGGCTCGCTGCGACGCGGAGTTGGCGCAGGTGACCGCTCAACGCGATGCTCAGGTGGCTGAGCTCACCGCCAAGCTTGAGGCTGCGGTGGGGGAGCGCGCGCTTGCCAGCGAGCAAGCGGCGGCGCAGGCACGCGCGGAATCGCAGAAGACGGCGGCGGAGCTGCAGCATCAGGTGGACGAGCTTAAGGCGCAGCTTTCCCAGCGCGACAACCAGGCGCAGATCGAGCAGGCTCGCCTGCGAGAGGAGTCCCGCGAGCAGGCGGCAGCGGAGGCCGAGCGCCTGCGCACCCGGGCCGAGCAGGAACGCCGTGCGCTGCAGGGGCAGCTGCAGCAGGCGACCTCCCAAGCAGTCCAGCTCAAGGCGCAGCTGGATGCGGCGGCAAGCCAGCGCGACCTTGCCGTGGAGGCGGCTCGCTCCCAGGTGCAGCAGGCCATGCAAGAGCAACTGTCCTCGTCCAAACAAGAGGTGGCTGACCTTAAATCCAAGCTGGAGTCCCAAAAGGGTGCGGCGGAGATCGCCCGCATGCAAGCCGTCGCCGCGGTCGAGCGCGAGCGCGACGACGCCCGGGCAGCCCTTGCCCGCGAGCAGGCCGTGCGCGATTCCGAGCGCCAGCAGGTACAGGCCGCCCATGAGCTTGAGCTGGAGCAGGCTCGCAAGGCCAACGCGGAGATAGTCCGCTTTAAGGACGAGGAGATCGAGCGTTTGCGCGATATGAAGGCGCGCCTCTCTACCAAGATGGTGGGCGAGACCCTGGAGCAGCACTGCGAGACCGAGTTCAACCGCCTGCGCATGACGGCGTTTCCCAACGCGTACTTTGAGAAGGACAACGACGCGTCCGAGGGCACCAAGGGAGACTTCATCTTCCGCGAGTGCGACGGGGACGGCAACGAGATCATCTCGATCATGTTCGAGATGAAGAACGAGAACGACACCACGGCCACCAAGCACAAGAACGAGGACTTCTTTAAGAAACTAGACCACGACCGCACGCAGAAGGGCTGCGAGTACGCGGTGCTGGTGACGCTGCTTGAACCGGAAAGCGAGCTGTACAACGCGGGTATTGTGGACGTGAGCTACCGTTATCCCAAGATGTACGTGATTCGTCCGCAGTTCTTCATCCCCATGATCACGTTGCTGCGCAACGCCGCCATGAACTCGCTTACCTACAAGCAGGAGCTTGAGCTGGCGCGTCGCCAGAATATCGACGTGACCAACTTCGAGGCCAAGATGGAGGAGTTCAAGGCAGGCTTCGCGCGCAACTACGACCTGGCGAGCAGAAAGTTCCAGACGGCGATCGACGAGATCGACAAAACCATCTCGCACCTGCAGAAGACCAAGGAGGCGCTGCTTTCTTCCGAGAACAACCTGCGCCTTGCCAACAACAAAGCAGAGGAACTGACCATCCGCAAGCTCACCTGGCAGAACAAGACCATGAAGGCGAAGTTCGACGAAGCGCGCGCCGCGGCGGAGGAGGCTGCCCGCGACGGCGTGTCGATCGAGGCGGCGGACGGCGCGGAGCCGGATCCCGCGGACAGCTACGAGGTGTAGCGTCTCGCGGAGCGTGTCCGGTGCGTTCGAATTTGGTGCATGCGCCGTGGATTGAGATAAATGCCCTATAGGACTACGACAGCTTGCATAGAAAACGCGGCCGCCTGCAAAGGATAATCCTGCAGGCGGTCGCTTTGGTTTTGTTGGGCATTAGGAGAAGGACTATATAGCGGTTGCTTCGAACAACCAAAATCACCTACAATTAATAAGAAGAGTAGGCAAAAATGGATAAGGAGTGGGTATGTTACTTAGCTATGATGAAGCGCTCGGTCTTTTTGGATCCCGAGGAAAGCTGCGCTCGGCAGTTAACAAGGGAGAGATCTTTTCCGTTGCACACGGGATCTATTCGACGGACGATGATTTGGATGCAATGGAGCTGGTTGGAAAGTTTTATCCAGATGCGACCATTACCGGTCTAACTGCCCTATACGTTCACGGGCTTATTGATGCCCCTCCAGACAGGATAGACGTGGCCACCAAAAGGGGCGGAACCAAGATCGCCAACCCTGCGGTATCCCAACACTTTGTTCCAGGCGATTGGATTTCTGTTGGGCGAGTCTCGATAGAATTTGATGGTAGAGAAATCCCTGTCTACGATTGCGAGCGAATGCTTATTGAGCTTATGCGTTCTCGTAATAAATACCCTCGTGATTTGTATAAGGATGCCATTCGTTCTTTTAGGGAACGCGCGAATAGCTTGGATATGTGCAAGCTGGATGGCTATGCGGCGGTTATACCAAGGGGGCAGGCGTACCTCGACCGAGCATTCGAGGAGGTGTTCTGATGGAATTGGCGGATATGCGAAGGCACTACGAGAGGAAAAGAGGGTATTCGCGATTTGCTGCAACAGCAAGGGTCTGCCAGGATGTCATTCTTTCTAAGATATTCCGTTCTGCTGATTCGAAGAGCGTGACTATTAAAGGCGGCGTTCTAATGTGCGCCCTTAGTAGAGACTCGCGACGGGCCACACAGGATATCGATTTGGATTTTATACAACGCCCCTTGAATGAGAAAAGCGTTATGGACTTTATAGCTAGGTTGTCGAGCGTTGAGGATGGAGTCTCCCTATTAGTTGATGGTCCAATTTGTGAACTTCGTCAGCAGGACTATCGTGGTTATCGAGTCCATCTCTTGGTCTCAGATGGAAAAAGCAAATACAATTCAAAGCTTGATATTGGGGTGAGCGCTGCGTTCGCCGCTTCGCAAGAAGAAGCTTTCTTTGATATTGCTGCTGAACCAGGTGTAATATGCTTGCTTGCAAATACTAAAGAACAGATGTTTGCTGAGAAATTAAAGTCATTGCTAGTGCATGGTGCAAGAAGTACTCGATATAAAGATATATACGACATGTACTATCTCGGTCATCGCTCGGATTTGGATGTAGAAAAGCTAAGGGACGCCATTGACTGCCTGATTATTGAATCTGAATCGATGAAGGAAAAAGACTACAAAGAAATTGAAAACAGATTGCGGCAAACCTTTAGGAATAGACGGTATATTGCCGGTATAAAGTCATCGCGATCTGACTGGAACGGACAAGATGCCAATAGGGCAATGGAATGGCTTCCCCGCTTTATTGGGAAGATTGGAAGATAGCGTTTGGTTTGCCATGGGGGGGCATATAAAAACGGGACGACCCGCACATGCGAGCCGTCCCGTATGCTTAGCAGCTAGAATGCGTGCTACGGAGCCGGAATGACCGGTGTGTCCGTGGTAGCTTAACCGAAGTAGCGCTTGAGCAGGCCAGCGAACGCCTTGCCGTGGCGAGCCTCGTCGCGAGCCATCTCGTGAACGGTGTCGTGGATGGCGTCCAGGCCGGCAGCCTTGGCGCGCTTGGCCAGGTCGGTCTTGCCAGCAGTGGCGCCGTTCTCGGCCTCAACGCGCATCTCGAGATTCTTCTTGGTGGAGTCGGTCACAACCTCGCCCAGGAGCTCGGCGAACTTGGAAGCGTGCTCGGCCTCCTCGTAAGCAGCCTTCTCCCAGTACAGGCCGATCTCGGGGTAGCCCTCGCGATGGGCAACGCGAGCCATGGCCAGGTACATACCAACCTCGGTGCACTCGCCCTCAAAGTTGGCGCGCAGGTCGTTAACGATGTCCTCGGAGACCTCGGGGAGCTTGCCAACGCCGATGACGTGCTCGGCAGCCCAGGTCATCTCGGTGTCGCTCTGCTTGATGAAGCGGTCGCCGGAAACGCCGCACTGGGGGCACTTGAAATCGGCGGGCAGCTCCTCGCCGTCGAACTCCTCAACGTAACCGCAAACGGGGCATACAAACTTCATGACCTTCTCCATTCGGTCGCAGGCGATAGTGCGGGCGCCCAGTCCCTGTGGGCCCTCTTTGGGCAACCGCACTTGGTACGATTTTCATTATGCGGAGAATGGGGCTTGCTTAGACTCATATTGATACTCATTCTCAAAAACATCGCAATAAGTTAAACATGGTTTACTATCAACCAATGATAGCGCAGTCGAAAAATACCGTTGGCGGTGGGCGGGCGCTCGCTTGCGGCGGCGCGGCGCCATGGCTCGCACGGCGGGTACAAGCTGGTGGAGCGTATCGGCGACTTATCGTAGCGGGATTGCGCCGCGCTTTGTTGCGATGGGGGAGTGGACATGAGGACGTTTATCGCACTTGATCTGTCTGACGAGTTTATCGAGCAAGTCGCTGATTTGTCGCGGCAGCTTGCTTCCATGGTGCGCGGACGGTTTGTCGCGCGCTCGACCGATCATGTGACCCTTGCGTTTCTGGGTGAGGTGGGCGAGGCGGAGGTTCGCCGCGTCATGGATGCCCTGGATGTCTCGACTGCCGATGCGCCCGCGATACGGGTGACGCCCGACGGACTGGGCATTTTCGGCAAGCCGGTCGACGCGACCCTGTATCTCAAGCTTGGGCATACGCGAAATCTCATGAACCTTGCGATGTCGGTCCGCGAGGAGCTGAGGGCGCGGGGCATCGCGTACGACGAGAAGGCGTTCGAGCCCCACGTGACGCTGGCGAGGAGGGCGCGCGTGCTTCCGCAGGCGCTATCCGATCTGGTCTTTCCTGCCGAGGACGTTTTCGATAGCGTGACCCTTTATAAAAGCGAGCTCTCAAGCGAGGGGGCTACCTACAAGCCGTTGTACACCGTGCATCTGGGCTAGCCCGCCCTTCCGCGCCGCCCATTTTGCGGTGCGTCTGCGGCGCGTGTGCGGTGCGCCCATGGCGAGGCGGCGTTTGGATCAGCGGCGCTAACGGCGTGTGGCGCCTGATGAGGGCCGCTTGATGCCCAAGGAGCGCTGCGAATCCTATATACTTTTAGGTTGGTATATGCACTCACACATGGGAGGAGCCCAGATGGATCCCAACAAGCGTCCTGACGACATGGTTCGCATCACCACCCCCGAGCTGGCCCGCACGTTCATCGACGAGCAGGTTGCCGCCTGCCGCGAGCAGATCGGCGACAAGAACGTGCTGCTCGCCCTCTCCGGCGGTGTGGACAGCTCCGTTGTCGCGGCACTGCTCATCAAGGCCGTTGGCAAGCAGCTGATCTGCGTGCACGTCAACCACGGCCTCATGCGCAAGGGCGAGAGCGAGCAGGTTGTCGACGTCTTCAAGAACCAGCTGGACGCCAACCTGGTCTACGTGGACGCGACCGACCGCTTCCTGGAGCTCCTCGACGGCGTCGCCGAGCCCGAGGCCAAGCGCAAGATCATCGGCGCCGAGTTCATCCGCGTCTTCGAGGAGGAGGCCCGCAAGGTGGGCGACCAGGTGAGCTTCCTGGCGCAGGGCACCATCTACCCCGATATCCTCGAGTCCGACGGCGTCAAGGCGCATCACAACGTTGGCGGCCTGCCCGACGACCTGCAGTTCGAGCTGTGCGAGCCGGTTCGCCTGCTGTATAAGGACGAGGTCCGCATGGTGGGCCGCGAGCTCGGCCTGCCCGAGAACATGGTCGAGCGCCAGCCGTTCCCCGGCCCCGGCCTGGGCGTGCGCTGCCTGGGCGCCATCACCCGCGACCGTCTGGAGGCTCTGCGCGAGGCCGACGCCATCCTGCGCGAGGAGTTCGCCGCGGCCGGGTTGGAGGGTAAGGTCTGGCAGTACTTCGTCTCCGTGCCCGACTTCCGCGTCACCGGCGTAAAGGACGGCAAGCGCCTCTACGAGTGGCCGGCGTTCATCCGCGCCGTCAACACCGTCGACGCCATGACCGCCGAGGTTCCCGAGCTCGATTGGGCGCTGCTCAAGAAGATCGGCGACCGTATCGCCTCCGAGGTTCCGGGTATCTGCCGCGTGTTGTACGACCTCACGCCCAAGCCTTGCGGGACGATTGAGTTCGAGTAATACAGGATAAAACCGCCTCACTTCTAAGGGGCTCTCCGTGGCTTCACGGAGAGCCCCATTTAATGCGCGCCGACCACAACGCACGGCCCATTCTATTGAGAAAAAATGCCGCATGCGGCAAAATTACTCAATAGTAGCTCTTCAGGGATCAAAGTGAGGTGCATATGGAAATCAAGCGAGACCGATACCTTAACAGGCTCATCGACCGCATGCACAACGGCATGGTCAAGGTTGTCACGGGTATCCGCCGCTGCGGGAAGACATACCTGCTTTTCAGCCTTTTCGGTGATTACCTGCGTTCGGAGGGCGTCGACGACGAGCATATCATTGAGGTCGCGCTCGACGTCGAGGAGAACGCCGCCCTTCGCGACCCCGCCACGCTGTCAGCTTACCTGCATTCGAAAATTGCAAGCAGGCGCGAGCGGTATTACGTCTTTCTCGATGAGGTTCAATACGCCATCTCGCGTGAGGAGCTCAAGGATCCGGATGTTCCGCCCCGGCTCTACGGTGTTCTCAACGGGCTTCTGCGCATGCGTAACGTCGACGTGTACGTGACAGGAAGCAACTCAAAGCTTCTCTCGCGTGATGTCATGACGGAGTTCCGGGGTCGCGGGGACGAGGTCCGTGTGCGGCCACTATCCTTCTCAGAGTTTATGCAGGCGTTCGATGGCGATCGCTATCAGGGATGGGCTGAGTACACAGTGTACGGCGGCATGCCGCTTGCGCTATCGATGCACACGGACGAGCAGAAGGCACGTTACCTTGAACACCTCTTTGAGGAGACGTATCTGAAAGATGTTGTGGACAGGTATGAGATCAGGAAGCGGGATGAGCTCGATGACCTCGTGAACGCACTCGCCTCCGGTATAGGAACACTTACGAACCCGAGCAAGCTTGAGAATACGTTCCGAAGCGTACTTCGCTCCAAGATCTCTGCAAATACAATCTCCAGCTACATAGGCTATCTCGAGGATGCCTTCGTTATCGAGGAAGCGCGACGCTACGACGTGAAGGGGAGGGGTTACATCGGAAGCCCCCTAAAATATTACTTCGAAGATATGGGGCTTCGAAACGCCCGGCTTGGTTTTCGCCAGGTTGAGGAGAGCCATATCATGGAGAATGTAATCTACAACGAGCTCAGGGTACGCGGATATTCGGTGGACGTTGGCGTGGTTGAGAGGCGCGTTCGCGAGGAAGGAAGGGATGTACGCAAGCAGCTTGAAGTCGATTTCGTCGCAAATACAGGCGCAGACCGTCTTTACATCCAATCGGCCTTGGAGATGAGGACTCCCGAGAAGCTAGCTCAGGAGAAGGCCTCCTTGCTCGGCATAAATGACAGCTTCAAAAAGATTGTGCTTGTGCGCGATGTTGTGAAGCCCCTCCGCGACGAACAGGGCATAGTCACGATGAGTGTGTTCGATTTCCTGCTCGACGAGAACAGCATTGCTGGGATATAGGTCAAGATGTGCTGCGTTGAGTTCAATTTGAGTTCAGATTGGACGCATGAAGTTTGACCGATTTCGGTTGATGGGAGACGTGAGCAGATCGCGTAGACGAATGCGCATGGAAGTCCACTTTTTACCTACTGAGTTCGAGTAGTCGACGCTTGTCTTTATTGCGAAGAGCTAAGCACGGCGTTATGCCTGGCTTTATCGACCCTACAATTTGAGTTGAAATGAGATGCGCCGGCTTATGGCTGGCATATCTGGGCACCTGATACGTTGGGTGCCCCTTTCATTTAATATGAGAAGTTCATGGCGAGAGACGCGGCCTTGCGGGCTCGGGTTTTTCGACCCGGGCCCGCTATTTGTCCCTCCAGGAATCGGGCGGCCTTCTCCGCTCGATTATCCGCCCGCCCTTTCTGCAGATTCTTAGACGAATGTGATCTGGAGCTTCTTGGCCTGCATTATAACCGCAGGTAAATGAAGGGCTTCGCTCTGGTTGGGCGAAACTCTTCTTTGTTAGAGCGGTGGGGGGATGCCAAAAAAACGCCTTAGTGCGGAAAAAAAGGGGGGGGGATGCGGACAAGATCTCGCGAACAACCAGGGGGGGTTGTCTTTTCGCGGGCCATGACGTACCACCAATCGATACCTCGTTAAATAAGCGTTGATGCTTACATATATGATGATAATGGTAGCACTTAATTATGTGGACGATGAGACGCGGCTGGTACGACCGGCGGCTTGCGCGGCGACGCGCCAGGTGCCCCCGCATCCACAGGGGTTATCTGCCAAGGCACGCGCCTATGGTGCCAAGCAGCTCCTTATCCAAGCTGTAGCGCATCCAGCGGCCGTCTTTGCGTGCGGATACAAGTCCCATATCGCGAAGCGCGGCCATATGGTGAGAGAGCGTAGGCTGCGATATGTCCAGTTCCTCCAGCAGCTTGCAGGCGCACAGCTCGTCGGCACGGGAGAGCATCCCCACGATGCGCAGGCGGTTGGGGTCTCCCAGGGTCTTTAGATTCGCCGCAAGACGTTCCTCGTCGAAGGATCCCGCGATGACGCGGCGTTTCAAATCCAGGACCTTCGCTTCGATCTGGTCCATGACCGCGATGAACTCCGCATCGGATTTTCCCGTGGGGTCCTGCAGCCCCCAGTCCTCGCGCCATCGAGCTGGCAGGCTGGGGCAGTTCACGCCGCAGCCCATGGTCACGACCATGTCCACGGGCGGTATCTCTTCAAGCGTTTTGGGCGCCAGCGCCGAGGCGTCCAGACCGCGCTGCTCTTCTAGCAGGCGCGCCGCGTCCGGGTTGACGGCGTCTGCCGGGTGCGTGCCCGCGGAACAGGCGTCGATTTCGTTTGGAGCAAGCGCGTGGGCCAGGGCCTGCGCTATCTGGCTGCGACAAGCGTTGTGCGTGCAGATAAAGGCGACGCTAAGCGGTGCGAATGTGCTCATTGGTCCTCCAGGCGGGTGCGTGATTCTCGCCCATTATATAGATATCTGTCTATATAATACATATCGATATGCATCAATATAACAACGGGCGTCGCGGAGCAATCTGGGCGCCAAGAGGGGGGGCACAACCATGGCAGATGCGTCTTTGGATTGGGTTAAGAGCGCCTGTTTTGCGTGGCTTGAGGAGGGCGCCGGCGCTGACGCCGGTGAGCTGCTCGAACGTTTGATGGCGGACGAGAGCTGCCCGGCGTTTGGTCCGGTTCACCATGCGCTGGTGGGAGCGGCGCTGCTTGCATGCTCTTGGCGGGCGGCGGGCAAGGGCGAGCTTGGGGATGCGCTGGACGAGCTGTTCGATCGCGCCTCCTGCGTGCCCGGTGCCGCGTGCGCCAAATGGGGCATGTGCGGCGCCGCTGCATCGTGCGGCATGGCGTTCGCCATCTTGTCCGGTAACGCCCCGCTTAAGGAGGAGGGATGGAGCGAAGGGCAGCGCATGGTGGCGCAGATTCTCGCTGCGATCGCGGACGCCGGCGCGCCTCGGTGCTGCAAGCGCGATTCCCGCATCGCCGTCCGCGTGGCATCGCCTTGGTTCAACGACCGCCTGCACGCCAGCCTTGCGGAGCCCGGGGCCGTCCACGGCTGCGCGGTCCACGATAGGAACTCGGCATGCCTGGGCGGCGCCTGCCCGTATTTCTCGTAGGCTGCGTCGGCTGGGGGCTTAGGGCTTCTGGCGAGCGTGCGCGATACCTGCTACAGGGAGCACGCGAGAAGATCGGGGCGATGCAGGGCTCGGCGCAGGGAGTTGGACAGATGGATTAAGCGGTTGTCCAGCAGCGCCAACGCGCCAAACGCGTAATGGCTGCGCCCCTCCTCGTCCTCGATAACCAGCGCCCACGCGCCATGATTCGTTTCATATACGTTGCAGCAATGCTGCGCCATCCATTCGGACGCCTCATCGAGCAGGCGGGCTGCCTCGTCCTTCGATATGGATATGTAGGAGTCGGACGAGATGCGGCTGCGCCCAAACTCGTCCAGATAATGATCGACCAAGCGGCAGTCGCCATTCTCATGAAGCTCTAGGCGCTGGTGTACAAGAGGGCTGCGCGAAGGGTGCCGGCCGTGATCGTGCGTGCTCGATGTAAGGTAGAGTGCAGTGGGTGGACAGGTCAGCGGCATGGACGAGTTCTCGCCGGCGAGCTGCGCCATCCGCTCGAGTGCCAGGATGAACCAGAGGCGCACCTCGTGCCCGGCGGCTTTGCAGCGGGTCTCGTCCGTTGCCCAGAAGTGGTGGCTCACCAGATGGGAGACCTGGTCCCACTTGGACATGATCGCGCTTCCCAGCAGCGAGGTATCCCCAACGGCGGGCAGATGCCAGTCCAGCTCCTCCAGGCTGTCGAAGGCGCCGGGGTACGCGGCATCGAACGCCTCGCCCGCATCGTCCACATATCCAAGCGCGGCGCAGTCGGCGCGAAGCTCCCCGGTGTCAAGCAGCCGGTGCAGGTTCTGGCGGCTGTCCCTAAAGCGCGGCAGCCATTTGCGGGTGAAGTCGCGCAGGGCGTTGGCGGTGTCCGCGGCGTGGGCCGCGGCGTCCGCGGTCGCGGCGGGCGAGGTGTTGCCGGCGGCAGGGGTGGTGGGCGTCATGGGGCTTCCTCCTTTGTATCGATGGCTCGAATATAGGAAGACTTGCCGCTGGCCAAGCTACCATTTGATACTTTGAGGGAACCTGTGCCGGGGGCGCCTCGCGCCTATGGCGGTCCATAGAGAGGGGGCGCCCCTCCCGCCGGTTGGCAAAGAGGGACGCCCCTGCGCGATCGCTTTCAAGGGTTAAAACGCTTCTTTCCAAGGGTGGCGTTACCGCTGCTCCTGGGCTTCGAAGAAGCGCATCAGCATCGCTGCGACCTCGGCGCGCGAAGCGACGTCGCCGGGCTTGAGCTCACCGGAGTCCAGGCCCTTGATAAAGCCCTCCTCAACAGCCCACTTCATGGCGTCGCCGGCGAAATCGGACACCTTGTCGGCGTCGGGGAACTTGGACAGGTCGCCGCGGCCCGTGGTGTCGATGCCGTTTTTCTTGGCGAAGCGCATCAGGAACACCGCGACCTGCTCGCGTGTGACCGCGTGGTCGGGACCAAAGTCGTTGGTGCCGTCATAACCGCTGACTATGCCGTTGCTGGCTCCCCAGGCGACCACGCCCGCGTACCAGGCGTCTGCGGCGACGTCGTCAAAGTCGGCTTTGCCCGCGATGCCCTGGTTGCCCTTATCGGCCCCGGCGGCGCGCGCCAGCATGGCGACAAATTGCGCGCGACTGGTGGTGTCGGTGGGGCCCATCAGGTTGGTGCCCTCGTAGCCGCGCAGGTAGCCCCTCTCAAGCGCCCAGTCGATGGGGTCGTGGTACCACTGGCTGGCATCGATGTCGGCGAATTTATGGGTCTCGCATGGGTCGCCGCCGTCGCAGCCAAAGACCACCTTCACCTCGACGTCGCCCTTGGGCATGGTGAATTCGAACTCGCACTTCGCGTTCTTGCGAACCTCGACCTTGTTGCCGTCCTTGTCCGTGATGGTGACGCTGCGGACCTCCTTGCCCGCCTGCGGCTTGGCTCTGACGGTGACCTTGTCGCCCGCATCCGGGTTCTTGGGGGTCACCTCCACCTCGCCGCCGGGGTGAGCGGGGATCTCGATATCGTCCTTAGCGGGAGGCTGAGGGGTCACGGGCGGCTGGGGATCGGGGTCGGGCGTGGGCGCCGGCGAGCCCTCGAGACGCAGGTTGAGGACCGCCTCCAGAACGGAGAGCTTCATGGCGTGGACCTCGTTGATGTTGGTGGGAGCGCCCGCGAGCTTCTTCGCCTCGGCGATCTGGGCCGCCAGCGCGTCGAAGGTCTCCGCGGAGAAGGCGGTCGCGCCCTCGCCGCGCTTGACGGCTTCCGCGTCGGCGATCTGGCGATTCAGCGCCTCGGTGTCCGGCGCGGCGTTCGCATCGTGCAGGCGCAGCTCGGAGGCCGCGGCGAAACCGCTTTCGCCCTCCACAAAGACCAGCTTGACGGCGCGGACGTTGTCCTGGCGCTCGAATTCGATCAGGTTGGAGCCGCGGGAGAGGTTCTTGATGGTTCCGTCGGCTACCTTCTTGAAGGTGGTACCGTCACCGGAGACGTGGATCTCGTATTTCTTGAGGTCGCCGTTGGTGCCGGTTTGGCGCGGGGTGTAGAGCAGTCCGTCCACGCTCATGGGCTGCTCGGAGGATAGCGTGATGAAATGCTGTCCCGTGCACTTGTCCGGGCTGTAGCGCGAGTGCCAGATGCTGCCGGCGTTGCCGTCCAACACGCAGGAGGCCTTTCCGTCGTTGTTCTCGCAGTCGGCCTTTGCCTTGAGCAGGGCGGGGTCGACCACGCTCAGGTCGGCGACGGGTTTGAGCTTGAGCGCGTCCAGGGCGGCGACCAGGGATTTCTCATAGCCGTTCACGGCGCCCTGCTGCGAGGCGCTCATGTTGCGGACGATGCTGTCGCGGACGATCGAGACGGCGCGTGCGCCTTGATCCTCGTAGGCGGACAAGTCGGAGGGGATGATCGCCAGGTAGGCGTCGATGCGGCCGTAGTCGGCCTTTTCGTAGCCCGCGGCGTCCAGCTTGGCCTCGATCTGGGCGGCAAGGCCCGCGATGGCGTCTGCGGATGGATCGAACTGGCGGAAGACCTCATCGGCCTGGGCCAGCATGCCCTGCAGCTGCTCGTCACCCTTGATAGCGGGGTTTTTGGAAGCCAGCAGGTTCGCTTTCACCACGGCGTGGTCCAGGACCATGGTGGAGTTGAAGTCCTTGGCGGTGCCCAGGCGAATATCGTCCACATAACCTGTGAAGGCGTCGCCGGACTCGCTACCGATGGTTCCCACGGGGAACATGCAGGTCGCCTTGATCTGGCCGCGCGTGTTGGTGCCGATGGTATCGACCAGCTTGCCGTCGACGTACAGATGGGTCTTCTCGAATTCGTTTTTGAACTCCAGCTCCACCCATTGGTTGGCGGGCAGGGCGTAGTTGAACGAGTACGCGCGGTTCTCGCGGGTGATGCCCACCTTGCCGGTTTTCTCCTGGACCGCCATGATCGCGCCGTAGGGACTCTCGAACAGCACCTGCGCGTCCGCGCCGCCCTCAACGTCGCCGTCGACCGTGCGCTTGACCTTGACGCGCAGGCTGTTGCCCAGCCCGGCGGTCTCGATACCGTCTACCTTGGCAAAGGACTTGCCGCCGTTGAGACGCAGCGCTCGGCGCCCGTCGATATTCTCAAGCTTGGCGTTTTCCATCTTGCCCAGGCCGTGCTTCTGGCCGGACGCATCGTCCAGAGAATCCATGGCGAGGTGGGCGATGGCGCCCTGCTGGTTTGCGGCCTGCGCGTAGCCAAAGTTGGTCGAGGGGGCGTCTCCCAGCTGCTTCACGCGCGCCTGGGCGGCGGCGAGGTCGACCGCGCCGGTCTTGCCCCAGGTGTTGGCGGCGAACAGGCCCAGCGCGTCGTCGATGCGGCGATAGATGTCGTACTCGCTCATGCCGTTCTCAAGGAAGTCGCACATGTCGTTCCACACGGCGAAGGCGCCACCGGAGACCTGCGCGTCGCCGGCGGGGATCTCGAACCCGCTGATCTCGTTGACCTTGTCGTTGTAGCAGGAGCCCTGGTTGAGGTAGTCGTAGTAGTACGTTGCGTTGGGGACGATGTAGAACACGCCGTCCTGGCAGTCGATCAGCTCGAAGCCAAGGTCGTACATGGCCTTCATGTTCGCCCAGCCGGGGTTCCACAGATTCATCTGGCGGCGCTTGCCGGCATCGGAGACGCCCTTGACCGCCACGTCGCCCTTGATCTCCGAGAGCGAGCCCCATACGCGGGCGGTCTTGCCGTTGTCCTCCGCGTACGCGAACATATCGTTCACAAAGCGGCGGTAGGCGTTGGCGTCCGCGTTGTACTCGTCCGCACCGATGTGGATCACGTCGGCGTCGGCGAAGACGGCTGCATCGCCGCCCTGCACGTACTCATCGAAGATGCCCTGGACAAACGACAGGCTCTCGTCGTACTGGTTCTTGAGATCCAGGTGATCGGTAGCGCGGCCGGTGGTGCCATGGCGCAGGTCCGGGCGCACCTTGGTGAGGGCCAGCGAGTGGGCGGGGGTGTCGATCTCCGGGATGATGTTCACGCCCAGCGCGCGCGAGCGCTCGATGTACTCCTTGAAGTCCTTCTTGGTGTACCACACGTCCGTGGCGGTAAGGTCCGCCTTGTTCTTGCCCTCGCCGGCTTTGATGTTGGACTCCAGGCGGAAGGCGGAGTAGGCCTGCATAGGGTCTTTGAGCTGCTCGAGCGGGATGAGGTTGTCGTTGAGGTGGATCTGCAGGTCGTTCATCTTGTACCAGGCCATCTGGTCGGTGAGCTGGCGCAGCCACTCGATGGTGAACGTCTTGCGGCCCACGTCCAGGATGAAACCGCGGACTTTGTGCAGCGGGTAGTCGCGTGCGGTGCCGCAGGGGAAGTCGCCGGTCTGCTTGACGCTTTGCAGGATGGTCTTGGAGCCCCAGTTGGCACCCGCCACGGCCTCTGCGCTGACGGTGATCTTGTCCGCGGTGGCCTCGATGAGGTAGCCCTCCTCTTTAAGGCCGCGCTTCTTGTCCGCGCCCAGGGTGAAGAACACGTCTCCGCTCTGCGCGGCGTCCGCCTTGGCGACTTCTATGCCGCGGCCGGTGAGCGCGCGGTAGTCCTTTGCGAACTGCTCGGCCATCTCTTTGAGGGAGCCGTCCTTGTAGGTTACGCGGGTAAAGGAGGTGAATCGACCTGTTCCGCCCTTCCATTCACGCAGCTCGGGCAGGATGACCGGAGCAGCCTCGCCCTGCTCGCTGCCCTTCATGGAGCCGGGCACGGTGACCTCGACCTCGCGGAAGGAGTACGCTTTGGTCTTCTCGTCCACCACCTTGAAGGACGCCTTGACCTTGGTGTCGACGATGGGCTGGTAGATGGTGCCGTCCGAATCGATGACCTGCTCGTAGTCGGTGCCGTTGTAGGTGACCTGGTATCCCTCGTGCTTGGGCAGGGTGATCTGGTCGGTGAAATTCTTGGCCGGATCGATTTCCGCGTTGACGGTGATGCCCGAGAGCATATCGTCCATACCCATAGCGGGTTCGCCTCCGTAGACCTCCATCTCGTAAAGCGAGACGGTGCCCCAGGCGGTGCCGCCGTCCGGATCGCTATAGGTGCTGCCGCTGATGTAGAGGCGCACGTAGCGGGCTTGTTTCGCGGCGTCTCCCAAGGAGATGGTCTCCGTCTTCGATGCCGGATGGTCGTTGTTGGTGTAGGCGTCTACCCAGCTGCTCTCTTGGTTGAGGTCCGCGCCGTCTTGCGCCAGCTGGATCTTGTAGCCCTTTGCCTTGCGCTGTTCCCAGAACAGGCGGATGGTCTTGACGTCGCGCGTCTGGCCCAGGTCGACGTAGACCCAGTGCGGGGTGGTGGGGCAGGCGCTTTCGCCAGCGGAGGCGCTTGACCAGCGGGACTCCTTCTTGTCCAGCACGCCGTCGAACAGCTTGTCCGGACCCAGGCCGGGGGTCTCGTTGCTGTCCGACTTGCCGGTCATCTTGAGGGCTACGTTGGCTGCGGGGTCCTGCGCCTGCTGCGAGCCGCCATCGTCCGCGGAGTTCATGATGGTGAAGTCGCAGGCGCTGACGTTTTGGTAGTGCGAGACCTTGGTGATCTCGAGCTTTACGTAGCGACCGGTCGCGGGGGAGTCCAGCTTGACCTTGGATACGCGCTCCTTGTTGCCCGTGATGCGCTTGACGGGTTCGCCCCAGCCGTCCTGCGAGGTCGAATTGGATACGTAGATGTTGAAGTCGACGGCGTGCTCCGTGTCGTTCTCCCAGGTAACCTCAAAGGTGTCGAACGTCTTCTCGCCTTCCAGATCGACGTAGGCCCACTGGGCCGGTGCCTGCTCCGCCGACCAGCGCGACGCTTTGTCGGAGTCCGTGAGGTTTTTGGCCGGCAGGGTTGCGAACGCGTTGCTCGCGGTGACCGGCTTGTCCTGCGCCAGGTTCGCCGGCGTGGCGAAGACGACCGCAGGTGCGGTGAGGGACGCCGCGAGCGCCCACGTGCAGGCGCCGATCGCGACGGCTGACCCCTTCACGTAACGATGGTTCATAGTGCTCCTCTCAATGCGGTACTCTCGAATGTGCGAGATTTCCCTATTTTCGGGAGCGCGTTTTTTACCGTGGGCGGCGAGTCGGTGTGCGGTTGGGGGCGGCGCATGGTTGCTCGTGTTCGTTCGAACACGTTCTGAGAACGTGTACACATGTCGCATAAACAATATCTGCAGCTACAAGGAAGGCGCCTTGTTCGTTTTTCTGGATAATCAGCAATTGTGGGAATAATCCCAGTGGGTTTCTTGCCAATCGGTGAACGGTATTCAGAATAATTGCTGGTAAACGCTGGTTTTTACTAAAAAATACCAACTGGTTTCTGCAATAAGTAACAAGTGTTTCCAATTATTGGACGCCGCTTGCGCTTCTCTGTCTCTGGGCAAACCCATAGCCAAACCGCTGGCCCACGCGTATCCTGATTTGTGCGAGGGGAGCTGTTTATGGAACTTGTGACTCTAGGGATATTCTGCGCCGCCTTGGTGGGCGCGATCTTTACCGGAGTGCCGACCGTGTGCGCGCTGCTTGTTGGATTGGCGGCGTTCTGCATCTATGCGTGGCGATGGGGCGGTTCGGCGCGGCGGGTTGCCCGCATGTGCTGGGAGGGCATCGCCCCTATCGCGAAGATCTTGGGCATGCTAGCGCTGATAGGCGTGCTCACGGGGTTATGGCGCGCCGCCGGCGTGATCCCCGCCATCGTGTACTACGCCGTGCCGCTTATCAGCCCTGGCGTGTTTCTGTTGGCGACGTTTCTGCTCAACTGCCTAGTTTCCGTCTTGACGGGAACCTCGTTTGGCACGGCTGCGACGGTGGGGTCCATCTGCATCTCGATGGCGGGCGCCATGGGCGTTCCGCTGTTTGCGGCGGGCGGGGCGGCGCTTTCCGGGGCGTTTTTTGGGGATCGTTGCTCGCCCATCTCTACCAGCGCCCTTTTGGTGGCCGATCTTACCGGCACGGATTTCTACAACAACCTGAAGCGCATGGTCAAGAGCGCCGCGGTTCCCTTTGCGCTGACGTGCGCCGCGTACTTCGCGCTGGGGCTGCTTATCCCCGCGAGCGGAGAGGCGGGCGATATGGCCGCGTCGCTGGCGAGCGCATTTGCCGTGGGGCCCGTGGTGTTGCTGCCGCCGGTGATTGTGTTCGCCCTGGCCTTGCTGCGCGTGGACATCCTGGTGGTCATAGGGGCGGGCATCGCCTCTTCGGTTCCATTGTGCCTGGTGGTTCAGGACATGACTATGGCGGACGTGCTTCGTACGTCTGTTTTGGGATACGTGGCTCCGCTGCCGCAAGTGCAGGCGCTTTCCGGCGGCGGGCTGGTCTCAATGCTCGATGCGGTGCAGATCGTCTGCATCACTTCCGCATACGCGGGCATTTTTAAAGAGACGCCGCTGCTTGCGGGTATCGACCGCGTGGTGCGGGGCATGTCGCATCGCTTTAGTCCCTATTTGGTGACGTTGGCCACGTCTGCGTTCACGTCGGCTGTCTCTTGCAACCAGACGCTGGCGATCATGTTGTCGCATCAACTATGCGGCGATCTCGACCAGAATGCTAGCGACCATGCCCTAGACCTGGAAGATTCCGTTGTACTGGTGGCGGGGTTGGTGCCGTGGTCCATCGCGGGCGCGGTCCCGCTTGCATCCATGGGCGCGCCCATCGCGTCGAGCATGGTCCTGGCCGTCTATCTCTACGCCGTTCCCGCCTGGAGGCTGCTGTCGGGATGGTTCGCGGCGCGCGGGCAGGTGCGCTGCGCTGTGCGTTGAGCAGGGGATTGCGGTTCAGGTGCGCCTGGAAAGCCTCGGGGAGCGCGTTATGCATGAATGAACCTGAAATGCGGCTGTTTATGCAGACGAAAACGGCGCTAAAAAACCGTTCCCATTCGGTGTGGTCAATGAGTGCCACGAGGTGGGTAAACAGGGGCTAACCATGCCTTTGGCGAGGTCGTGCTTGGCCGCTTTGAACGCTAAGGGGTCCTTACGGAAGTCTATTTGAGCCGCTTTACACGTACTTATTGGAGACATGTATTAGTTATATTGCACATATGCTGGATTTGTTCTCAGCTGGTTGCGCGTATTCGCGGTGCTTCCGCGGCGTCTGGTTGGTCGCGGGACGGGATTCGGCGGTTTTTCGCAATGTATAAAGCGAGGCCTACCCACCTCGTGGCACTCATTGACCACACCGAACGGGGACGCCATGCGTCGAGTTGATCACATGGCGTCCCCGTTCTCTTTTTGCCGTCTTCTTCAAGCGTTTTTAACCTGCGATGTCCTCGATCACGCCCGCGCGGTAGTTCGCGAACACGATGCCGTCGCCATCCTGCGTCGCATCCAGGTCGACGTCCGCCATGATGCCGAAGTCGCGGTCGCCGTCTGAATCGCTGAACACCTGGTGAACGTGCCAAACGTGGTCGGTTTTCTCGTCCGATTCGTCGATGGAGAGGAACGCCATGGACCGCGCGTCGGCATCGGTGAGCAGTTCTTCATGTGCTTCGAAGAACGCGTCGAGCACGCGGCGCCAGCGCAGCTCTCCCATGCCCCAGTCCTCGTCCAGCGCTCCCAGCTGGTCGGCTCGACCACGGGCGGCGAGGCGAACGCGCTGGAACAGCGAGTTGCGCACCAGCACGGTGAGACCGCGTCGGTCGATGACGACGGCGTCCGCGGGGCGCGGGGGCGCGGCGTCCAAGGTTGATCCCGCGTTCTCCCATTCGTCCACCAGGCTGGAGTCGACCGAGCGGACCACCAGTCCCAGCCAGGCCACCACGTCGTTCAGCTCCTCGTTGCGCTTGTCGTGCGGGATGGTGCGGTCCAGCGTTCGGTAGGCCTCGGTGAGGTAGCGCAGCAGGATGCCCTCGCAGCGGGCGACGTTGTAGCGGGCGATGTAACCCTTGAAGTCGCTGCCGCTCTCCAGCATGTCTCGCAGGACACTCTTGGGCGAGAGCTCGTAGTCGCCGGCCCACGGCACCTTGGCGCAGTACTGCCCAAAGGCCGCGGCGAGCATGTCTTCCAGCGGCTTGGGATAGGTGATGTCCTGCAGCTTCTCCACGCGCTCCTCGAAGTCGATGCCCTCTGCCTTCATCTCGTTCATGGCTCGGTCGCGTGCCTGGCGCTCTTGGGCGCGCAGGATCTGCTTGGGGTCTTCAAGCGTGGCTTCGGCCATGGAGATGACGTCCAGGGCGTAGGTCTCGCTTTCCGGGTCGAGCAGTTCCAGCGCAGCGAGCATGAAGGGGGAGAGCGGCTGGTCCAAGGCGAAGTCATCCGGCAGGTCGACGGTGAGGTAATAGGAGGCCTCGCCGTCCAGGAAGGCGGCGACCTCGTCATCGCTCGCGGCGGCGGGCTCGGGGTCCGCCTCGGAATCTAACTCGGGCGCGTCGGCGGGCGCGCTTGCCGCTTCCACTTGATCGGAGGGGTCCGGGGCAGCGACGGGCTCGCCGTTCTCGTCCAGCTCCTCGCGCACCACCACGCCGGCGTCGATCAGCGTCGCGAAAATCTGGGCGGCGCGGGCGCGCAGGCGCTCCTTCTCCTCGTCCGTTTGCAGGGAATCCTCTATCAGGGTGAGGACGCGGCGCCATGCGTTGCCGCCCTGCTCCACCTCTGCCAGCACCATGGAGTTGGTGATGCGCATGCGGGGCTTGAGGGTTTCCGGCGCGCTCTCGATCAAGCGGTCGAAGGTTCCCTGGTTCCAGGTGACGAATCCCTCCGGCGGCTTCTTCTTTTTGAGCTTCTTCATCTTTTTGGGGTCGCCCATGGCCTTGAGCTCTGCCTTGTGGTTCTCGATCTCGTACTCGGGCGCCTCGGCGATGACCACGCCCTCGGTGTCGAAGCCGGAGCGCCCCGCGCGTCCTGCGATCTGGTGGAACTCGCGCGACCGCAGGCGGCGCTGCTTATAGCCGTCGAACTTGGTGAGGCCGGTGAGCAGCACGGTGTGGATGGGGACGTTGATGCCCACGCCCAGGGTATCGGTTCCGCAGATGACGGGCAGCAGGCCCTGCTGGGCGAGCTTCTCGACCAACAGGCGGTAGCGCGGCAGCAGGCCCGCGTGGTGAAGGCCCACGCCGCAGGAGATGAGGTGCTTGAGCGTCTTGCCGAACGCCGTGGTGAAGCGTCCGCCCTTGATGGCCTCCTTGATGGCCTCGCGCTGCTCCTTGGTAGCCACGCCGTAGCTTGCCAGCGCTCGGGCGCTCGCTAGCGCGGCGTCTTGCGAGAAGTGGACGATGTACAGCGGCGAGTCGCCCTGGCGTAGCGCGAGCTCGACCGTGCCCTCGAGACCGGTTTTGACGTACTCGTATGAGAGCGGCACGGGGCGCGGGGCGTCGGCGATGGTCTCCACGTCGCGGCCGGTGTGGCGCTCGAGTGCCTGCGAGATGGCGGTCATGTCGCCCAGCGTGGCGCTCATGAGCATGAACTGGGTGTGCGGCAGCGTGAGCAGGGGCACCTGCCAGGCCCACCCGCGGTCCGGATCGCTGAAGAAGTGGAACTCGTCCATGGCGACGAAGCCCACGTCCGTGTCCTCGCCCTCGCGCAGCGCCTGGTTGGCAAGGATCTCCGCCGTGCAGCAGATGATGGGGGCGTCCGTGTTGATATGCGAGTCGCCGGTGATCATTCCCACGTTGTCTCGTCCAAAGACGTCCACCAGGTAGAAGAACTTCTCGGACACCAGCGCCTTGATGGGGGCGGTATAGTAGCCGCGCTGGCCGGTGGCCATTGCCATGAGCATCATGCCGATGGCGACCAGCGACTTGCCCGATCCGGTGGGCGTGCCCAGGATGACGTTGCTGCCCGCTGCAAGCGCGAACAGCGCTTCTTCCTGGTGCGGCCAGGGCTCGATGCCGCGGGCCTCTACCCATTCGAGGAAGCGGCCGTATGCGTCCTCCGCGGTGAGCCAGGGTTCCGCTTCGCCCCCGTCCGCGGGCTCCCACCAGCTGGGGGCCAGCGCTCCCAGCGATCCCGCGGCGTGCGCATCGAATGTGCCCGCATTTGCGGATGAGGAATTCTCTTGGTTGATGGCTGGGTTATCTGGCATGGGGTCTCCGTTGCATCGCGTGTTGTCTCGCCCATTATACGGTGATGTGGGGACGAGCTTCGCCGCTGGAGGCGCCGCGCAGAAGAACTCCGCGCGATGCGGCGGCGTGCGGCTGGTTTTGACCCCCCGCACGCCGATGTGGGTATTGCTGGGCGGCATCTGTCTTCGCGAGGCTGGTGCCGTGATGGCTGCGGGTCCGCTGTCCACGTTATGTGGAGATGTGGGCCCGCGCCCTATTGGCTGCCGCTATTCTCGACCGCGCTTGGGCCCGTGCTCGCGGATTAGTATTTGTAGAAGCCCTCGCCCGCGTTGACACCGGTTTTGCCCTCATCGATATAGCTTTTGAGGAGGGCGGCAACCTTGCCTTGGACGGTGCTTGGATCTTTGGCGCGCGGGTCCATGATACCGATGTTGTAGGCGGTTGTGAGGCCGACGATGTCCAGGATCCGGAACGGGCCCAAAGGAGCGCCGGTGGCGAGCATCCAAGTCTTGTCGATGGTCTGGTAATCGGCGACGCCGTTGGCGAGAAGGGCCTCTGCTGCCGAGAGGAAGGGGACCAGCAGGCTGTTGAGGATATAGCCGGGCTGCTCCTTGTGGAGCTCCAGCGGGATCATGGAAATCGCCTCGGCGAACTCGACCACCTCATCGAATGCCTGCTTGCTTGTTCCGGGGTGCCCCATGACCTCGGCGGTGTTGTTGCGCCAGATCTCGTTGGCGAAGTGGAGCGCCAGGTACTTCTCGGGGCGCCCGGTGCATTGCGCGAATGCGCTGGGGAGCATGGTCGACGAGTTCGTCGCGATGATGGTCTTGTTAGGTAGGTGCTTCGCGAGCTCCGTGTAGAACGCGACCTTCTCGTCCGGATTCTCTGCGATCGCCTCGATGAGCAGGTCGCAGTCGCGTGCGGCCTTCTCGTAGCTCAGCGTGAACGTGATGTTATCGACGGCCGCCTCGACCCGCGCCTTTAGCTGGTCGATTTCCTCCGCGCTTACTTCTGGGGAGCTTGCGAGGCCGCGGCAGTACGCTTGGGGGTTTGTTTTCATGGCCTCGAGGGTGTCGAGATAGATGGTCCGCAGCCGTTCGAACTTGGGTTTCGCTCGTTCGACGGAGCTCTCGCTGCGCAGCCAGACGGTGACGTTGAAGCCGCGGTATGCGGTCTGGAAGGCGATCTGGCTGCCGAGTACGCCGCCACCGGCTACGGTTACGTTCTTGATGTCCATGTCGATTCCTCTCACTGGGAAATGGTTACGCGTTGTCGATACATAAGGATGAAAAGCGACAACTGTAGTCATCTTTCCCAGCAAGGTGGAAGTCGATAGCCCTTGTTCTGCAAGCGGTCAAAAAATAAGGTTAACTGACAAAATGTTATGTTTGCGTTAACGGCTGCAAGGGCGGAATAGGATCGCTCCCCATGGGGACGAAGGCCGATTCGTGCTCAAATCTTTGGCGCGTGTGGGGCTAGCGGTGGCTTCGTGCCTCGAGATTCCTGCGCCGGTTGCGGAACGCCGTGATCGCGAAGTTCATGCCGTGCGGGATGTAGGCGCCCTCGTAGAGGTCTTCGGGAATGTAGTCGTAGAGGCTGTTGAGGGATTCGTCTCGAGCGGCTTGCAACTGTTGCTCGGTGGGCTCCTCGTCCAAACGCGCGCAGACGCCGTGGACGGTGGCGCCTTCTTCTGCCAGACGCTCCTCATATTCGCTCATGGGGATGGAGGGGTGATCCGCGCGCGTGTCGTGCGACGTCCACTGAACGGCGTAGCCCGCGCCTTCAAACTGAGGAAGGGAGTAGTCGAACAGAGGCTCGCTATCCGTGCGAAGAACGATCGTGCCGTTTGGGGCAAGCAGCTGACGGTAGTCGAGCAGGTGCTCTACCGTGGTAAGTCGCTGCGCCGCCTCGCGCTTGCGGGGGTGCGGCGTGGGGAAGTTGAGCGTGATGCTGGCGAGCTCGCCGGGGGCGAACATATGCGAGAGCTTCTCCCCGCTGCCGGGGATGAGCAGCGCGTTCTTAATGCCCGCCTCGACAACGCGCTGGGAGGCGTAGGCGATGCAGACCGGCTGCATGTCGACGCCTATGAAGAGCACGTCCGGCTCCGCCTGCGCGGCCGCTACCAGGTAGCTGCCCTTGCCGCAGCCGAGGTCGAGCCGTACCTCGCGAAAGGACTGCGGCGAATTGATGCCGGCTTGCGGATCGAGGGGCCAGCACGCATGCGCCCAGCGCCCGGCGTATGCCGCGGGAATGTACTCGATGGCGTCGCGATAGCGCTCGAGGCGCTCGTCCAGGACAAAGTTCTTGGGGGTTCTGGCGCGGGTCGAGCCCATTCGGCTGCTCCTTTTCATGCGGGGTCGGCGAGTATGCAAGGTGTTTCATGATACCCGTGCGCGACGCACGAGTTGTGCAGGGTCTGCGGTGGTTGGTGCCTCTCTATGTGCGCGGGCTGCGCGGCGGGCGTGTCACATAGGAGCGTGCTGGCGTGCTATGTCCTTAAGCGTGTCGCCGGAGCACAAGGTAGCGGTTTAGGCTGTGGCTGGAACCATCTGCCGAGAACGCTGCGATGGGCGTGGCTAGAGGGGCGATCGAGGCCGCAAGTTGGTCGATTTCTGCTGTTGAGAAGTGGTGGCAGTAGCGGAAGGCCGCGTCGTCGGCTTGCCAGCCAAGGAAGTGGTCGCCTTCTTCTAGCGAGCTGGGGTCGAAGCCCG
This sequence comes from Collinsella sp., assembly GCA_048207125.1. Classification (GTDB taxonomy): domain Bacteria; phylum Actinomycetota; class Coriobacteriia; order Coriobacteriales; family Coriobacteriaceae; genus Collinsella. Next base: position 23,636 of record DBEWRE010000040.1, read on the forward strand.
CGAACGGAGGCTGGGCGAGGGCAAGGTCGAGGGAGCGCGCTGCTTTACGGGCGATTCGCTCATCATTCATGAACTGCCAAAACGAGACTATCACGATGCCGCCCGGGCGAACGCTGTCGATGAGGCGACCGAGTACGGCCTGGCGAAGCGCGCCGCCCGGCACATGGTGCATGAAGCCAAAGCAGACGGCGAGGTCGCAGTTGGCGCGGGGAAAGGCCGTATCGATTGCGGAGGTCCGGGGACCCGCGATCGCGCCGTCGCTTCCATGGCTGCCCTTGGCGAGAAGGGAGGTCAGGATATCGAGGCTGCGGTAGTCGACGCGTGCAAGCTGGTCCGTGTTCGCGGCGAGTGCGGGGCAGTTGTCGATCGCGTCGACATATATAGAGGCGTACGGGAACCGCTCTGCCAAGAAGCGCTCGAAGCGCAGGTTTCCACAGGCAAGATCGAAGACTCGCAAGGATGCGGGCGCGTTGCCAAAGCGGTCGCTTGCGATATCGGCCACGCGCCGCCATCCCTCCCAAGGGGCGCTGCGGGTGGCGGAGAAAGACACCGCATGTTCCGCGTAGAAGCGCGTGTTGAGGTCGATGAGGTTTTGTGCGACGGCGTTGTCCATGCGGAGGGGCTTTCTGCTCGGCGAGATGGAAATCGCGAAAGCGCTGAAAGGGAATTCAGGTATCGCAAGCATAATCATACGCGAGGCGGCGGGCGAGAAAGGGGCCGGCGGCTTTCGCTTTACGCTACAATTCCAGCCATGGAAGACATCATTTTGAACATAGTGAGTGAGCTTGCCGCCGGCCGCGAGGTCGACGACCGCTCGCTCGTGAAGATCATCAACGCCCAGGCACGGCGTGACGCTCAGGACAAGCGCGCTTACGCCAAGCGCAGGCTGCTGCCGTTCTACCAGCGCGTCAAGCGCGATGATCCCCGGCGCTGGGCGACGTGGGGAGTGACGCCGGAGCTGGAGGAGAAGCTGCTGGCGGTGCTGCGGATGAAGCCGCGCCGAACGGCGTCGGGCGTGGCGACCATCACGGTCATCACCAAGCCCTGGCCGTGCTCGAGCGATTGCCGCTACTGCCCCAATGACATCCGTATGCCCAAAAGCTACCTGCACGCCGAACCGGCTTGCGAGCGCGCCGAGCAGACATGGTTCGACCCCTACCTTCAAGTGTCCGCCCGACTGACCGCGTTGTCGCAGATGGGCCACGCCATCGACAAGATCGAGCTCATCATCCTGGGGGGTACCTGGAGCGATTATCCCCGTGAGTACCAGATCTGGTTTGTGTCGGAGCTGTTCCGCGCATTGAATGACGGCGCGATCGCGGACGTCGCCGCCAACCCCATGCTTGCAGACGGTCCCGCCGGACTCGACGCATCGACGTGTGCGAACGCAAATGCGCAGCGGGATGCGGGCGTGCCCGCGCGCGTGGCGGCCCGCCGCGCATTCTATCTCGAGTGCGGGTTTCCGCAGACCGCCGAAGAGTTCGCCGCGTTCGCGGCGGATCAGCAGCGGGCCATCGACGCGGGCGAGGTCAATTACAATCGCGCATATGCCCGCCTCTACGGCGCAAGCGACGCATGGGCGCGCGCGGCACAGATGCAGACCGCCGCGCTCGAGGAGCTCGAACAGCTCCAGCGCGACAACGAGGCCGCTCGCCACCGCGTGGTGGGGCTGGTTATCGAGACTCGTCCGGATGCCGTGACCCCCGAGGCGCTCGCGCTCATCCGCCGGCTGGGCGCGACCAAGATCCAAATGGGCATCCAAAGTCTTGACCAGGAAATTCTCGATTCCAACGATCGCGGCATCCGCATCGAGCGCATCCAGCGCGCCTTCGAACTGCTGCGCGCCTTCGGCTTCAAGATCCACGCGCATGCCATGGTCAACCTGCTGGGAGCCACGCCGGAAGGCGATAAGAGGGACTATTCGCGCCTGGTCACCGAGGCCCCCTACCAGCCCGATGAGATCAAGCTCTATCCGTGCGCGCTGATCGAGGGGACGCGCCTGTGCCGCGACTTCGACAGCGGCGCATGGGTTCCGTACCCCGAAGACGCCCTCATGGACGTGCTCGCCGCCGACGTGCTCGCTACGCCCTCGTTCTGCCGCATCTCGCGCATGATCCGCGACTTCTCGTCCAACGACATCAAGGCCGGTAACAAGAAGCCCAACCTGCGCCAGATGGTGGAGCAGCGGCTTGCCTCCGGCCAGCGCGTGCGCGAGATTCGCTATCGCGAGGTGGGCACGGGCCTGGTCGACGTCGATGCGCTGCGTTTGGACGAGGTTCCCTATGAGACTACCAACACGTCGGAGCGATTCTTGCAGTGGGTGGACCAGGACATGCGCATCGCGGGCTTTTTGCGACTCTCGCTTCCGCATGCGGGCTACGTCGCCGACCATGCGGACGAGCTACCCGTTCGCGCGGGCGAGGCGATGATCCGCGAGGTGCACGTCTACGGCGCGGTCGCTCGCTTGGGCGAGGCGGGGGCGGCGGGTTCCGCGGCTCAGCACCTTGGATTGGGCCGGCGCTTGGTCGAGCGCGCCTGCGAAATCGCGCGCGATGAGGGATATACTCGCATCAACGTTATTTCCGCGGTGGGCACGCGCGGATACTACCGCGGTCTAGGCTTTGAGGACAACGGCCTTTACCAGCGGCGCGATCTGTAACCGCCGCGCGCCCTAGATCGTCCGCGCTGCAGGCCGCCTCCACTGCGGCCCACCCGGACCGTTCGTCCGATTGTCTCGCGTTACTCGCTTGCGCTTCTTGCCGGCATTGTCCGCTCGCGGCGCCAGCGCTTCTCAAGCAAGGGGGAGCCATGGCTTTTCGTTCCACTTCATCAAAGGTCGCAGCGGGCGTTGTCGCGACGGCGCTCGCTTCAGCTGCATCCCTTGCCGTGCTCGCCCGGCTCTTCGACGCCCATCCGCTGCGCACGCATGGCGGCTGCGCGTTGGTGTATACGCCGCGCTCCCGCATGTTTGCGGTGGATGGCGGGGAAGCGGCCGATGGGGCGGGCGATGCCCCTTCTCGTCCAAAAGATCCCGTGCGCGTGCTAAGGTCCGGCGGGGTCTTTCAGTCTGCGACGTATACGGGCGCGCACCGCTTTGAACCGGTGTTCGAGTACTATCGCGGTTTCGATACCATGTTCGCGGCAGAGTCTCCCCTTGCCTCCGCGTTCGGCCACGGCATGACCGACGTGCTCATGCTTGGCGGCGGCGGGTTTGCCTACCCTAAGCATCTGCTGAGCACGCGCGAGGGGATTTCGCTCGATGTGGTGGAGATCGACCCCGCGGTCGTTGCCGCCGCTCGCCGCTGGTTTTTTGTGGACGAGCTTGAGGAGCGCTTGGGCGACGCCTCCCGTGCGCGAGGCAATCGCATGCGGGTCTTCATCGCGGACGCGCGCGAGTTCCTCGACCAGCAAGACCGCTTGTTTGAAGCGAGCCTCCCCGATCCCGCTCACCGCTCGGTGCATGCGGGGCATGGTCTGCATGCGCTGGGCTCCGCGTGTGCCGGGCACAACGCCTGCGAGTACCTGCGCGGCCGCCTGCAGTACAACGCGATCGTGAACGACTGCTTCGTGGGCGCCGAGCCCGTGGGGCCGCTGGCGACCCTCGAGGCGGCCCAGGCGATTCGCCGTCGCCTGGTGCCCGGAGGCATCTACCTGACCAACGTCGTCTCCCGTGATAACTGCGAGGACCTTACCTTCCTGCGCGACCAGGTGGCGACGCTTTCGCGCGCTTTCCTCCATGTGCACGTCGTGCCCTGCGAGGACGAGCGCTTCGGCGGGGAGGACAACCTCCTCGTCATCGCGACGGACTCGGACGTCAACGTGCCTGCCGCCGTTCCGTACGACGGGGAGTTCCTCGGAGAGGTCCTTCGCGATTAGCGCGCTCACGGTCCGCATGGCGCCGTGTCGGGCGGGCGCGGTGCTATGCGGATGTTGCGAATGCGTCTCGCCAGCCGGTGACGAGCTCGCGCATGCCCTCGATATCGAGTACGCCTTCCGCAAATCCCTTGCGAACCAGCTCCGCGGGCAGCATCTCGTCGTATTTGTCGAAATACGGAACCTCTCCCGGATAGACCAAATCGATGGGGGCGAAGTCCGCCTCTGCCTCCGCGGCGACAACCTGGTAGAACGTTTCCTCGTCCGCCTTCATCCTGAATTGCATGAAGTAGGGGCGCGAGGGGTCAAGGCCCTTGAGCCCCAGTTCGTCCGCGCATTTGATCTTGAGCAGGCGCTCCAAGGCAAGGAAGGCGTAGCTTCCAAGCCAAGGGAAGAGCGCCCAGGTATCGCCTCCCAAGTTGATGAGCGGCCGGGAGTCGCGTCCCGCCACGCCGGCGTTGGCGGCGACATGGCGCGCCTGCGCAAGGCGGGCCCGCGCGTTGCCCAGCAGGTAGGGATAGACGTCGTGTTCTTCGAGTGCGCGCTTCATACGCTCGAGCACGTGGGTGTTGATGTCGCCGGCGCAATCGCCAAAGTAGGCCGGCACGCGGCCCTTGACCTGCGTGCAGAAGACCAGGTGGCGCTTCCAGTCGACTTCTTCCACCAGCCAGCAGTGCCCGGCGATGGCGATGCGCTCGCCCGCGGGCGGCGGGTTGACGATGGTGCCCAGCTCCGATGACTCGCATCGCACCGTGAACTCCTCGTTCTCCTGGAAGACCGCGTAGAACTTGAACGAGTTGGTGACGCGCTCTCCCGAGATGCCCACGATGAGACCTTCGCCCTCGGTGACCTCTACTTGATCCGTGTCGATGAGGTGGTGCAGCAGTACGCGCAGGTCGTCCGTCGAGACGCGGTGGAAGTAGCTCAAGGTGAGTACGCGCTGGGCGAGTTCGGCGGGGGAGAGCTCGCCGCATGATGCGAGCGTGGCCATAACCTGGTGGTAGAGCAGGCTGTAGGGCAGGCGGTCCAGTGCGGGCGGCTCAACCCACTTCTCTTCTCGGTAGAGCTGCACCAGCGCTATGCCCTGGATGAGCTTCCATGGGACGGTCTCAGGCATCATGCTGCGCGGCTCGGGCTGCTCCTCGCGCATGACAAAGTGCATCTCGGGCGGGTCGTCGCGCCGCCCCGTTCGGCCCATGCGCTGAAGGAAGGACGAGACGGTGAACGGCGCGTCGATCTGGAACGCGCGCTCCAGCCGTCCGATATCGATGCCGAGCTCCAGCGTCGCGGTGGTAACGGTCGTCTGCAGCTGCTCCTCGTCCCGCATGATGTCCTCCGCGGTCTCGCGGTAGCTGGCGGAGAGGTTGCCGTGATGGATGAGGAAGCGATCCGGCTCGTGCCGTGCCTCGCAATAAGCGCGCAGCATGGAGCAGACGGCTTCCGCCTCCTCGCGCGAGTTGACGAAGACCAGGCACTTGCGTCCACGCGTGCGTTCAAAGATGTAGCCTATGCCGGGGTCGGCGTTTTCAGGGGCGGTGTCGGTGGGGGATAGCAGGGCGTGCTCCTCCGCATCGAGTACGGAGACGCCCTCGGGATCGGGCAGGCCGCGCGGGACGGTTCCCGGACCGCCTTCGTTCTCCTCGTCTTGGTCGGCGCCCGTTGCCACGCGTTCGACCTTGAGGACGTCTGCCTGCTGCTGCCCGCGATTCTGCAGCGCGCGCTCGGTTGCCTGGGGGCCGGTGATGTAGAAGTGCTCCATGGACAGGCGCCAAACGCGGCGCGGTTCCTCAAAGCGGGGGATGATGCAGCCACGGCCCGTTCCGCTTGCAAGGAAGGCGCCGGTGCGCTCCGGGTCGCCGATGGTTGCGGACAGCCCGATGCGTCGCGGGTTCACTCCCGCCATTTTGCCCAGGCGCTCGATGAGGCAGAGCGTCTGGCCGCCGCGGTCTCCGCGCAACAGCGAGTGGACCTCGTCGATCACCACGTATCGCAGGTCGCAAAAGAGCCGCGGTACCGCCGCGTGCTTGTGCATGAGCAGCGCCTCGAGCGACTCGGGCGTGATCTGCAGGATGCCGCTGGGGTGTTTGAGCATCTTCGCCTTGTGCGAGGCGGAGACGTCGCCGTGCCAGTGCCATACGGGTATGCCCGCCTCCTCGCAGAGGTCTCCCAGTCGATAGAATTGGTCGTTGATCAGCGCTTTGAGCGGACCGATATATATGGCACCCACGCTTGCGGGCGGGTTCTCCCATAGCTCGGTGAGGATGGGGAAGAATGCGGCCTCCGTCTTGCCCGACGCGGTGCTTGCCGTGAGCAGCACGTTCTCGTCCGTATTGAAGATGGCGTCCGCGGCGGCGACCTGGATGGAGCGCAGGTTCTCCCAGTTGTGGTTGTAGATGAAATCCTGAACAAACGGTGCGTAGCGATCGAATACGCTCACCGGCGGCCCCCTTTCGCCTTTATGTGCAGCGGCCCTCGCCATTGCCAAATAGTATCGAACATGCGTTCTATAATAACATAGGGGCTAAAGGGGGCGCAAGCCGAGTGTTCGACTGAGGCGCTATGGGCGGGCGGCGGCGTTTCGCGGCGGCTCGACTGGTATCGTGACGGCGACCGGCAGGTTGAGCGCCGTCACATTGTGGGCGGAGACCGCTACCGTCTTGGCGTGCATATGGGAGAGTATGTGCGCTTGGGCGAGCTCTCGCGCATCGGCGTCCAGCCCGCTGAAGGGCTCGTCTAGCAGGACGAGGCTGGAAGGCGCCGCGAACGCGCGGGCCAGCTCGACCCTGCGTCGCTGTCCGCCGGAAAGGCGCTTCACGGGGACGTCGATCGCATCTGCGGGCAACAGCTCCTCGAGTCGCTCGCGCGCGCGGGCGGAAGTGAAGTCCGCATCCGCGACGAGCAGCAGGTTGTCGATGGCGGAGAGGTCCTCCACCAAGCGGGTGTCCTGATAGACGCGCGCGACGGTCGCGGCTCTGCGCGCGGCTTCGCCGGACAGCGGGGCGAGTTCTCCGGCGATGGTGTCCAGCAGCGTCGTCTTGCCGGCGCCCGAGGGGCCCTCCACGCAGGCGATGGCGCCCGGGTGGAGCGTGAAGTCGAAGGGGCCGCAGGTCATGACGCCGTTATGCCCGCAAACAAGGTTTTTGGCGGCGAAGACCGGGGCTTTGCCGGGGTAGCGCGCGTCTGCGGAGCCCGGTCCGTGAGGAGCGCGGCGACGGAATCGTAGCGCGAGCTTTCCGAGAGCGGGCCAGCTGGCGTCCAGCGCGCGCAGGGCGACGTGCTCCAGCAGCCAGGCGAGGGCGATCACCGCGATGGTCCAGGCGAACAGGTCGGCGGTTTCCAGCAAGAGCTTCGCTTGGTAGATTCGCTCCCCTATGGATCCCGTGGGCACGCCGATGAGCTCTGCGGCGACGCCGGCTTTCCAGCTCATGCCCAGCGCCGACTGGCTGGCGGCCCGAAGGTAGGGCAGGATCGCGGGCCATGTCTGCGCCAGCAGGCGCACGGGCGCGGGGGCTCCAAAGGTGCGGAGCAGGTCGCGCATGCGCGGGTCTGCGCGGTCCGCCCCTTGCAGCACGCCGAAGTAGACGACGGGCAGCACCGCCAGGCCGACCGCGATGGCGCTGATGTTTTTCGAGCCGAACCATATGAGCAACGCGACCACCGTGCAGGCGACGGGCGTGCCCTTGATGGCGCCCATGGCGGGCTGCAGCAGCGCGCGCACGGCGGGGAACGCGGCGGCGGCGAGGGCGAGCGGGACGGCGACCAGGTAGGATGCCGCGCATCCACCGACGATGCGGACTAGGGAGAAGGTGACGCTGTGCCAGAATTCGGCGCTGGGGAGCAGGCGCGCCAGCGCGGCGGCGGCATCCAGCGGGCCCGCTAGGACGAACTCGCTGCCCACCGCCATGCTGGCGACCTGCCACGCCGCGATCCAAAACAAGACGGCCCAGACTTTGGCGGCGCCGCTTGCCATATCGTGCTTCCTGCCATCCATCGTCGCTCGCGCCCTGCTTTTCGCTACGCCTGGTAGTAGAACTCGTCGCCCGGCATGGACCCGCCGACGGAGGCGGGGTCGGCATCGTAGAGCACGTCCAGGTAGCCTTCGAGCGCGTCGCGCATCTGGGGGCCCTCGATGCAGGTGAGATGGCAGGCGGGAATGGCCTTCGCGGCGACCGGTTCGGCGTCCACGATACCCGCCGCCACCACGAGCTTGGCAGCGCCGGCGGGGTCGGCGTTGACGGCGTCCACGGATGCCGCTTGCTCGCGCATGAACTCGTCCACGGCGTCTCGGTTCTCGTCCGCAAACGCCGCGCGGGCAACGGTCACGCCCGTGAGCAGCTGGCTGCCGGTGTCTCCCGCCAGGCGCTCCCAGACCTCGGTAAGGTCCACGGGGGCGCGAAGCACGTCGTTTTTGACGCGGGCCGCCGTGACAAAGGGCTGGGGCAGCACGCCCACGGCCTGTGCATCGGTCGCTAGCACCGAGACCACCTCGGCCGCCTCGCTCTTGAACTCCAGGGTGACCGACCCCTCTATGCCTGCGGCTTCGAGTAGGAAATTCATGACGTACTCGGGGGTGGCTCCCTTGCCGGTGAGGTAGACGGTGCGTCCGGCGAGGTCCTCGAATGCGCGGACGGAGGGGTCGCCCGTCACCACGGACAGCACTCCCAGCGTGTTGATGTTGAGGCAGCGCACGGCGCCCTTTGATTTGGCGTATAGCACGCTGGCGGCGTTGGCGGGCAGCAGCGCGATGTCGACGTCGCCCTTGAGCATGACGGGCATGATCTGGTCGGCGGCGGTCATCATCTGGAACTCGTAGGCGCGCTCGAGCTTGGTATCCGAGTCCTCCATCATGGGGGCGTCTTCCGCGGAGAGCCGGCCCGCCTTCTGCATGAGGGCGACCAGCCCCATGGACGTGGGACCCTTGAGCGAGGCGACCCGAACGGGCGCTTTCTTCGCGTTTTTGGACGAGGAGCCCGCCGCGCCGTTCGAGCCCGTCGAGCCAGGCCCGGATCCGCCGCCGGTGCAGGCACAGAGAGCTCCCGCGACACCGAGGGTCAGCGCCCCGGCGATGAGGCCTCGGCGGCCAATGTTGGCGGGGCGGGCGATGGCGCTCGCCGGCTGGCTCTCGTCCATAGAGGCGTGCGCGTTGCGATTGTTCTGCATGCTGATATCCCTTCAATGGCGATCAGGGGCGCCCGGGCATGGCCAAATGCGACTCAAAACACCTAGAAACGTCGACTGGTCTAGTCGAATATGCGACAACGATTATAAAATGGAAGCATCGTTTCAATGCTCACCAGAGGGGAAACTGTCATGAGCAATTCAATGCGCGGGGTCTACACCAGCCTCGCCCAGATTCGACGCACCGTGTTTCGCGAGGTCGCGCGCCTTGCCTATGAAAGCCAGTCGGGAGATTACGGCTGGGTGGACGAGCTTCTGTACGAGATCATCCCCGGCGACGTCGCCACGTACCGCGAGAGCGTGTTCCTCGAGCGCGCCATCGTGGGCGAGCGCATCCGCCTTGCGATGGGCCTGCCGCTGCAGGGCGTGGACAAGCCCGCGAAGCTTTCGGAGGGTGTGGCCGAGGCGGCCAAGCCCGAGACCTACTATCAGCCGCCGCTGATCAACGTCATCAAGTTCGCCTGCAACGCCTGCGAGGAGAGCTCCTACAAGGTGAGCGACGCGTGCCAGGGCTGCCTGGCGCACCCGTGCCGCGAGATCTGCCCCAAGGGAGCCATCACCTTTAAGGACAAGAAGGCCTATATCGACCAGGAGAAGTGCATCAAGTGCGGCCGCTGCGCCAACGTGTGCCCCTATGGCGCCATTCAGCATCGCGAGCGCCCGTGCGCCGTCGCGTGCGGCATGAACGCCATCAGCTCCGACGACCAGGGCCGCGCGCAGATCGATTACAACAAGTGCGTCTCGTGCGGCCAGTGCCTGGTCAACTGCCCGTTTGGCGCCATCGCGGACAAGAGCCAGATCTTCCAGGTCATCCAGGCCATCCTTGCCGGCGAGGAAGTAATCGCCGAGGTCGCGCCCGCGTTTGTGGGCCAGTTTGGCGGCAAGGGCAACGTCGACAAGCTGCGCGAGGCGTTCAAGGCCCTGGGCTTTACCGGCATGGAGGAGGTCGCCCTTGGTGCGGACCTGTGCGCCGTGCAGGAGGCCGAGGACTTTTTGGAGGAGGTGCCCGCCAAGATTCCGTTCATGGGCACGTCCTGCTGCCCGGCGTGGTCGGTCATGGCGAAGATGGAGTTCCCGGAGCACGCCGACTGCGTCTCCATGGCGCTGACGCCCATGACGCTGACCGCGCGCCTTATCCGCAAGCAGCATCCCAACGCCAAGATCGTCTTTGTGGGCCCGTGCTCGGCCAAGAAGCTCGAGGCGCAGCGCAAGAGCGTCAAGAGCGAGGTCGACTTCGTCCTCACCTTCGAGGAGATGGCCGGCATGATGGAGGCCAAGGATATCGACTACACCAAGCTGGCGGGCGAGGGCTCCAGCGACTTCGAGGTCGCCAGCGCCGACGGCCGCTCCTTCGCCGTGGCGGGCGGCGTCGCCAACGCCGTGGTCAACGCCATCCACCGCGAGCATCCCGACATGGAGGTCCACGTCACCAACGCTGAGGGCCTGGACGAGTGCCGTAAGATGATGAAGGCGGCCGTAAAGGGCAAGTTCGACGGCTACCTGCTCGAGGGCATGGCGTGTCCGGGCGGTTGCGTCGCGGGCGCGGGCACCCTGCAGCCCATCAACAAGACGGCCGGAGCGGTGAAGCTCTACTCCAAGAAGGCGCCGATCAAGACCGCGCCGGAGAACGCCTACTGCGAGCTGATCCATGATTTGGAACGCGACGCAGACGGTCGACGCGCCGACGCGGACGTGGTCGCCGAGTCCGCCGAGGCGCTGAGGCCCGCGGAGGATGCCGAGGCGTAGGGGCGCGACAAGCGGGAGTGCTAGGCGACCCTTGCGAGACGGTACTATGAGGCGGCGTCGCCGGGGCAAGTGTTCGCCCTGGCGACGCCGCCGTTTTGCGCCGGCTGCCGCCGCACCCCGGAGGGCTACAGGGTGAACTCTGCGAACTCGGCCTCCGACCTGCCACCGATCGCGCCCGCGGCCCCCAAGGCGCTGTCGTTGCCGTCGGCGTCTTCCAGAGACCCGACGGATCCCAGCAGCTCCGCCAGCGATGTGCTGGGATTTTGGTAGGCGATGTCCAGCAGCTCGATGAAGTCGCGGATCACCTCGCGCGGGGTGAGGTGGCTCTCCGCCCCCACTCGTCCAAATTCCGCGGTGAGAAACGCCACCAGGTCCTGCTCGGTGAGCACGGGCGTGTAGCCAAAGTAGCCCGCGTGAATCTGGGCGAGCTTCTCGATGAGGATGAGCAGCTCCTCGTAGGTGAGTGGGTGCAGGCGGATGATGGGGGCGAGCATGTCGCGCATGTCCTCGCGGGCGAATCGCCCCTGCGTGAGGCGGCTGCGCAGCGCTTCGTAGCTAAAGACGCCGCGACGGCGGTCTTCGACGGAGGTGGGGGTGCCGCCCATGATGATGCCCAGGTGGCGCGCCTTGCCCTGCAGGGTGTCGTTGTACATCTGCAGGATCTTCTCGTAGTTGTACTGGCGGCTGATCGCGTTGGGGATCTTGTACAGGTTGACCAGCTCGTCGATCAGCACCAGCAGGCCGCGATACCCCGCGCCCTGCAGGAACGCCGCCAGGAGCTTGATGTAGTCGTACCAGTCATCGTCGCCGATGATAGCGGTGGCGCCAAGCTCGCTTTTCGCCTCCGTTTTGGTGCGATACTCGCCGCGCAGCCATTTGGCCACGCATCCGCGCGCGTCGTCATCGCCGTCTACGGTCGCGCGGAAGTAGCGCATCAGCATGCGGGAGAAATCGTATCCGTGGACCATCTCTTCCAGGGTTGAGCAGAAAGCGCGCACCCGTGCCTCGCCGCCATCTTGGCCGTTGGCGTCTTCTCGCATGGCGGCTACCCAGCGGTCGAGGACCAGCATGAGCGCTCCGCCCTCGGGACGGGTCTTGGTGGAGAGGTTGCGGATCAGCTCGCGATATGTGGCGAGGCCCTGGCCCTGTCCGCCCTGCAGGCGCCGTTCGGGCGATAGGTCGGCGTCTGCGACCACGAAGTTCTCGCCCATGGCATGCGTGCGGATGGTTTGCAGCAGGAAGCTCTTGCCCGCGCCGTAGCGTCCGACGAGGAACCTAAACGATGCGCCTCCGTCCGAGATGAGGTCGAGGTCGGTGAGCAGCGCGCGGATCTCCGTCTCGCGGCCGACCGTGATGTAGGGCAGGCCTATGCGCGGCACCACGCCGCCCTTGAGCGAGTTGAGGATGACGGCGGCGATGCGCTTGGGAACGCGCGGGGCGCTTGCGAAATCGATGGGCCTGGGGCTATCCATTGATGAGTCCTTCCACGTCTTCACGGTAGTCTTCTATCAGCTGCACTCCGGTTGGACCGAATTCCAGCACGGTGTCTCCAATAAGGTCGAATGCCGCCTCGTTGATGGTGTCGACCAGCATGTCTTCCGACGTTCCTGCGGGCACGAGAGGGGCGGGCGAGCCGTCGAGCAGGCTTTGGCGATAGCTCGCCTGCTCGGGCGTCAGCGGGCCGGGCTTCGGTGGCGGGACGGCCGTTGCGGCCGCCTGGGCCGTCGGGACCGGTGCCGGCGCCGCTGCCGTTGGCGCCGGCGCCGCTGCCGTTTGCGCCACTGCCGTCGGGGCCGGCGCTGTCGGGGCCGGCGCCGGGACGTTTCCCACCGCGTCGAACCCCGCTGCGGCCACGGCGTTTTCTAGCAGCGCGGACTCGGACGCCTCGCCGTCCGTCCGCTCCTCCTCGATAAGGAGCGCCTCGCGGGTTTGGGCGGCGGCGCTGCGTATGCCGCCAAGCTTGCTTAAGTCGATGTCGATGCGTACCGGCTGGTGCTCGCGCGACCAATCAAGCTGCGCGGCCACCTCGCTATCGATAATCTTCTGCAGGTATTTGGGCGTCTTGGTGCCGTCCTCGTCCAAAAGATCGGGATGCCCCCATGCGATCCTCATCCTGCGGTCGACTTCGCGCAGGGCGTTTCCCAGCTTAAGGTTGCGTCCCTGGTCGCAGTGCACGCGCTCGCAGGTCCATAGCCCGTTGGTGCAGCGGTAGGTGCGCAGGGGGCTTAGGGTCACGATGGCGTCTGCATGGGTGTCCCGCTCAAAGAACACGGCGGCGGCGAACATGGTGTACGGCATCTCCATTCGCTTGCCAAAGAATGCCTCGACCAGCCCGGCATCGCGGTTGCCGCGATGGTGGTGGTCAAGGCGCGCCAGGACGGAGGCGGATACGGTGCGGACGTCCTCGGCGTGAGCGTCGTAGAAGCTCCCGGTATCGATGCGGTGGGACGAGAGCCGCGCCGCCGCGTGGAAAAGCTCGTCCCGAAGGCCTGCATCGACCCTGGGGAGCGCCCCTCCTTTGTGCCTGCCCGCTCCCGTGCTGCGCGCGCCCGTGGCCAGGCCGGTAGCCTTGCGGTACCCGTCGATTGATTCCTGCAGGGCGTGCAGCGTATTTTCAAACGTTACCGAAGGCGCGTCCGAGAGCAGGGAGGCATCGAGGCCGTGGTAGACCACGTAGTCTTGCAGCCAGATCGATCCATGGCGCTTGATGTCCCTCCCATCGCCCGCCCATGCGCTGCAGAACCATTTGAGCGTCTCGAAGCCGCGCGCCGGGCTGTCGACGCCTATGCCGCAAAGCAGCTCGTAGATGTATACCAAGGCGAACGCCTCCGGGGCATCTTCAACCTGGTGGCGCCGCACCTTGGCTCGCCAGGTGAAGTAGCCGCGCAGCTGTCTGTCGCTCATGGCGTTGTACGTGGGGTAATAGGATTTAAAGTTGCCGTGGTAGGGGCAATCGTCCTCAAAATCGGCCATAAAGGTGCCCTGGCGCCAGAAGAGCTCGGCTTCGCCAAGCCATCTGCCGCGGCCGTCCGTTCCGGAATCGTCCCATCGGGATATGGCCCGCATCTCGCGATAGCGCTCGGGCAGGTAGCTGGCCATCTGCCGTCCGGTCTTGAGCAGGGGCTCGTCCTGGTAGACGCTGGACGAGAAATGGGAGTTGCCGCGCGCCTTCTGGTCTAAGACTATCTGGTCGATGAGGGCACGCGCTTGCTCTACGCGCCGGGAGCGCGCCGCCACGTCGGCGAATCGAGCCTGCTTGACCCGCTTCTCGTCCATATAGCCTCCCTTCGCGTCTCCTTAGCGTCACGCTGCCCCTGAATCCATCCGCGGCGCCTGCTTGGTCGCGCGCGGCATCTGCTTTGAGTAACTATCTATCATAGCATAGACACAAACAGATGTTCGCTCTTTTCGATTCTCGTCGCGTCGCTCCCGTACGCCGCGCCGTCGATTCGCTTGATATGTGTTAACGATTCCTCAAAGTTGAAAAATGCTTTTACCCTGCGGCAACGATTCCCTATAATCCACCAACTGGAATAGAGCGCGGCCGCTTTTGGGCGCGGGCTGTTGCTGCATCTGGGGAAATTGGGGGAACATATGATGCAAAAGGGAATCACTTTGCGGCAGTGGCTGCCGCTTTTGGGCATCACGTTTTCGGCGTTCGCGTTCAATACATCGGAATTCATGCCCATCGGCCTGCTTACGGATATCGCTGGCACATTTTCACTCACCGAGGCGCAAGCCGGCATCATGATCAGCGTGTATGCCTGGGCGGTTATGATTCTGTCGCTTCCGCTCATGATGGCCGCATCGCGCATCGAGTTTAAAAAGCTGCTGCTCGGCGTCATCGCGCTGTTCTCCTTGGGGCAGTTCCTGTCTGCGGCGGCCCCCAGCTACCTTGTGTTGGTGCTCGCCCGATTGGTGGTGGCCAGCGCGCACGCCGTTTTCTGGTCCATCGCCGCGGTGTGCGCTTCGCGCTTGGTGGACGTGCGCCATAGCTCGCTCGCTGTCAGCATGGTCGCGACCGGAACGTCCATAGCGATGATCTTCGGGCTTCCCATCGGCCGCGCCATCGGTCTTATGGTTGGCTGGCGCATGACCTTCACCATCGTCGGGGCGGTCGCCGCGGCTATCGTTTTGTACCTGATGGCGTGCTTCCCCAAGATGTCCGCGGGCGAGCCGTTCACTCTGGGCCAGCTGCCGTCGCTGCTCAAGAATCGCGTGCTTATGGGCATCTACGCCACCACGATGCTGTTCGCGACGGGCTACTACACCGGTTACAGCTACATCGAGCCGTTCTTGCAGCAGGTGGGCGGCATGCCCGATTCGCTCATAACCCTGATGCTCACGGTCTTCGGTATAGCGGGGCTTGTCGGCAGCGTCGCGATGACGCGCTTTTACGACCGCCGGCGCGCCCTGTTCCTGGCGGGCTCGTGCGCGGGGGTGGCCGCCGGCCTGCTGCTGATGCGTCTCACCGCTTCTGCACCCGTCGCGTTCGGCGCCGCCTGCGCGGTGTGGGGCATGTTCGCCACCACGTTCAGCATCGCCTACCAGTCCGAGATCATCCGCTGCTGCGATAAGGACTCCTCGACCGTCGCCATGTCCATTTTTTCGGGCATCTTCAACCTGGGTATCGGCTCGGGCACGGCGCTGGGCGGCGCGGTGGTGTCCGGGGCGGGCATCGGTTTCATCGGGTTCGTCGGGGGCGCGATCGCGTTGGGCTCGCTGCTGCTGTGCGCGCTGACCGTTCTTCGCCCCCTTGCCGCGGCGGGGGCATCGGCTTCCGCGGGCGGCGACGCCTAGGGTCCAAGCCCGCTTCCAAGCGGTCCGCGGGGCCGATTGCGCTCGCGTGTAATTAGGACGAAGACTTCTGCCGCACGTGCGCGCGGGGCTCTTTTGAGCAACAATAGATAGCCATGATTACTTTCTTTCTCATAGGAAACATCGCCTCGGGCAAGTCCACGGCCGCTCGCTACCTCGAGCGTCGCGGTGCCATGCGCATCGACCTCGACCAACTCGCTAAAGACCTCTACCAGCCCGGGTCTGCCGTTGTCGACGCCATCGCGCAAGAGTTTGGCTGGGACGTGCTCGATGCCACGGGCGGCATCGACCGCGCCATCCTCGCCCGCCGCGCGTTCGACACCCCGGAGGACGCGGCCCGGCTCAACGCCATCGTCCATCCCATCTTGCTGGAGCAGCTGGGACTGCGCTTGCTGCCTGCCAACTGCTGCTCGGTCATGGTTCCCGAGCACCAGCTCGCCGTGGTGGAGATTTCCGCCCCCGCGGGCTTTACCGATGCGTTCGCGCTGGCGGATGAGATCGTCGCGGTGACGGCGCCGCTCGCCGTCCGGCGTCTTCGCGCTGTGGAGCGCGGCATGGACGTAGACGACTTCGACCGTCGCGCGGAGTGCCAGCCCACCGAGGAGGATCTTATCGCCATGGCGACTTGCGTTATCGACAATGCCCGCGCGGACGATTCGACGTTCCGCGAGCTCGACGCGCTGGTTGACCGCTGCGGCCTGGAGCTCCCCGCGGCAGAGGAGACCCTTCATGGCTAAGCGACCTCGCCTGCTGGCGTGGTACCGCGTGCTGCCCATGCTGGCCGTGGCCGTGGTGGGCGGCATCTCGGCGGCGTACTCCTACGCTCCGTCGTTGCTGGTAAGCGCCATCTTCCCCTTAAAATATGAGGAGCAGATCGCTCAGTCCGCTTCCGCGCACGGGGTAGACCCGTATCTTGTCGCCGCCGTCATAGAGACGGAGTCCGGCTGGGACCCTTCCGCCGAGTCCAGCCAGGGCGCGCGCGGGCTTATGCAGCTTATGCCCGAGACCGCCCAGGACATGGTGGACAAGGGCTTGGTCGACGGCTCCCTTTATTCTGCGGATGACCTTGAGGACCCCGCGGTCAACATCGAGTTCGGCAGCGCCTATCTCGCCTACCTCATCACCTATTTCAACGGCTCGGCAGACCGTGCCATCGCCGCCTACAACGGCGGAATGGGCAACGTCGATGATTGGGTCCAGCAAGATACGTCCCTGCATAACGCGATCACGTTCCCGGAGACGCAAGCGTACCTCATCCGCGTCAACAACGCGCATGATCGCTATCGCCAGCTCTATCCGGACGCATTTATGTAGGCGTTTGCGTGCCTTTTTAAACCGCGCCCCGTCGCTGTGGTCAATGAGTGCCACGAGGTGGGGATCGCCGGGGCATGTATAAAGACTCTGGCGCTGCTGAAAGGCCGCTACGAGGGTTAATAATTGCGCAATTGTTATCCCACCCGAAGCGTCTCAATGACCACATTGACCGATCACGATTTTCCAAGCCAAGAATCCTATGCAATCGCAGCAATCTAGCCGCTGTTTAGCAAGCGATATTATGCATTTCGCGGATCAACGACGCCGGCTGTCCGCCGTCGCTCGGTTCGTATCGTCCGCATGCCGCTGTCCGCGCCTTCCTTTCTGCCAGTTATTGCCATCCTATCCTGCCGCATGGCAATCTGCTAACGTTGCGATGTGTCACCAAGCGTATACGGCGCACGGTTTTGCGGTACATGGCAAAATGGTTGTGCACACGGCGCCCAAAGAGGGGAGAGCAATGGAGAACTTCGAGGTCGAGCGCGTAGGCGGGGAGCTCCGCCGCTTCGGTGTCACGGGAGAGCCCGCTGCTTTCGAGGTCGTTTCCCCCTTCGAGCCGTCCGGCGACCAGCCCCAGGCAATCGAATCCCTGGTTAAGGGCGTAAAAGACGGAGACCGCTACCAGGTGCTTCTAGGCGTCACCGGTTCGGGCAAGACCTTCACCATGGCCAAGACTATCGAGGCGTTGGGCAAGCCCACGTTGGTGATGGCTCCCAACAAGACGCTCGCCGCCCAGCTTGCCAGCGAGCTCAAGGAGTTCTTCCCGCACAACGCGGTGGTCTACTTTGTTTCCTACTACGATTACTACCAGCCCGAGGCCTACGTTCCGCAGTCGGACACCTACATCGAGAAGGACTCCTCCATCAACGAGGAAGTCGAGATGCTGCGCCATCAGGCCACGGCGTCGCTGCTGTCCCGCCGCGACGTCATCGTGGTCGCGTCCGTGTCCTGCATCTACGGCATCGGCAGCCCGGAGGACTACGCGGGCCTGGCGCCCAACGTGGACAAGAAGGTGCCGCTCGAGCGCGACGAGTTCATCCACTGCCTCATCGACATCCAGTACGACCGCAACGACTACGACCTTTCGCGCGGCTGCTTCCGCGTGCGCGGCGACGTGGTCGACGTCTATCCGCCCTATGCGGAGCACCCCTTGCGCTTCGAGTTCTTTGGGGACGAGGTCGAGCTGATCGCGGAGATCGACGAGGTCACGGGCGAGATCCTGCGCGAATACGACGCCATCCCCGTGTGGCCCGCCTCCCACTACGTCACCGAGAAGCCCAAGGTCACGGCGGCCCTCAAGACCATTGAGGAAGAACTCGAGCACCGCGTGGCAGAGCTCAAGGCGGAGGACAAGCTCCTCGAGGCCCAGCGACTGCAGCAGCGCACGGACTACGATTTGGAGATGCTCGAGACCATGGGCTTCACCAACGGCATCGAGAACTACTCGCGCCATCTGGACGGCCGCAAACCCGGCGAGCCGCCCTTCACGCTCATCGACTATTTCCCCAAGGATATGGTCTGCATCATCGACGAGAGCCACGTCACCGTGCCGCAGATCCGCGGCATGCACGAGGGCGACCGCTCGCGTAAGGTCACGCTGGTCGAGCACGGTTTCCGCCTGCCGTCCGCCCTGGACAACCGCCCGCTTCGCTTCGACGAGTTCGAGGCGCGCATCCCGCAGTTCATCTACGTCTCGGCCACGCCGGGCGACTACGAGCTGCGTGTGAGCCAGAACAACGTTGAGCAGATCATTCGCCCCACCGGCCTGCTCGATCCCAAGATCGACGTGCGTCCCGTGCGCGGCCAGATCGATGATTTGCTGGACGAGATAAAGGTCCGCACCGCCCGCCATGAGCGCGTGCTTGTCACCACGCTCACCAAGCGCATGGCCGAGGACCTCACCGACCACCTGCTCGACGCCGGCGTCAAGGTCAACTACATGCACTCGGACACCGCCACGCTGGACCGCGTCGAGATCCTGCGCGACCTGCGCGCCGGCAAGATCGACGTGCTTGTTGGCATCAACCTGCTGCGCGAGGGCCTGGACCTGCCGGAGGTCTCGCTGGTCGCCATCCTCGACGCGGACAAAGAGGGCTTCCTGCGCAACCGCCGCTCGCTCATCCAGACCATCGGTCGCGCCGCGCGCAACGCGGAGGGCGAGGTCATCATGTACGCGGACACCATCACTGACTCCATGCGCGAGGCCATCGACGAGACGGCGCGCCGCCGCGAGATCCAGATGGCGTTCAACAAGGAACATGGCATCGAGCCCAAGACCGTCCGCAAGGCCATCAACGATATCTCGAGTTTCATCGCGGAGGCATCGGAGACCCTGGGCAAGCGCGACCGCAGCCGCGGCGACTCTCTTGGCCATGGCGAGTTCTTCACCCCGGCGGGCGAGGGCGGGGCGGATGCGGCTCCCGGCGTGGAAGCCTCAGACGGCCAGCGCCTGGCGCAAGAGCTGGCCGAGCTCCCGCCCGACGAGCTGCAGCGCGTCATCGCCCAGATGGAGGATGACATGCGCAGCGCCTCGGAGGCCATGGACTTCGAGGAGGCCGCCCGACTGCGCGATGCCGTGGTGCACCTCAAGGCCTTGGCAGAAGGCACTAGCGAGGACGAGGTGATCGAGCGCCTGCGTCGCGATGCCCGCAAGGGGTCCAAGTTCGCAAGCGGCCGCGTTCGCAAGGGCGCCAGGTTTGGCAAGAGCTAGCGGTTTTTGGACGAGGAGCGGAGACGCCCGGGATTTCCGCCCGGGGTGTGTTCGGCGCGTTGCGCCTCAGAACACCCCGGGCGGAAACCCGGGCGGTCCTTGCTTTTCCACAATCCCAGGTGAGCTTTGCATGCGGTTGAGATGTTTAAGACCATTTAAGACTGTTTAAGACAATTTAAAACCATTTAAGGCTGTTTAAAACTGTTTTGCATTATTTGGGTACTATATGAGCGTATTCCTTTCGAATGTAAACGGGGGTAATTATGAAGGATCCAGAGATGCAGCCTCAAAGCAATCCATTTACTCCCGTGTTTGGTAAAGTGCCGCTGTACCTAGCGGGACGAGAGGGGATTGTCGACGATTTGTTGACGACTCTCGATAATCCGGATAACAGTCCCGATCGTTGCACTATGTTTGTTGGCGCCCGCGGATCGGGCAAGACCGCTCTCATTACGTACCTTGCGCAAGAGGCGCGCGCCCGCGGTTGGATTGCGTCCAACGTGACGGCTACCAAAGGAATGCTCGAAGACATTTTCCAACAGGCAAGCGCCGCTTCAGCCCATTTGATAGACGATGCGAGTTCAGTTCACCTCGCATCGGTTTCTATTGCTGCCCTGGGAGGCGTGGGCTTCACGTGCGACCAGGCGGCTCCCGCGAATTGGCGTACGCGCATGAACTCGCTTCTTGATCAGCTGACAAAAACCGGCACGGGGTTACTTATTACGGTGGACGAGGTGGACCCGTCCCTCGACGAGATGGTCTCGCTTGTGACCACGTACCAGCATTTCGTGCGAGAGGATAGGCGCGTGGTTCTGCTCATGGCCGGTTTACCGCATAGGATTTCGGCCCTCCTGTCCGGGGAGTCAACGTCGTTTTTGCGCCGCGCGGCCCGCAAATCGCTCGGTCCCATTCCCGGCTACGAGGTCGAAGAGGCGTTTCGCAGCACCGTGATGGACGGTGGTAAGCGCATCGCCGAAGACGCGCTGCAGGCGGCGGTGGAGCGTGTCGATGGCTTTCCCTTTATGTTGCAGCTGGTCGGCTATCGCTCTTGGGGCGCGTCGCATGACGATGACGTCATATCGATCGATCATGTGAGGCGGGGCGCTGCCCTCGCGCAGGAGGAGCTCGAATCGCGTGTCTTCGATGCAACGCTCTCCGAGCTCTCTCTAGCAGATATCGAGTTTTTGCTTGCCATGAGTCAGGACGAGGACAAGACGCTTCAGGCCAATCTAAAGACGCGGCTTGCCAAGTCCCCAAGTCATATCTC
The DNA here is from genome assembly GCA_048207125.1 of Collinsella sp. Classification (GTDB taxonomy): domain Bacteria; phylum Actinomycetota; class Coriobacteriia; order Coriobacteriales; family Coriobacteriaceae; genus Collinsella. The sequence continues at coordinate 44,542 of DBEWRE010000040.1, forward strand.
GATCTACAAAAAACGCCTTTTGGAAGCGGGCGTTATCGACGAGCCGATCCGCGGCAGGCTTGTCTTTGCCCTTCCAGGTTTCAAGGACTACCTCATCAAAACCATGGGGTAGGTCAACTTTGTGCAGCTGCCTCTGCCAAACAATTCGCGAACAGAACAAGCCACACGGGGCCGGTGCCTCCACAGGTACCGGCCCCGCTTCTTGCGCGATTCCCTTCATCGCGCCTTGGCCAGGAAGGGCTCCCGTCAGGCCGGGGCGTCCACCGGCTTATCTAAGGGATGCTCTGAGGCCCGGCGGGGCCGAACGCATCCCTTAGATAAGCCCGGCGGGCCCTGGCCGTACGTCAGCCCTTCCTCGTCCGGCTAACCTATGTGTCTACACGTTTAATCGGGATGCTATACTTTTGAGTTTGAAGAGGAGCGCGCCGTCGCCTGCGCGATCTATTGGGAAGAAAAAGGGGTATCGATGAAAGACGAAATCATCAAGAAGCTGCTCGACGTGAAGTGGAACCTGGTCATTATGGCCGCGTTTTGCTTCCTGTTCGCCGTCTACATGTATGTGACGCCGGTAGAGGGCGGCCTGGGGATGTTCATGATCACGCCCCATAACGGCCTTACGGGTCTTTTGGAGATGCTGCCATGGATCGGCATCTTCTTGGGCGCCGCCACGTTTATCGCATCCTTTGTCTCCAAGTCCACGTGGGTGCTTGGCTGGACCGAGCCGGTGCTGGGCGCGCTGATGTTTGTCGCGGGGTTCTGGGAGCTGTTCTTCCCGTATGACATCGCCGTTTTCTCGCTGACCTATGCGTTTGTGGGCATCTTCCTGGCGTTCTACGTGATGTTCATTGCGCTTGAGATGGACCGCAAGGGCGTTGGCCACTGGTTTGTGACGCTGGTTCTCGCCGCCGCCATCTGGTGCGTGAGCTTCTACAACATGATGAACTTCGCGGGCGAGGGC
>DBEWRE010000041.1:0-12431 GCA_048207125.1 Collinsella sp.
GGGTTCGGAATGGGTCCGGGCGTGCCCCGCCCGCCATGGCCGCTGACCGGTGGGCGGCGCTCCGCCCACTTCACGCATAACTATACTTCACTTTCTCATAATGTGAAGCTCGATTATTCACCCCGCTGCGCAAATCCCATAATCGAAAAGCGGTGCATTGCTGTATATCCGAATGGTTGAGCACCCTAATGAATGGCTATTAATGAAAAGGGACGAACCGAAGTCCGTCCCCTGATCATCCATAAAATGGAATTAAGCCTCGAGCGCCTTCTTGGCGATGGTGGCCAGCTCGTTGAAGGACTCGATGTCCTCGTAAGCCATCTGAGCGAGAACCTTGCGGTCGAGCTCGATGCCAGCCAGCTTCAGACCGTGCATGAACTGAGAATAAGAGATGTCGTTCATGCGGGCGGCAGCGTTGATACGGGTAATCCAGAGGCTGCGAATCTCACGCTTCTTGTTGCGACGATCGCGGTACTGGTACTGGAGGGAGTGCTGCACCTGCTCCTTGGCGTACTTATAAGAACGGGACGCCTGACCATAATAACCCTTAGCGCGGTTGAGGACTGTACGGCGCTTCTTCTTGGCGTTCACAGCGCGCTTGACACGTGCCATATATAATCAACTCCTAATTAACGAGTTAGAGGTAACGGAATGCAAATGGGCTTAGTTGCCGGCCAGACGTGCGGTAACGACCTTCTTGTCGGCGGCGGCGAGCTCGCCCTCCTGGCGGAAGTTGCGCTTGCGCTTGGTGGACTTCTTGGTCAGGATGTGGCTCGTGAAAGCCTTGCAGCGCATGATCTTGCCCGTGCCGGTGCGGCGGAAACGCTTCTTGGTGCCGCTGTGGGACTTCATCTTAGGCATGAAATTCTCCTTCTCGGTTACTACTACACAATGAGTGTGGCTATTCGTTAGCCTCGGCCTCGCTGGCCTCGTTATCAAAGGCGCCCTTAATGGGTGCGAGGAGCATGAGCATGTTACGGCCTTCAAGCTTTGGTGCCGACTCGACCGTAGCGTACTGTTTCAGATCCTCAGAAAGACGCTCGAGAACGTTAAGTCCCTGCTCCGGGTGAGCCATCTCACGGCCGCGGAACATGATGGTGACCTTAACGCGTGCGCCCTTCTTCAGAAAGCGAAGGACATGACCCTTCTTGGTCTCGTAATCGCCAACATCGATCTTGGGTCGGAACTTCATTTCCTTTACCTCGACCTTAGACTGGTTCTTACGAGCCTGCTTGGCCTTCATGGCCTGCTGGTACTTGAACTTGCCGTAATCCATGACCCTACACACCGGGGGATTCGCGTTGGGCGCGATCTCCACCAGGTCAAGCCCCTGTTCATCGGCGACGCGCTGCGCATCGCGGATGCCGAAGAGACCGAGCTGAGATCCATCTACGCCGATCAGACGGCAGGTGGTTCCGGTGATCTCGTCATTGATGCGGGTGTCATCAGACTTAGCTATGTCCTTACCTCCTTCTTGGATAGAACAAAAATAACCCGGTGCCATACAGCATCCGGGCTACACGAGAATCGAGCGATACATAACGATATCTTCGAAGTTCAAATTGTAGGACCAGACAGCTGCTCGTTGGCGCCGAAAGGTGGGGACTTATCGTCCCTCTTGGCTACTGCAAGCACAGTGCAACAGCGATGTTAGCATACAAAAGTAAAACTTCACGCTATCAACACGAAGTTATCCGCTTGAATGCAAAAGGGGGACAAGCCCCCTCCAGATGTCACATGGTGCCCGAGGTGAGATTCGAACTCACACGCTGTCGCCAGCGGAGGATTTTGAGTCCCCTGCGTCTGCCGTTCCGCCACTCGGGCGCGGTGAACTTAGTTATATTAGCACAGACACGGCGATTATGGCTCGATCATCTCGACAAGTTCTACTTCTCGAAGCATCTCCACCTCATCGCATCCCCTGCCGTCGACCGTCGCTTCCCCCATCTGGTTGTCGAAGGGGTCCCAGCGAACGCCATCGGACACCGGCTCGAACTCAGCTTGGAATTCTGAGTTCGAAACCATTCTCCAAGGATCGAGATTGCCGAAATGATGCAATCGCCTCGCTTCGTCCCCGGAGCGCCGGGATGATGAGCCGAACGAAACGTCCGCCCAAAGCCAGCCGTACTCTTCGGTATAGAACATCGCCCAATCATGCGGGCCTATGTAGTCGCTTGCGACATAAAGACCGCTTTGCCAGCGAGCGGGAACGCCCGCGATTCTGCACATCGTCACAAACGTAAGCGCCATCACGCCGCAGTCGCCGCGAAGCGATTTCGCGCAATTGTCGGCGATAGCATCAAGCTGGGCGTAATCTGGCTGATAGCGGTAATCAACGTGAACGGTCAGATAGTCGTATATCACCCTCGCACGGTCAAAGGGACGTTCGATTCGGTGGACGAGCGAGTCGGTGAGCGCTTTGAGATAGGGCGTGAACAGGGCGTGGGGTCGAATCTCTGCCAAATCAGCGCCGCACGGCGACGGCGCGTCCACAACATGGCTGCTTGGAGCGGGGGCGGTCGTGTCCACATAGGGAGCGTTTATACGATATCGATACGTCACCTCGAACGTATCAAGCTCCGCAGATTCCCAGAACACCGTGCGCGCCGGAGCGTCCTCACGAGCAACGACCCCGCCTTCCGTCATGGAGAGTATTTCTATCTGGGATTGCTGCGGTGCGCGCGCGGGAACGGGAAGCCAAGCCCGAACGGTCTCCCCGACACGTTTGCCGGGCACCGATATCTTCGCTTTTATCGTAATGATTCGGCTGGCGCCGCCGGCATCCCTCATGCGCTTGAGCATCGAATCGCGCGCCGCGGTGTCCGAAGGGGAATCGGGCAGCAGGCCGGGAACCTCTGCAGGATACACCCGCAGCGAGTCGAGAAAGTTGTCCAGAAATCGAACTTCGCCCCCAACGAGCCGGTAGTCGATCCGCTTGCGCTCGATCAAATCGTCCAGCTGCCTTGAGCTGAATTCCGGCCATTCCGCCCTGATAAGCTCGAGCGCGCGGTCGCGGGTCACGCAAAACTGGCGGGCGATCCTTCCCATTCGGTGGCTCTCCGCCCTCAGGCAAGCGCGAAGCTGAGGTTCAGCGACCTCCTCCAACAGCTTTAAGCAGGCTTCTCTCGCGGCGGTTATACTCCCAGCCTGTTTGAGCCTCTCGATTTCCTGCGGAAGCCCGATGTCGAGATAGCGGTAGTCATCGTTCTCGACCTCATCGGGGCTGCCAACCGGTCCTTCGGTTCTGAGGGAGCCGGCACTCGGCGATGTCGTCTTGATTATCATCGTCCCTCCCATCGTTGGCTTGTCGAATCGAATTATGAACCATCAGGACATGCAAAGCCCCGCCGATACCGACATCGACGGGGCTCAAACAGCTACCTGGGCGCTATCCGCCACGGGCTCGAATCGACACGCGGATCGCACGGGATCCTAGTTGCAGGAGACTCCGCCGTCCACGACGATTGTGGAACCCGTCATGAACCGGGCGTCATCGCTAGCGACATAGAGGACCGCGGTTGCGATATCACGTGACTGGCCAGCGGGAATCGAAGTGTCAAGACCAGCCATAACTCGACCCATGCCAACCTGGCTCAGATCGGATTGGCTGTCCATAACCTCGGTCTCAACTCCGCCCGGGCAAACGACGTTGCAGCGGATATTGTTGGGCGCATACATGTACGCGGTGTTCTTAGTGAGGCCGACGAGCGCGTGCTTGGAGGCGGTATATGCGGCTCCGGCTCGGGCCCCGCGGATGCCGCCGATAGATGCGACGTTAACGATGCTGCCCGCCGTCCCATGCTCGAGCATGACCTCCACGGCACGCCTCATGGCGAACATGGGGCCATCGAGATTCACTTTCATGACGCGCTCCCACTGCTCGTCAGTGACCTCGGCGATGGGCTTGAATTCGTCCATGATGCCAGCGTTGTTGACCAGGATGTCGAGCTTTCCGCATTTCTCGACCGCGTAATCGATCATACCGTTGTTCACCTCGACGGACGAGATGTCGCCGGGATACGGAAGGATGGTTCCGGAAAGGTCCTCCGCCTGCGCTGCGAGCTCTTCGAGACGCTCCATGCGACGAGCCACGGCGACGACGGTCGCGCCCTCCGCCGCAAACTCAAGAGCGATCTCCCTGCCCATGCCCGAGCTCGCGCCGGTAACCACGACGCTCTTGCCTTCGAAACGATTTGCCATACCGATCTCTCCTCTCAAAGAAACAATGCCTTAGATCGAGCGTAACAGACCGACCGAAAGCGCACCGTGAGGATTCGGCGATTTGACAGATACCTTACGGCAAGCGAAAGGCCCGATATGCAGAAAGCCGCCGCTCCCAAAGGGGAACGACGGCTATTCGCAGCGATATTAGCGGATTCCGCTTGTCTGTCTACGCCTTGTTGACGGAACCGAACTCCTCCATGAGCTCCTTGGCGCGAGCGACGATGTTGTCGCGACCGGGCTTGAGAACCTTGCGGGGATCGAAGCCCTTGCCCTGGAGATCCTTGCCGGCCTCGATGTACTCGCGCACGCCCTTGGCGAAGGCGAGCTGCAGGTCGGTGTTGACGTTGATCTTGGAAACGCCCAGGGAGATGGCCTTCTTGATCTGGTCCTCGGGGATGCCGGTGCCGCCGTGCAGAACGAGCGGCAGGTCGCCAACCTCGGCTTTGATCTCAGCAAGGCGCTCGAAGGACAGGCCCGCCCAGTCCTCGGGATACACGCCGTGGATGTTGCCGATACCGCAAGCGAGGAAGTCGACACCCAGGTCGGCGATCTGCTTGCACTCGGCCGGATCAGCGAGCTCGCCGTTGGAGGCAACGCCGTCCTCGACGCCGCCGATGCCGCCCACCTCGGCCTCGATGGAGATGCCCTTGGAGTGGGCGAGCTCCACGAGCTCCTTGGTGCGGTCGAGGTTGATCTGGAACGTCTCCTCATGGGAGCCGTCGTACATGATGGAGGTGAAACCAGCCTCGATGCACTTGAAGCAGTCCTCGTAAGAACCATGATCCAGGTGCAGGGCGACGGGAACGGTCACACCGGTTGCCTCGACGGCGGCCTTAACCATGTCGGCGCAGACCTTGAAGCCACCCATCCACTTAGCGGCACCGGCGGTGCACTGGAGGATCAGCGGGGACTTCGCCTCCTCGGCGGCCTGGAGAACGGCAAGCGTCCACTCGAGGTTGTTGGTGTTGAAGGCGCCCAGCGCGTAGTGGCCGGCCTCGGCCTTCTTGAGCATATCTGCTGCGTTAACGAGCATACAAGACCTCCCAATATCAGGATTGCTCATAATTACGCCCCTAGAATACCACTTGAATACGTGATTTTTACCATTGTTTACCAACGCCTATAAGAAGATGCGCGACCCGTAGGCCAAGCGAAGGCCAAGCACCCGCCGTCCGCCCTCACTTCCGCCCGCCGCGCGCCGCCCTCTCGACCATAGACTCGCCGCGGCGCATGAACATGTTGGTCGAGCGCTCCTCTTCGATCGTGGTGGTTCCACCATGCCCTATCAAGCAGAGCGTGTCCTCCGGCAGGACCTTCGCCATCTTCCCGAGCGAGCGCAGGATCTGCACCCCGTCGCCGCCCTCTAGATCCACGCGGCCGTGACCGCCGGGAAAGAGCGTATCGCCCACAAACGCGACGTTTCCCGTCTCAGTGGCAGCAAACAGCACGATTCCGCCCGGCGTATGCCCCGGGGTTTCGATAACCTGCAGAAACGAGCCTCCAAATTCGATCACGTCGCCTTCTGCAAGCAGCCTGGTCGGCTCGCCGGGGTCCTCGGTGTCGATTCCCCACATCTCGCGCATGCCCTCGATAGCACCCGGCATAAAGGATGCATCGTCCTTAGAAATAAGAAACGGAACGTCACCCAGCACGCGCCGCATACCGGCTACGCCTCCCACGTGGTCCCCATGCCCGTGCGTGCAGACCAGGGCCACGATCTTCACGCTGGGGTGGTTCTGGACGAATTCTCGCGCCAGCTTCTCCCCCTCCCAGGCGGGATCGATCACCACCGCCTCGTCCCTAGAGCACACGATATAGGTATTGGTCTCGACGGGGCCGTTGACCATGCACTCGATATGGATGGCGCCCCTGGGAACGGTGTCCAGCACCGGCAGGGCGGCGAATTCTGACTCGTTCATGAGAAATCATCCCTTTCCGCATCGGTTTTATGCCGGGGCGCCGCCGCGATGAGGCGGGGTCCTCGTGGGCGCGCCCTTCATCTTGCCCGCATAGTTATACCCCGCACCTCGCCCGATGCGGACCGGACTTGTTATGTCCGCGGTCACAAGTACAATACCGAAGGCGCATCCGGCCCATGGGAGCCGGAGGCAAAGCAGAAAGATCGGAGGCACATGCTCAAGATAGAAGACGTTCTGGCCAAAGAGCTCGGTGTAAAGCCCGAGCAGGTCGAAGCCGTCATCAAGCTGATCGACGAGGGCAACACCATCCCCTTTATCGCCCGCTACCGCAAGGAGGCGACGGGAGGCTTGGACGATGCGCAGCTGCGCGAACTCGACGCCCGCCTCACCTACCTGCGAGCCCTCGAGGCTCGCAAGGCTGAAGTGCTTGCCAGCATCGACGAACAGGGAAAGCTAACCGACGAGCTCCGCGACGCCATCGAGGGCGCCACCATGATGCAGCGCGTGGAGGACCTCTACAAGCCCTTCAAGAAAAAGCGGGCCACCCGCGCCTCCAAGGCGCGCGCCGCGGGACTTGAACCCCTGGCCAACATGATTATGCTGCAGTCGACCACCTCGGGCGACCCGCTCGCGATCGCCGCGGAGTACGTCAACGCAGACGGGGGCTACGCCACCGCTGAAGCGGCGCTCGCCGGCGCGCAGGATATCGTCGCCGAGGTGATCGCCGACGACGCGGAAAACACCGACGCCCTGCGCGCGTTCACCAATAACACCGGCGCCATCGGCGTCGAGGCGGTAGACGCGGACGAGAAGACCGTGTACGAGGCCTACTACGACTTCTCCGAACCCGTAAGCAAGATTCCCAACCACCGTATCCTCGCCATCAACCGCGGGGAGGCGGAGGGCAAGCTGCGCGTGCGCGTGCGCGTCGACCAGCAGCAGGCAATCGATCTGCTCGGCGGGCGCATAGCGCGGCGCGGCGGCATCTTCGCCCAGGCCTTGGACGCCGCCATCACCGACGGCTACAAGCGCCTGATGGCGCCCTCGCTCGAACGCGAGGTCCGCGCCGCCCTCACCGAGCGCGCTGAAACGGACGCCATCGCGGTATTCGCCAAGAACACGGAGGCGCTGCTGTCCCAGCGACCGGTTCGAGGAGCGCGCATCATCGCCCTGGACCCCGGCTATCGAACGGGCTGCAAGGTGGCGGTTTTGGACGAGTTCGGAAAGCTCCTCGACTACACCACCGTCTACCCCACCCCGCCGCGCAGCGATGTGACGGGAACCAAGCGCAAGCTGGGCGACCTCGCCCGCCGCTACAACATCAACACCATCGTGATCGGCAACGGAACGGCGAGCCGCGAGACCGAAGAGGTCGTCTCCGCCTTCATCGGCGAGTCCGGTCTCGACCTGCGCTACACCATCGTCAACGAGGCGGGCGCATCGGTCTACTCCGCTTCTAAGCTCGCCAGCGAGGAGTACCCGGACTTAGACGTCACCACCCGCGGCGCGATGAGCCTGGGCCGTCGCCTTCAGGACCCGCTCGCCGAACTGGTCAAGATTCCGCCCCAGTCCATCGGCGTCGGTCAGTACCAGCATGATCTCAACCAAGTCGAGCTCGGCCGCGCGCTGGGAGGCGTGGTGGAGCGCGTCGTCAACCAGGTCGGCGTCGACCTCAACACCGCCAGCGCCAGCTTGCTGGGCTATGTCTCGGGCATCACCCCCACCATCGCTAAAAACATCGTCGCCTATCGCGAGGAGATGGGCGCCTTCACAGATCGCCGCCAGCTCAAGAAGGTTCCCAAGCTTGGGCCCAAGGCATTTCTCAACTGCGCCGGCTTCCTTCGCATCTCCGGTGGAGCCAATCCCCTGGACGCCACCAGCGTTCACCCTGAGAGCTATGCGGTGGCGACCGCCCTTCTCGAGCGCGCCGGCGTGGAACCGTCCGCCCTCGCCTCCGGAGGCGTTGCGGACATGTCGCGACGCGTGGACAACATAGGCGAGGTGGCTCGCGAGCTGGACTGCGGCGTACCCACCCTGCGCGACATCGTCTCCGAGCTGGAAAAACCCGGTCGCGACCCCCGCGACGATGCGCCGGAAGTTGTTTTCAGCCGCTCGGTCACCAACTTCGACGACCTTAAAGTTGGCATGGAGCTCACGGGCACGGTGCGAAACGTGGTCGACTTCGGAGCCTTCGTGGACATCGGCGTCAAACAGGACGGCCTGGTCCATATATCCAAGATGGCGAACCGCTTCGTGAAGCATCCCAGCGATATCGTCAGCGTGGGCGATACCGTCACCGTCTGGATCTGCGGCATCGACAAGGACCGCGGCAAGATCTCGCTCACCATGGTCGAAGGAAAATAGACAACCTGCCCGAATCACCTGCGGGCGCAAAATACGCGCATGCGAAAAGCGGCGCCGTGGAACAATCGAGTCCACGGCGCCGCCGTCATACGGCATCTTCGCCCGTATTGGGAACACCCCGCCAGGCGCGCCTAAAATTACGTGCCCTCAGCCGCGGCGCTTCATCTTCTTACCGCCCTCGCCCGGCATGATACGTCGGGCGTCGTAAACGCTATCGACCCGGCTGATGGCGGCGAGCAACGGGTCCAACCCGCTCGCGTCGGAGATCTCGACCAAAAAGCGCAGGGTGGCTATGCCCTCTCGGCTGGTCGCCGTGGCGGCGGAGAGGATATTGCCCCCGGCATCGCCGATCGCGATGGTGACGTCCTTGAGCAGCCCCATGCGGTCGAGGCACTCGACCACGATCTCCACCTGGAACAGGGCGTCTGCGGCGCCGTCCCACTCGACCCCGATCATGCGCTCCGGATGCTCCATCAGCCCCTTGACGTTGGGGCAGGTGGCGCGATGCACCGAGACGCCGCGCCCGCGCGTGATAAAGCCCACGATGTCGTCACCCGCCACGGGGTTGCAGCAATGCGCCAGGCGCACCAGCAGGTCGTCCCCGCCCGCGCCCACGACGCTTACACCGGAACTGCCGCGGCGCTGCGGCCGATTCGCGGAGCCGCGGGAGCCATGGGTGCGCTTGGCAGCCTCCACAACCGCTTCCTCGCGCTTCTTCTTGGCGCTCTCCTCCACCGGCCTAGGATCGAGGATTGCCTGCACGCGGTTGCCGATCATACGGGGCGCCACCTTGCCGGAACCGATGGCGGCGAACAGGTCCTCCAGATGCTTATAGTTCATCTGCTCCGCCACGGCGTTCAGCGCCTTGGTAGACCGCTGCGTGGAGATGCCGTAACCGCGCTTGCGCAGGTCCTTGGCAAGGATGTCGCGGCCCGCCGTCGCATCCTCGTCCTTAGTCGCCGCCGCAAAGTACCTGCGGATCTTAGATTTTGCAGACGGGGTCTTGACTATATTGAGCCAGTCGCGCGAAGGCTTTGACGCCTTGTTTGTAAGTATCTCGATGCGGTCGCCCATATTGAGTTCATGGGTGAGCGGGGCCACCGCGCCGTTGACCTTGGCGCCCACGCAATGGTTGCCCACCTCCGTGTGCACGGCGTAGGCGAAGTCCAGCGGCGTGGCGCCGGCGCGCAGGCTCATCACCTCGCCCTTGGGTGTGAAGACGAAGATCTCCTGGTCGAAGAGGTCGACCTTGAGCGAATGCAGAAACTCCTTGGGATCGTCGATCTCGTCGGAAACCGCCCAATCAAGCGAGCGCTTGAGCCAGTTGATCTGGTCATCAAGGCGCTGGGCATCGGACGTCTTGGTAGCGCTCGACCCCCCGCTGCGTTTGTAGAGCCAGTGGGCGGCGATACCGTACTCGGCCTGCTCGTGCATCTCGAACGTGCGGATCTGGATCTCGAGCGGACGCGCGGTGGGACCGATGACCGTGGTGTGCAGCGATTGGTAGTTGTTGAGCTTGGGCATGGCGATGTAGTCCTTGAAACGACCCGGCATGGGGTGCCACAGGGAGTGGACCGCGCCCAGAGCGGAATAGCAGTCACCCACGGTCTGGGTGATGACGCGCAGTGCTACCAGGTCGTAAATCTCGGAGAACTCCTTGCCCTTGCGCTTCATCTTCTGGTAGATGGACCAATAGTGCTTGGAGCGCCCCTTGATCTGAAAATCCTTGAGCCCAACCCGCTTGAGCTCGTCGGTGAGCGTCTTGATGGTCTCGGTCAGATAGCGCTCGCGAACCTCGCGGCTCTCGGATACCATACGGGCGATGCGTTGGTACGCCTCGGGTTCCAAATAGAAGAAAGAAAGATCCTCGAGTTCCCATTTTATGGACGAGATACCCAGGCGATCCGCCAACGGAGCGTACACATCCATGGTCTCGCGCGCCTTGAACAGGCGGCGGTCCTCTCGAAGCGCGGCCAGGGTGCGCATGTTATGCAAACGGTCCGCGAGCTTGACGATGACCACGCGGATGTCGCGACTCATGGCGAGGAACATCTTGCGCAGGTTCAGCGCCTGTTTCTCGTCCATGCTGTCGACCTCGATGTTGGTGAGCTTGGTCACGCCGTCGACCAGCTCGGAAACCGTATCACCGAACAGGTCCGCCACGTCGGCGAGCGACGTTTCCGTGTCCTCGACCGTATCGTGGAGCAGCGCGGCGCACACCACGTCGCAATCCATCTTGAGTTCCGCCAAGATGATCGCGACCTCTACGGGATGGTTGATGTACAGCTCGCCGCTGCGGCGCTTTTGATCGGAATGCTTCTCCGCCGCGAAGCAGTACGCCCTCTCCGCCTTGGCAGCGTCTTTCTCGCCCATATAGCGCCTGCAGAGCGACGATAGCTTGCTCCAATTGTCAGCGCAGATCTCCGACGGCAGGTCGTCGGCGGCAGAATAGTGCACCATCTTCTCAGTGGGGACCAAGGGCACCCCCTGGATGCTGCTGCGCACCTTGTTGACAGGGGCGTTGTCCCTATGCTGAGCATGTCGCTGCGACGAAATATCCATTGTTCGTCCCCCTATCGTGCCCGGGGCGTGATCGGTCGGTTAACGTTGGCAAGCATATCATGCGCGGACGCGGAAAGCGCCCAGCCGCGAAAAGCCGAGAACTCGACGCGCGCGCGGATGCCTTCCAGATAGCGAATGGACTGCGATAACTCCACCTTGCCCGGGTTTTGCGCCATCTCGATCGACCGGTCGCCGTCGAGGCCGGAAATCGTCAGGAAACCCAGCTCCTCGAAGATCGCGAGCGCGCAGGGCACCGTGCGCTCCTCGACGGGGGTGCGGGCATCGATCGCCAGGCACATCTGGGAGATGTCTATGTCGCTTGCGCTTATGCGCCCGTCCCCGGTCTTGCCCCGCTGCCGGCGCGCCATGGTTTGAAGCGCGCGGTAGAGCGTGACCAGCTCGTCGCGTTGCGGAGCCGCGGCATCGAGCAAGCGCTCGTTGATACGGGCATCGCGGGACGAGTACAGCAGGTGTATCTGAGCCGGGGAGCCGTCTCTCCCGGCGCGCCCGCTCATCTGGTTGAACTCGGTGGCGCAAAACGGCATGTGGTACAGGACCACATGGCGCACGTCCGGAAGGTTGACGCCCTCCCCGAAGGCCGAAGTCGACACGACGCACCTCACCTCGCCCGAGCGAAACGCCTCCTCCACCCGCGCGCGCTGGGCAGGCTCGAGCCCGGCGTTGTAGAAGGCGATGGCGTGCCCCAGCTCGGGGATGCGCCGACGCAGCGTGCGCGCGAGCGAGATGGACTGGTCGCGAGAATTAACGTAGACCAGGCACTTCTCTCCCTCGGCGACGATAGACACAAGACGGTTCTCGCGCGAGGCGAGGTCCCTTTCATCGTCCAGACGCAAGTTGTCGCGGACGGCGTCGTCCACTATAACCTCATCGATACCCAGCAAATCGCCGATCTGCCGGGTGACGCGATCGGATGCCGTCGCCGTCGCGGCGAGCACGCGCGGGGAGCCAAGCTCTTGAAGCACGCGGGGAAACTCCAGGTAGGCGCTCCTGGAACCGCCGGGCGCATCCTGCACGTGATGCGCCTCGTCCACCACGACGAACCCCATGCGCCCGGTCGAGGCGAAGCGGCCGGCATGGATAGCGAGGAACTCGGGCGTGGTGAGGACGATATCGACCGCCCCGCGGGAGAGCGCCAAGAACACGCGGTCGCGCTCGCCGCGCTCGGTTGCGCCGGTAAGGACCGAAACCCCTATGCCGAGCCTCGCGAAAAAGGACCGCAGATGGAACGACTGGTCTGCCACGAGCGCGCGCAACGGATAGACGAACACGCTGGCGCGCCCTCGCAGCACGGCCTCGCGCGCCGCATGGACATGGAAGATCATGGATTTGCCGCGGCCGGTC
>DBEWRE010000042.1:0-42703 GCA_048207125.1 Collinsella sp.
GGTAACGCGGGCAACGAGGGCGGCGGCAGCCAGACTCCCAGCCGGCCCCAGCAGCCCAGCCAGCCTGAGACCCCCAGCCAGCCCGAGACTCCGTCCAAGCCCAGCAAGCCCAGCACTCCGGACTATGGTTCTGATTCCGGCAACGCCCCTTCCAGCGTGGTCGATATCGCTTTGGCGCAGGTTGGCAAGGAGTACGTCTACGGCACCGCTGGCCCCAACACCTTTGACTGCTCTGGCCTGGTGTCTTACAGCTACGCGCAGGTTGGCTACTCCATCACGCATTGGTCCCAGGGCCAGTTCAACCTGGTTCAGTCCAAGGGCCACTTGGTGCGTTCGGCTAGCTCCCTGAAGCCCGGCGACCTGGTCTTCTGGGGTTACAGCGCAACCTCGATCTACCACGTGGGCATCTACATCGGCGGCGGTCGCTACGTTCACGCCTCCATGCCCGGCGTCGGCGTTGTCACCGCTACGCTCAACACCGGTAGCTCCACGTACATGGGCGGCGGCTCGCCGGTGTAGGCTCGCGCGTAAAATCCCATATACATAGAAAACACGTCAACGTGTGATGATTATCAGGCTTCGGGTCTTTCCCGGAGCCTGATTTATAGTTAAGGGACTATGGAGCATTGAAGGGACCTAAGGGGGACCCAATGGATATGGACGAACGTCCGCAGGGCAGGCATTTTGCACCTAGGCCCACCGAACGGCACGAGGTTCCTCGTCCCGATGAGACAACGGCGTTTCTCGTTGCCGCCCGCACTCGTTTTGAAGGCGATGGAATGCCCTCGACGCGGCCCGATGAGACATCGGTGTACCTGTCCGCTGCGGAGCGCTCGCGTTTGGAGGCGGGTTTGGCGCCCGTTCCCGTTCAGCCTATGGGCGAGATGGACAACGTGGGCGATCTGTTCCCGGCTGATTCAGAGCTTTTAGCCGAGGAAGGGGGAGAGGATGCGACCGGCGCGCTTTTTGCCCCCTCCGACGTCCTTGGTGGTGCGCAGGCCGCCTCTGCTGCAGGCGCAGGGGCTGGAGCCGTGGAGACCACGGGCGTCATCCCCGCGATGGACGAGGATTTTGAAACCGAGGAAGAGGTCGAGCAGATCGCCTCGCGAAAGGCGAACACCGCCAGCGTCCTTGTCATCATCTCCCGCATAACCGGATTTGGCCGCACCATGGCTCAGGCGAACGCCCTTTCGGGCGCCCTTATGGCCGTGGCGAGTTGCTATACCGTAGCCTCCACCATGCCCAACTTCTTGTACGAGTTGGTCATGGGCGGCATGCTTATCACGTCGTTTTTGCCGGTCTACGTTTCCGTTCGCAAGCGTCTGGGCCGTCAGGGGGCGGCGGATTACGCCTCTAACCTGCTTTCGCTGGTTGTCATGCTCATGGGTGTCATGTCCGTGGTGAGCTTTATTTTCGCAGGGCCGCTTATCTGGACGCAGTCCGCGGGCGCTAGTTCGGATTTTAATTTTGACCTCGCTGTTTGGTTCTTCAGATTCTTCGCCTTCGAGATCGTGCTGTACGGCCTGTCGTCCATCATCTCCGGTGTGCTCAACGCGGAGCGCGACTACTTCTGGAGCAATGCCGCGCCCATCGTGAACAACGTCATCACCATCGCGTCGTTCTCGCTGTACGCCTACGTGGTCAAGAGCGGCATCCTTACATGGGAGCAGGCGCTCATCATCTTGGCAGTGGGCAATCCGTTGGGCGTTGCCGCCCAGGTCTTCATGCAGATCCCCGCGTTGGCGCGCCATGGGGTCCGCTTGCGTTTTCGCGTGGACCTGCACGATCCAGCCATCAAGGAGACGCTTGCGATTGGCTTGCCCACGCTGGTGGTCACGTTCGCTTCGTTCCCAACTTCCGCGGTGCAATCTTCTTGCGCTCTGCAGGTCACGGCCAACGGCGCCGCCATCGCGTACTACTCGCGCGTATGGTACGTGCTGCCGTATTCCATTCTGGCGATTCCCATCTCGGTTACCATGTTTACCGAGCTGTCTAACTTCCGCGTCGCCGACCGCATGGATGCATACAAGCGCGCGTTGGTTTCCGGTATGCGCAAGCTCATGTTCACGCTCATTCCGTGCTCGCTGCTGCTGATTGTCTTCGCCCCGGTGCTTATCGCGGTCATCGGTGGTTTCGATGCCGAGGACGCCGCGCTTACGGCGACCTACCTGCAGGTGCAAGCCGTAGCCCTGCCGTTCTACGCGTTGTCCACCTACCTGCAAAAGGTATGCTCCTCGCTTATGCGCATGAAGTTCTACGCCATCGCTACTTGCGTGGCGGCTGTGGTGCAGGTGGCTTTTTGTATCGTTCTTACGCCCATCTACGGCCTGTACGTGGTCCCGTTTAGCTCCACGTTCTTCTTCATCGCCGTCGACGTGGTGACTATTTTGAACGTTCGCCGTGAGATCGGGTCGCTGGGCCTCTCGTCCGTGGTGTCCAGCTGCGTGCGCGGCCTGGTCTTTGGCCTGCTGGGCGCGGCGACCGGTGCCGGCATCCTTCTTGCCCTCAACATGTTTGTGGGCGAAGTGGGCGGCTCCATGATGCGCGGCTTTATCTACGCCTGCGCGGCAGGGTTCCCGGCCTTGATTGCAACCTACGGCTTGGCATACGCTATGCATAAGTCCGAGGCGCCGTTCTTCGACGCAATCTTTGGCAAGGTTGGTCGCCTGCTTCACAGGGCCTAAGGAGCCCTCTTTGGGTGCGCTGGGCTCCGCCAGCCCCCGCTTTGTAAGCTAAGCCGGTTTCGCGCCGGATGTACGAGATAGATGGAGAATCTACCGTGGAATATCGTCTTGTCGATACGCAGGAGGCTTGGGACCAGGTTGTCCGGAGCCATAACGGTCATCCCATGCAGTCGTGGGGATGGGGCGCGCTTAAAGAACAGACCGGTTCATGGACCGCGCACCATGTGGTGTGCGAGGATGCCGGCGAGTTTGTTTGCGCCGCGCTGGTGCTGGTGCGCAAGCTCCCCTGGCCGTTTAAGAGCATCTGCTATTCGCCGCGAGGCCCTATAGTGGAGGCGGCTGCCGATCTGCCGCGCGCGGCGGACCTTATCGCCGAGTGGTGCCGAGAGCACGTGCACGCCGTCTCGCTCAAGATCGATCCGGGGGTGTCCGGCGTCACCCTGAACGCCGGCTGGAAGCAGGGAAGCACCATCTTGATCGCCAATACCGCGGTTATCGATACGGTGCCCGATGAGGACGCCATCCTCAAGAGCTTCCATTCCAAGAAGGCGCGTCAGTATATTCGCAAGGCGGGGCGCATGGGCGTGGAGATCCGCCGCGCGACTCGAGATGACCTGCCCGCGATTCTCGACCTATACCACAAAACGGCTGAAGAGGATAACTTCTTCATTCATGACGACCACTACTATCAGGTGGCCTTTGACGCTATGGACGATGTCAACCAGGTGTTTGTCGCCGAATGCGAGGGCAGGTTGCTCGCGTTTTTGTGGAACGTCACCACTCCTGCCGCCGCTTTCGAGCTTTGGGGCGGCGTGAACGAGGAGGGCAAGACCAAGCGCGCCAACTACCTGCTCAAATGGACTGCTATTCTCGAGGCGAAGCAGAGCGGCGCGGTTCTCTACGACCTCAACGGCTTGCTCAACGACGGTATCAGCAAGTTCAAGATGCTCTTTATCGAGGAGCCCACGCAGTGGATCGGCACGTTCGACAAGCCGCTGAGCCCGCTCTTCAACGTTTGGGAGGGCTCGCTCAAGCTGTACCGCAAGCTGTTCAAGTAAGTCCTTGGTCTTGTGGGTGCGCATGCGTGCACGCGTACCCTGAGCAAAGAAGTGGTCCCCTGTAATGCCAATTCCAACATCGGTATTACAGGGGACCATCTTTTGTAGCGGTGTAAAAGGGCGCCCGTACCTAGAACGAGGTCTCGGTTGGCTCGGGGTAGTAGCGGGCGAACTTGCGGTACTGGTTGTTCTCCGTCAGCTCCACGTCCACCATGCGGCGCAGCGAGCGATCTGCGGAGTAGCGCTGCGGGTCGAAGACGCGGCCCTGGCTCACCAAGCGGTCGACACGTGCTAGCAGTTCCTCGTCCCTCACGTAGCGGCGCAGCAAACGGGTGGGTACCAGGGAGTACAGGATCTCACGAGAGATGCGCACGGGCTCGACCTCGCGACCGCAGACCAGGTCCTCGACGCAAAACGCCATGGGATTTGCCCCTGCGGCGCAGTTATAGAACGAGTTGCGGCCGATGCGCGGGTTGACCTCCAAGAACAGGCGGCGGCCCGTGGCGGGGTCGCGCTTGATGTCAAAATTGGCAAAGCCGCGGTAGCCGATGCTGGTGAGCATGTGGGCGCATTTGTCCCATACGTCCTCCATGGGCTGGGTGATCATTGCCACGGGGTTGCCCAGCATGGAAGGCGCATGGTCCTCCAGAAGAACCTGCGCGCCGCCGAACATGGTGGTCTTGCCGTGGCTGTCTATGTAGAGGGTGACGCTGTCCATGTAGGTGTCGTCGCCGCCGATAAGCTCCTGCACCAAAAAGTTGCCGGCAAACCCGGCGTCGCGCAGCTTGGCCCATAGCTCGTCCAGCTGCTCCTGGCGCTCGATGAAGTAGACCTTCTTAAAGCCCATGTTGATGAAGCTGGCGTATTCGGGCGAGTACGCGGGTTTGGCTACCAGCGGAAACGCGATCTCGCTGGGAGCGATCGGTTCGTTTCCGGCCAAGCGCACCAGTTCGGTTGCGGGCGTGTCCAGGCCGTGCGCGCGGCACAGCTCGTTAAAGCGGTTCTTGTTCGAGACCTGCGCGATAACCTCTGCGGACGGCGTGGGCGAGACAATGCCCTCCACCTGGGCCTTGGCGGCGTTGACGGCGGGGATGCACGGCTCGGAGTTGGTGATCAGCACCACGGTCTTATCGCGGTTGCGAACGGCGATGCGGCGTACGTGGTCGCAGATTTCCTCCGGCTCGGTGGTGGCGCAGCGAACGTGCTCGAATATGCGCGAGTGCTTGATGATGCCTATGGGCTCCTGGATCAGCGAGATCGCCTTGCAGCCGTATGCCTCGTGGAACTCGCGTCCAATAGCGTAGGCGCCAATGTCGCCTCCCAAGATGACTGGTAGGATAGATGCATCATGCGAGATGCGGACCATATTCGTCCCCTTTGCATCGAGATGTTTCACAAGGTAGGTCGCGCGGCTCATGGCGCGTATCACCCAAGGGGACATGATACCGCATGCCCGCCCGCTTGCTTTCACGGCAGGCGCCGCGGCGAGTTTTTGGACGAGGAATCTACAGCGCTCGGGAGGAGCTGCATGGATATCACGGGCGGCCCCGCGCCGAGTATCGCCGAGCAGGTGGCGCAGGTGCCCACCGACCCCGGTTGCTACCTGTGGAAAGACGCTTCCGGTCAGGTTATCTACGTGGGCAAGGCCAAGAACCTGCGCGCCCGTATGCGGCAGTACGTCACCTTGCAGGATGATCGCCAGAAGATACCCCTCATGATGCAGCTGGTGGCGAGCTTCGATTACATCGTTGTCGACAACGAGCACGAGGCGCTGGTGCTGGAGCGAAACCTCATCGGCCAATACCATCCCTACTTCAACGTTGACTACAAGGACGATAAGTCCTACCCCTACATCGCTATTACCAAGGGCGACGTCTTTCCCGCTATCAAGTACACGCGTGAGAAGCATCGTCCAGATACGCGCTACTTTGGTCCGTATACGGACAGCCGCGCGGCGCGGGCGACCATCGACACGTTGCGCAAGGTGTGCCCCATCTGCAGTGCTTCCTGCACGGAGTGGAAGCGCGTGCGCCGGCTGCTGGAGAAGAGCCCGCAGGACGCGAACCTCATTAGCCTCATCTGCGCGCAGAAGGGCCGCCCCTGCTTCGACTACCACGTGGGGCGCGGCCCGGGCGTGTGCGCGGGCATGATCGACGCGGACGCCTATGCCAAGAACGTGCGCCGCGTGGAGCGCTTCTTGTCCGGCCAGCGTCGCGACCTTATCGCGGATCTTAAAGAGGAGATGGCATCCGCCGCCGCCGAGCTCGATTTCGAGCGCGCCGGACGCATAAAGCGCCGCCTCGAGGTGATCGACGGGCTGGACGATCGCCAGCAGGTGGTGTTCCCAACCAGCGTGGATATCGACGTCATAGGCTTCTACCGCGAGGAGACCATCGCCGGTGCCTGCGTGTTCGTCGTTCGCGAGGGACGTACCCAGCGCACCTGCGAGTTCATCTTGGACAAGGGCTTCGACGTCTCCGAGGAAGAGCTTATCGAGGGGTTCGTCAAGCGCTATTACGACGAGACGGCGGACATCCCCGCGGAGGTCGATGTGGCCTGCGATTTGGAAGACGCCGAGATGGTAGGGGAGTGGCTCACCGCCAAGCGCGGCCGCGTCTGCCGCCTCCACCGTCCCCGCCGCGGCGAAAAGCACCATCTGCTCGAGACCGCGCAGCGCAACGCCCGCCACGCCCTGCTTCGCTACATGATGCGCACCGGCTATGCGGATGACCGCACCAATCAGGCCCTGCTGCAGCTCGAGAGCGCTCTGGCCCTGCCCGCGCCCCCGCTTCGCATAGAGTGCTTCGACATCTCGACCATCCACGGGCGCTTTACCGTGGCGTCTATGGTGGTCTTCACCAACGGACGGGCGGACAAGTCGCAGTATCGTCGCTTCAAGATCCGCGCGGAGCTGGACGAGGCGAACGACTTCGTTTCAATGCAGGAGGTCCTGGGGCGCCGCTATGCCCCGGAGCGCATGGCGGACGAGCGCTTTGGCTCGCGTCCGGATCTTCTTGTGGTCGATGGTGGCAAGCCGCAGCTGACGGCCGCCTTGACCCAGCTGGAGGAACTCGGCCTCGACATTCCCGTGTGCGGTTTGGCAAAGGCGGACGAGGAGGTCTTCGTGCCATGGGACGAGACCCCCGTGGTGCTTCCCACTGGCTCGGCGTCGCTCTATCTCATCAAGCAGGTGCGAGACGAGGCGCACCGTTTCGCGATCACGTTCCACCGCGAGCTTCGCGATAAGGCGATGACGGTATCTATTTTGGACGAGGTGGAGGGGATCGGCCCCCGCCGCAAGAAGGACATCATGAAGCACTTTGGTTCGATGAAGAGGCTGCGCGAGGCGAGCGTGGAGGAGATCGCATCGGTGAAGGGCGTGTCGGGGGATGTCGCCCGTGCCCTTTACGATACCTTGCGGGCGTAGCCCTTTCCCCGCCCGTTTGATACCCGAGATGCAATTCAATGCGTCGGGAACATAACAAATGGTAAAGCGCAAGAACTCGTCCTGTGAACGGTGGATATAACAGGGCGAGTTTTGTTATCTGGTAATTACCAGTGGTATGGAAAAAAACACGCGCTGAGAAATGAATGCAAATCGCGAGTGAATCGGTGATTTAGTAAAGTTGAGTGCTTAACTGGGCATATGATAAAAACGAACATATGTTCATGAAATAAATTCGCAACAAACTGGTATTAGTGGTCTTCGCAATAACACCTTGCTGAAAATAAGTCAACAAATCCGTGAACGGTCGGTTTTTCCGTATGCGCGATACAGCGCCGCGCTCGCCGAGGGGACAGCCTGCCGTTCGGATGCGGTCGGTATTGTTAGGTTGTCCGTAAATCACACGGCGGGATTCCTCCTGCCGAGTGAATGCTCTAGTGATTGGAGAGCTCTCATGCACGATCTGATGAACAGGCGTTCCTTCCTCGGTCTCGCTGGCGGCGCCGCCGCAGTTGCTGGCCTGGGTCTCGCCGGCTGCGGTGGCGGCGGCGACAAGCCTGCTGGCTCCACCCCGGCTGAGGGCGGCACCAAGGGCGGCGGCGTGATCACCGCTGGCTCTGCCTACACCACCACCAACTTCGATCCGTCGAGCACCTCCTCCGCTCTTGCGTGCGGCACCAACTGGCATGTCGTCGAGGGTCTGTACGGCCTGGACTTCCATGACTACAGCGTCTACAACGAGCTGGCCGCCGGCGATCCCGAGCAGATTGACGACACCACCTACGAGATCGCCCTGCGCGATGGCGCCAAGTTCTCCGACGGCAACGCCGTTACCGCTGACGACATCGTCGAGTCCTTCGCCCGCGCTACCGCCGAGGGCAACATCTACATCCCGATGCTGGCCCCCATCGCCTCCGTCGAGAAGAAGGACGACACCACCGTCACCGTCAAGACCACCGTTCCCAACTTCTCCCTGCTGAAGGAGCGCCTGGCGATCGTTCGCGTCGTCCCCGCTTCTTCCACCAAGGAGGACATGACCGCCAAGCCCGTCGGCTCCGGCCCCTGGATGTACGAGACCATCTCCGACTCCGCCGTCGACATGGTTCCCAACCCCGAGTACAACGGCGACCACGCCGCCAAGGATAAGAAGCTTCACTACGACATCCTGGTCGACCCCACCGCTCGCGTCACCGCTCAGCAGGAAGGCTCCACGCTCGTCATGGAGATGGTTACCGCTGACGCCGTCGAGCAGCTCGAGGCCGCCGGCTGCAAGATCGACGTCGTCGATGGCTTCGGCACCCGCTTCATGCTCTTCAACACCCAGAAGGCTCCGTGGGACAACGTCAAGGCCCGCCAGGCAATCATGTACGCTCTCGACTACGACAAGATGATCGAGAACGCGTTCGCCGGCCTTGCCTCCGCCCCCACCTGCTACCTGCCCAAGTCCTACACCAACTATCATGAGGCCTCTACGGTCTACACCCATGATGTTGACAAGGCCAAGGCCCTCCTCGAGGAGGCCGGCGTTACCGGTGGCGCCATCAAGCTCTACACCACCGATAACGAGCAGGTCAAGAGCATGTCCGTCCAGGTTCAGCAGGACCTCAAGGAGCTCGGCTTCGACGCTGAGATCGTGACCCGCACCTCTGCCGACACCTACGCCGACATCGATGCTGGCGGCGACTTCGACCTCCTGCTCGCCCCCGGCGACCCCTCTTGCTTCGGCGCCGACCCCGACCTGCTCATGAACTGGTGGTATGGCGACAACGCTTGGATGAAGGTCCGCGCCCGCTGGAGCGAGTCCGCTGAGTGGAAGCAGCTCACCGAGCTCATGGCCTCCGCTCTCGGCCAGACCGGCGACGAGCAGCAGGAGACTTGGAACAAGTGCTTCGACATGATCGCCGAGCAGGCTGTTCTTTACCCGGTTCTCCAGGTCAAGACCGCTACCGCCTCTTGGAGCGAGAACCCCAACGCCGAGGGTGTCCGCATCGAGGGCTTCGAGGGCATCGGCACCACCGGCATGTCCTTCATCGACTGCGCCACTGTTACCGAGTAGCTTCGGTTTCACGAGCACGCCTCAGCGCGTGACGTAAGTACGTGAAGTGGGGGGTTCGGGAGACTCTATCTACCTGAACCCCCCATTCATCGTTTACTGCAGTATCAGTAGAGAGAGGGGAAGCAGTGAACAATCTTTTGCGCCTCATTGGCCGACGTCTCGTCGCGCTGCCTATCATGGCACTCGGCGTCACGTTGCTCGTGTTCGGCCTCATGTCGTTCACCGACCCGAGTATTCCTGCGCGCAACGCTCTGGGAGAGGGCGCGTCGCCGGAGGCAATCGAGCAGTACATGGAGGAGCAGGGTCTCAACGATCCGCTTCCCGAGCGCTATGTGAACTACATCGGCGGCCTGCTCCACGGCGACCTGGGCACGTACGGTGCAGCCCGCACCTCCGTGTCTTCCCGTATCGCCACGGCTTTGCCCGTCACGATGCAGCTGACCTTCATCGGCCTCATCATCGGCGCCATCGTATCGTTCGTACTCGGCGTCATAGCGGCTCTTTACCGTGATAAGTGGCCCGACCAGTTGATCCGCGTGTTCTCGATCGCCGGCATCGCTACGCCGTCCTTCTGGTTGGCCGTCCTGATGATCCTGGTGTTCTCGTCCTACATGCACCTGCTGCCGGCTTCCGGTCCGCTGCCGCATTTCACCACCAACCCCGGTGGATATCTGGCGCGCATGCTCATGCCCGCTATCGCCTTGGCGTTCCCGTTGACCGGCCAGATGACCCGTATCGTGCGTACCGCTATGGTCGAGGAGCTTGATAAGGACTATGTCCGCACCGCTCGCGGCGGCGGTCTTCCCGAGTTCGTCGTCATCGCCCGCAACGTCCTTCGCAACGCCTTGATCACCCCCGTCACCACGCTGGGCCTTAAGATCGGTTACCTCATGGGCGGCGCCGTCGTCATCGAGGTCATCTTCAACCTCCCCGGCATGGGAACGGCGATTCTCGCTGGCATCACCGGTGGCGAGACCATGCTCGTTCAGGGCGTCGTCATCGTCGTCGCGCTCGCCTTCGTCATCATCAACATCATCGTTGATATGCTGTACCTGCTCATCAACCCGCGCATTAGGACGGTGTAGGCCATGGTTAAGATTCGTGAAGAACAAACCGAGCGCCTTGAGGATGCGGCTTCCAAGGGCCTTAAGTTCGGAGGCTTCAAGAACATGAAGCTGGGAAGCAAGATTTCCCTCATCCTCCTCGTGCTCGTGGCGCTTACCGCCATTCTCGCTCCCGTGCTCGCTCCGCACGACCCGCTCGAGATCTTCACCGCGCGCCAGGCGCCCGGTGGCGGCTTCCTGTTCGGTACGGACGATAAGGGTCGCGACATCCTGTCCCGTATGCTCTACGGTGGTCGCTACTCCCTGGTCATCGGTTTCGGCGCAACCCTGTTCGCGCTCGTGTGCGGCTCCATCGTCGGCGCCGTCGCCGCGGTTTCGCGCAAGGCCGTTTCCGAGGTCATCATGCGACTGCTCGACATCATCATGTCGGTTCCCGGTATCGCTCTGGCGGCCGTTCTGGTTTTGATCCTCGGCAACTCCGTGCCCGCCATCATCTTCTCCATCGGTTTCATGTATACGCCGCAGATCGCCCGTATCGTGCGAGCAAACATCGTTTCCGAATACGGTGAGGATTACGTCCGCGCGGTCATCGTGTCCGGTGCCCAGGCTCCCTGGATTCTCGTCAAGCACGTGCTGCGCAACTGCATCGCCCCCATCATGGTCTTTACCGTCACCCTGGTCGCAGACGCCATCATCTTCGAGGCTTCCCTGACCTTCATCGGCGCCGGTATCACCGAGCCCACGGCTACGTGGGGCAACATTCTCGCCGATGCTCGCGGCGGCGTTCTCGCCGGTCGCTGGTGGCAGGCTCTGTTCCCCGGCATCGCCATCATGGTTACCTGCCTCGCGCTCAACATCCTTTCCGAGGGCCTGACCGACGCCATGGCCGCAAAGCCGGGTGCTCCCGTCAAGTCCAACGACTCCGAGTCCAACCGTGCTGACGACATCCTCGTCAACAACCCCGTCCTCGCTTACGAGCAGCAGGCCGAGTCCCTTAACCGCCGCCTGGGCGCGCTTCGCGAGGTCGAGCTCAAGCGCTCCGATCGCCATGTTCCCGATCTTTCCGTCGAGCCCCTGCTCGCGGTCAAGGACCTCTCCATCAGCTTCGAAAGCCATGGAGACGTCAAGGTTGTCGACGGCGTGTCCTTCGAGGTCCGTCCCGGCCAGTGCATGGCGCTGGTAGGCGAGTCCGGTTGCGGCAAGTCCATTACCACCAAGGTCATCATGGGCCTCACCGACCCCGGCGAGCAGATTACCGGCCAGGTGCTGTTCGATGGCAAGGATCTGCTCAAGCTCACCAAGGAAGAGCATCGCCAGCTGCTGGGCCACGAGATCGCGATGGTCTATCAGGACGCCCTGTCCTCCCTTAACCCCTCCATGCTCATCTCCAGCCAGATGAAGCAGCTCACGAGCCGCGGCGGTACCCGCAGTGCTGAGGAGCTCCTCGAGCTCGTCGGCCTCGATCCCCAGCGTACGCTCGAGAGCTATCCGCACGAGCTTTCCGGCGGCCAGCGTCAGCGTGTCCTCATCGCCATGGCTCTGACCCGCGACCCCAAGCTCATCATCTGCGACGAGCCCACTACTGCTTTGGACGTTACCGTTCAGAAGCAGGTCATCAAGCTCCTGAACGACCTTCAGGCAAAGCTTGGCTTCGCCATGATCTTCGTGTCTCATGACCTCGCCTTGGTCGCTGAGGTCGGATCCGAGATCACGGTCATGTACGCCGGTCAGGTTATCGAGCAGGCTCCCACCGTCGAGCTTCTCACCAACCCCATCCACGAGTACACCCGCGGCCTTCTCGGTTCCGTTCTTTCCATCGAGGAGGGTGCCAAGGACGGTACGCGCCTGCACCAGGTTCCCGGTTCGGTTCCTTCTCCGGAAGACTTCCCCCGTGGCGACCGCTTCGCACCGCGCTCCAGCCATCCCACCCTCGGTCTGGACGTGCATCCCGTCATCAAGTCCGTCCCCGGTAAGTACCATCGCTTCTCGGAGCTTCCGGACGACTACCTCAAGGCCAACGGCCTCACGCCCTATCTTGAGACCATCAACACCAAGACCGCCCCGGAGGTGATGTAGATGAGCGCTGCGAAGAATGCCGAGAAGGAGCCCATCATCTTCCTCGACGACATTTCCGTCACGTTCAAGACCCGTACGGGCTCGCTCCTCCACCCCAACCTGGTTCACGCCGTCAACCATGTCTCGATCAAGCTTATGCCGGGCGAGACCATCGGTATCGTCGGCGAGTCCGGTTGCGGCAAGTCCACCACCGCTAACGTCATGTGCGGTCTTCAGAGCCCTACATCCGGCAAGGTCTACTTCAAGGGACAGGACGTCACCAAGCGTACGGCTGACCTGCGTAAGCAGATGGGCCGTGTGGTCTCCGTCGTCTTCCAGGATCCCGCGACGGCTCTGAACCCGCGTATGATCGTGCATGATCAGCTGCTCGACCCGCTCCTGGTTCATAAGGTGGGAAGCCCCGCTGAGCGCGAGAAGCGCATCAACGAGCTCATCGGCCTCGTCGGCCTTCCCAAGAGCGCCCTTCGCGCCCTTCCCGGCCAGCTGTCCGGCGGCCAGCGTCAGCGCGTCGCTATCGCTCGCGCCATGTCGCTGAACCCCAGCGCCATCATTGCTGACGAGCCCACTTCCGCGCTCGACGTCTCGGTTCGCGCGCAGATTCTCAACCTCTTGACCGATCTTAAGAAGGATCTCGGCCTCTCCATGATGTTCATCAGCCATGACATCCAGACGGTCCGTTACATCTCCGATAAGATCATCGTCATGAACCACGGTCAGATCATGGAGCAGGGTCCCGCCAAGCAGGTTTTCGAGAACCCGCAGGATCCCTACACCAAGCTTCTGCTTGGTGCCGCGCCCTCGCTGCTGCATCCCAAGCTCGGTGAGTAGTCGCACTTCATAAACAGGTTCGCGCGTCCGGCATACCTCGTCGGGCGCGCGTTCGTGGAAAGACCCGCTACGTTTCGGCTATTGATTCTGATGAGGGGAGGGCTCATGGCTTGGATGCATGACGATGCGTTGTCTTCTTACCGGGGCAGCGATCCTTGCCCGAACGATTTCGATTCGTTCTGGGCGGCCCGCATGGACGAGGCCGATGCGGTTGCGCTTGATTACGACATCAGCCAAGCTGATCTACCACATGCGCCCTCGTGCGAGTTTTTCGATGTCTGGTTCTCGGGTATCGACGGGGCTCGCCTGCACGCCAAGTACATCCGGCGCGCCTCCCAGCCCTCAGGTGGCGATGGGGACGGCGATTCGGCGGCTCCTCTGCTGCTTCAGTTCCATGGATATCCCGGCTCGAGTCGGAGTTGGTTCGAGCAGTGTTCTTTTGTCGGCATGGGAATGTCGGTACTTGCTTTTGATTGCCCGGGCCAAGGGGGTCCTTCCCAAGATCTTGGAGGGTTTCCCGGGCCGACGGTCAGCGGTCACGTCATCGCCG
The DNA here is from genome assembly GCA_048207125.1 of Collinsella sp. Taxonomy (GTDB): domain Bacteria; phylum Actinomycetota; class Coriobacteriia; order Coriobacteriales; family Coriobacteriaceae; genus Collinsella. The sequence continues at coordinate 13,762 of DBEWRE010000042.1, forward strand.
GATTGTCCGGTAACCCCGCCGAGCTCTATTACGTTAGGCTGCATCAAGACATTCGCATCATGATGCGAATCGTCCGGACCTGCCCTGAGTTCGCTCATTCGCGTCTTTTCGTGAACGGCGCGTCCCAGGGTGCCGCTCTGGGAATCGCTACGTGCGCCCTCAACCGGGACGCCGTCGATCGCGCGGCGATACTGTATCCCTTCCTATCGGATTTCAGGTTGGTTTGGGACCTTTGCGCTGACGAGATCGCATACGAGGGCCTTCGGTATTTCACCCGGTGGTTCGATGCGGAGGGCGGGGACATCAATCGGGCATTTGGCTCCCTGGCCTATATCGATACGAAGAATTTCGCCCACATGGTTCGATGCCCGGTGCTCTTTGGCACGGGTACCGCTGATTCCGTATGCCCCGTAGCCACCCAATTTGCCGTCTATAACAACCTTGCTTGCGAGAAGCGCCATGAGTTCTTCGGGGGCTTCGGCCACGAGGAGATTCAATCGTTCGACGACATGATCATTCCGTTTTTCTGCGAGGCGATGTAGCCATGGCACTTGAATCAAACGTCATGGAACTCATCTCGCCCGCTGCGTCGGAAATCCCCGGCACCATGTCCGCGTCGCTTTCGCGCCTTTCGACTTGGAGGGATGAGGACGCCGATGGCGCCTTCGATGCCAGCATCGATGCGCTCGCGGCATCTCTTGATCGCGATGCTGCGGTGAACCTGACGTTGGAGCGGGTCGATATGGGCAATCCGTCGGCCTGCTATTGGGGCGTTTCGGGGACGAGCCACGGTCGCGCGCTTTCCGCTCGCCTTATTCTTCCTTCCGGGGAAGGGGAGTGCCCTCTGGTCCTGATGTTTCACGACGCGGACAGGTCGGTACGCGGGTGGCACCATATGACGCGCTTCGCAGGCGTTGGCATGGCGGTTCTCGCGCTCGAGCAGCGCGGCGATCGGTTCGAGGACCTCCTCCTCGACGCAATCGCCCTCAAGACGGCCGTTCGCGCCGTCTCCGTGCTCGACCCCTCTTCCATCTCGACATGGGGCGAGGGGTTGGGAGGGGCTCTTGCTTTGGGCGTCGCGGCGCTCTCGGGCAGCGGGATCGACCGATGCGCCGTCGCGAACCCCATCGCTCCCGCTTTGAGCGAAGGTCGCGGAAGCCTCATCCATCTCGCGTCCCGCGTCTGCTGTCCAACTCTCGTCGGCACCGGCCTCATGGACTCGCCCAAAGCGGTGCAGGACCAGTTCGCAATGGTCAACCGCATGAGTTGTCCGTGCCGCCACGTTATCTATCCAAAGCACTGCCACGAGCGCATCAATGCGTTCGAGGACCGTGTGCTCGCGTTTCTGCTCTCGACCGAATAGGCGATCCAGTTCTATCGAGAGATGAGTACAATTCTGGTGCCCGGCCCTTAGGGATCGGGTTCCGCGTTCGTTTGTTGATCAATAGCCTTGGGCATGGAGCCCGGGGCGATAAGAGAAGGAGTTGTCGCTATGACTACTGCCAAGTTCACCGGTGTTTATCCTCCCGTCGTCGTTCCCGATACCCCCGATCACCAGCTCGACGTCGTCTCCTTCGAGCGCAGCATCAACCGCATGATCGATGCCGGCGTCGACGGCTTGTTCTTCCTGGGGTCCTCGGGCGAGGTCGTGTTCTCCACTGACGAGCGCCGCCGCCAGATCATCTCCGAGGCCGTTCGCATCGTCGATCATCGCGTTCCGGTGATGGTCGGCATCATCGATACCGAGACCGAGCGCGTTCTCGAGCACGGTCGCGTCGCGCAGGAGCTCGGCGCCGACGTCCTGGTCGCCACCTGCCCGTTCTACGCCTTGGGCGGCATGGCCGAGGTCGAGGAGCATTTCCGCATCCTGCATGAGGAGCTCGACCTTCCCATCTTCGCCTACGACATCCCCGTGTGCGTCCACACCAAGCTGCCCTGGAAGCTCCTCGCCAAGCTGGGTGCTGAGGGCGTGCTCGCCGGCGTCAAGGATTCCTCTGGCGACGACGTGTCCTTCCGCTACCTGGTCCAGGAGAACGAGAAGCTCGGTCACCCGTTGACCCTGCTGACCGGCCACGAGGTCGTCGTTGACGGCGCCTACCTCGGTGGTGCCGACGGCTCTGTTCCGGGTCTCGCCAACGTTGAGCCCGAGGGCTATGTCCGCATGTGGAAGGCCGCGCAGGCCGGTGACTGGGCGACCGTCAAGGCCGAGCAGGACCGTCTGAACGAGATCAGCCATATCTGGGACGTCACCACGGGCGTCCAGGGCTATGCCGGCGGCGTCGGCGCCTTCAAGACCGCCATGCATCTCATGGGCGTGTTCGATAGCCCCACCATGCCCCGTCCCGTCAAGGCCCTCGAGGGCGAGAACGTCGAGGCCATCCGCAAGGTTCTCGTCGACAACGGCCTGCTGTAGGGGTTGGGCCGCACTCGTCCGACCGATTCGTAACGAAAGAGGGGATTTCCCATGGATACTCAGACGATCGTCTCCGTCGATATCGGCGGCACCAAGATCGCGTGCGGTCTGGTAACCCTTGGCGGGGATACTCCTGTCGTGGAGAGCGTGGTAAAGGTCCCAACTGACGCTCAGCTGGGCGGAGAGCACGTTCTTGCCACCGTGATAGATCAAGTAAAGGCCGCTATCGAGCGCTGTGACGGGAGGCCCGTTGGCGTTGGTATCTCCAGCGCCGGCGTTGTGAACCCTCGCAACGGCGATATCACGTATGCCAACGAGCTCATGCCCGGTTGGGGCGGCACCGCCTTGGGCGCGGAGGTCACCGCCGCTTGCGGCCTGCCGTGCCGCGTCCTCAACGACGTTCACGCCCATGCGCTGGGCGAGGCCCGTCACGGCGGCGGGCGCGATGCATCCAGCTGCCTGGTGGTTGCCGTGGGCACCGGAATCGGCGGCGCGTTCGTCGAGCACGGTCACATCATGCTGGGCGCTCATGACGAGGCTGGCCATATCGGCCATGTCTGCTGCCCCGCCGCGGCGGGCATTCCGTGCTCCTGCGGTGCCAGCGCCCATCTGGAGCCCATCGCAGCCGGCCCCGGCATCATCCGCGAGTACGTTCGCCTGGGTGGCGACGAGCTCTGCGAGGATGGAACCCCTATGCATGGCGCAGAAATCGACGCCCGCGCCGCGGCGGGCGATGAGGCTGCCATCGGCGCCGAGCATCGCGCCGGCCTCGCCCTGGGCGAGGTCCTGGGTAGCATGTGCAACATGCTCGATCCGGCGTGCGTCATCTTGTCCGGCTCCGTTGCGCAGTGCGGGCCCAACTGGTCCGACGCCATGGTCGAGGGCTTCAAGAGCCAGGCCATGCCGCCCGTCGCGACCACGCCCATCGTCGGCGGCGAGCTCGGTGGAGACGCACCGTTGATCGGCGCGGCGGAGAACTTCATCTCCTCCGGCTACGCCGAGTGCTAGCAACCGTCTTACGCTAGCGGGGATCTTGCGCTCCCATCGTTCGCGCTTGATTCCCGCGACAGCGAACGTATGAGTAGGGGAGGGGTGCCACCTTGGTCGGTCGCCCCTCCTTTTTATCGATGCGCCCTCCATCGGGGCGCCAGCAGAAAGGAAGCCAGCTTATGTCCGTGCATCCCCTGATCGAATCCCTCAAGGGCAAGCTCGTCGTCAGCGTCCAGGCCTATCCCGGTGAGCCGCTCCGCACCCCCGAGATCATGGCGAGCATGTCGCGCGCCTGCGAGCTGGGCGGCGCCGCCGCCATTCGCTGCCAGGGTCTCTCCGACATCGCCGCCATCAAGGGCCGTGTCGAGATCCCGGTCATCGGCTTGTGGAAGGACGGTCATGAGGGCGTCTACATCACCCCGACGCTTCGCCATGCCCGCGCCTGCGTCGCCGCCGGCGCCGACATCGTCGCTATCGACGCGACCGATCGTCCCCGCCCCGACGGTAAGACGCTTGAAGACACGGTTCGCCCCCTTCAGGAGGAGGGCGTGCTGCTCATGGCCGACTGCATGACCATCGAGGATATACGCCGCGCCGTCGAGCTCGGCTTCGACCTCGTCTCAACCACCCTGTCCCATAACAAGCCCGCAATCGAGACGACCCTCGACGAAGGTCCGGATCTGCCGCTGCTGCGCCAGGCCACCTCGGAGTTCCCGGGCCTGCCCATCATCTGCGAGGGTCATGTGCACACCCCCGCCGAGGCCCGCTCCGCGATCGATGCCGGCGCGTGGGCCGTGGTCGTGGGCACCGCCATCACTCATCCCACCAGCCTCACCAGCTGGTTCAAGGCGGCTTTGGACGAGTAGGGGCGGAGAGCTCGCCTTCATCGGCCGTGCCTGCAGGGCTGCGCTTGGCGTGAAGCCGCCTGCATCTTTTGCACACGGCGCACGCGGCTGAATGATGTGCACCGCTTCGGGCTATACTCTGATAGGAAACCGTGCGGGGGCGCTTCGGCGTCCCCGTTCCTATGTAAGGGGGCTATATGTCTGAGCGCTCGACGATCACTTCGGCGGAGCTCGCCGATCGCGTGCCCGATATCGTCATCATTACCGGCATGTCCGGGTCCGGACGCACGCAGGCAATGCACTCGTTCGAGGATATGGGCTATTTCTGCATCGACAACCTCCCGCCTCGCCTCATCATGCAGATCGCCGACGTCGTGGGTATCAACGCGGGAATCGGCAGGCATCTCGCCGTCACCTGCGATCTGCGCAGCCAGGGCTTGTTCGACGAGTTGCTCGACGTCATCCGCGCGCTTGAGGAGCACGAACTTAGCTGCAAGGTGGTGTATCTAGAGGCGTCCGACGAGGTGCTCATTCGCCGCTACAGCGAGAATCGCCGCCGCCATCCGCTCGCCATGCCCGGCGAGACCACCGCGGATGCCATCATCCGCGAACGCCTACAGCTCCGCTTCATTCGCGACCATTCGGACATGATTATCGATACCAGCCGTCTGCGTACCTCCGCGCTACAGAGCAAGCTTCGCTCGGCGTTTTCGGAGCTTTCCGACCAGCAGCTCATGGAGGTCCACGTGTTTTCCTTCGGGTATAAGCACGGCCTTCCGGTCGAGGCGGACCTCATGATCGACGTCCGGTTCCTGCCCAACCCGTTCTATGATCCGGAGATGCGCGCTCTAACCGGGCTCGATCAAAAGGTGGCGGACTTCGTTCTCGATCATCCTAAGACCAAGGAGTTCCTCACTGCTTGGTATCAGCTACTCGATGCCGTCATGCCGGGCTACATCGCAGAGGGGAAGCCCCAGCTCTCCATTGCGGTGGGCTGCACGGGAGGCCAGCATCGTAGCGTGGCGATCGCCGAGGCGACCGCGCGCTATCTAGAGCGGCAGCAGTATCACGTGAGCACGTCCCATCGCGACTTGGCAAAAGCGAACATCAGGAGCTAGCGTGGAGAATTACCTTCGTGCGGTTTCCATCGGCGGCGGCACCGGGCAGCCTAGGGCCATAGCGGCTCTTCGTCGTTTGGGCGCCTGCATCGATTCCGTGGTCGCCATGGCGGACGACGGCGGTTCGACGGGCGTTCTTCGTGAGCGAGCGGGTGTCTTGCCGCCGGGAGATATCAGAAAATGTCTCTCCGCTTTGGCTGGGAATCCTGATTCGCCCTTCGCGCGCGCGTTCGCACACCGCTTTCCCTACATTGAAGACCACGCTCTCGGGAATCTCGTGCTTACGGCTCTTGCAGAGGAGACGGGTTCTTTTTGCCGGGCCATTGCTGCTTGCGAGGAACTATTGGGCTGCGTGGGCCGCGTTCACCCATCGACGCTGGACCCCGTCACCATGTCCGGCGTCACGGTGCATGGCGATTGCGTCCACGGCCAGGCTCGCATCTCCTACGGCGGCGAAGCGATGGAGCGCGTTTGGCTCGACCAAGACGATCCCGTGGCAAACCCTCGGGCGGTCGACGCCATCCTTGCAGCGGATCTGGTGGTTTTGGGACCAGGTTCGCTGTTTACCTCCATCATCCCAAACATCCAGGTCCCCGGTATCGCCCGTGCGCTTGCGGATACGCGAGCCGTTCGCGTGTTCGTCTGCCCCAAGATCGACTCCTTGGGCGAGACGCGGGGGATGAGTGCTGCGGACCATGTTGCCCGACTGCTCGAGCAGGTGCCCGGTTCTCCTCTCGATGCGGTGCTGGTCCACAGGGCTAGTGGCCCGGAGTTCGTATATCCGTATACTTCGGAGCCCGCATACCGTACGGTGGCGTTGGGCGGCGACGTGGTGTCGGCTCGCGATATCGATAAGGCGAAGAACGCTCCCTTCGGGCCCATACAGGCGGGCGACCGCGATATCGCGCGCATCGAACGCGATATCCCGGTGGTTCTCGTCCGCGACTTCACGGGCCGCGAGTCCGCCGCGGTCCATGATGTTGATAACCTGGCGAATGCGCTACAGGAGGTGTTCTGTCTATGTCGTTCAGCGCGGAGGTAAGGGACGAGCTTGCCCGGTGCGAGCCCGTCTGCGAATACTGCGACCTGGCTACGCTGGCCGCTTTGGTGCGAGTCTGCGGTACCCTGAGCTTTGCGGGGCCGGGGCGATACCGGCTTCAGATCGCTACGGAGACCGGAGCCGTCGCCCGCACCATGATCGGGTTGACCCATAAGATCCTGAAGCTCAAGACCGAGTTCACCGTTCGCAAATCCGTGCTGCACAAGGTGAGGAATTATCTTATCGCCCTTCCGGACCAACCCGATCTTGGCAAGGCGCTGGTGCTTCTAGGCATACTCGACCGCCACGGCGCGCTCGTGCGCGGGGTTCCCCGCCATGTGGTCGCACGCGACTGCTGTAGGCTCGCGTACATCCGCGGAGCACTCATCGCAGGCGGATTCGTCGCTGACCCCAAAGGGGATTTTCACTTGGAGATCGCCGTGCAGGGCGAGGAGTTCGCGCACGGTCTCGCCGGCTTGATAGGGGAGCTGGGCATCCATGCTCGGGTCAATCCGCGACGCGCCTCGTTCGCCGTGTACATCAAAAGCGCGGACGATATCAAGAGGTTGCTGGCGCTTGTCGGTGCAAACCGTTCGGTGGCGGAGATAGAAGAGGCAAGGGCGGTTAAGTCCGTTAAGAACGAGGTGAACCGCCGTGTCAACGCGGAGCTGGCGAATCAAACCAGGAGCGCCGGGGCGGCCCAGCGGCAGATGGAGCTCATCGGAGAACTAGAACGCCTGGGTCTGCGCGATGGCCTTCCACAGGCGCTCGAGGACTTCTGCCGGTTGCGCGAATCGAACCCGGACCTGTCCCTGCGCGACCTTGGCGAACGTGCCGACCCGCCGCTTTCCAAATCGGCCCTTTACCATCGTGTTCTAAGGTTGGAGAAGATGGTTGAGGAGGAGCGCGGTCGCTAACAACTGTATCGGTAGAGTTGATATGAAGCGCTTCAAAATACTTCTACCAGCACTTTTTGAAGCGATTTTAATCGCCGTGCAGTATCAAATCTTTCTATTCCCGCGTTATTCGAGGAAGAAAAAAGGTATATTTGGTGAGTGGTTAGTTTGTGGGCCCAAGCGGCAGGCAAAGGGATCCTGCCGGGCCTAACGAAAGGAGACACAATGGCAGTAAAGGTTGCTATTAACGGCTTTGGTCGCATCGGCCGTCTGGCTTTCCGTCAGATGTTCGGTCACGAGGGCTCCGAGATCGTTGCCATCAACGACCTCACCTCTCCCGACATGCTCGCGTACCTGCTGAAGTATGACTCCACGCAGGGCAACTACTCTCGCGATCACAAGGTCGAGGCTACCGAGGACTCCATCATCGTCGACGGCAAGGAGATCAAGATCTACGCCGAGGCCGACGCTAACAACCTGCCCTGGGGCGACCTCGACGTCGACGTCGTTCTCGAGTGCACCGGTTTCTACACCTCCAAGGCTAAGGCCCAGGCTCACATCAACGCCGGCGCCAAGAAGGTCGTCATCTCCGCTCCCGCTGGCAACGACCTGCCCACCATCGTTTACAACGTTAACCATGAGCAGCTGACCGCTGAGGACAACATCATCTCCGCGGCTTCCTGCACCACCAACTGCCTCGCTCCCATGGCCAAGGGTCTGAACGACTTCGCCCCCATCGTTGCCGGCATCATGACCACCATCCACGCCTGGACCGGCGACCAGATGCCGCTCGACGGCCCGCAGCGCAAGGGCAACAAGCGTCGCGGCCGCGCCTGCGCCGTCAACATCGTCCCCAACTCCACCGGTGCCGCCAAGGCTATCGGCCTGGTTCTCCCCGAGCTCAACGGTAAGCTGATCGGTGCCGCCCAGCGCGTTCCCACGCCCACTGGCTCCCTCACCAACCTCTACGCCGTCGTTGACAAGGTCGTCACCGTCGACGAGGTCAACGCTGCTATGAAGGCTTACGCCGAGACCATCTCCGAGACCTTCGCTTACAACGAGGACGACATCGTCTCCACCGACATTATCGGCGAGACCCACGGCTCCATCTTCGACGCCACCCAGACCATGTGCAACGATCTGGGCAACGGCCAGACCCTGGTTCAGGTTGTTTCTTGGTACGACAACGAGAACTCCTACACCTCCCAGATGGTCCGCACCATCAAGTACTTCGAGAAGTTCGTCGCCTAAGTTGCCGATGGCTTCCATTTTCGCTTGATAAGCGTCTAAGAGGGGCGCGGCCTCAAGGCTTCCAGCCCGGGGTCGCGCCCTTTTTATATCGTGGCCGCATGGATTTTGCGGCCGCAATCGATTCGAAAGGTAGATGCACATGGCTTTCACTAAGAAGACCGTTCGCGACATCGATGTCGACGGCAAGCGCGTTCTCGTCCGCGTTGACTTCAACGTGCCCATCAAGGATGGCGTCGTCGGCGATACCACCCGTATCCAGGCTGCTCTTCCCACCATTAACTATCTGGTCGAGCACAATGCTCGCGTCATCCTCATGAGCCACCTCGGTCGTCCCGACGGCACCGGCTTCCAGGCCGAGTTCTCCCTCGAGCCTGTCGCTGCCAAGCTGGCCGAGCTCTCCGGTCTCGACGTCTCCTTCGTCGCTGACACCTACGGCGAGAAGGCTGCCGAGGCTGTAGCCGCCGTCGAGCCCGGCAAGGTCCTGGTTCTCGAGAACGTCCGCTTCGACAAGCGCGAGAAGAAGAACGACCCCGAGATCGCCAAGACCCTTGCTTCCTATGGCGACGTTTTCGTCCTCGATGCTTTCGGTACCGCCCATCGCTCCCAGGGTTCCGTCGTGGGCCCCGCTGAGTACCTGCCCGCCGTCGCCGGCTTCCTGCTTGAGAAGGAGGTCGACACCCTCACCGGTATCTTCGCCGAGCCCGAGCGCCCCTTCGTCGCCATCGTCGGCGGTTCCAAGGTCTCCTCTAAGATCGGCGTCCTCGACCACCTCATCGACTCCGCCGACACCCTGATCATCGGTGGCGGCATGGCCTACACCTTCTTCCTGGCTCAGGGCATGACCGTCGGTCAGTCCCTCAAGGAAGAGGATTGGGTCGAGCGCGCCGGCGAGATGCTCAAGAAGGCGGAGGAGAAGGGCGTCAAGATCCTGCTCCCCATCGACAACCGCGTCGCCGACCACTTCGGCGAGGACGCCGTTCCCGAGATCGTCGCCTCCAATGAGATTCCTGACGACCGCGAGGGCATGGACATCGGTCCCAAGACCGAGGAGCTCTACGCCGAGGCTATCAAGGGTGCCAAGACCGTCTTCTGGAACGGACCCATGGGCGTCTTCGAGTTCGATAACTTCGCTCACGGCACCGAGGCCGTCTGCCGCGCCGTCGCCGACGCCGACTGCACTTCCATCATCGGCGGTGGCGATTCCGTCGCTGCCGTCAACAAGTTCAACCTGGCCGACAAGATGAGCTGGATCTCCACCGGCGGTGGCGCTTCCATGGAGCTCGTCGAGGGTAAGGCCCTTCCCGGAGTGGAGGCACTCAATGACGCAGAATAACCGCACCCTGCTCATCGCGGGCAACTGGAAGATGAACAACGACGTTCAGGCTGCAGCCACTCTGGCTGACGAGCTGGTCGCCGCCCTCAACGGCGTCGACAACGGCGTCGAGGTCCTCGTCTGCCCGCCTACCATCGATCTGACCACGGTCGCTTCCAAGCTCGACGGCTCTGCCATCAAGCTGGGTGCGCAGAACGTCTACTGGGAGGCTTCCGGCGCCTATACCGGCGAGTCCTCCTGCGACATGCTCAAGTCTGCAGGCTGCAGCTATTGCATCATCGGTCACTCCGAGCGTCGCGACTACTTCCATGAGACCGATGAGGACCAGAACAAGAAGGCCAAGGCCCTCGTCGCCGCAGGCTTGGTTCCGGTCTTCTGCTGCGGCGAGCCCCTCGAGGTTCGCGAGGCCGGTACCTACGTCGATCACGTCGTCGCTCAGGTTAAGGCCGGTCTCGAGGGTCTCGAGATCACCGATCCCGCCCAGCTCGTCGTCGCCTACGAGCCCATCTGGGCCATCGGCACCGGCATGACCGCCACCGCCGACGATGCTCAGGAGGTCTGCGCTGCCGTCCGCGAGGCCCTCGTCGACCTGTTCGGCGCCGAGCTCGCTTCCGGTATCCGCGTCCTGTACGGTGGCTCCGCCAAGCCCGGTAACATCGCCGAGCTTACCGCCAAGCCCGACGTCGACGGCGCCCTCGTCGGCGGCGCTTCCCTCAAGGCCGCTGATTTCTCCCAGATGGTCGTGAAGTCTGCGGAGTAGTACCTGTAGGGTATTTGGGCCGTGGCGTACGCGCGCCGCGGCCCACTCTTTTGAAAAGGGGAAAATTAGCTATGGCTAATCATCATCTTCCTGCGCTGCTCGTCATCATGGACGGCTTTGGTCTGGCGCCTCAGGGTGCAGACAACGCTGTTTCGGCTGCGAGCACTCCGTTTATCGATTCTCTCTATGAGAAGTATCCGCACACCACGCTTGGTGCTTCCGGCGAGGATGTGGGCCTTCCCGATGGCCAGATGGGCAACTCCGAGGTGGGCCATCTCAACATCGGCGCCGGCCGCATCGTGTTCCAGGAGCTCTCCCGCATCAACAACGCCATTAAAGACGGCTCCATCAAGGAGAACGAGGTCTTTACCAAGACCATGGATGATGCCGCCGCTTCCGGTAAGACCCTGCACCTCATGGGACTCATGAGCCCCGGCGGCGTTCATTCCATGGAGTCTCACTGCGAGGCTCTGGTTTCCATGGCCGCCGAGCGCGGGGTGAAGACCGTTCGCGTCCACTGCTTCATGGACGGCCGCGACGTCGATCCCCAGTCTGGTGCCGGCTACGTAGCCGAGCTTGTCGACTTCCTTGCCAAGGTGTCCTCTGAGACCGGTTGCGATGCCCGCGTCGCCACGGTCGAGGGGCGCTACTGGGCTATGGACCGCGACAACCGCTGGGAGCGCGTCCAGCTCGCTTACGATGCCATCACCAAGGCGTCCGACGCCGAGTCCGATCCCGTCGAGGGTATCAAGGCCTTCTACGAGAAGGATCCGCGCGGTGACGAGTTCGTCGATCCGTTCGTGTGCCACAACGAGGGCGTGGCCGATGGCGACGCCGTCATCTTCTTCAACTTCCGTCCCGATCGCGCCCGTCAGATGACCCGTGCGTTCACCGAGGGGGGCTTCGACGGTTTCACCCGCGAGGTTGTTCCCGCCCTGTCGCACTTCGTCACCATGACCGAGTATGACCCCTCCTTTAACGTCGAGGTCGCGTTCCCTAAGACGTTCCCCGAGAACGTCCTTGCCGACGTTATCGCTGCCAACGGCTTTAAGCAGCTGCACACCGCTGAGACCGAGAAGTATGCTCACGTCACGTTCTTCCTCAACGGCGGCATCGAGGAGCCAAAGGAGGGCGAGGAGCGCGTGCTCGTCGCTTCACCCAAGGTCGCTACCTATGACCTCAAGCCCGAGATGAGCGCCCCGGAGGTTACCGAGAAGCTGGTCGCTGCCATCAACGAGGATCGCGCTGACTTCTACATCGTCAACTTCGCCAACTGCGATATGGTTGGCCATACCGGCGTCTTCGATGCCGCCAAGGCCGCCGTTGAGGCCGTTGACAACGCGCTGTCCCAGGTTATCCCTGCCATTCAGGCCAAGGGCGGCTTCGCGCTCATCACGGCTGACCACGGCAACGCCGATCACATGTTTGACGAGGTTGATGGCGAGAAGAAGCCGTTCACCGCGCACACCACCAACCGCGTTCCCTTCATCATCGTGAGCGATTCCGCCAAGCTCGTCGGTGTCGAGGACGGTCGTCTGTCCGACATCGCCCCGACCATGCTTTCCATGGCCGGCTTGGAGCCTAGCGCCGAGATGACGGGTCGCGTCCTCGCGACCGAGGAGTAGCCCATCTTGAAACCGGCGACGGTTCTCGCATAGAAGGACGAATAAAGCCCGGTCCCCGTCGAAGCGCGGGGCCGGGCCTTATCATGGGGAGCGATCGGCAGCTCGATCTTGCCGATAACGTGCAATTTTCCCTGTTTTCGCAGAGCGGGTAGTTGGTGTGGTACCATGATGGGCTGTCAGTAATCCACTCAAAGGAGTTAATGTGGGTCCGTTCCAGATTGTTCTCTTCGCCGTATGGGCGCTTTCCGCGGTCGCTTTGATCGCACTCGTCTTGATGCATTCCGGTAAGGGTACCGGCGTCTCCGACATGATCGCCAGCTCCCTGTATAACTCCAGTGCCGCTACCGGCGTCATGGAGCAGAATCTCGACAAGCTTACCGTCATCGTTGCAGTCGTTTTCTCCGTCTGCGTCGTTCTGGCAATGTTCTTCTTCCCCCAGGGAATCGTCGGCCTGTAAGGCGTTTTGATAGGGGCTTGCACGTAGCAGGTTTCATGATATCTGTAATACCCGCTCTCTTTTTGGGAGCGGGTATTTTTTTCACGGCATCAATTCGAAGGCGGGGCTGTTCTCGCTCTGATGACCTTGCGATTCGGTCGTATCGGGAAGCCATTCTAAAGGTCGATAATCCGCTCGGCGAAATCTCTAGCGCGGCGGAAAAAGTAAAAATATTAGCTTGACAAGTATTAGATCAGTGTCAAGTACAAATCTACTAACGGATATATAACATAGAATAACTTGCAACTAATATACGTTAAAAGTAAAGAGATAATAGGAAGAGATATCATAATATCCAATAAAGTGAAAAGAATATTCGATATATACAGTTGATGAACGGTTGTTCATCAACTTTTCTACAAAAGTCGTTCACTAAACGGCTACAATATTGTGCCGTGGAGTGAGCATAGGTATGACCAGCCGCTGCACGCTCCAATATCCGCAAGAAGGGATTAGAGTCGGATAAAAGGAGGTTGGAGAATTGGTAGGAATTGTTATCGCTAGCCATGGCGAGCTCGCTCCCGGTATCAAGCAGGCGGGCAGCATGGTGTTTGGTGACCAGCCCAACGTCGGCGCCGTATCGCTGATGCCGAGCATGGGACCTGACGATATCCGTGCCAAGATCGAAGAGTGCATCTCTTCGTTCGACGACCAGGATCAGGTTTTGATTCTGGCCGATCTCTGGGGTGGTACCCCGTTCAACCAGGCGAGCGCCGTGCTCGATGGCCATGAGGATTCCTGGGCTATCGTCACCGGTCTTAACTTGCCTATGTTGATCGAGGCCTACGCATCCCGTATGTCTTGCGAGTCCGCGCAGGAAGTTGCCGTCGCGGTTCTCAAGACTGCCCGCGAGGGCGTTCGTATCAAGCCCGAGGAGCTCGAGCCCGCAGAGGAAAAGCCCGCTGCAGCTGCCGCTGTTCCCCAGGGTGCAATTCCCGAGGGCACCGTTCTTGGTGATGGTCACATCAAGTACGTGCTCTGCCGAATCGACACGCGTTTGCTCCATGGTCAGGTTGCAACCACGTGGACCAAGACGACGGGCCCCGATCGCATCATCGTCGTCTCCGATGCGGTCGCGCATGATGATCTGCGCAAATCCATGATCGAGCAGGCTGCCCCTCCGGGAGTCAAGGCCCATGTGGTTCCCATCGATAAGATGATCGCTGTTGCAAAGGATCCTCGCTTCGGTGCCACCAAGGCGATGCTTCTGTTCGAGAACCCGCAGGACCTTCTGCGCGCCGTCGAAGGCGGAGTTGACGTCAAGAAGGTCAACTTGGGTTCGATGGCCCACTCCGTCGGCAAGGTCGTCGTTTCCAACGCGGTCGCAATGGGCAAGGAGGACGTGGAGACCATCGAGGCGCTTCTCGCCAAGGGCATCGAGTTCGACGTCCGCAAGGTTCCGGCAGATTCACCGGAGTCCATCGATTCCATGCTCAAGAAGGCTAAGGCCGAACTTGCCTAAAAGGAGGTAGAAATGTCGATTCTCACGATTGCACTTATCGTCCTCGTCGCCTTCCTCGCAGGCATGGAGGGCGTTCTGGACGAGTTCCAGTTCCATCAGCCCCTGGTGGCATGCACCCTCATCGGCCTGGTGAGCGGTCACCTCGCAGAGGGCATCATGCTCGGTGGCTCCCTGCAGATGATCGCCCTCGGTTGGGCTAACGTCGGCGCCGCCATCGCCCCGGATGCCGCTCTGGCCTCCGTCGCTTCCGCAATCATCATGGTGCTCGCCCTCGACGGCGGCACCGCGAACGCGACCGACGCGATCAACACCTCGATCGCACTTGCAGTGCCGCTGTCCGTCGCAGGCCTGTTCCTTACCATGATCTGCCGCACCATCGCTATTCCCATCGTTCACGCTATGGACGCAGCTGCAGAGAAGGGTAACTTTGCCGCCATCGACGGTCTGCAGATCGCCGCTATCGCCCTTCAGGGCATCCGCATCGCCATTCCGGCGCTCGCGCTCTGCTTCGTTCCCGCTCAGGTCGTTACCGACGCCCTGAATATGATGCCCGCGTGGCTCTCCGGCGGCATGGCCGTCGGCGGCGGCATGATCGCTGCCGTTGGTTACGCCATGGTCATCAACATGATGGCGACCAAGGAGGTCTGGCCGTTCTTCGCGCTGGGCTTCTGCCTCGCCGCCATCAGCCAGCTCACGCTCATCGCTCTCGGTGTCATCGGTATCTCCCTTGCGCTTATCTACCTTGGTCTTAAGGATCTGGCCAAGAACGGTAACGGCGGCGGTTCCGGCGACCCGCTCGGCGACATCCTGAACGATTACGAGTAGGAAAGGGGGACAACGATAATGGCAGAGAAGGTTACTCTCTCTAAGAAAGACCGCATGGCTGTTGCTTGGCGTCACCAATTCCTGCAGGGCTCTTGGAACTACGAGCGCATGCAGAACGGCGGCTGGTGCTATTCCATGGTCCCGGCTATCAAGAAGCTGTACTCCAACAAGGAGGACCAGGTTGCAGCGCTTAAGCGCCACATGGAGTTCTACAACACCCATCCGTACGTCTCCGCTCCGGTTATCGGCGTTACCCTGGCCCTTGAAGAGGACCGCGCTAACGGCGCGAAGGTCGAGGACGCTGCGATCCAGGGCGTTAAGGTCGGTATGATGGGCCCGCTGGCCGGTGTTGGCGACCCCGTCTTCTGGTTCACGCTTCGACCCATCCTCGGTGCTCTCGGCGCCTCCCTGGCGCTCGGCGGTTCCATCCTGGGTCCGCTGCTGTTCTTCTTTGGATGGAACATCATCCGTATGCTGTTCCTCTGGTACACCCAGGAGTTCGGCTACAAGGTCGGAACCTCCATCACCAAGGACCTCTCCGGCGGTTTGATGGGCAAGATCACCGAGGGCGCTTCCATCCTCGGTATGTTCATCATCGGCTCGCTGGTCCAGCGTTGGGTGTCCATCTCCTTCACCCCGGTTGTCTCCAAGGTTACCCAGTCCGCTGGCGCCTACATCGATTGGGCTAGCCTGCCCGCCGGCACCGACGGCATCCGTGAGGCGCTCACGCAGTACGCTTCCTTGGGAGCTACCGGCCTGGACGTCATCAAGACCACCACGCTTCAGGCCAACCTCGACTCCCTCATTCCGGGACTCGCTGCTGTCTGCCTGACGCTGCTGTGCTGCCAGCTGCTTAAGAAGAAGGTTTCCCCGATCGTCATCATCCTGTGCCTGTTCGCCGTCGGTATCGGTGGACGTCTGCTTGGCATCATGTAAGGCTTCTTGATTTCGCGTGAAGTCATTCCGGTGACGACTCAGGTTTCTACCTGATTCTAGGATCGCGCCCCGTGTATTCGACATCTCGTCGCGTACGCGGGGCGTCGTGTATTCAACTGGGCCGTTGTGGTACGGTTAACTAGATATGCATATCCAAACGAGGGGAGTGGGGATGGCGCAGTCGCAAAACAGTGTCGTGGACCTGACGATTCCCGCAACGTCATATCACGGTCTCGCCACTTATGGCAACGTGATGATCGGTAACAAGGCTTTCGAGTTCTATAACGAAAAGAACCCCGAGGACTATATCCAGATACCATGGGATCAGGTCGACCACGTGGCGGGATCGGTTATGTTCGGCGGGAAGTGGATAGCTCGTTTTGCCATCATGACAAAGAACGACGGTGACTTCTCGTTTTCCACCAAGGATAACAAGAAGACCCTCCGCGCCATGCGCGCCTATATCGCCGATGATCACCTGGTGCGCTCGCTGAGCTTTCTCGACGTGGTCAAACGCGGCTTTCTGAGTTTGTTCAAACGTTAGGTAAAGTGCCTGTAAACGCATATTGTTTCTAAATGGTTTCATCCAATTGGCAGTGACGCCGTTCACCGAACTCGAACTTGACAAATTCCGGTTTGGTGAACGGTGTCATTTGTTTGCAGGTAGAAATAGTGCTATTCGCAGATTGGTATCAATATGCAGAGCGGCACTTTGTCCGAATAAAGAAAATCCTTGCTGTTAATCAAAAAGAGACGTTAATTATGCATTAAATGCGCTAAGGTAATACAACATCACAGCCTTACCAACCGTTTGGTTAGGTCTGGACGATGATGCGGTGCGCGGTTCTGCTGCGGTCGAGCGTGCTCGAATCCACCGCGCATCGGAAGGTTTCATCTTAAAGGAGGATGGCATGACTGAAATGAAGAACGAGTTCCACCAGCCCGTGGTCGGTCGTCGCGCGTTCGTCGGCGGCACCCTTGCTGCGAGCTCTCTGGCGTTCCTTGCTGCCTGCGGCAAGAAGGACGCTCCCGCCGCTGGTAGCGGACAGGGCGGCGCTGCTGCTGATGGCGGCACCCTGAACTACTACATCAACAACCCGGTCTGCATCGATCCCTACAACGTCCAGGAGGACCAGGGCACCCAGGTCGAGTTCCAGCTCTTCGACTCCCTGATGAAGTTCGACTTCGTTGCCAACGAGCTCAAGCCGCTGGCTTGCGAGAGCTACGAGGCCTCCGAGGATGCCAAGACCTTCACCTTCCACCTGATCGACGGCGCCACGTTCCACAACGGCGACCCCGTCACCGCTGCCGACTTCAAGCGTGGTTGGACCCGTCTGGTCAGCCCCAAGAGCGCTGTTCAGGTCGAGTACGGTCCCTCTCAGATCGCGTACCACCTGTCCATGGTCAAGGGTTACGACGAGCTGGCCGCTGGCGACGCCGACGATTTCGCCGGTGTTACCTGCCCCGACGACAACACCCTGGTCGTTGAGCTCTCCGCTGCATACGCCGACTTCCCCTATGTTTGCTCTCACCCCGCCCTGGCTCCTGTGCCCGAGGCCGCTGAGTCCGACGCCAAGAACTTCTACCTCGCTCCCATCGGTAACGGCGCCTTCATGATGAAGCCCGACACCAAGTGGGAGGATGGCCAGTACATCGACCTCGTCCGTTTCGACGACTATCATGGCGACAAGGCCAAGATCGATGGCATCCACTTCGGCATCCAGAAGGATATCGAGACCGCTTACAAGGAGTTCCAGGCTGGCAACTTCGACGTCGCTGACGTCCCCACCGCGCAGATCGACGCTGCCAAGAAGGAGTACGGCGTCTCCAAGGACGGCTACACCATGAACGACGAGGGCCGTATGCTCCTCGGCGCAGAGCCCTCTACTTACTATCTGGTCTGCAACACCACCGTTGAGCCCTTCAACAACGCCGACTTCCGTAAGGGCGTTTCCCTCGCCATCAACCGTCAGGCTATGTGCGACTCCATCTTCAAGGGCACCCGTACCCCCGCCGACGGCATCGTTCCTCCGGGAATGGACGGCTACAAGGAGGGCGCTTGGGAGTTCGCTGCCTATGACGTCGACAAGGCCAATGAGTACCTCGACAAGGTTGCTCCCATGAACGGTGATTCCCGCGGTATCTCCATGGTTCTGTCCTACAACCAGGATGGTGGCCACAAGGAGATCATGGAGTCCGTCATCGGCGACCTCGCCAAGGTCGGCATCACCGTTACCTCCGATACCCCTGAGTGGTCCGCTCTGCTGTCCAAGTACGACAACATGGACTACGAGATCGGTCGTCTGGGCTGGGTCGCTGACTACCCGATCATGGACAACTTCCTGTATCCGCTGTTCCACTCCGATTCCCTGGGTGGCGACAACAAGTCCGGCTACAGCAACCCCGAGGTCGACAAGATGATCATGGAGGCCCGTGGCATCACCGACGACGCCGCTCGCGTCGCCAAGATGCAGGAGGCCGACGCTCTCATCGGTGCCGACCTGCCGGTCATCCCGCTGATGTTCTACACCCACACCCTTGTCGGCTCCAGCCGCATCAAGAACCTCTACATCGATCCTCAGAAGAAGGCCTACATCGGCCGCGCTGAGCTGTCCGCGTAGATAATGTCAATTAACGTACAGTAATTGCCTTTTAGGTTATACTAACTGTTCGCGAAAACGGGGTGCCGATGCTCGCGTCGGCACTCCGTTTCATGATGGAGAGGAACCCCGACCGTCTCCATCTCTAAATTTAGTCCCGACGACAGGGGAGAGATCGTATCTATGGGAAAGTACATCCTCAAGCGAGTGCTGCAATTCATCCCGGTGTTCTTTGGCGTGACGCTGATTCTGTTCGCGCTTCAGAACATTGTCCCGGGCGATCCGATCAAGCTTATAGGCGGCGGCGGCAAGTCGATGACTCCAGAAGCGGAGCTCAACTTGCGCATTCGCTATAATCTTGTTCAGGTCGACGAGAACGGCCATGCCATTCTCGACGAGAACGGCGATCCTATGCCAGTGCCTATGTGGGACCGCTACGTCACCTACATCACCGACCTGTTCCATGGTGACCTCGGCGAGTCCTATCAGCGCAAGATGGACGTTACGGATATCTTAAGCACAAAGTATCCGTACACGGTCAAGCTTGCGATCTGCGCAATCGTCCTTGAAGCAATCATGGGCGTTGGTGCGGGTATCATCTCGGCCGTCAAACGGTACTCCTTCTGGGATATCCTCGTCACCCTCTCCACGTCGGTGCTCGTCGCTGTTCCCGCGTTCTGGCTGGGCATGCTGCTCCAGCTCATCTTCGGCGTATGGATGAAGGACTGGACCGGCGGCGCCTTCTCGCTGCCCATCTCCGGTGCCGGCGGAGCCGCCTCCCAGTATCAGGATTGGGTCCACTACATCCTGCCCTCCATTACCTTGGCTTCTGTATCCACCGCGTATGCAGCTCGCATCATGCGCTCCCAGCTGCTTGACGTTATGAACCAGGACTACATTCGCACCGCCAAGGCAAAGGGTCTTTCTAACCGTGCCATTATCTGGAAGCACGCTCTCAAGAACGCCCTTATCCCGGTTGTTACCTACATCGGCGTCGATTTCGGCGCGATGCTTGCCGGCGCTATCCTGACCGAGACGGTCTTCAACTGGCCCGGTGTTGGCTACGAGATCTACCGCGCGATCACCCAGCGCGACTGGCCCATCGTCATGGGCGGCGTGACCGTGGTCGTTGTCGTGGTCATGGTCATCAATCTTCTGGTCGATATCAGCTACGCGTTCCTTGATCCGCGCATCCGCTACGGTGCGCCCAAGGACAAGGCGTAGGGGAGGGTTAGCATGCAAGAACCGAGTCCTACTCAGCGCGCCGGCATGGCCGCAAAGGCGGAGACCATGGGTCAAGTTAAGCCCGCCGCTAAGTCCCGCACGCTTTGGGGCGATGCCTTCAAGCGTCTTCGTAAGAACAAGCTCGCCGTGTTCGCGGTGTTCTGGATCATCTTCGTCGCCCTGGTTGCCATCACGGCTGACTTCTGGGCGCAGGATTGGTTGGGTTCGCCCACCGCATCCGATTCCACGCTCATGGCAACCACCTCGCTGCTGCCCCCGTCGGCCGAGCACCCCTTCGGTACCGATCCGCTGGGCCGCGACATCCTCGTCCGCGTAATCTACGGCGCGCGTGTATCGCTTTCCGTCGGTATCATGGCTACCGCCATCTCTACCGTCATCGGCCTCATCATGGGAGCCATCGCAGCGTTCTACGGTGGCATTTGGGATACCATCATCATGCGTCTCGCTGACGTCTTCCTGGCGTTCCCTTACATCCTTTTCGTCGTCGCCATGATTGCGGCGCTTGGCCAGGGTCTGCAAAACGTGTTCATAGCAATCGGCATCCTCGGCTGGCCGTCGATCGCCCGCGTATTCCGTTCTGCGATCCTCACCGTCAAGGAGAACGACTACGTTGATGCCGCCCGCGCCATGGGCGCTTCCGACGTCCGTATCATCGCGCGTCACATCTTCCCCAACTCCGTTGCCTCCATCGTCGTGTACGCGACCATGAACATCGGCGGCGCCATCCTCACCGAGTCCTCCCTGTCCTTCCTTGGCATGGGCGTCGTTCCGCCCACCCCGTCTTGGGGCTCCATGATCCAGGCCGGACAGGCATACCTCGAGACCGCGCCTTGGATGATGATCATGCCTGGTCTCGCAATTCTCTCGACCGTGCTCTCCTTCACCCTTCTTGGTGACGGTCTGCGCGACGCCCTCGACGTGAAGATGAAGGATGCATAACGCTCATGAAGAAGAAGGCTAACAACAATTACGTCGACCTTAAGACGCAGCCCATTCCCGAGGGCCAGCATCTTCTCGAGGTCGATAACCTCAAGATGTATTTCCATACCGAGGACGGCATCGTCCACGCCGTCGACGGTGTTTCCTACACCCTCGATCGCGGCGAGACGCTCGGCGTCGTCGGCGAGTCCGGTTCCGGTAAGTCCGTCACTGCTATGACCATCATGGGTCTCATTTCCATGCCTCCCGGCCACATCGAGGGCGGTCGCGTCATGTACCGCGGCCACTCCCTGCTCGATATGTCCGAGGAGGAGATGCAGCACATTCGCGGCAACGATATCGCCATGATCTTCCAGGACCCCATGACCTCCCTGAACCCGGTCTATAAGATCGGTCAGC
Source organism: Collinsella sp. (assembly GCA_048207125.1). GTDB lineage: Bacteria > Actinomycetota > Coriobacteriia > Coriobacteriales > Coriobacteriaceae > Collinsella. Next base: position 34,934 of record DBEWRE010000042.1, read on the forward strand.
AGGTGGGCGAGGGTCTTCGCCTGCATCGCGGCTATACCAAGGAGCAGGCGCTCAAGCGCGCCACCGAGCTGCTCGATCTGGTCGGCATTCCGGAGCCCGAGAAGCGCGTTAACGAGTATCCGCACCAGTTCTCCGGTGGCATGCGTCAGCGCGTTATGATCGCTATGGCACTTGCCTGCGACCCCGACATCCTCATCGCAGACGAGCCCACTACCGCTCTGGACGTTACCATCCAGGCTCAGATTATCGAGCTCATGCAGGAGATGCAGGAGAAGAACGGTAACGCCATCGTCATGATTACCCATGACCTGGGCGTCGTCGCGGACATCGCCGACAAGATTATGGTTATGTACGCCGGCCGTCCCGTCGAGTTCGGTTCCGCCGACGAGATCTTCTACGACAGCCGTCATCCGTACACTTGGGGCCTCATCCGCTCCATCCCCGAGCAGGCTGTGGACGAGAAGAAACCGTTGACTCCCATCGACGGCAATCCTCCGTCGCTTATGAACCTCCCCAAGGGTTGCCCGTTCGCACCGCGCTGCCCTTACGCTAAGGAAATCTGCCACGAGAAGCTTCCCGAGCACTACACCACTTCGACTGGTCACTACTCCGCCTGCCACTTCGCCGGCGACGACGACTTTGTCAAGAAGAACGCTCCGGACACCTCTCGTTCCCGCGGCAAGATCGCAACCGGTACCCCTGACGTTCTCGACCCTTCCGTGATTGGAGGTAGGGCATAAATGACCGATAGGCAACCCCTGCTCAAAGTCGAGCACCTTAGCAAGGAATTCCCCGCCGGTTCCGGCGCCTTCGGCGGACGTTTCGCCAAGCGCGTTGTTTCCGCCGTCAACGATGTTTCGTTCGAGATCTATCCCGGCGAGACTTTCGGTCTGGTTGGAGAGTCCGGTTGCGGCAAGTCCACCACTGGTCGCACCATCATGCGCCTCACGGCTCCCACGGCTGGCAAGGTCTTCTTCGAGGGCCGCGACGTCTCAGCTATGAACAAGCATGAGCTTAAGGACATGCGTCGCGAGATGCAGTTCATCTTCCAGGACCCCTATGCGTCCCTTAACCCGCGCATGACCATCGGCGAGATCGTTTCCGAGCCCATGACTATCCACGGCGTGGGCACTAAAGAAGAGCGAATCGAGCGCGTTCGTGAGCTTCTCGACGTCGTCGGTCTCAACCCTGAGCACATCAACCGCTATCCGCATGAGTTCTCCGGCGGACAGCGTCAGCGCATCGGCATCGCCCGTGCGTTCATCCTTCGTCCCAAACTGATCATTTGCGACGAGCCCGTATCCGCTCTTGACGTTTCCATTCAGGCTCAGGTTCTCAACCTGCTGAAGGAGCTGCAGGACAAGTTCGGCACCGCGTATCTCTTTATTGCTCACGACCTTTCCGTCGTTCAGCATATTTCCGATCGCGTCGCCGTTATGTACCTGGGCAAGATGGTTGAGCTCTCCGACTGGAAGACGCTTTACACCGAGCCTCATCATCCGTATACGCAGTCTCTGCTGTCCGCCGTTCCCGTACCGGATCCGGATATCCAGAAGACTCGTAAGCGCATCATTCTTGCCGGCGATCCGCCGTCGCCCATCGATCCTCCTACGGGTTGCCGCTTCCATACGCGTTGCCCGATCGCCCAGGAGATCTGCAGCAAGGATGCTCCTGTGTTCAACGAGGTCGCGGACGGCCACTTCTGCGCCTGCCATTTTGCTAAGCCGTTCCCCATCAAGGAGTCGCATATCAACATCTAGGATATGCGTTTCGCCCAAGGGAATATGCACATCGTTAGGGATGTCGGTTCATGCCGGCATCCCTTTTCCTTATTGCTTAGGACACCAATCAGCGGCGATATAGATTCAAATCTCGTTTCTGTGCTTTCTTATTGCCTCGTTTAGCTGCTGAAACTTCAATACAGATGCTCGGTTGAACTTCGTCAAAACTTTTTTGAAAAAAGTGCTTGCGTTCAATGCGGCCTTCGGGTTAATATACTCTTCGTTGCGAGGAGCAACACAAGGAAGTCGGAGTGGCGGAATTGGCAGACGCGCTAGCTTGAGGTGCTAGTGACCATTTCTCGGTCATGCGGGTTCAAGTCCCGCCTCCGACACCATTGAATCTTAAGAGGTCTCTTCGGAGACCTTTTTTGTTATCTATCGACTCTGGTCAAGAGGGACGTGGTTCAGGTGGAGGCTATCGCTCACGAGGAGTTTCCAAATCTCGCCCGCTTGGTGGAGATCACCAGCGATGCGGTTGTTGTCTGTCAACCCGATGGATGCGTGCTGCATGTCAACAAGCAGTTCCTCTCCCTTGTCTCCGGTATTCGTGACAATGTAATCGGCGTCGATATCAAAGATATGTTGTTCAGCGCCACATTTGAACGCTCTGAAGACCATCGGCTTCCGTTTAGCGTCAACGGTGACGAGAACACATTGATGCTCAAACTTTCCGACGGTTCGTTTATTCCGGTCAGCGTTCGCTCCCTGATGATGACGCCCCCCAAGATCACGGGACTTAGTCATCGTCCGCCGCGCGTCTTGGTTGTGCTTCGCAACTTGGAGGAGCAATATGCCAAAGACCGCCGCGCCAAGCGCTTGCTATCCGAGCTTCAGGCGGCGAATAAGCGTCTTTCCGGTACGTTGTCTGTCATTATGTCCACAGTTGGATCCGAGGACCTCTCAGCCCTTCTGGATACCGTTTTGAACAAGTTGGCCGACACGTTGGATGCCGATGGAACCACCATCTACTTTTCCGAGAACGGCGGATTCAAGCTACGTGGCGCGTCTAAAAGTCTCGCTGGCGATTATCTTCCAGATTTCATTCCCTACGGAGCCGGTATAGGTACCTACGTGCTTCGCGAATCGCGCGCATGCCGGTTTTCCATCGCGCCGGCAACCGAGCCCAACGGCCCCTTCACCGCAGTGTTTTACGATATCGATGCGCGCGTGAGCACTCCTATACGAGTGCAAGACACTCCTCCGTTTAAAACCGTTATCGCCGCGCCCGTCTTCTTTGGCACGCAGGTGCTGGGTATCATTGAGCTGGGGTGGAAGCGCCATACCACGCCCCGCGTAAGCGAGGTCCGCGTGATGGAGGTCATTTGCGACTACCTATCAATCGAGCTTGTCGGCCTTGTGGGATCCATGAGGTCTCAGCGAGTCGCAGAGCTCACGCGTTCGCTCAACCAACTTCGCGACGCCATGTTCTCCCTTGAGGACAGTCCCCGCGAGAGTAGGGGCCAGATCGTCTCCGAGCTCAAGCATATGCTTTCGTGCCGCATCTGCCCCGTGGTGTTCGACGCTTCCCTAAAGAGCTACGTAATCGATTTCGAGGGCGGCAGTCGCGTGGCGCTGCCCTGTTCGGTCGAGGAGGCGTTCTTCTCGTCCAAGGCTCCCGCATCTCGCTTGAGTCCTTCTGCCGATGCACTGACCCCGGGCGCGGCAACTGGCCAGCCCGACCTCAAGGCGGCGCGTCTGGTCCGCGTCGACAGGACCACGATGATGGGCGATTGGCTCTATGACCACGGCCTGCCCAGCCAGGGCGTTTTTATCGATATGGGCCGCGGGACGGTGCTCGACGCCATAGGCTCCGACCTTTCGTCAGCAAATCTAGAGGGGGCGTCGAGCCTCGACGGGTCTTCGCCCGCCGCTCTTGTGTCCGCTGATCGGGGCGAGGGCGCTTCCATTCGAATGTTCCTACTCCTGCGTGACGGCTCTCAGGAACCCATTGACGATATGGAATATGACTATCTGCTGCGTCTGGTGCATGATCTGGAGCTTATCGAGACGGGTGTTCGCAGCAAGAAGGAGGAGCAGCGCATAGCGCAGACGCTGCAAGCGGGCATGAGGAGCCAACTCGGCCGCGTGCCCGGCATCACATCGGATTCGCTTTACTCTTCGGCAACCAAGCAGGCGCTGGTCGGGGGCGATTTCTATACCCTAATCCGTCTCCCCGACGATCGCGCTGTCATGATCTTGGGTGACGTATCGGGTAAGGGTGTGGAAGCCGCCTCCATGTCCGCTCTGGTCAAGACGGCCTTAACGGCTTATGCCTGGGAGGGGCGCAGCCCCGTCGGCCTTGCCAGGTCGCTTAACAGCATGCTCATGGGTTTCTCGCGCGTTGAGACTTTCGCAACTATGTTCATCGCCAAGATCGACCTGCGCGCTGGTACCGCGGTGTACTGTTCTGCGGGGCATCCCCCCACCATGATCGCGCGCGTTCCGCACCAGGGGCGCAACATCGCTGCCGAGGTGGAGATGCTGAGCGTCCAATCTGGCGTGGTGGGCGCGTTCGAGAGCATGGTGTACGAGACGGGGTCCTTTACATTCGAGAAGGGCGATATCTTGTTCATGTACACGGATGGCGCCATCGAAGCTAGAAACGCTCAGGGAGATTTCTTTGGAGAGCAGCGCTTGCGCGATCTGCTGCTCAGTGAGAGCTTGCAGGGTGTAGAGGGGCTGTGCGGCAACATGCTCGCGGCCTTGGATGAGTTCACGGGGTCCATGCTGGACGACGACATCGCTATGGTCGCCCTTCGGTTCGATACAGGTAGGTCCGATGCCCCGTAGCTCTATCTTAAGCAATGATTAAGATATGTCTAAAGCGGGAACCATACCAGCATGAATGAATGGAATGACATAGCGGTACTGGTTCCCGTACGCGATATCGATATCGCGTCGGTTCCCTTATTGCGCGAACAGGTGGATGCCTTAATCGATATGGGCATGCGCCGCGTCATCATCAATTGCCAGAACGTCGCCTTTATCGACTCGACCGGCCTGGCGTTCCTTCTTACGCGCGCCCGCAGGCTTTTGAGGGGGGATGGCCTGCTCTCTTTGGTCAACGCGTCCCCCGGCGTCATTCGCTTTATCCAGATTGCCCGTCTGATCGATGTGCTGCACGTGCGTCCCGCACAAAAGCCAGCGTTGCCGGCCTTGTCTGCGGATGCCCTGCCCAAATGGAGCAAAACAATTTCCGTCACCGGCAGCATCGAGTGCCTGGGCGCGTATCGCCACAGGGTGTCCGAGCTACTTTCGACCCTTCCGATGACTGCGGATGCGCGATTCGATACGGCGCTGGCGGCGGGGGAGGCGCTATCAAACGCATTCGACCATGCTGGCGGCATAGGATGCTCCATGACCCTGCAAGCGTATCGTGACCGCGTGGTTATCGAGGTGCGTGATGGAGGAGCTGGTTTCGAGTTGTCTGCAGACGAGGAAGTCGAAGCGAGCGAGGAACGGGGGCGCGGTATCAAACTCATGAGAATGCTAGTGGACAGCGTCGATGTTTCCAGGAGACGAGACGTCCCCGGCACCTGCGTGAGGTTGATCAAGTTGATTGGCGCCGCGGCGGTCTAGGCCGCCTTCGTGCAAAGTGCGCGTTGACCTTGTCATGTGGTTGGGTATGGGGCGATTTCGGCCAATGAGGCGACCGCGATGGCATGCTATCTTCCGCTTGGTTGATTTGGGATTGGCTTGGTGGGTGAACCAGGTGGTCTCAATCAATGGGAAATAAAAAAGCCGATCTTTCGACCGGCTTTCACAATGCAATGGAGCGGACAACGGGGCTCGAACCCGCGACCCCAACCTTGGCACGGTTGTGCTCTACCAACTGAGCCATGTCCGCTTTGCGAGGAATTACTATACGTGATTGGCATAACGGATGCAAGCTTAAAAATAGAATGTGTACTCGCTGTGGAACCCGCAGGTATACATAGGTGACTATTTAGATGCCTGCGACCGCGGGGAAACGGCGGGCCTTGCTGCCATCGCGATTGCAGCGCAAAACAGCGGCATCGTTGCGGCTTGGGTGCACAACGGCGGCCTGGTTCCAATCGATTCACGTATTAAACCGTGCCAAAGATCGCCGCTGGTCTGCCGACGCGGCATACCGGCTTTTGCAGTTGTTGCAGAAGGTGTTCGACCAACGCATGAATGCACGGGGAAGTGGTAAGCACGGCAGGTTGATGGTTCGCAATTAGCCCGTATGAATACAAAAAAGGGCATCCAAATGGACACCCTATTAAAGTCTGGAGGCGAAGCCCGGATTCGAACCGGGGGTAAAGGCTTTGCAGGCCTCTGCCTTACCACTTGGCCACTTCGCCGATATGCAAAGGGCCGAAAAGGAATCGGCCCTCAAGCAAGCAATGGAGCGGACAACGGGGCTCGAACCCGCGACCCCAACCTTGGCAAGGTTGTGCTCTACCAACTGAGCCATGTCCGCTTGCGAGAAAGTAATATACGCGATTCTTTGTGTCGTTGCAAGCGGAAACTGAAAAAACTTTACGGTGTCGCTAAAATGATGACTGTTTGTAGATAAATGGTCGGTAGCATATCGACTCATGGTCTAGTTTTGCGAGCGAGTAGAGAGGCTCCCAGGTGTTCATAATCACCGTGCTCATCCTTGCGGTATTCTTGCTGATAAGGCTGGGCATCCTCCTTGTCCAGAAATACCATGATGTTCACGGCGCGGGCAGTTCGTTCAAGCGGATGCTCAAAAGTGGCGAGCTCGACGCACAGGTCTATGAGGAGGCGGTCTGGTCCGAGGTCGAGCGCTTCGGCAAGAAACGTCTTCGTCCCAAGATCTCCCGCGAGCAGCAGCGCATCATACGTGCTGCTAAGACGCAGATGCGCGACGACTTCCTTGATGATATCGAGCCGGGTTTCTACCAGTACATCATCATTTTCCTCGTTGCCTCGATCTTGGGTTTAGTGCTCGAGATGGTTTGGATGTTTGTGATGTTCGGCATCGTCGAGAGTCGCGTAGGGCTGGTGTGGGGTCCTTTCTCGCCGTTATACGGGTTCGGCGCCGTGTTGCTTACCATGCTCCTGTGGAGGCTTCGCAAGAAGCCGTGGTGGATGATTTTCGTTGTATCTGCCGTGACCGGTGGGCTGCTCGAGCAGGGGACCGGTTGGTGCATGGAATATTTCATGCACGCCGAGTCATGGAGCTACCTGCATCTGCCCGACCATATTTCGCAATGGGTCGCATGGCGCTTTCTAGCGATATGGGGATGCATTGGCATCGCTTGGTGCAAGGTGATCATGCCCGAGCTTATCTACCGTATCGGTGAGCCAACCACTACCAGGCAGATGACCGTGGTCACGCTTCTGACCGCGTTCGTCGCCGTCGACATCGCTATGACGCTGATGTGCTTCTACCGTGCCGGAAAGCGTCAAGAAGGCGTACCGCCCAGGAATCCCTTCGAGGTCTACGTTGACACTCACTACAACGATCAATTCATGGCGGATACCTTTGAGAACATGACGTTTACGGGGGTGTGAGCTGGCTGCGCTTTTGGGTTTAGACGAGGGGATAGAACGGTTGATCCCGTCGCTGCTTATGTGCTGGCGAATTTTTTTGAAATTACCGCTTTACACCGTATTCCCTCTCGGTTATATTATTCCTCGCGCTGAAGCGCAGCCTATTGGGGCGGTTAGCTCAGGGGTAGAGCACTACCTTGACACGGTAGGGGTCACAAGTTCAAATCTTGTATCGCCCACCAAGAATGACAAGGCCGGGAAGGGTGTCCTTTCCGGCCTTTTTGCTTAACTTCATCGTTCCGTAAATCTTTCTGCGAGGCAGCTCCTAGTGACGCTGCCTGGGTTCCTTGATGACCACATGGCTCCCGACTCCTCCGGGGGTGCGCGCTCGATTATAAGCGGGCGACCGGGCCGACGGTTCAGACGCATCTGAATTGGAAACACAACATCTGGTTTCGATGGAGGTGCACACCGTTCATCTTCACTGCTATGACTTACTTGTGAA
>DBEWRE010000043.1:0-4311 GCA_048207125.1 Collinsella sp.
GTCAAGGCTGGCGCGCCCGAGGACATCATCGGCTGGGTCGACGTTCCCTCCATCGACCTTACTAATATGGTTATGCGCGACGTCGATATCATCCTCGCGACCGGCGGCCCTGGCATGGTCAAGGCTGCCTACAGCTCTGGCAAGCCTGCTCTGGGCGTTGGCGCTGGCAATACCCCCGTCGTCATCGACGATACCGCTGATGTTAAGCTCGCCGTTAACTCCATCATCCATTCCAAGACATTCGACAACGGTATGATCTGCGCTTCCGAACAGTCCGTTACCGTTATCGACACCATCTACGACCAGGTCAAGTCTGAGTTCGCTCGCCGCGGATGCTACTTTGTGAAGAAGGGCGCCGAGATGGAGGCCCTGCGCGAGGCCATGTTCAAGAACGGCGCCCTGGATCATCGCATCCCTGGTATGCCCGCTGCCAAGATCGCCGAGCTCGCCGGCATTGAGGTGCCCGCCAAGACCAAGATCCTGATCGCTGAGGTGGAGTCCACCGATCCCGAGAAGGAAGAGTTCTCTCACGAGAAGCTCTCCCCCGTTCTCGCTATGTACCACGCCTCCAACTTCCAGGAGGCTGTGGACAAGGCCGAGCACCTGGTTCTCGCCGGAGGCCCCGGCCACACCGCGTCCCTTTACGTGCATCCCGCGCAGGACGAGAAGATCGCCCTGTTCGAGGATACCATGAAGGCTTGCCGCATCGTCGTCAACACCCCCTCCTCCCAGGGCGGCATCGGCGACCTGTACAACTTCGGTATGAAGCCCTCCCTTACCCTGGGCTGCGGTTCCTGGGGTGGTAACTCCGTCTCCGAGAACGTTGGGGTGAAGCACTTGCTGAACGTAAAGACCGTGGCCGAGCGCCGCGAGAACATGCTCTGGTTCAGGGCTCCCGAGAAGGTCTACTTCAAGAAGGGTTCCACTCCCGTCGCGCTCGACGAGCTTGGTACCGTTATGGGTAAGAAGCGCGCCTTCATCGTTACCGACCAGTTCCTCTTCAAGAACGGCAACACTCGTGCTATCGAGGCCAAGCTGGACGAGATGGGCATCGCTCACGACTGCTTCTACGATGTCGAGCCCGACCCCTCGCTGCAGTGCGCGCGTCGCGGTGCCGCCCAGATGGCCCTCTTCGAGCCCGACGTCATCATCGCGGTCGGTGGCGGTTCCGCTATGGACGCCGGTAAGATCATGTGGATGATGTACGAGCACCCCGAGTGCAACTTCGAGGACATGGCCATGGACTTCATGGACATCCGCAAGCGTATCTTCACCTTCCCCGAGATGGGCAAAAAGGCTTACTTTGTAGCCGTTCCCACTTCTTCCGGTACCGGCTCCGAGGTCACGCCGTTCGCGATCATCACCGATAAGGACACCGGTATCAAGTGGCCGCTCGCCGACTACGCGCTGCTGCCCAACATGGCGATCGTCGACGTCGATAACGCCATGACGGCCCCGCGCGGCCTTACCGCTGCTTCCGGCATCGACGTTATGACTCACGCCATCGAGTCCTACGTCTCCATCATGGCTTCCGATTACACCCAGGGCCTTTCCATGAAGGCAGTCAAGCTGGTGTTCGAGAACCTGCCTTCCGCTTACGAGAACGGCGCGAAGGATCCTCATGCTCGCGAGGAGATGCACAACGCCTCCTGCATGGCCGGCATGGCATTCGCCAACGCCTTCCTGGGCCTCAATCATTCCATGGCCCACAAGCTCGGCGCCTTCCATCATCTCCCTCACGGTATCGCTAACGCTATCATCCTGACCCGCGTTATGCGCTACAACGCCGCTGAGGCTCCTGTCAAGATGGGTACCTTCTCCCAGTATCCTTATCCCAATGCTCTGCATAACTATGCCGAGCTTGCTCGCTATGCGGGTATTCAGGGTAAGGACGACAAAGAGGTCTTTGAGAACTTCGTCGTCGCCCTCGAGGATCTCAAGGAGACCATCGGTGTTAAGAAGACCATCGCCGACTACGGCGTTGACGAGCAGTACTTCCTCGACACCCTTGACGACATGGTCGAGCAGGCATTCAACGACCAGTGCACCGGCGCGAACCCGCGCTACCCGCTCATGAGCGAGATCAAGGAGCTCTTCCTCGATGCCTACTACGGTCGTGAGCCGCAGTCCTACGAGGTCTAAGGGACTTAACCGTTTGTTAGAGCGGGGGCATCCTCGTTCCCGCTCCCACCTGTCGGCGCTATACCAGAAAGGATGCGCAGATATGATTCTCCCCGATACCAAGACCCAGATTGTCGAGCGCGGTAACAAGAAGGTTTATGACCTGGGCGATAAGATTGTCAAGGTCGCTAACGCCTCCAAGCCCGTGTCGGACGTATTCAACGAGGCTCTGAATCTCGCCCGTATCAATGAGGCGGGCATTCGTTCGCCCAAGGTTCTCGAGGTCTCCGAGGTCGAGGGCGCCGGTTGGGCCGTTATGACTGAAAAGGTGCCGGGTGTTACCCTCGCCGAGAAGATGGCAGAGGATCCCAGCCGTTTCTATGAGTATCTGGAGCAGTTTGTTGACCTTCAAATCGAGATCCACGGTTTCCGCGCTCCGCTCCTCAACCGTCAGCGTGACAAGTACGCCCGTATGATCAATGGTCTTGGCCAGATCAATGCGACCACTCGTTACAACCTTCTTGAGCGTCTCGACGGCATGAAGAAGGAGTTCCAGGTTTGCCATGGCGACTTCAACCCCACCAACGTGATTGTTGGCGAGGATGGCAACCTGTACGTCTGCGACTGGGCACACGCAACCCAGGGTTCCCCTGCAGCCGATGCCGCTATGACGTACTTGCTGTTCGCGCTTCAGGACAAGCAGCAGGCCGAGGCGTATCTTGAGCTCTACTGCGATCGCGCAGACGTTCCCATGCAGATCGTTCGTCGTTGGATGTCCATCGTGGCCGCTTCCGAGCTTGCTCGCAGCCGAGCCGATCAGGACGCTGACTTCCTGCTGAGCTGGATCGATGTAGTCGATTATCAGTAAAAAGACTTAAGGCATCGCCTTAATAAAGATAGCCCCTGGAAGCCATTCTTATTCGGTTTCCGGGGGCTGTCGTTTGATGGAGGCTACTTGACCTCAGCGGGTGAATACCCAGGCGGCAATCGTACCTTCATGGCAGGTTATTGAGCCGTCGGGGTAATCGAGTTCGTTGGAAATGCCGAGGTCTGAAAGAAGCGGGGCCGTTCTATGGTCGAGTTCCCATCTCATATGTTCTTCGGAGACGACGCATGAGCCGGATAACGGAACGAATGAAAAGCGCGAACCTTGATATTGGCCTACATTCCAAGTCTGCCCTGATTTCAAGATGCGTGCGATGCGACCATCATGAACGAGCTCGACGTCGCCTCCCCAATCTATAAGCCTTCCGATGGCGGCAAATGCGTGGTCGGGCTGCCCTCCTTCAAGACAAGTTGCAATTATATGGGCTCTTCCCCATCTTCGTTCGATAGCCTTAAGAGCGAGGTCTAAATCGGTGTAGTCTTTATGAGGGTTATACCGCTCGATCTCCGTGCAAGGCAACAGGTCTCGCGATTCGCGACCGGCCGTGATCATTTCTTTTCCTTCGGCGCTTACTGAATCGGCATCGCCGCAGAATAGGTCAACGGCTATCCCCGCTGCCAAAAGTGGATCGAGGCCCCTGTCAATGGCTACTACCCTATCGGCGCGGGCAGCCAGGCTGCAAAGTAATTCAGAAGAGCATTGTTCCGGGGAGCCCCCTGCGAGCAAAATAATCATGAGCGGTCTCCCTTATAGGCAACTATGCGATCGAGGAGCCCCTCGGCGAAATCATCAATGAATATATCTGAGTGGAGCATGACATCGTCTCGGTTGCACCTGCCCGCAGGATCGTGGATGCCGACCCGTTTATAGCCCGCTTCTCCCGAACTGATCAGTCCGAATACGGCATCCTCAAAGACCCATGTTTCCCCGTGCGGAGGAACGCTCTTATTCATTTTCTCCATAAGGATACTTAAAGACAGGTTATACACATCGGGGTTCTTTTTCGATGCGCCTGCCTGCCCGGTTGTTGTTATGTTTGAGAAATAGTCGTTCAGCCCGTTGGATTCAAGACCTATTCTGACGAGGTCGGCTGGGGTCGACGTGGCGATGGACATGGGGATGTCGGCACTCGCGGCGCTTTCGAGAAATAGATGAATGTTTCGACGGGGTGCGATGTTGTATCGATATTGCTCGCGCAGCATTTCATTCATATCTTTGAACAGGGCATCTCCCGAAGCTCCTATGCCCCATTCGCGATGGTAAGCCTCGCATTCTTGTTCCAAAGCTAAATGCTCGAAGCGCGC
>DBEWRE010000044.1:0-21144 GCA_048207125.1 Collinsella sp.
ATTTCATCAGATAGGGGGCAAGAATGTTTGCTGGACGAGAAGAAGAGCTTTCATTTCTTGAAGACGCCTATGCCAGCACTCGCGCACAGCTTGTTTTTGTCTACGGGCGCCGCCGCGTAGGAAAAACCGAGCTTCTTAATGAGTTCCGCAAAGACAAACCCTGCGTCTTCGTTGCTGCAAAAGAAGCCCCCGCAACGACGCAACTCGCAGACTTCTCTCAGCAGATGTTTGCCGCCGGCGCGCCCGCGGGGAGATACCTCAACTCCTATCGAACGTGGGAGGACGCGCTCGAAAACATCGCGAGTCTGCCGGGCTCAACAAGAAAGCTTGTCATCATCGATGAGTTCCCCTACCTGGTGCGAAGCGATGCATCCCTTCCCTCCACCCTTCAACATGTATGGGATCACCTGCTTAGCCAGCAAAACGTCATGATCATCCTCTGCGGCTCCTCCGTGAGCTTTATAGAGAAGGAGATCTTGAACGAGAAAAACCCGCTTTACGGAAGGGTAACCGGCCTGTTAAAGCTGCAGCCGCTCCCCTATTGGAAGGTAGCACGGTTTTACCCCGCCTATTCGCCCCAACAACAAGCGGAAACGTTCGCGGTGCTTGGAGGAATCCCCCATTACCTCCTCCAGTTTGACCCAGATAAAACGCTAGAAGAGAACATAAAGGCCCACATCCTTCGTTCGGGTTGCGCACTCTATAGCGAGCCGGAATTCCTTATGCGCCAAGAGTTTCGAGAGACCGCCGTGTACAACAGCATTGTCCAAGCGGTTGCCCTGGGCGCAACGCAGCTCAATGAGATTTCGCAAAAGACCATGCTAGAAGCGGGAAAACTGAGCCCTTACATCAAAAACCTTATAGAGGTTGGAATTCTTGAACGAGAATTTCCCGTTGGGATCGGCGCCCAGGAGCGAACCAAAGGCCGGCGCGGACTCTACCGCATTAAAGACAACTTCTTCCGGTTTTGGTATGCGTTTGTCTTCTCCTATTCATCCGCCCTTGACGCTCACGATGTCCAAGGCGTTTGGAGCAATGCGGTCTCGCCCGTCTTCAATAACTTTGCCTCCGCTCCTTTTGAAGGCATGTGCCAAGCATGGCTGCAGCAAAAGAATGCCGCAGGCGCCATCCCCTTCTACGCCACAGAAATCGGACGCTGGTGGAACGGGTGCGAAATCGACATCATGGCATGCGCTGCGGGAAGAAAGCACGCCGTTATAGCAGATTGCAAATTCAAAAACAGCGCGGTGGGATCCAGCGTGCTGCGCAGCCTGGAAGAAAAGGGCGAGCAGATAAAGCCCACGGTGCTCGAATACTGCCTTTTCTCAAAGTCTGGTTTTACGGACGAGTTAAAAGAGCGCGCCCACGACGCCGACAACATCCATCTTATAGATTGCGAAGAGCTCTACTCCCTGTTATAAAAACGTCCCTGCCGCCTGTGTAAAAGCGGCAGGGACGCTATGCAGGCTGCGCACCATAGCGGCGCTCAGAAACAATGGACCGAATCGCAGGGTCAACCCGGGACCACGCGCGACTAAGACAGCCTACAACACAAAGCGGTAGCGGCTGCCAACGTAGTACTGGCGTCCAATGCAAACGGGCTTGTCCTCATCGTCCGCAAAGCAGGCATTCAGGAACAGAAGCGGGTCGCCCGTAGAGATCGCAAGCCTCGCTGCCTGCTCCTGTGTCGCACGCACAGCCTCAACGGTGCGCTGCGGCGTGCGCGTGGGACGAGAACCGCCAACTTCTGCAATCTTGTCAAACATGGAGACATTCTCAAGATCCGCCGTAAGCAGCTCCTGATAGCCCTCATACGGCAAGAAGATGTTCTCCTCAAAAATAGGCAGGTCATCAGCGGTGCGAATACGCTGAACGTAAAGAAGCAGCGCGTTCTCGTCCAAACCAAAGAACTTAGCCTCTTCCGAGCGAACCGGAACTATGAGGCGGTTGAGCACCTTGGCTCCAGGCGTCATGTTATTGTCGCGGCACACGTTGGTGAAGCTGCGAGCCGCAACGTATTGCAGCAGGCGGCGGTTGATGCGCGGCGTGCTTACAAATGTGCCGCGGCCCTGCTGCTTTATCAGATACCCCTCAACACACAGCTCCTCCACCGCGCGGCGCACGGTGATACGGCTCACGCCGTACTTCTCGGCAAGCTCGGGCTCAGAGGGGATGCGCTCTTTAGGGGCGTACTCCCCAGCCTCGATCGCGCTTTTGATTTCTTCAAAGATTTGCTGGTAAAGGGGCGCAGTTTTAGTATTCGCCATAATACTCACCTGAGTCAGATACTTGTATATAACGTTATAGAGTATACCCTTTTTGTCACTACTTTAGAGCATTATCTATTACGTTTTGATTTGGAGGAGCCGAACTCATCCAAATCAACCGCTGCGACCGTGCACTGGAGCAGCCGCCACACCGTTAAGAATCAATCTCCTCGATGACGTCCCACAAGGTATCGATTACGCGATGCGCCTGGGATTGATCGAGCGTGACGCCCTCGCGCGGCTTAAGCGCCAGCACGCGCGCACCGGAACGCAGGCCCGCCTCGATGCCAAGCGGAGAATCCTCGACAACAAGGCACTCCCGGGGTTCCACCCCCAACAACTCCATGGTCCGCAGATACACCGCGGGATCGGGCTTGAACGCCGAGACCTCATGCCCGCTCACCGTAGCGTCCAGCACGTCGCGCAGATCCGCCGCGCCAACAAGCTCCTCGATCATCTCTCGCTGACCTGAGCTCGCGATGGCGCACAAGACCCCGCGGCGCCTGAGCTCTTCCATAACCGGCCTTGCATCGGGGTTCTTGAGTTCATCATAGGGAACTGGATGCTCTTTCATATACGTCGCGAAGTACTCGCGCTTAAGCTCCGCGCGACGCTCCGCATCATTTGGCTCGAAAAATTCCCAGATATATACGTCGTTAGTTCCCGATAGGTCGGGAATCTCATCAAACGTATAGCCTTTGGTCTCCAGATACGCGCAACGGCGGCGATTGTAGAACCACTCGGTATCTACCAGCACGCCATCCATATCGAACAGCACCGCTTTAATCATCTCATCCTCCTATGAAAAAGGGCGGCCCCGTAAAACGGAGTCGCCCTGTTAAGCTACTTGCCGTGAGGCCCGCTACGTAGATCGTGCGCGAAAACGCTTTAATCTTAGTAGGAAAGCTTCCACATGTAGCGACGCATGGTCAGCGGGTGCTGGCGAGCGTCAGCAATCTTGTTGCCGTACACGCGCATGACAGCGAGGTGCAGAAGCGGGTTGAAGTAGGTCAGAACGCTTGCGGGCACGGCGTCGGCCAGGCCGTAATCCTTGGCATCGATAAGGGCGACCTTGGCGCCCATACGCTGCAGGAAGGTGAGGGCGCGGGCATCCATCGGGCGGGTAGCGCCATCGGACATGAAGAAGACGTAGGGCTTGCCGGGAGTGGTGACCTCAAACGGACCGTGGAAGTACTCGCCGGTGTTGTAGGCGGCGGCGTCGATCCACTGCATCTCGGTGAAGAGGAAGGCGGCGTGGGAGTAGGCCATCTTCTCGGAGGCACCGGAAGCCATGAAGTAGATCATCTCGTCGTCCTTGAAGTCCTGAGCGAACTGCTCGGCAACCTTCTCGGCCTGCTGAGCGGACTTCTCGCAAAGCTCGAAGATGTTGGTGAGACCGCAGATCATATCCTCGTAGTGCTCATAGCCCTCGGTCTGCTGAAGGATCTCAAGGGCGAGCGCCATGGCGTAGCCGGGCTTCTCGGCCTTAGCAGCAAAGTTAGCGTGGAAACCATGGACGATCACGTGGTCGGCGTCAACGGTCAGCGCAGAGCCCTCCTTGTTGGTGAGGGAGACGACCGGGCAGCCATGCTTCTTGGCGGTCTTGTTGGCCTCAACGGTCTCGGGAGTAGAGCCACCCAGGGAGCAGCTGATGACGAAGGTGTGCTCGCCAACCCACTTGGGGGTGTCGTAGTTGAACTCGTTGGCGGTGAAGATCTGAACGTTCAGCTTGTCCGTATTGTTGGCCAGGAAGTACTTAGCGGGATACAGGTCGGACATGGAGGCGCCACAGCCAACGAAGGCGACGCTGTGAATCTCATGGTTGGACAGGACGTCGGCAACAATCTGCTTAGGGAGGTTGAGGTCGATTTCGTACATTGAATGCTTCCTTTCAATAAATGTGCCTCGCGCTGCATCTATATGACCAACGCGCTTGTACCAAGAGCCGGGCCGGACGTTAGTAGAGAAGGGACCGACCGGCCCAAAGGAGATTGAGGCTTCCCAACTACGCCAGGATGCCCAGGGCGGAAAGGGCCACGCCACCGACGATGGCGATCACGAGCAGCCAACCGGTGTTGACGCCCTTCTTGATGAGCCAGTACATAGCGCCGGTGAGCGCAAGAGGAATCATGTTGGGCATGATGGAATCAAGGATGTCCTGGATAACGACGGTGCCGTCGGAGAACGTTGCAGGCGTAGTCGCTCCAATAAGGGTGGCGATCATAGCGCCCACGGACATGAGGCCCACGATGCCGCAGACGTACATGACCTTCTCCATGGTGTTGCCACCCTGGAGCTTGCCCAGGTAGTCATGTCCACCCTGGTAGCCAAACTTGGCAGCGAACCACGTGATAAGCACGGAGGGCACAATGGAGATGAGCATGGCCAGCACCGGGCCCATGATGGAGCCCTGTTGAGCCAGTTGCACGCCGAGGCCGAAAGCGATGACGCGGATGGTGCCTTGGAAGAAAGAGTCACCGATGCCGGAAAGCGGGCCCATGAGGGAAGTCTTCACCGCGTTGATGGAATCCGGATTCATAGAGCTGGGATCCTTGGCGTACTGCTCCTCCATGGAGGCGGTGAGTCCCAAGACAAACGCGCTGGTCTGCGGGGTGCAGTTGTAGAACGCCATGTGACGACGGTAGGCCTCTTTTTTGGCCTCAAGCTGCTTGGGATCGTCCTCGTTGGGATAGCAGCGGTCGATGGTGGGGACCATACCGTACAGGAAGCCCATGTTCATCTGGCGCTCGTAGTTCCAAGAGTCCTGAATTGCCCAGGAGCGCCAGAAGAACTGCCAGACCTTCTTGTTCAGGGAAACGTCTTTGGTAAGAGTAGCGGTTTCGGTAGCCATGGTGTTCTCCTCCTTACTCGTCATCTTCAAGCGGATCGTAATCTGCAGCCGCGCCGGCGGTGGCAAGCCCGCCGTTGTTGGCGTACTTCATGCTCATGAGAATCAAAGCGAGGATGACGCCAAAGATGGAGACCGCGATAACGGAGAGCCCCAGGTAAGAAGCGAGCATGAAGCCCAGGATGAGGAAGACCGTCATGCCCTTGTTGAGCATCATGGAAAGCAGGAGCGCCAAGCCGTAGGCGGTAAGAATCTTAGAGGCAACGTTCAAGCCATCGGTGATCCAAGCGGGAACCATGTTGACGACCGCCTGAACCACATCCGTGCCAACGTAGACGGCGGCGAAGATGGGCAGGAAGTACATAAGCGAATACAGAACGGTGCCGGCGACGATATGCATGCGATAGGCCTTCTTGAAGTGGCCCCCGTCGATGGCGGCGTCGGCGACGTGGGTCAGCGCGGCGATAATCGAACGGAAGACGATGCCCAGGAGCTGACCGAGAACGGCGACCGGAATCGCGATGGTCATTGCAGTCTCGGCAGATGCGCCGGTGAGGCACGCGAAGGCAGCGGCAACGATGCCGCCCAGGACCATATCAGGCGGAACGGCTGCGCCAACCTGAACCAGGCCCATGCTTACAAGCTCAACGGCAGCGCCAACGGCGAGGCCGGTGGGAACATCGCCTAGCACCACGCCAACAAGCGTGGCTCCAATAAGCGGTTGCTCAAAATTCAAGCGACCGAGCAGGCGGGAATCGAGCATGCAGAAGACGCCGACCAGGCCAACGAGGACCGCGCTAACGAGCGTATCCATACCTTTCTCCTTTCGGTGGATGCATATGCGCTCCCCTTTACGGGGTTACATACAAGACTTAGAACGAGGTGATATCCGTGCGGGGCTGCGTGGGGGTCTGCTGCTCGTAAACTTTGACTCCCAGATCGATGATCTTCTGAGCATCGGCCTTCTCGGCGGCATCGAGGAAGACGGAGCTGTCCTTACCGCCGACCGCCTCGGCGCCGTCATGGTTCGCCGCGGCTCCAAAGTTAACTTCGGGCAGCTTGTAGGCGGTGAGGAACTCGAGCATCTCGTGGACGTTGCCAAATACGAACATTACCTTCTCGCCCAGCGTATTGAGCTTGTCCATCTTGGAGAGGGCCTTCTCAACCGTGAAGACGTTCAGGTACACGCCCGCGGGCTTTGCAAGCTTGAGAGCGCCCTTCTTGACCTCATCGTTAGCGGCAGCGTTATCGACCACAATGATGCGCTGGGCGGCGACGCTGTTGATCCACGAGAACACAACCTGGCCGTGGAGCAGTCGGTAATCAAGACGGGCGAGGACGATGTTCGCCTTGCCGCCCTTGCCGGCAACGGGACGCTTCTTGGCCGGTGCCGCCTCAACGGGTTCGTCGGGTTCGGCGCAGTTCGCCAAACCGGCGCGCGCCTCGCCAACAATACCGCGCAGCTCGCTGGCGGAAAGAGGGCCGGGGGCAATAGCAAGAGAGAGGATCAGGGGCATGTTCATACCGCTGATGACGGTGATCTTCGCACCGTTGTTCATAAGCTCGACCACAGAGTTGTTTACGCTGCTGCCCATCATATCGGTACAGACATACACGGCGTCATTCTGATCGAAAGACTCGATGAGTCGCTTGACTTCATTGGAGATGGGCTCTTTATCGTCGCGAGCGAGCGTTACCGTGTGAACGTTCGAAACATCGCCCAGAACCATCGCCAGGGTGTCGCGAGCGCCTTCGGCTAGCCCGCCATGCGATGCCAGAATTAACTGATTCATCACTCCTCCTTAGGTCGTTATGCTCATTATAGATGTCTTACTTGTTATGTCTAGACTTAGGCTATTTTACGATTGAAATTGGTGTTGAAATGCCGCTTGCGGAAGGAAATCTACCGTTCACGCGCGGTTAATACCAGCGCAATACCTTTGACATGCCTTGTTAACGTGGCGCGATCCATGTTTGCCAGTCACCACTATTTACCAGGGCATCGTAGCCGGCAATCTTTTCCTGCCGCCACACGCGACCGTTGAAACGCATGGACTCCGCGACGTGGCCTGCGAAAGCGCTTTGACGCAGCCTTGCCGGATTTATGTTCATAACAAAGATCGAGAGCAAAACCAGACAGATGCCAAGTACCTTTACTGGACCAGAATCCTCGGCATACAGCAAAATGCCAACCAATACCGTGGCAACCGTTTCAAATGAAGCGACTACCGGCACTTTTGAAGCCTCGACGCCCATGGACAAACCGTTCATATAGAAGATATAGGCCAAGGCCGTAGGTATGAGACCGAATCCAAAAAGCAAGCCAATCATCTGCGGGCTTGCTGCAGCACGCACGTCCATCCAGGGAAACGAGAGGGCGCCCATAACAAGGCCGCCAAACACAAAACCGTAGAACGTGACCGCAAGGGGATGCATGCGCTCGGTCGCGATTTTGCTGAACACCGCCAGCAAAGCCCCCAAGAACCCCGCAAGAATCCCCGTCCCAACGCCCAAAACGGAAAACGATACCTCTGTAAGGTCTCCGTTTGTAACCGCGAGAACGCATCCGGTGATATTGAGAAGCACAGAAAACAACTTGCCGCCCGTTATTGGCTCTCTGTACAGAATCTTGCCAAGCATCACGCCAAACACCGGCGAGGTGTAAAGCAGCACGGATGCCGTGGACATGCCCACCTCGCCCATAGAGATGTAGTAGGACAGGTTGGCCGACGCAAGGCCAACCACGCCAACCAAAAAGCTCGCGAGCAACGTGCGCGGCGTGGCCTTGAACAAAGAGAACGCGGACCGCCTCTCCCCCGCCGGCGTCCGCACTCCGCGCGCGCCCATCACCATAAGGACGGGCATGAGCAGGAGTGCACCAGATAAAAGGCGAAGTCCGGCGATGCTCACCGAGGAAAGACCCATGGCAGAAAGACCGTTCACAAAGATACCGATGCTGCCCCACATAAGAGCCGCGCACAGCACCATCGCATATCCCCTGTTTGCCTTCATGGAATCCGCCTTTCTCTGTACCTCGTTTCCCTCACTATAACAGACGTTATAATCGTTATAGATGTTTTTCTTAATAATCAAGCTTCCACATGTAACGACGCGTCATATAGTCCTTATGAGTCGCAGCGGACAGCGCGCGCATGTACACGTTGTTGAGAATCGGCGCGAAGACAAGGTGGTTGAAGTACTCGGACACCGAGTCCTTGATGTCGTTGAGGCCGATCTCCTTGGCGTCCAGCTGGTAGACGCGCTCGCCACCATACTGGTTGACAAAGCGAATACCGCGCTCGTCGTTAACGCGGGAACGGCCAACGGAGATGAGCTGGAACAGCGACGTGCGCTTGTCAAGAATCTCAAACGGACCATGGAAGAAGTCGCACGTATTGATGGTGCAGGAATCGATCTGCAGCATCTCCTGGACGTTGCAGATGGAGAAAACGTACGCGGCGCCAAACAGCGGGCCCTGGGCCATCACGTTGATGCAGGGCTTGTCGACATTCTGCTGTGCCCACGTCGCAGCGAGGGGCTGGCAATAATCGAACGCCTTGCGGTAGATGGGATCGACCAGGTCGAACGCTGCCATGGCGGTCTCGTACTCCGCATAGCCTTCAGTCTGCTGCACCAGCTCCATTGCGATCATGGTAACGACGGCAGAATTGGTGTGCCCCATGTTAGACTCGTCGACGGCCAGGCTATCGTACTGGACCTTGTAATCGCACACCTCGGTGAGGCCGGACTCGTCCACATACACCGCAATGGTGGTGGCGCCAAGATCGCGAGCGACCTGGGCGGCCACAATAGTTTCCTTGGTGCCGCGCATGGAAACAACAACCGCAAGCGTATTCTCGTTCACATACGCAGGCGTTGCGTGAACAAACTCGTTACTGGTATAGCTAGATGAGACTACCTGCGTTGCCTCGTGCTCCATGAAATACTGAGCGGGGTAGTTGCCGCCGTTGGATCCACCCGCGCCAATCCAGACAACGCGCTTGATGCCGCCATCGTTCTTCTTGCTCTCAAGAATCTGGCTGACGATATCCTTCACCTGATCCTGCTTAGTCATAGCGCCCGTTCCTTTCCTCAGCTGCTTGACTTCTATTAGATACAAGTTCGATATAAGCATTATAAGACGTATATGATGTATCCTGCGCTGTGAACGGTATCTATTTGCCTATGAACGGCTATTATTTTGATAGTTAAGGCCCATTATTCAATTTATAGGTGGACATACTTGTTACTTCTTATAATCTATCTAGATATAAGTTGCATGTAAGTAGAGAGGAGCACTTGCATGGAGATACGCAACGCATCGACCAGCAGCCTCTATCTTGAGCTGGCAAGCACCATCCGCAACCAGATCCTTAACGGTACTTATAGCCAGGGAGCCAAGCTTCCATCCGAATCTGAGCTTATGGCGGACACCGGCTGTTCGCGCAGCACGGTGCGCCATGCGCTCAACGTGCTTGTTGACGAGGGCCTTGTGGTAAAGGAGCGCGGCAGAGGCGCGTTTGTTACGGGCAACCCTGGCGCCAAGGACGACGACCTCTCTTTTATGAGCTTCACGAAGATGATGGCGCTGCGAGGGACTCGCGCGAAAACGCGAACCGCCGACGCGCACATGGCGCGGGCGGCAGGGTCGATTGCAACGTTTTTCGATGTTTCCGCGGGTACGCCCGTAGTAAAGCTGGTCCGCGTGCGGTATTTGGACGATAAGCCTTTGTGTCTTGAGACCACGTACCTGCCGGAGGAGTTCTCCGAAATTATAGACGCGGACCTTGATGGGTCGCTCTACGATCTTTTGAAGGCGCGCTACCGCCGCTGCGCAGGGCACGGACACAAGGAATTTGAAGTGTGCCTTGCAACGCAAAACGAGGCCTTTTTACTCGACGTCGCCCGCAGCGCACCGTTGATGCTCATTACCGACTACGTCTACGACACCGAGGGCGCACCGCTGCATGTATCAAAACGCGTGCAGCGCACGGACCGGGCAAAGTATATAGAGCCCATAGGGAGGTAGACGGCTGCTAACCATATTACCTGGTCAGCAGCCGCATAAATCTGCATACATACTGCAACTGAATTAGCGCTATCCCTCGATAGCATCGATAGCGCGGATGAACGCCGAGCGCATGCCCGCCGCTTCGAGCTCCGCGACGCCGCGGATGGTGGTGCCGCCGGGCGAGCAGACCGCATCTTTCATGGCGCCGGGATGCGCACCCGTAGCAAGCTGCAGCTTTGCCGTACCCGCCACCATCTGGCTCACCATCTGGTAAGCCGTGGCGCGCGGGATGCCGTGCTTGACGGCGGCATCGCCCAGGGCCTCGATCACCATGGCGATAAATGCGGGCGAGCAGCCGCCCACGGTACCGGCGACGGAGAGAAGACGGCTCTCAACCTGAACCACGGATCCCAAAAGCTCCAGCAAGCCGTGCACCAGCTCCGCCTCGGCATCATCCAGCGTATGCTCTTTCTCGCACGCGATCACGCCCTCATTGATGGAAACGGGGGTGTTGGGCACGGTCGAGAGGTGATGCGTACCCGGAAGCAGCTCCTCATAGCGGTCGCAGCCCCAGCCCGCGGCAACGGACAAGACGGACTTGGAGGCAAGCGCATCTGCCAGCGGGGGCAGGGCGGACTCGATCATGTAGGGCTTGATGGCGATAACCACCACGTCCGCAGTGTCGACAACCTCCGCCGCGCTGGCGAGCGCGTGCATCCCCCTGGCCTCGCAGCGGGGCACCAGTGCCTCGTAGCGACCGGCGCACGCGTAGAGGTTGCTCGCCGGCACGGCGCCAGACGCGATCCAGCCATCCGCCATAGCAGACGCCATGTTGCCAAACCCGATGAAACCTATCTTGCACTCCGCAACGTCTGTCATGGACGCCCTCCTTCGCAACCGCGCGCACGCGGCCCATCATTATCTGTATCCATTCGATATTGTGGTACTGCAGCCCTGCCGCTACAAGCCCGGATAAAGCGGATGGGCCTCAAGCAGCTCGTCCACGCGGGCCCGTACGGCCGCACGGGCGCTCCCATCGTCCGCATTGAATACCACACGGGCGATAAGGCCGCCGATCTCGCGAAACTCCTCGGCGGTGAAGCCGCGTGTGGTACCCGCCGCAGAGCCCACGCGGATGCCGCTGGTCACAAACGGGGAGCGCGGCTCGCCCGGAATAGAGTTCTTGTTGACGGTAAGGCCCGCCTCATCCAGCAGGCGCTCAGCATCCTTGCCGGTGACGTCCGCGGCGGTGAGGTCGACCAGGCACAGATGATTGTCCGTTCCGCCCGAAACAAGCCGCAGGCCTCCCTGGACCAGTCCCTCGCCCAATGCCGCCGCGTTGGCGACCACGCTGTCGATGTACTCGGCGAACGACGGCTGAAGAGCCTCGCCAAACGCAACCGCCTTGCCTGCGATCACGTGCATGAGAGGGCCGCCCTGGGTACCGGGGAACACCGCCTTGTCGATTGCGCGGGCAAGCTCCTCGTCATTAGTGAGGATGAACCCGCCGCGTGGGCCGCGAAGGGTCTTATGGCTGGTAGAGGTCACCACGTCCGCATAGGGGAAGGGCGAGGGATGAGCGCCGGTAGCGACCAAGCCGGCGATATGGGCCATATCGATCATAAGGCGCGCGCCCACACCGTGCGCGATGGCCGCCATGCGCTCGAAATCGATGGTGCGGGGATACGCCGAAGCGCCTCCCACGATCAGGCGCGGACGATGCTCATTAGCCAGGCGCTCCAACTCGTCGTAGTCGATGGTCTCCGTCTCAAGGTTAAGGCCATACGGAATGAAGTTATACAGCTTGCCGGAGAAGTTGACCGGGCTGCCGTGGGTAAGATGCCCGCCTTGATCCAGGCTCATACCCAAGATGGTATCGCCCGGCTCCACCAGCGCTGCGTAGGCGGCCAGGTTGGCGTTGGCGCCGCAATGGGGCTGGACGTTGGCGAACTTGCATCCAAACAGCTCGCAAGCGCGCTGACGGGCCAGGTTCTCGACCACATCCACCTTCTCGCAACCGCCGTAGTAGCGGCGCGAGGGATAGCCTTCGGCGTACTTGTTGGTAAGCACCGTGCCCACCGCCTCGAGCACGGCGGGACTGGTGAAATTCTCCGACGCGATCAACTCGATGGTCTGGCGCTGGCGCGCGAGCTCGTCATCGATCGCGGCGGCGATTTGGGGATCGGAGTCGGCAAGGGATTTCATGAGCATGTCTGGCTCCTTTGCAATCATGTTGTACTTCTCGCCCGCATATAAGGCCGCCGCGGCAAAGCGACCGCAGGAACCGCGCCGCACAGGCGGGCAACATATCAACGCTTACCCCGTGCAAGCGCCGCTTACACGCCCGTTTCGCCGAAGCATCGCCTTTTAACATGACGACGGCCCGCCCGCAGCTATACTGTGGGCATCTGCCGCGACATCCCCGCGCAAAACCGCGCCGGCCGCACAGGAGGCACGCATGAGCAAGCGCTACACCGACATCGATCCGTTCAACGCCGGCGAGCCCATTCTGCCGTGGTGCGATCCAGAGACCTATACGGACGACCCGCATATAGATCTGGACGATATGGACACGCATGCCGAAACGCAGCGCTCGACCGACGCGATCGAAGACGACTCGTCGCCAAGCCGTTCCTCGTCCAAACGTTCAAAATCCCCCTCGCGCGCAAAGCGGGGTCAATCCGCTACCAAGCGATCGAAAAAGACGAGGGGTGCCAGCGACCAACCAATCAAGGCTCGCAAAAGCGCCCGACCCGTCCTTATCGCCATCCTCCTGCTCTTTCTGCTGAGCGGGGGCTTCTCCCTTGTTGCCGGCATCCCCGGATGCGTCGCCGGGGCGCTCTCATCCATCTTCGCCCCCTACGATGACACGTCGTCGCTAGAGGACTTTCCCGATGCTCCCGCGTATTCGCCAGAAGAGCTCACAAAAGCAGAGAGCGCCTGCCTAGATGCGACCACGCTGCGGATGGAGCAGCTGACGACCCCCGGCAGCGCCGAATACCAGCAGGCATCCAAGCTGATTGTTGATGATTTCAACCAGGCGTGCATGGACTACTTCTATTACAGCGCGGAAGAACTTGGCTTGGACGGGACCGCGGTGGCGGACTGGCTCATCGGCAGCCTTCGCTACGAGATGTCGAGCGTCCACGCGTTTCCAGACGACCCCTCGCCTTACGGATCCGCCTACCTCAACGTCACCGTCGCCAATCCCCTGAGCCTCTATGACTCGTTCTTCACTCCCGCCTCTGGCTACCTTACGGAAAACGGCCTGCTTGGCTATGCTGACGAGCCCGGTCCCGACAGCGCCGCGCAACAGCACCTGAAAGACCTGCTGCACACCGCGATAAGCTCCTCAACCGATGAAGCCGAGCCTTTTGTGCGCTTCGAGCTTATCTACGTCGACGGCGAATGGAGCATCAGCGAGACCGACTACGTCTCCGAGCTCGACTTTATCTTTGGAATGTAGGCTTTTGGCTACGGAAGGAGAACCTCCTTCATGCAGCGACGACCCCGCGACGGCGAATAGGCTGCTGTCGAGATACCGGCTGTCCCGCGGCGATAACGAGAGCGACCTCCGCTAGCACTCCTCACCGTGCCAAAATCGCCCTCCGTTGGCAGCGAAAAGCCAAAATCCACCTTTAGTGGCAAAATCCCACGCCACTTTCGGCCTCCCGTGGCACTTTTCCAACTGCCATTGGAGGCCTATTTTGGCAAACCGCAGGTCATGGCCTTGAAGCGTTTCCTTCCCAGTCAAGAAGAATGCCAACGGAGGCCAGAAATGGCTTTCAGATGCCATCGAAGGTCCTTTTTGGCACAGCGAAACCCGCCATCGAAGGTCGATTTTGCCTAATGGAAGTTTGTCTAAAGAAGAGCGTGAGGGTGTCGGCGGGGCGCACGTACCAGGCGCCAATAGAGACGATGAAGCCCATCGGCAAGAAAAAAGGCCCCATTGCTGGAGCCTTATCAATTCAGATGGTGCGGGCGAAAGGACTTGAACCTTCACGAGCCGGAGCTCATATGGACCTGAACCATACGCGTCTGCCAATTCCGCCACGCCCGCGCACTCGTTTATAATAACCCAATCTTCTGCTTAGGTTCAAGAAGTATTTTCAACTTTTTTGGACGAGCACCACCAGCGCGCCATCGGGTGCATCCGTCGCGCTGGCCACCCGATCGATTCCCCGCAACGCCCCTATTCACGGCACAGATGGATGGCGAACCCGCCAATCTGCTCCCTAAAGTAGACCAGCTTGGTGGAACCGCCCTCATACAGAACGCGCGACTCCTCGTTGATCTCAAATCCTCGGTCGCTAAACCATTTCTCGGCAGCTACGATGTCGTTCACGGCAAAGCCGATATGACCGTGCGTTCCGCGCCCGTTCTGCTTCATGGTCTCAACCAGCGTGTCGGAAAAATATGACACGGGAACCTCGTTCACGGGCAAACCCATCAGCACGGAAAAACGCTCGGCGATCTGCTTCGCCTGCTCCGGATTCTCCGCGTTGATGCCCACGTGGGCGATGTGCATGTCAAACAGCTCTACGGGATTCCCGCTCATACCGTTCCCCTATCGATCGACGCGCGCCGCGCCTACCCAAATAAAACAAAGCGCCCGCAAGCAACCATGCAAGCGAGCGCCGTAGCACACAAAACGCTGCGGAAACCGCAGCAATGCAGCCCTTTGGCCTACTGGGCCATGAGGTCGAGAATCTGCTTCTCGGCGTCGGCCTTGCCCATACCGGTCAGGAAGGGAACGCCGCTCACATAGGCGCAGGTGATGCCAGCGGGGGCAACGGTGGTAGCGACCAACATGTCGGCACCCTCGCAGTTGGCAGCGGCCTCGGAAATGGCGCACTGGACAATCTCGTACTGGCCCTCGAACCCGTTGGCGTTCAGCAGGTCGCTAACCTTCTTTGCCACGGCGGTGGAAGTAGCGACACCGGAGCCGCAGGCAAGGACGATCTTCTTCATGAGAACTCTCTCCTCTCGGAAGTTACAGACAGGTACTAGTTTACTTCACTTTCCGCATGTGGCCACCTTCATAGGTGCCTAAGTTTTCTTCTTTTGCCGCGCCCAAGATCGCGTCGGCAGCGCTGCCGCTACGCATCCGCCCCGCCGCAAAGCCGCGCCATGCACGCGCACAGCTCCGCCGGGCCCTCGCATGCCAGCAATTCAGCTGCCTTATCGGCATCCATGAAGACCTCCATGAGCGCCTGCAGGGCATCTACCTGCCATGCTCCGTCGCCCTCTCCATCCGCGTCTTCATGACCCTTAAGACCCAGGTTAACGATCAAGCGAGCATAGACCGTCTCCCCCATACCCGCCATAGGCTCAAACGCAACGGGGGTCTTTGGACGAATCACCGCGATATACGGCTTGATAATATGGCATGGGTCCGCATGGGGTATCGCCACGCTCAGCCCTTGGCACGCAAGCCCGGTCGGATAATCATGCTCGCGCTTCCTAATCGCATCCAACCAGGTATCGGCCACATAGCCGCCCTCGCCCAATCGCCGTCCGAGCATGCCGAATACATCGTCTCGAGTCTTTAGGTCAACATCGCAAAACGTCAGCGCCTCGCTCAGCAACGTCGCATCCATAGCAGCCCCTCTCCATCGCCGTCCGCCGCGGCGAGCTACAAAAACAGCCGGCTACGCGTACGCGTCCCGGCTGCTGCATATCCTTTGGTAGGGGCGGTGGGACTCGAACCCACAATCCTTTCGGCCGAAGATTTTAAGTCTCCTGCGTATGCCAATTCCGCCACGCCCCCGCATGGCCCGCGGGTCGCCCCGCACTGTAGAAGTCTAACACGACACGCGCGGCGTCCAACCGATGGCGGGAACTTCTCCGCACAGCGTTTCATAAAGCGTCGCCGCCATGCCCGCCATAAGGCTGTTCTCACTCACCGTGAGCGACCCGTATCCTCCGGCGCGCATGAGCTCGCCGATCACCAAAGACCCGGCCAAAATGACGGGGGCGCGCTTTGGCTGGATGCCGGGAAGCGCGGCGATTTGGTCCACCGGCAGGACGGAAAGGCGCCGCTGCGCCGCCTCGACCTGTTCCAGACCCAAATCATGCAGGTGAACCAGCGAGGAATCGTAAACCTTCATGCCGCGGTCCATCGCAAGAAGCGTGGTCACGGTTCCGCCCACCGCCACAAGGCGCGCGGGGCGGTTCGTCAGCCGAGACCAGTAGGACGAGAACTGGTCGCGCGCAAATCCCCGCGCCGCCTCAAACTCGTCAGCTCGAACCGGCTGGCTGTGCAAAAAGCGCTCCGTAACGCGTCGGCAACCGATATCCATCGAGCTGGCGCACTCCACCTCAAGCGGCTCACCGGGCGTATAGCTGCCAACAACCACTTCAGTCGAACCGCCGCCGGAATCCGCAACGGCAATGCGTTCGCCGGGAAAATCATGCGCCACGCCGTAAAACGTCAGCTTCGCCTCGATCTCGCCGGGTATCACCTCCGGAACAAGCCCCAGCCGCCCAAGCCCGTCCAGCAGATCTTGTCCGTTGGAGGCATCGCGAGCGGCGCTCGTCAACGTTGTGCACACCGCCTGCGGAGCAAATGCCCTGATGTCCTCGACAAAGGACGAGCAGGTATCGAGCACGCGCGCCACGGCGGTATCCAAAAACCGCGCCGTCGCGTCGACGCCCTCGCCCAAATCCGTAATGACCGTCCTCTTGCGAGAGTCGACGATCGCGCCGTCCTTCACCTCGGCCAACAGCAGGCGCGAAGACACCGTTCCCAAGTCTATGGACGCCACGCGCACCATATCGCCACGCCGCACGGCAGCCCCCTCTCTACCTTATTCGCCCGTCGATTTCACAATCTGGTCCGAAGGCCCAGAATAGAAGAACAGGGAATCCAACACCTTGTAATACCAGGGGGAGTTCGCATACACCTCGCGCTCGGCGCGCTCCACCTCTGCAGACGTAGAGGGCTCGTCGGACGAGGAGCCGGCGGCACCCGCCCCCGATCCGTCCTCCCCGCCACCAGCGGCGCCGCTCGCGGAATCATCGGTGCCGTCCGCGCCCGCGGAATCGCTGGCCTGACCGTCACCGGTCGAGCCTTCCTGATCGGCAGCCTGTCCGCCATCGGCGAACTGGTCCGCGCCCTGTACGTTGATGGGGGTCTCGCCAGGCATCACCATGCCCTGCTCGCGAGCCGCCTCCTCGATTCCCTCCTGCGAGAGGTATTTATTCACTTCCTTTTCCAGCGACTCGTTGTATTTCTCCCGAATGGCCAGCTGTTCTTGCAAAATACCGCTGGTCCTATGGGCGATGTAGAGGTCGCGCACGGGGAAGTAGACGCCGAGAGCGATCACGGCGACCACCAGCACATAGAACACGGCGCGATACGGTCCGGACGTAAAGTCGTAGAGCGCCCGCACCACGCGGTTGTCGTTGGCGTACTTCATCAGGCTCGACTGCCGGCGCGCTTCGTACGCGGCACGACGGCTCGCGCGCTCCTCGTCCACCGCAGAGGCCCCAGCCCGAGCACCCGCGCTCGCGCCGCGCACAGACCTTCGCGCAGGTGCCGCACCCGCCGAGGCACTCGCGGCAGCGCCCTTCACGCGCTCGGCGCCTGCGGAGACGGCATCCTTGACCTTGCCGGCAAAACCAGACGACTTGCGCGCGGTCGGCTCTGCGGAAGGGGACGATGCGGCGCCCGCGGCGGATGCGGAAGTCGCCCTCGCAGCGCGATGACCTGCCGCGCTGGAGCGGGGCGTCGCCGCAACCTCCGCCGCGATACCGGAGCGCTGGATAGGCGGCCTATCGGCAGCGGTACGGTTCGCAGCAGGCTTGGCCGTTCCCTTGGGAGCGCGGCGATGCGTCGGCGTCTGCTTCGCATCCGTCTGCCCCTGCTCGGCCTCGCTGTCCTTGCGGCGATGCCCGCGTTTTGCAGGTGCAGACGCGGCCGCCTCGGAATATGCACTCGAGACAGGCTTGACCTTCGGCGGCATGGGCTCGCCGGCGGTGCCGTTATGGACGGAAAAACCGTTGTGCTGTGAAGTGTTGTTCATGGGCGCCTTGTTTGGTTGAGGTACGGTTGCGCTTTCTTGCCTTCCAGTTATACCACGCATAGGCAGAGCAGTTGTGCAGGCTTAGCGTTGAGCCGCGCCGACGCGTCGCACGAGTCGATTTGGACAGCGCGGAGCACGTTAATACAGCGCCATCTCCATCAGGCCGAACAACGTTGTGCACGCGGGATCGCCCGCC
This sequence comes from Collinsella sp., assembly GCA_048207125.1. Classification (GTDB taxonomy): domain Bacteria; phylum Actinomycetota; class Coriobacteriia; order Coriobacteriales; family Coriobacteriaceae; genus Collinsella. The sequence goes on from DBEWRE010000044.1 coordinate 18,350, forward strand.
TTGATCGAGCCGAACATCGCTTTCCAGATGAACTCGGCGAGATGGTCCGCATCAAAGCGCTCGCGCGCCGCGGGCGTGATCGCGGCATCGCTCTTGATATGCGACGCGATTCCCGCGCAGATACCCTTGAAGCACTCCTCCTCGGCAGCGCGGCTCCGCTCAAGGGAGCGGGCGTCCAAGGTAGAGATCTCGCGAAGCCAGCTCGCCTGAAAATGTCCTAGCGACTCGCTTAGCTCCTCGGCCAGCCTGCGGCAGTAGGCGAGCAGGCACTTCTCGGCGCCGTCAGAGGACTCCTCCGCGTTTGAAAGCACGCCCGCCTCCTCGATGGCAGCGCGCCAAAAACGAGCTACGACCTCGGTCACCAATGACGCCTTATCCGGAAAGTAGTTATAGATGGTGCCGATGGCAACGCCGCACTCGTTGGCGATGGTTCTAATGCCAAGCGACGCCATGCCGTCCTTCTGCGCGCGCTCGTATGCCACGGACAGAATCGTTTCGCGAGAAATCGCAGGTTTGCTCCCCATGCCGCTCTCCTCCCGCCAAACAACGGCAAACGTGCTTGGCAACACACAAAATGAACTGTGTTCATCATAGCGGAACGCAAGTGAACGAGCAGGTGGAGAATTCATGGGGGAAATCTGTACGGGAAAAGTTCTCCTTGCAGAACCCAGTTCTCGTCCCTAATATGAACCTTGTTCAGATGAACGGTGTTCACCGCGAACATCGGCCACCTATTCACCTGCTAAGGAAGGGAATTTAGCAATGTCACCCATGCTCATGATCGCCAGCCTCGCCATCACCGCGGCACTTGTCTTCTACACCATCGGCGTCTTCGCCGAGCGCCGCGCCGGCCACCTCAACGGCCGCCATCTCGCCCTGTTCTGGGCCGGCCTCGCCTGCGACACCACCGGCACCACCGTGATGACCATCATGGCGCGCACCGCGGGAAGCGAGCCCGCGCCCGCCATCCACGGCATCACCGGCCTGCTTGCCATCATCCTCATGCTCTTCCATGCCGGCTGGGCCACCCTGGTCTACGTTCGCGGCCGCCGTCATGATGACAAGGCGCTCGCCCAGGAGCAGACCTTCCATCGCTTCAGCACCATCGTATGGCTGCTCTGGCTGGTTCCCTATATCATCGGTTTGCTCGTGGGCATCCCCATGATCCACATGGCCACCGTCCCCGCCGTCGTCCTCAGCGTCATCATCGTCGCCATCCTCTCCTTCTTCCTGCTTCGCCCCGCGAACAAGGCCTCTCGCGCTTAAGCCTCGCCTCGCATCCATGCAAAAGGACCTGCAGCTCAATACCGGCTGCAGGTCCTTTTTTCATATCGACATCCCGTCGGGCGCAACCGCGCGGGCGGCGCGGCACAGACAACGCGAAACGAACGCTAGCGAATGTTGTAGAACGCGTTCCTACCGGCGTAGCGCGCGCTGCCAAACAGCTCGTCCTCGATGCGGATGAGCTGGTTATACTTGGCGATACGGTCGGAGCGGCACGGAGCGCCAGACTTGATCTGGCCAGCGTTGGTCGCAACCACCAGATCGGCGATGGTGGAATCCTCGGTCTCGCCGGAACGGTGGGAGACGATGCAGGCGTAACCCGCTTCCTTGGCCATCTCGATTGCCTCAAGGGACTCGGTCAGCGTGCCGATCTGGTTCACCTTGACCAGGATGGCGTTCGCCGCGCCCAGCTCGATGCCCTTCTTCAAGCGCTCGGTGTTGGTGACAAACAGGTCATCGCCCACCAGCTGGACCTTGTCTCCAATGCGGCGGGTCAGCTCGACCCAGCCGTCCCAGTCCTCCTCGGCCATACCGTCCTCAATGGAGATGATGGGGTACTTCTCAACAAGCTCGCACCAGTAATCGACCATCTGCGCGCTGGTTAGCTCGCGGCCCTCGCCCTTAAGCTCGTACATACCGGTCTGAGCGTTGTAAAACTCGGTCGACGCGGGGTCCATGGCGTACATAAAGTCAACGCCCGGCGTGTAGCCGGCCTTCTCGACCGCCTTGTTGATGTATTCAAAGGGCTCGGCGTTGGTCTTGAGGTTGGGGGCGAAGCCGCCCTCATCGCCCACACCGCCGCCAAGGTCCGCCTCGTGCAGCACGCCCTTAAGCGTGTGGTAGACCTCCGCGCACCAGCGCAGGCCCTCGGTAAAGGTGGGAGCACCCACCGGCATGATCATGAACTCCTGGAAGTCCACGTTGTTGTCCGCGTGCACGCCGCCGTTCAAGATGTTCATCATGGGCGTGGGCAGCAGGTGGGCGTTGACGCCGCCCAGGTAGCTGTAAAGCTCAAGGCCGGCAGACTGCGCCGCCGCGCGGGCGACGGCGAGCGATACGCCCAGAATCGCGTTTGCGCCCAGGTTGGCTTTGTTGGAGGTACCGTCCGCAGCGATCAGAGCGGCGTCGACCGCGCGCTGATCAAAGGCGTCCATGCCGATCACGGCGTCCGCGCACTCCTTGTTCACGTGGTCGACGGCCTTGGAGACGCCCTTGCCCAAATAGCGATCGCGATCTCCATCGCGCAGCTCAACGGCCTCAAAAGCACCGGTGGAAGCGCCGGAAGGCACCATCGCGCGGCCAAAGGACCCATCATCGAGCACAACTTCCACCTCAACGGTGGGATTGCCGCGCGAATCCAGGACCTCGCGACCGTACACATCGAGAATCTCACTCATATTCGTCCCCTTTCATTGGATACGAGAGCAAGCGACCCCGCTGAGAGTTCCTCTCAGCAAAAGGTTAACCTTGTATAACTTATTTAGTATGCCCCAGGGCGCCCCGCCCATGCA
>DBEWRE010000045.1:0-24871 GCA_048207125.1 Collinsella sp.
GCCGGAGGAAGATGGATGAATCGCTTGCCAAGGAGATGCGCGGAGCGATGCAAAACGCGGCTGGCAAGGCGTTCGCAAGCAGGACCCTGCAGAAGAACGGGGCCCTGTAAAATGGAGCCCTATAAAAAGGCGAGAACCCTACAAAAAGACGCCCGAGGGTCGGGCGCCTAAGACAGAATGAAATATGGAATTGGTGAGGGACGGTCGACGATATGACGCTACTCGTCGTTGCGCGTGCGGCCCAAAATGTAGAGCAGCTGCAGCACCGACGTCAGGGCGGCGGCGACGTAGGTCAGCGCCGCCGCGGTCAGCACCTTCTTGGCGCCGCGCACGTTGACCTCGCCCATGCCGGACTGCTCGATGTACGCCACCGCGCGTCGGCTCGCGTCGATCTCGACGGGCAGGGTGACGATCTGGAACAGCACCGAGAAGGAGAACAGGGCTATCGCCAGGGTGGTCAGGCCGGCGATGTTCATGAAGATACCGGCCAAAAGGACCAGCATCCAGATGCTCTGGGTAAAGTTGACCACCGGTACCAGCGCGGAGCGAAACTTCATCATGGCGTAGCCGTGCTCGCGCTGAGCGGCGTGGCCCGCCTCATGGCACGCCACCGCGACGCTGGCGACAGAGCCGCCGGAGAGGTTCTCGCGCGAGAGGTAGAGGTTGTTGTCGCGCGGATCGTAGTGGTCGGTAAGGTGGCCGGAAACGCCGCGGATGCCCACGCGGTCGCATCCAAGCGAATCGAGCATGCGGCGCGCCACCTGCTCGCCCGTCTCGCCGCCCGAGGGCACGCGGGACCACTTGCGGTAGGTCGAGTTGATGTAACTCTGGGTAACGCCGCCCAGCACCAGCGAGATGATGACCAGCGCCAGATAGGCCGGGTCCATGCCGAAGCCGTAATACATGGAATACATTTGTGGCAAAGCTCCTTGCATCAAGCCTTCGACCGCGCGGGGCGCGGCCGCGTTCACATGAAAGGGCTTATACCCATATGAAGCTGCTTGCGAGGCGACGCGGGTAAGTCCACAAGATCTCGGGCGCCGAGGGGGCCTCGCGCGCTACAAGATCTCGAGCGCGCGGTCCTTCACGGTAAGGCCTATATCGCCGTTGAGCAGGTCGTCGATCATGGTTCCCACCAACTCGAAGCGCCATCCTTCGCGAAGCGGGCTATCCTGGGGGCTGTCCACATAATCCACCAGGTCGTCGCGCGAGGCGATCATGGCAGTCGCAACGCCGGAGCGCTCCCCCACCAGGCGGATCAGCGCATACATGAGGTCGATAACGCTTTCCAACTCAGGCGAAGCGGGCTTATGGGCGCGGGCGATGAAGGGATACTTGTCCGCCGGGCAGCCCTCGCCGCGCGCGATAGCGGAGAGCGCGGTCGCCACGTCGGCATCGGACAGCTGCTCGGTACCGCGAACGCGGCGCAGCGAGGAGGAATCGTGCGGTGGGCGCTTGGACAGCGCGACCAGAACCTCGTCCGACATGAGCCACTTGCGGGGAATGTTGGCGTACTCGGCCTTCGCCTCGCGCCAGGCAGCGAGCTCGCGCGCGACGGCGAGCTGGCGGCGAGTGAGCGAGTTGACGCGCTTGACGCGCTTAAAGGCCACTCGGCGATCCACAACGTAATGGGAGCGGTCGGTCAGCGGCTTGATCTCGTCCAGAACCCAGCCCACGCGCCCGGACTCGTCCAAGCGGTCCATGATCACGCGGTACGCCTTGATAAGGTAGCGCACGTCGTCAAGGGCGTACTCGATCTGCTCGGGGGTAAGCGGACGGCGCGACCAATCGGTCAGCGACTCGCTTTTGGGCAGGGTCACGCCGCAAAAGGCGTGCACCATGCCGTTGTAGGAAGTCTGCATGCGCTCGCCAAGGAAAGCGGCGGCGACTTGCGTGTCGAAGATGGGAGCGGGAAGGGCGCCCAGCGTGTAGTTGAGCACCTCCATATCCTGCGAGCAGGCATGGAACACCTTGACGGTACCCTCGTCTCGCATAAGGATCGCCAAGGGCGCCAGGTTGTCGATAGCGATGACGTCTATGACCACGCACTCATCGGGCGTGGCGACCTGCACCAGGCACAGGCGCGGATGGTAGGTGCGCTCGCGCAAAAACTCGGTATCGACCGCGATGGCGTCGAAAAGCGCGGCGCGCTCGCAGAAAGCCGACAGTTCCTCATACGTGGAGATATACATGCCTCACCCATAGATGTGGTTTGACCCCCGCTCGCGGGGGTAGGATTACGACACTGTAACTATACTCGGCTTCGCTCAAGAATAGGAACACTCCGTATGCGCTGTCTTATCATTCACAACCTCGCCTCAGGACCCAAGTCCGATGAGATCTTCACCTTTACCCAGTTCCTCTCCCAGACGGGGGACGAGGTGGTGATGAGGTTCCTGGGCGACGGCATGGAGCCCGAGGACGCCACCGCGGACGTTGCCGAGTTCGACCGCGTGGTCGTGTCCGGCGGCGACGGCAGCGTGTCCAACGTGCTCAACCACATGCGCAACACAGGCGTCCCCATCCTGGTGTTCCCCTCCGGAACCGCGAACCTGTTCTTCAACAACATAGGCAACGCACCCGAGGCGGCAGCACTGGCAGCCGCATGCCACGCGGGCAAAACGACCAAGGTCGACATGGGCGAAATTGCCTGGACGGACGAAGAGGGCGTCGAGCGTAGCCACGCCTTCATCATCATCGCCGGAACGGGATTCGACGCCGCCATCATGGAGAAGGCGGAGTCCACCAAGGGCGAGATGGGCGAGATCGCCTATATGCTCTCCGCGCTCGCCACCCCCTCGCCTCAGGTCGCGCACTTCAGCATCGAGTGCGACGGCCAGGTACACGAGCTCGACGGCATAGGTTGCATGGTGGGCAACACCGCCGTCATCCAAAACGAGATCAACCTGTTCCCGGACTGCCGCATGAACGACGGCATGATCGACATCGCGGTCATAGAGCCCGCCAAGACCGTGGAGCTGCTGCCCACGCTGCTCGCCGGCGTGTTCGACAAGACGGGCAAGGCCATCGGACGCCCGCAGTTCACCATGTTCCAGGCGCGCGAGGCCCGCGTCACCTGCACCCCCTCCATGGGCATGCAGTTCGACGGCGAGCTTATCCACAGCAACGCGGGCAGCTTCAGCGCGCGCGTGATCCCGCAGTGCCTGGACCTCATCATCGACAACTTCTCCAAGCTCAACGAGTAGCCGCCCCGCGGCGACGGGAAAAGCGCGCCGGCCCGAGCGCTCTGAAACAAACTCGCAACGTGATAACAAATCGCGTTGCGCAACGCGGGCCGTGTGATATATTCACTTGCAACAAACGGGGAACGCCCCCGTACCCTGATTCCGCGAAAGGAGATGCCGACATGACCAACGCAGCCAACAACTCCGTTATGAACTGGTGGTGGCGCGATGCGATCTTTGTCGGTCGACGGTGAGTCCTATCGCGCCAGAATCATCTAGCAGCGAATCTTTAGGCCTCCGGTTTGACCGGGGGCCTTTTTTCTTACCCCGGCGACCACATCGACCGGCACCGCGCATCGCGCGCCCCAGCCCCCCGTACCGCGGCCAGCGCAAACGACAGCGCCCGACCGCACGCCGCCATGAACCGCCCGCGCAAACGCGCACGCACCAAAAGGAGCACACCATGTCCCAGAACACCGCCGCCCGCACCGTCACCGCCAACGACCACGGCAAGCTCGATATCCGCGCCCTGGTCCTGCTCGCCATCCTGCTCGCAGCCGGCCTCATCCTCAACTTCACCGTCGGCAAGGCGATCTCGTCCATGTCCGCCGGCATGATCAGCCCCGAGTTCATCATCTCCGCGTTCTGCCTCACCATCCTCATCATCCGCCCCAACATCGGCCAGGCGCTGGTCATAGGCCTCATCTCCGCCGCGGTCATCCAGATCACCACCACCTCCCCCTTCATCGACTTCGCGGCAGAGGGTATCTCCGCCATGGTCATGGCCCTCATCGTCCGTGCCGGCATGCGCGGCGCCGCCGCCAAGGCGACCCCGCTTGCCGGAACCTTTGTCACCACCCTGCTCTCCGGCGTCATCTTCATGCTCATCAAGATGGCCATGGTGGGCGCCGCAAGCGAGCTCGCCGCCGCGATGCTGCCCGTAGTCGTCGCTACCGCCGTGTTCAACGCCATCCTGGTCCAGGCCCTCTACATCCCCATCAAGAAGGCCCTCAAGCTGGACGAGTAACCCTCGCGAATTCGCCCCCCCCTCGATTCATCCCACCCAACCGCCCATCCATCCTCGCGGGCGGCGAGGCACCGCAGCATCGTCGCCCGCACTTTCTCCACGCGCCGTCGCGCCAAACCACGTGCAAATCGAATACGCACCAACAGCATCCGCTCGCATGCGGTATGGGCCCCGCCATGCCGCTTCCAAGAAAGGACCGAACCATGAACCAGAGTCCCCGCACCCGCACCGTCGCCGCCACCGGCCGCGGCGCGATCGACATCTCCGCCATCGTCCTGCTCTCCGTCTTGCTCGCGGCGGGCTTCATCCTCAACTTCACGCTGGGAAACGCGCTGGCGATTACCGGCATCAAACCCCAGTTCATCATCGCCGCCTACTCGCTCGCGATCCTGCTCACCCGAGCCAACGCCGCCCAAGCGGTGTTCTACGGCCTCATCTCCGCCGCGGTGATCCAGCTCAGCACCTCGGTCCCCGGCCTTAACTTTGTCACCGAGGTCGCCGGCGCCCTTGCTATGGCGCTGCTGGCGCGCCTAGAGGTCGCCCCCGCCGGACGCAGCATCACCCCGTTTATCGCCGGCTTCGCCGCCACGCTGGTGTCCGGCGCGCTCTTTGCGGGACTGGGAACCGTCCTTATGGGGGCCGCCCTTGTTACCGTCACCGCAAAAATCCCCGTTGTGATGGGCACGGCAGTTTTCAATGCTATCGTGGTGCAAGCGCTATACACCCCTTTGAAGGCCGTCCTCAAGCGCCAGTAAGCACGTTCGTCACTACCAGGAAGACCTCATGCAACCAATCATCCAATTAGAAAACGTCAGCTTCTCCTACAGCCAAGAGGCCTCCCGGGCCCTGACCGACGTCTCGCTCAGCATCGCGCAGGGCGAGTTCGTCGGCGTCATAGGCCCCTCGGGCGCCGGCAAGTCCACCCTTGCCGCCGTGCTGTCCGGCGCCATCCCCCACCATTACAAGGGGGCGTTCTATGGAGCCGCCCACGTTGAGGGGCGCGACACCTGCGAGATCACCCTCACGGACATCGCCCGCGTGGTGGGCGCCGTGGCGCAGGACATCGACGCGCAGATGGTCGCCTCCGTAGTAGAGGACGAGATGCTCTTTGGCCTGGAGAACTTCGGGGTGCCGCACGACCAAATCGAGGGCCGTCTCCAGCGCGCGCTCGCGACCGTGGGCATAGAGCAGCTGCGCGACCGCGAGATCGCCACGCTTTCCGGCGGGCAGAAGCAGAAGGTCGCCATCGCGGCGATCCTGGCGCTGGAACCCCGCGTGCTCGTGCTGGACGAGCCCACCGCGGCGCTGGACCCGGTGAGCTCGCGCATGGTGTTCGAGACGCTGCGCGAGGTCAACCGCGTCGCCGGCGTCACCGTGGTGGTCATCGAGCAGATGGTCGCCCTGCTCTCAGAATTCTGCGAGCGCATCATAGTGATGAACGAGGGGTCCGTCGCCCTGGACGGCACCCCGCGCGAGGTCTTCGCCCACGCGGAGGACCTGCGTGCCATCGGCGTCGACAGCCCGCGCGTCACCCGCGTCTACAACAGCATGCGCGCCCAAAACCTGCTCGACGCCACGCAGGAGCCGTGCCTCAACGTTCCGGAGGCGGCAGACATGATCGCCCGCGCGCTGGACGGCCACGCCGCGCCCAACCAGAGCCGCTCCGGTGAGCTGCAACCCTCCCCCCACGCCCCCTCCCGTCCGCACGCGCAGGGCGCCCAGCCGGTGCTGCGCATCGAGAACGCGAGTTTCTCCTACCCCGCGGGCGGCGCCGCCGTGCGCGACCTAGCGATGGAGGTCTACCCGGGAGAGCTGGTGGGCGTGGTGGGCCAGAACGGCGCCGGTAAAACCACCCTCACCAAGCTCATCAACGGCTTGCTGACGCCCGCCGCCGGATCCGTCACGGTAGCGGGGATGGACACGCGCGAGACCCCCGTCTCAGCCCTTGCCGCCAACGTGGCGACGCTGTTCCAAAACCCGGACCGCCAGATCTGCAAGCAGACGGTTCTGGACGAGGTCGCCTTTGGACTGGAGCTCCACGGCGTCGACCGTGCCGAGGCCCTCGAGCGCGCGCAGGCAGTCATCGAGCGCTTCGGCCTCCCCGCGGACCAGCCGCCGTTCTCGCTCTCGCGCGGACAGAGACAGATGGTCGCCCTGGCGTCCGTAGTGGTGATCGAGCCCAAGCTCGTTCTTTTGGACGAACCCACCAGCGGCCTCGATTACCGCGAGTGCATGACAGTCATGCAAACGGTGCGCGACATGGCCGAGCGCGGGTGCGCCGTGGTCATGGTGTGCCATGACATGGAGGTCGTCTCGGACTTCGCCGAGCGCGTGGTCGTCATGGCGAACGGCCGCATCCTGGAGCGCGGGCGCACGGACGAGGTCTTCGCCAACACCGGCCTCATGCGCGAGGCGAGCATCACCCCGCCGCAGGTGGTCGCCCTCTCCCAGGCGCTGGCGCACACCGTGTCGCCCGCCTTCGCCTCCATCACCGAGGTCTCCCAGATCGTCGACACCGCAAAGGAGCTGATCGAGCGTGGTTAACGTCATCGACTACGTACCGGGCGCCACCGTGCTGCACCGCCTCAACCCCGTCGCCAAGTTGGCGCTCGCATCGGGCATCATCATCGCCACGTTCCTAGCCGCCTCCTACCCCGCGTTGGTGGGGCTCCTTGCGATCACGCTGGCGCTGGGTGCTTACGCGGGCGTCTTCAGCCGCCTGGCGTCGCTGCTCAAGGTGCTGCTGCCGCTTGCCGCCATCATGCTGGCGCTGCAGATGATCTTTGTGCAGGGCGGCGATCGCCTGGTAGGATTCGTCACCACCGAGGGCCTCGTCACCGGCTCAAAGGCCTGCCTGCGCCTGCTGGGCGTGGCGCTTCCCTTGGTGCTGGTGCTTACCGTCACCAAGCTCACGGATCTAGCGAACGCCTGTGTCGAGATCTTGCACGTACCCTATCGCTACGCCTTCGCGTTCACCACGGCCCTTCGCTTTGTTCCGCTTTTCGGCCAAGAGATGAACGCCATCATGGAGGCCCAGACCGCCCGAGGCGTCGAGTACGATACCAAGAACCCCATCAAGAAGCTCCAGCTCATGCTGCCCCTGTGCATCCCCCTGCTCATCTCGTCCGTAGGCAAGACCGACGCCACCGCCCTTGCGGCGGAGCAGCGCGGCTTCTACCTTCGCACGCGCGAGAGCTCTTATAAGCGCTACCCCCTGCGGGGGCTCGATTTCGCCGCGATCGCCGTCGCGGTCGCCCTCGTCGTCGCAGGCGCGCTCATGTAGCGCACGCAGCCTCCCCGCTGAGCCCGCCACGACGTCTGGCTCGCGTCGTCGCGGCGCCCGGCCCCGCCGCACACACAAACTGCTTTCTGGCACAATAGAAGGCGCTCCAAACCGGGGCGCCTTTTTAGTTACGGAGATTCAAGCATGAGCACACCAGACGGCATCCCCGCCTTCCTTTTCCAGCAGGTCCAGACCGCATACGGCGAGGACGAGGCAAACCAGATATTCGACGGATACCGGCAGGCCGCCCAGCGACCCACAACCCTACGCGCCAACGCCCTCAAGGCCAGCGCGGAAGAGGTCGCCGAGGCGCTCGACGAAGCGGGCGTCCCCTTCGAGCGCGTTCCCTGGTACAAGGACGCCTTTGTGGCGCACGCGCCAAGCGAGCGCGATATCTGGAACATGGAGATTTACAGGCAGGGAGGTATCTACCTGCAAAGTCTCTCATCCATGCTGCCCCCGCTGGCGCTCGTCCCGCGCGAAGGGGCCGACATCTTGGACATGTGCGCCGCCCCTGGCGGCAAGACCTCGCAGATCGCCGCCCTTACCCACGGCGCCGCACACATCTGCGCCTGTGAGCTCAACGCGCCGCGTGCGGAAAAACTGCAGTACAACATGGATAAACAGGGCGTCTCCAACCTGCAGATCATGCGCGTCGACGCGCGTAAGCTGGACGAGTTCTTCAGCTTTGACCAGATACTCTTGGACGCCCCCTGCACCGGGACCGGGACCGTGCGCGCGGGCGACCCCAAGGTGGAGAAACGCATCACCCAGCAGCTGCTCGCCAAGGTGACCCGCTCGCAGCGCGCGCTGCTCGATCGCGGCCTCACCGTGCTCAAGCGCGGCGGCACACTGGTCTACTCGACCTGCTCGATCCTGCCAGAAGAAAACGACCGCATGCTCGCCTCCGTCCTCAAGCGCCATCGCGACTGCGAAATCGTACCGATTGACCCCCAAACGCTCGCAGCGGCTCCGGACAACCCGGACCTCGCCCTCCCCTGCCTGCCGAACGAGTTGGAAGGCACCGTCACCGTATGCCCCACGCGCCTGTTCGAGGGATTCTTCATCGCAGCGATCAAAAAAGCCTAACCGGGCCCGTTCGCGCCGCGTGGACGCCGAATCGCCTGCGCGCGCCCCAACCCCGCATCTCCAAGCGCCGTTCCGCCCTGCGCCGTCAGGTGGGCAACGCACCGCCCAGACAAAACGCACATCCGCTTCGGGGCGGAACGGACAAAACGGTCATCTACTGCAGGATGAAGCGGACGAAACTCGAGTCCGCAAGGACGTTTGGCTAAAAACGGCAGAAAGCGCTGATGAGGGTGACCAAAAGAATGCTCCGCACGGGCCCGCTATTTGCGATGACGAGGAGCGTGCGCAGCGCGCTTCTCCTTGCGACGATCCTTGATAAACGTGAAGAGCGCGTAGAAGGCAGCGACAACCGCGATAGCGCCGATGCACAGGGCAACCGGACCCAGAATGGTCATGACATCCATATCGGCACCGCCAATCTAATCGCGCGAATCCATCAGGGCGCGAAACCTTGGCGCCCGCTTGCAAAGCTTAACAGATATACGCGCTCCATGCGTTAAAACCATCAAAGCGGTATGCTCCCCGCACGATCGCGAGCACCCATCCGAGAGGCGCCCACCCGCGCCCGCCTCTCGCTCCGTACTTACCGTCCATCGTCCCTGCCGACCGCTCCCCGCCTGCCGCGTCCACATCTAAGAAATCGCCGTGGACTCGAAGGGCGATTCGGTATAAGCTACGACGGCTCGGGTAATATCTCGAGCGTTATTTCGTGTTACCACAAGGCACATTTCGCCTTATCACCATGAAGGGGGACGATTATGGATTCCATGGATGCGACTAAACAGGCGACCAGCGCCCAACAGCCGCAAGCCTCCGCGGCGACCGCAAGCGCTCCCGCACCAGACCCCCGTCCCGATGCTCCCGTGCAGGTGCCCGCAGAGGTACCCGAGTCCATCGAGGCAACCATCGATTTCTCAGAGATCGAGTTCGCCGAAGAGTTCGCCGAACCCGTCACCGCCATCACCCCCGGTGGCGTGCTGCCGCTCGAACCCGCCCCCATCGAGGGCAGGCTCCGCAAGGCTGCGCTCAGCGTTCCCGATGAGATGGACGAATGCAGCGGCTTCACGCTCTTTGGCCGCCGCATCAAGTCCATGCTCTACACCACCGACGTCGCCGTCATCCGCAATTCCAACGCGGACGCCATATTCGCCGTCTACCCCTTCACCGCCCAGCCCGCTATCACGCAGGCGCTGCTGACCGTGGCCGAGTGCCCGGTCTTCGTGGGCGTGGGCGGCGGCACCACCGCCGGCAAGCGCGCCGTGCAGCTGGCCGCCGTCTCCGAGATGCAGGGCGCCGCGGGCGTCATCGTCAACTCCCCCGCATCGCCTGAGATGGTCGAACAGATCGCCAGCATGGTCGACATCCCCGTGATCGCCACCGTGGTCCGCTGCGACGAGATAGCGCACGCCAAGGTCAAGGCCGGCGCCAAGATCCTCAACGTCGCCGCCGGCAAGGACACCCCCGCCGTGCTGCGCCAGCTCCGCGAGCATTATCCCAACATGCCGCTCATCGCATCCGGCGGCCGCTCGTCGCTCTCCATCCGCGAGACGCGCGAGGCCGGCGCCAACGCGGTCATCTGGACCCCGCCCTCGGCCCAGCAGCTGCAGGCGGACATGATGAAGCGCTACCGCGAGATGGGCGCCACGCCCGAGGGTCCCATCCTGGACCCCATCAAGGCGAGCGCGGAGAACCCCATGGAGAGCGCCCGCGCGGACGTCCCCATTCCGGACGAGCAGCTGGCCAAGGCCCACTCCCCTCGCCAGCGCCTGCGCAAGAGCCGCCCCGGCGGGTTCTTCTTCCCCCGCGGCAAGGGCAAGGCCGGCCTGGCGCTGCTGCCGGTGCTCGCAGCCATCGCGGACAAGTTCGTGTAGGCACGCGTTCCCCAGCCCCCGTATTGACCGCTAATGCAAACGACCCCGATCGTCTCTCTGGACGAACGGGGTCGTTTCTTCTCATAACGCTTCTTTTTGTGCAGCCTTCTCTCGCAGGCTTTGTACAGGGGAGCTGGAAACGGCAGCCAGCCTACTCCCCGCGGACCCGCCCCATGAAGAACACGGCAGCGGTGCCGGGGCCCGTGTGCGAGCCGATCACGGCGCCGATGTTGTGGATTGAAACGCCGCCGTCCACGTTGGGGAAATGCTCCTCGATAAGACTGGCCAGGGCCTGAGCGTCCTCCAGGCAGTCGGAATGGCAGACGCAGCACTTGCCCTCATAGCCCTGCCCGCCGTCGGCGCGCTCGGCCATCACGCGCACCAGCTCGGCGATGGCGCGGCGCTTGGTGCGGATCTTCTCGCGCGGCACCAGCTTGCCCTGCTCGTCGATATCCATAACCGGACAGATCTTCAATGCGGTGGCCAGAACGGCGCTGGTGGCGCTTACGCGGCCCCCGCGCTTGAGGCAGTCCAGGTCGCTCACAAAGAACCAGTGGTTGAGCCTGCGCTTGTTGTCCTCCGCCCAAGACACCAGCTCCTCAAGAGAGGCGCCCTGGTCGCGAAGGTCAGCCATGTACTCCACCAGCAGGCCAAAGCCGGAGCTCGCCGCCAGGGAATCGACAACCTTGATGGTGCGGTCGGGATAGCGCTCCGCGAGCCCGGACGCCGCCAGGCAAGCCGAGTTGTACGAGCCGGAGATGCCGGAGGACAGCGCCACGTGCACCACGTCCAGCCCCTGGGCCAGGTAGGGCTCCCAGAACTCCTGGTACTCCCCCACGCCCACCTGCGAGGTCTTGGACTGGCCGCCGTCTTTCAAGCGGCCATAGAACTCGGCTGGGGACGTGGACTCGTAGAGGTCGTCTACATGCTCCTCGCCGTCCATCTCGTAATGAAAGCAAACATATGGTATAGTGCGCTGCGCAAAGAAATCGCGCTCATAATCCGCGGTTGAGCAGGTTGTAAGTACGTATGTCGGCATAATCCCCCTCATCTGGAAATCAGAATAATCCAATGTGAGATTATGCCATGATGCGCGTGTCATCCATAACATTTCATAGAGCGTACTAGCACATGTAACAAAGGTGTGAAATAAGTCGAGTTCGCGCCCCCATCGCATAACGAAAACCCCGGGTCTGGCGTACGAGCCCTCGACACATCAGCCCCGCACCCGTGCAGGAACTATGCAAACAAAAGGGGCCCCGCGACATCGCCGCAGGAGCCCCAAGCAAAATGGCAGGCAACCGTGCTATGCGCCAAACTCGCTACTCATCGAGCTTGTACTTCTCAAGCGCCTTCAATACGATGGCGCCCGCCTCGGTGCAGAGCTTCTCATCCGGAGCCTCGGTGAGCACGCGGACCAGGGGCTCGGTGCCGGATGCGCGCACAAACACGCGGCCGTTGCCCTCGAGGTACTCCTCCGCCTTAGCGATAGCCGCCTTGATGTCCTCGCCGTTCATGACGGCGTCCTTGTCGGAAACGCGCACGTTCACCAGCTGCTGCGGATAGAGCTTAACCGGGCGGGTAAGCTCGGAGAGCTTCTCGCGCTCGGCGCGCAGCACCTCCATGATGCGCAGCGAGGTGAGGATGCCGTCGCCGGTCTTGGCAAGGTCGCCAAAGATGATGTGGCCGCTCTGCTCGCCGCCCAGGTTGTAGCCGTTCTCGCGCATGCAGGCGTAGACGTACTTGTCGCCCACGTCGGTCTTCTCGTAGTTAAGGCCGGCGGCCTCCAGCGCGCGGAAGAAACCGAAGTTGCCCATAACGGTGGGGACCACGGTGGACTTGGCAAGGCGGCCGTACTTGTTAAGGTAGGTGCCGCACACGTACAGGATCAAGTCGCCGTCCACCAGGTGGCCGCGCTCGTCAACGGCCAGGCAGCGGTCCGCGTCGCCGTCGTAGGCAAAGCCAATGTCCAGACCGTTCTCAACAACAAAGCGCTGCAGGCCCTCGATATGGGTAGAGCCGCAGGCGACGTTGATGTTGTAGCCGTTGGGGGCGTTGTTGATCACGTGGGTCTCCGCACCAAGGGCGTCGAAGACGGGGCGGGCGACGCTGGAGGCGGAGCCGTTGGCGCAATCCAGGCCGATCTTCATGCCCTTCAGCGAGAAGCCGCAGCTGGCGATGAGGCTGGCGATGTAGCGGTTGCGGCCCTGCATGTAGTCCACGGTGCAGCCGATGTTCTCGCCAGTCGCCAGCGGGACCTCGCCCTTGCCGTCGATGTAGTCCTCGATGAGCTCGAGCACGTCCTCGTCCATCTTATAACCCTCATGGTTCACCAGCTTTATGCCGTTGTCCGTGTAGGGGTTGTGGCTGGCGGTGATCATGACGCCGCAATCGAAGCCGCCGTCGACGACCTCGTAGGAGACGCCGGGTGTGGGGATGACGTGCAGCATATAGGCGTCGGCACCGCTAGCGACCAGACCGGAGACCAGCGCGGACTCAAACATGTAGCTCGAAAGGCGCGTGTCCTTGCCAATGATGACGCGGGCCTTCTTGCCGCGGCGGGCGCCGTAATACCAGCCCACGAAGCGGCCGATCTTGAATGCATGATCAACGTTGAGGCCCTCGTTCGCACGGCCGCGGAAGCCGTCGGTGCCAAAATACTTCATAGTTGTAGTCCTTCCGTTTGATACGGCCCGCCCGGTCCTGCAGCCATCCTTTTAGGACGGCGCGCGGCGATCGCGCGGTAGCAGAAACATGATACCAGCGAGCAGATGCCGTTGTGAGACGTGCAAACTCTTTACACCATTTGCAAGGCCCGCACGTTAAAGCCCCATGGCGGCATAGCGTGCCTCCGCCTCTCGTTTAGCGACCCTCCACCAGCCCTCGTTGCCGCGATACCACTCTATGGTGTCGAGCAAACCGGCGGAAAAGTCTACATGCACGGGCTTCCAACCAAGCTCGCGAGTAAGCTTGGAGGCATCGATGGCGTAACGCCGATCATGCCCGGGTCGGTCGCGAACCCAATCGAAATCGTCTTCCGCGCGCCCAAATGCCCTGAGAATCTCGCGCAGCACAGATAGATTATCGCGCTCGCCTCCCGCGCCTACCAGGTAGGTCTCGCCCAACCGTCCCCGGGTGAGTATCCCCCATACGGCGGAACTATGGTCGTCAACGTGAATCCAGTCGCGAACGTTTCGTCCGTCGCCGTATAGCTTGGGACGCCCTCCATCGATAAGGCTGGTGATCTGCCGCGGAATGAACTTCTCGACATGTTGATAGGGACCGTAGTTATTTGAACATCCAGAAATAGTCGCCTTCAGCCCGTAGGTGCGCGCCCAAGCGCGGACAAGAAGGTCAGACGCCGCCTTGGTGGAGCTATAGGGACTGCTGGGTCTATATGGATCATCCTCGTTGAATCTATGGGGATCATCCAAGGTCAATTCACCATAGACCTCATCGGTGGATACATGATGGTATCGCACCCCTCGTAATCGACACGCATCGATAAGCGTAAACGTGCCCCGCACATTGGAATCGAGAAAGGGCGTCGGATCAACTATGGAATTATCGTTGTGGGACTCGGCGGCACAGTTCACCACGGCGTCCGCTTCGGCAACAAGACGGTCAACGAGCTCGGCATCGCAGATGTCCCCAACGACCAGGCGCAAGTTCTCTCCTGGAATTCCAGACAAGTTCTCGGGATTGCCGGCGTACGTGAGCTTGTCGAGCACGGTAACCGCCACGTCGGGATGCTCGCGGACAATGTAGCGAACTAGATTAGAGCCTATGAAGCCACATCCGCCGGTCACTAGCACGTGATGGGGGATAAAACGCGTCTCAAACAAATATCCACCTCTCCAGTCATGCACTCGGACTCCGCGCGAGAAGCATACTTACATGATAGCGACCAACAGCCCCGAAACGGACCAAATCCCACGTCATCGCCCCGAGCCGCCGCGAGCGTATCGACCAAACCCGGTTCGGGAAGAATCAGGACGAAACCGCCATAGCCCACCCTCCCGGAAAGGAACGACAACTATGAAGATCAGGCTCTTCGAGCTTCGGCAGGACGAGCTCTCCGCCTTTGAACGCGCAGCCGAGACGCTTCCTAAAAACTATTCCATCGATGCAGTGACAGAGCCGTTGAGCGCTGACAATATTGAGGGCCTAAAGGGTTACGAGGGAATCGTCATAACCAACAAGTCCCTGCTTACGGCAAACATTGCCGCGCGGCTGCAGCAGCTGGGAGTGCGCTACGTATCAAGCCGCTGCGTGGGTTTCAACCACATAGACCTGCCCGCCGTGAAGGCCGCAGGCATCCACGTATGCAACACCACCTATCCTCCCTACGGAGTCGCCGAGTTCGCCATCATGCTCATGCTCATGGCGCTGCGCAAGTGCAAGCCAGCCATCTGGCGCATGCAGGTGAACGACTACTCGCTTGAGGGCCTGCTCGGCAGAGAGCTGCGCACCCTGACCGTGGGCGTGATGGGCACCGGGCGCATCGGCCGCGCCGTCATCGACTACCTGCGCGGCTTTGGCTGCAAAATCCTGGCCTACGACCCTTGCCCCGCCCAAGACCTCGCCGCGCGCGAAGGCGTTAAGTACGTGGAACTGGATGAGCTCTACCGTGATAGCGACCTTATCACCATCCACGTGCCGCTAATGGAATCCACCCGCAACATCATCGACGCGGACGCCATCGCCAAGATGAAAGACGGCGTGGCGCTCATCAACGTGAGCCGCGGCGAGCTGGTCGACACCGACGCCCTGATAGACGCCGTAGAGTCCGAGAAGGTGGGGGCCCTTGCAATGGACGTCTTCGAGGACGAGGGCGGCATCTATCACGAGAACCGTATGAACGACATCATCGCCAACCGCAAGATGGCCTACCTGCGCCAGTTCCCTAACGTGCTGCTAACCAACCACATCGCTTTCTATACGGACGTCGACGTTGACAGCATGGTTGAGGACGGCATCGCCAACATCCCCGCCATGGTGGAAGGGAGCTGCGCCACCGAGCTGTAGGCTTATCCAGCCCAAAGGCCGTTGGAATCCGGCGGCGAGCGCTCGATGGGAGGCTCGCCGCCGGGCCTTTGCACGCAAAAAGCATGGGACGACGCCGCCCAGAGGGGGCACGGGGCCATTCGCAGAACCGTAACGCGCCGTTCACACAGCCTCGACGGCGCGGGACCATACTAGATATCGTTTAGCGCCGGGCGCCTACAGGGAGGGACCCCCGGCATTCGATTACCTTGACGCAAGGAGTTCTCAACATGGTTGTATCGGGATGCACCGAGCAGACAATGAAGTACCTGTCCTTACTCTCCCAGCAATTTCCCAACCAGCAGGCGGTGTTCACCGAAATCATCAACCTGCAGGCGATCCTCAACCTACCCAAGGGAACCGAGCACTTTATGAGCGACGTGCACGGCGAGTACGAGGCCTTCATGCACATCCTCAACAACTGCTCGGGCGTGGTGCGCGAGCACGTTGATTTGATCTTCGAGGACATGGGCGCCCGGGAGCGCGCGGACCTATGCACGCTGATCTACTACCCGCATGAGAAGATCGAGTTGGTCAGAAGCGAGCGCAAGGACTCCCCCACCTGGTATAAAACCATGCTGGACCAGCTGATCACCGTGGCACGCAAGCTTTCGAGCCGCTACACGCGCTCCAAGGTGCGCAAGGCCATTCCGCATGACTACGCCTACATCATCGACGAGCTGCTGCACACGCACCCTGACGAGAACAACTACCGCGTGCGCTACCACGAGCGCATCATCGACTCCATCTTGGAGACGGATTCCACCGAGGACTTCATCTGCTCGCTGGCCGAGCTGATCAAACGCCTGGCCGTGGACCACATCCACCTGGTGGGCGACATCTTCGACCGCGGAGGAGGCGCCTCCAAGATCATGGACCGCCTGGAGCGCTGCCACTCGACGCGCCTGGACGTGCAATGGGGCAACCACGACCTCTTGTGGATGGGCGCCGCCGCCGGCGAGCCCGCCTGCGTAGTAACCGTGCTTCGCAACAACCTTCGCTACGGCAACTACGAGATCCTGGAAAACGACTACGGCATCTCGCTGCGTAGCCTTGTCGCCTTCGCGGACCGCACCTACCTGCCTGGCGAGGCGATCTCGCCCCTAATCAAAGCGATCAACGTGCTGTTGTTCAAGCTCGAGGGCCAGATCATCGCCCGCCACCCGGAATTCGATATGGAGGGGCGTCTGCTGCTAGACAAGATGGACCTTGCAGCGGGTACCGTGGAGCTGGAGGACGGCGCCTGGCCGCTGATCACGTGCGACTTCCCCACCGTGGATCCCGAGCGTCCCTACGAGCTTACCCGCGAAGAGCGCGAGATAGTGGACAAGCTGGTGGCGGAGTTCCGCGCATCCGACCATCTGCGCCGCCACGTGAACCTGCTGTACTCCAACGGGTCGATGTACCTTGCGAGCAACGGCAACCTGCTGTTCCACGGCTGCGTGCCCATGAACGAGGACGGCACCTTCAGCGCCATGAACTGCATGGGAAACTGGCGCAGCGGGCGGGACTACCTGGACTTCTGTGACGGCATAGCGCGCCGCGCCTGGCGCGAGGGCGACCGGGAGGCCCTGGACTGGATGTGGTACCTGTGGATCGGCTTCAAGTCGCCGGCCAGCGGGCGCCTGGTGAAGACCTTTGAGCGCGCCTACATAGAAGACAGGTCCACCTGGTCCGAGCCCATGGACCCTTACTTCACCCTAACGCGCGAGGAGGGCCCCTGCGACGCCATCATGCGCGAGTTCGGCCTATACGCGGGCGGCCATATCATCAACGGCCACACCCCGGTCAAGACCGTGCAGGGCGAGCAACCCATCCGCGCGAACGGGAAGCTGCTGGTGATCGATGGTGGCTTCTGCTCCGCCTACCACCCCGCCACCGGCATCGCTGGCTACACCCTTATCTCGAGCTCTCGCGGCATGCGCATCAAGGCGCACGAGGCCTTCAAGAGCGTCGAGGAGGCCATCACCAGAAACGCCGACATCCAAAGCGAGACCACCAGCTTCGAGCCGCACGAGCAGCGCATCATGGTGAGCGACACGGATACCGGAGACGTGATCCGCGACCAGATCAGCGACCTGCGCCAACTGCTGGACGCCTACCGTAGCGGCCTCATTCCCGAGCATCGCGCGGAGTAGCGGCATCGAACGCAGGAATAACTTGCTCGTACCCCGGCTGTATGCAAAGAGATGGTCGGACACATGCGGCGCCCGCGCGCCCATGCGTCGGCGCCGCACCTCATAAGCATGTCGATGCGCACGTTTTCAACGAGGCCCATTCAATCAAAAGACTCGCAAAGCCAAGCAGGTGGCACTCGGACGGAAGACGGCCGCTCAAGGGAAACTCGATGGCGCTCGCGTGCCAGCATTGCGATCTCAGCCCGACGGCAACACCCATAGCCAGCAATACGCGGCGAGAAACGCGCTCGTCAGCGATCTATGGACAGGTCAATCTCCGGCACGCGAGCAAGATCGGCAAGAGTAACGCCGTCAACGTACTCGTCGATCGCCTTCTCAAGTCCGGTCCAAAATTTGACGGTCGAGCACAGGTCTGCGCGGGTACAAGCTCCCTCAAGGCCGTCGCACGCCACGGTGGCGGTAGTTCCCTCAGCCGCACGCAAGATGTCGCCGGCGGTGATCTCGTCGGCCGGACACGCCAGCACGTAGCCGCCGCCCTTGCCGCGCACGCTGCGAAGAAGCCCTGCATGCATGAGCGGGCGCACCAATTGCTCGAGGTATTTCAGCGAGATGTTCTCGCGCTCCGAGACCTCGCGAAGGGCGATCTTGCCCTCCTCGTCCCCGAACGCCGCAATATAGATCATGAGGCGCAGCGCGTAGCGTCCCTTGGATGAGATGAGCATGCAACCCTCCTTTGGTTCGAAAAACCGTTACAACTCCGAAAGGACAAACCCGCTCTTCGCCCCTCATGGCAGCGCCAAGATAGCGAACAGTCGACACCGACGCCACCAATCGCACATAAATCTTAGTGGATTACTCGGATTTATCCTTGACTAAAAACGGTACAATCTTATCGTTAATCCGAGAGAATTCCTAGGGTTTCTGCAAAGCGGCAGGGCGCAACACAACCGTAACAATCAAACGCCGCCTTTACGCCCCGCGTGCAGCGCGACCTCGCGCGGACCGTCGCACGGCGCCGCATGAAACCCGTAAGAACAGAAAGGCGCAGCACATGACCACCACTGCTGACTCGCTCCTCTCCGTTCGCGGCCTCACCGCGTCGGTGGACGAGAAAACCATCCTGCACGGCGTGAACCTGGACGTCGCCGCCGGCGAGACCCATGTCCTCATGGGCCCCAACGGCGCCGGCAAATCGACCCTGGGCCACCTGGTCATGGGCGACCCCGCCTACTCCGTGGACGAGGGCTCCATCTTCTTCGACGGCCAGGACGTCACCGAGCTCTCCTGCGACAAGCGCTCGCGCGCGGGCCTCTTCCTGTCCTTCCAGGCGCCGGTCGAGATCCCCGGCGTGCCGCTGTCCAGCTTCCTGCGCGCCACCATCGCCGGGCGCGAGGGCCTCGAGATGAAGGGCAAGCAGTTCCGCCGTCGCGTCACCGAGCTGGCAGGCGAGCTCAACATGGACGTGTCCTACCTCAACCGCGAGCTGGGCGTGGGCTTCTCCGGCGGCGAGAAGAAGAAGGTCGAGATGCTGCAGCTTCTGCTGCTCCAGCCCAAACTGGCCATCCTGGACGAGACCGATTCCGGCCTGGACGTCGACGCCCTGGGCGTGGTCTCGCGCGGCATGGACGCCTACCGCAAGCAAACCGACGGCTCGCTTCTCATCATCACCCATAACACCCGCATCCTGGAACACCTCAAGGTCGACCGCGTGCACGTCATGGTCAACGGCCGCATCGTTCGCGAGGACGACGCGTCCCTGATCCCCTGGATCGACGCCAACGGCTTCGATACCTTCGAGCGCGAGGCGGCGGCCCAGCTCGAGGCGGAGCGCGCCGAGCGCGAGGGCGAGACCTCCCGCGACGCCGCCATCGACGCCGTCCGCGCCGCGGCAAGCAGCCTGGGCGCCGGCATGGTGCAGTCGCTGCGCGCCACGCTCGACGGAGCCGGCGACTCCTGCGGCAACGCGGACGCCCGCTAAGGAGGGGCGCATGAGCAAGAAACGCACCGAGGTGGCGGACATCGACCGCAGCCTCTACGACTTCACCTACGGCGAGGAGGGCTTCGAGCGCCTGGATGCCGGCCTCACCCCCGAGATCGTCACCGAGATCTCCCAGCGCAAGGACGAGCCCCAGTGGATGCTGGACTTCCGCTTGAAGTCGCTGGAGATCTACCACAAGATGCCCAACCCCACCTGGGGCCCGGGCATCGAGGGCCTGGACATGGACAACATCGTCACCTCCGACAACCCCAACCCCGAGCCCAAACACGACTGGGAGTCCGTCCCAGACGACATCAAGAACACCTTCGAGCGCCTGGGTATCCCCGAGGCCGAGCGCAGCTACCTGGCCGGCGTGGGCGCCCAGTACGACTCCGAGCTGGTCTACCACAACATGCAGGACACCGCCTCTAAAATGGGCATCGTCTACTCCGGCATCGAGGAGGCGCTGCACGAGCCCGAGTGGGAGGCCATCATCCGCGAGAAGTTCATGACGCTGATCCCGCCCACCGACCATAAGTTCGCCGCGCTGCACGGCGCCGTGTGGTCCGGAGGCTCGTTCGTCTACGTGCCGAAGGGCGTCAAGCTGGACTTCCCCCTGCAGAGCTACTTCCGCCTGAACGCCAAGGGCGCCGGGCAGTTCGAGCACACGCTCATCGTGGTCGAGGACGACGCCGACCTGCACTTCATCGAGGGCTGCTCGGCACCCAAGTACAACGTGGCCAACCTGCACGCGGGCGCCGTCGAGCTCTTTGTGGGCAAGCGCGCGCACCTGCGCTACTCGACCATCGAGAACTGGTCCAAGAACATGTACAACCTCAACACCAAGCGCGCCCGCTGCGACGAGTACGGCGAGATCGAGTGGATCTCGGGCTCCTTCGGTAGCCACGTGGGATATCTCTACCCCATGAGCGTGCTGTCGGGCCGCAAGAGCCGCTCCAGCTTCACCGGCATCACGTTCGCCGGCACCGGCCAGAACCTGGATACCGGCTGCAAGGTGGTCCTGGGCGCGCCGGACACCTCGGCCACGGTCGAGACCAAGTCCATCTCCAAGGGCGGCGGCATCTCCACGTTCCGCAGCTCCATCGTCGCCACCCCGGCGGCGGAGGGCGCCACGGCATCCGTCTCCTGCCAGTCGCTCATGCTCGACGACATCTCGCGCTCGGACACCATCCCCGCGATGGACATCCGCGCCAAGGACGTCAACATAGGCCACGAGGCCACCATCGGCCGCATCGGCGACGACAAGATCTTCTACCTCATGAGCCGCGGCATCTCCGAGGAGGAGGCACGCACCATGATCGTCAACGGCTTCGCCAACCCGGTCTCTAAGGAGCTGCCGCTGGAGTACGCCGTAGAGATGAACAACCTGATCAAGCTCGAGATGGAAGGAGCGATTGGCTAGATGGACGCTCTTGTTATCAAAAAGGCGAACGCCATGCCCGCCCCCACCTGGAGCTGGCTCAAGATGAACGAGACCAAGGTCGCCGTGCCCGCAGGGCTCGAGCGCGACTGCCAGGTGGTGATCGAGAACGCCGGCGACCTGCTGGAGACCCACGCCAGCTTCGAGGGTGCGGTCGAGAAGCTGCAGCAGCGCGTCGACGCCCGCCGCGGTAAGGCGGCAGACACCCGCGCCATCCTGCGCGCCGCGCAGGGGCACGACGCCGGCGCCAGCGACCTGGACACCCCGGCTCTGTCCTCCTATGAGAAGAAGGTGGCCCTGTCCCAGATAGCCGGAGACGTCGCCGCGGACTTCGAGACCGGCGTGGGACGCGACGCCCGCGCCTACCTCAATTTCCTGGCCGGCGGCACCGCCGTGCTGGCGACCGAGCCCGGCGACGAGGCGTCGGCCACGGTCCGCGTCTCCGCACGCCCCGGCACCTCTTCCTCCGCGAGCATCGACGTGGTCGCCGCCGAGGACTCCGAGCTCGACCTGGCCATCTCCATCGACGCCGCCTGCGGCGCGGACCAGGCGGCCTTCGCCGGCTCGGCCCTGCGCGTCTTTGCCGGCGAGCGCTCCCGCGTGAACGTGACCGTCTACCTCACCTGCGGCGCGGGAGTGACCTGCGTGGAGGACTCCGGTTTCATCCTGGACGACGACGCGCGCGTCACCGTGCGCCACGTGGTGCTGGGCGGCTCCTTCACCGCCACCGGCCTCGCCGCCGACCTGCGCGGGGACCGTTCGCGCATCGACATCGACACCAGCTACCTGGGGGCAGGCTGCGACGAGCGCGACTTCAACTACATCGTGCGCCACCGCGGCAAGAAGACCGAGTGCAACCTGGACGCCAACGGCGTGCTCACCGGCACGTCCAAGAAGATCCTGCGCGGCACCATCGACCTCATGCACGGCGCCAAGGGCGCCCAGGGCAACGAGCGCGAGACCGTGCTTCTGGCCAACAAGGGCGTGGACAACAAGACCGTGCCCATGATCTTGTGCGACGAGGACGACGTGGCGGGCAACCACGGCGCCACCATCGGGCACGTGCGCGCCGAGCAGCTGTTCTACATGGGCTGCCGCGGCCTGTCCGAGAAGCAGGCCGAGGAGCTCTTCATCTCAGCCAAGCTGGAAGACGCCGCCATCACCGCCCCGGACGAGCAGATACGCGACAACGTGGTGCGCCTCGCCTCCACCCTGGTCGATAACTTTGAAGAGGAGATCGCATGATCGATACCGAGAACGTGGGCTGCGACACCTGCACCGCCCCGGGCGCTCCCGTGCTGGACGCCTCCACGCCCGCTTCGCGCGCATGGCCCCGCGTAGACATCGAGACCAACCCCTACAAGGCCCAGTTCCCGCTGCTGGCGAACAAAACAGACCTGGTCTTCTTGGATAGCGCCGCCACCGCGCAGCGCCCCGCCTGCGTGCTCGCGGCGCAAAAAGATTTCTACGAGACCATGAACGCCAACCCGCTGCGCGGCCTGTACTCGCTCTCCGTCGAGGCAACCGAGGCCATCGCCAAGGTCCGCGCGCAGATCGCGGGCCTCATCGGGGCCGCGGACCCGCGCGAGGTGGTCTTCACCCGCAACACCTCCGAGAGCCTCAACATAGTGGCGAAGGCCTTCGCCCCCACCGTGCTCGAGGCAGGCGACGAGGTCGCCATCACCGTGATGGAGCATCACTCCAACCTGATCCCGTGGCAGCAGGCCTGCCGCGAGGCGGGCGCCACCCTGGTCTACCTCTACCCCACCAAGACCGGCCAGCTCTCCGATGACGAGATCGCCGCCAAGATCGGCCCCAAGACCAAGATCGTCGCGGCCACGCACGTCTCCAACGTCCTCGGCGTCGAGAACCCCATCGCCAAGCTCGCGCAGGCGGCGCATGCGAACGGCGCCTACATGGTGGTCGACGGCGCCCAGTCCGTGCCGCACATGGCCGTGGACGCGGCGCAGCTGGGAGCGGACTTCTTCGCCTTCTCCGCCCACAAGGCCCTGGGCCCCATGGGCGTGGGCGTGCTGTGGGGAAAGCTGGAACTGCTCGAGCGCTCCCGCCCCTTCCTCACCGGCGGCGAGATGATCGACTCCGTCACCGAGCAGGACGCCGTCTGGGCCCCCGTGCCCGAGAAGTTCGAGGCGGGCACCCAGGACGCCGCGGGCATCTACGCCACCGGCGTCGCCCTGGACTACCTGGTCAACCAGGTGGGCTACGAGGCCATCCAGGCGCGTGAGGCCGCCCTTGTCCACTACGCCATGGCGCAGATGAGCCAGCTGCCCTACGTCGACATCATCGGCTCCATCTACTGGGACCGCCACCACGGCGTGATCAG
The DNA here is from genome assembly GCA_048207125.1 of Collinsella sp. Classification (GTDB taxonomy): domain Bacteria; phylum Actinomycetota; class Coriobacteriia; order Coriobacteriales; family Coriobacteriaceae; genus Collinsella. The sequence continues at coordinate 23,403 of DBEWRE010000045.1, forward strand.
CTTCAACGTGCGCGGCATCCATCCGCACGACGTGGCGAGCATCATGGACATGCAGGGGGTCTGCATCCGCGCCGGCCACCACTGCGCCCAGCCGCTGCTCACCTGGCTCGGCGTCGAGAACCTGGCGTGCTGCCGCATGAGCCTAGCGTTCTACAACGACAAGCACGACGTCGACGCGTTCCTCGAGGCGCTGGACGCCGTCTGGCGCACCTTCAACGGCTAGCGACCAACCCAACCCCCCCCACGGGGCCGCCCCATCACCGCGGGCGGCCCCGCTCATTCGTTAGGAGACCACCCCATGGGCAACCTCTACTCTTCCACCTCCTTCATGGAGCACAACTCCCATCCGGACTACAAGTACCAGATGGACGACGCCACCCACACCCATGACGGCATCAACCCCAGCTGCGGCGACGAGCTCACGCTCTCCCTGCGCGTGGAGGGCGGCGTGATCGAGGAGGCCGCCTTCACCGGCCACGGCTGCGCCATCAGCCAGGCATCGGCCGACATCATGGCCGACCTCATCACCGGCGAGACCGTCGAGGAGGCCAAGCGCCTCTCCGGGCTGTTCCTAGCCATGATCCGCGGCGTGGAGCTCTCGTCCGAAGACTACGAGGACCTGGACGAGGCCGCCCAGCTCAAGGACATCTCCCACATGCCCGCCCGCGTAAAGTGCGCCGAGCTCGCATGGCGAACCCTGGACGGCATGCTCCAGGAACCGCGCCCCTAGCCGGACGACAAGCATTAAGAGGACGAATAACCCGCGCATGATCGAAGCAATCGCAACATACTTCGCCTACAACGGCGCCGAATGGCTGCAGATGGTCGGCGAGCACCTGGCCATCAGCGCCACGGCCCTGCTCGTCGCTTGCGCAATCGCGTGCCCGCTGGGAATCGCGTGCAGCGCGAGCGCGCTCACCGAGCGGATCGCCGGCGGCGTCGCGGGCGTATTCCGCGTCATCCCGAGCCTGGCTGTGCTCATCTTGTGCGTGCCCGTGCTCGGCGTGGGCACCCCGCCGGCGGTCGCGGCGCTCACGGTGCTGGCCATCCCGCCCATCCTCATCAACACCGCCGTCGCCTTCCGCAGCGTCCCCGCCCCGATGGTCGAGGCCGCCCGCGGCATGGGCATGAGCCGCGCGCAGCTCTTCCTCGCCATCAAGTGCCCGCTGGCCTTTCCGATTGCCTTCGCGGGCGTTCGAACCGCAGCCACCGAGGTGATAGCCTCCGCCACGCTCGCCGCCTACATCGGCGCGGGCGGCCTGGGCGTGCTGATCTACACCGGCCTGGGCGCGCTGCGAAGCGACCTCCTTTGGATAGGCGGCCTGTCGGTCGCCCTGCTCTCGCTGCTGGTGAACCGGGGCCTGGCGCTTGTGGACGCGCGAGTGCGCCGCTACGAGCGGGCCTGCGGCTAGCACCATAGACGACACCTCCGGCACCGGGCCCCGCGCGGGGATCCCGGCGCCTTTTCT
>DBEWRE010000046.1:0-26287 GCA_048207125.1 Collinsella sp.
CTCGCAATCCAAGCCGATCGAGTAGGACCCTGGCCGCCGGCTCTTGCGACTCATGGCTCGCCAGCATATAGCCGACCGCCCGCGGACAAAGCTGCCGTGCGCACAGGGCGGCGACGCAGCTGATGACGCCATCGAGTACCACGGGGACCCCGCACGATGCAGCGCCCAGGTAGAATCCGCACATCGCGGCGATATCGCAGCCGCCCACCGCGGCGATGGCGCCCAGCACGTCGCGCGCGCTGGGATCGTTGATTTCCAGCGAGCGCGCGACCGCGAGGCGCTTGCGCTCAACGCCCGCGGTATCGAGGCCGGCGCCCCGACCAACCGCCTCGTCGGGCGCGATGCCCGTAAGAACGCAGGCGAGCGCCGCCGTGGTGGTGGTGTTGCCGATGCCCATCTCTCCCGCCGCGAGCAGGCGGGCCCCCGCCGCCGCGCACGAGGACGCAGCGATATAGCCCTCGCGCACCGCCAGAAGCGCCTGGGCGCGCGAAAGGGCAGGCCCCTGGGTGATATCGCGCGTCCCCCTAACGACAGGACACCCGCGCAGGCGCTCGTCGCGCACGTCGGTCGCCATGCCCGCGTCGACGGGGATGACCGGTGCGTGGGCGCAGGCCGCCATGCGGCAGGAACTGGTTGAGAGGGAAAGCAGGTTGTTCGCGACGATCGCCGTCACCTCTTGACCGCTCTGGGAAACCCCCTGCGCCACCACGCCGTTATCCGCTAAAAACACCACCAGGCAGCGTGCCGAGATGTCGACGTCGCGAGTCCCCAGGGCAGCGGCGAGGCGCTGCACGTCCTCCTGCAAAAGCCCCAGCCCGCCCAGGGGCATGGCGGCGGCGTCGAAGCGGGCGCCTGCCGCGCGGGCGCTCCCCTCGTCCACCGGGGCGATGCTGGAAGCCAGGGCTTGCAACCACGCATCGTCCGCAGCGACGTCCGCCAAACGCGCGCGCAACCCGTCCTCGGCGCGCGCGTAATCCGCCTCGAATCGTCGCTGGTCAAGGTAGCCTTGCAAGCCGCGCATCACGCCTCGCCCCCGTTCTCTTCGAATCGCTGCATCGCGCGGACCAGCGAGCGGGCCGCATCGATGTTGGAAGGATAATACACGTGCGGAAAGCCCGCGGCCAGGGTCGCGCCGTAGCTCATGCAGACCCATGAGCGGTCGCGCCCCGGTTTGGATGCGCGGCAATCGCCCGCCTCGGCATCCGCCTGCCACCGGTGAAACTCGTGTCCCCGCAGCGCCGCGCCCCCCTCTCCGTACAGGCCGCCTGCCGGGCACTCCAGCTCTATATAGCCGAACCTGCCGCAAGGCGGCTGCCGAGACGAGCCCCCGGGCAAGGCGCCCGCCATGGGCCAGCGCTCGCCCTCCTCGTCCGCGATCCATTCGTTCAGGTACAGGTAGCCGCCGCATTCGGCCACCACGGGCATACCCGAGCCCACCACGCTCGCCACCGCGTCGCGCATGGAGACGTTAGCGGAGAGACGCGCCGCATGGAGCTCGGGGTAGCCGCCGCCCAACATGAGGCCGCACGCGCCCGCCGGCAGCGCCCGGTCGCGCAGGGGGCTGAACTCGACCAACTCGACTCCCAGGTCTCGCAGAACGCGGAGGTTCTCCTCGTAATAAAAGCAAAACGCCTCATCGAAGGCGACGGCCATGCGAAGAGGGGCCGCCAGCATGCGCTCGGTGGCAAAGGGGGCGACGCGCGGACGAGAGGCGGCGCGGGCTATGTCCAGCAACGCGTCGACGTCGACGGTTGCCTGCACGATATCGGCCATGGCGTCCAGGCGGCGCTGCAGGTCTTCCACCTCGTCCGCGCCCACCAAGCCAAGATGGCGGCTTTCAAGCGAGAAGGCATCGTCTTGCGGAACGTAGCCGACCACGGGCACGCCGCATTCGCGCTCGATGGCGTCCCTGGCGTAGCGATACGCGCCCTCGCCCACGCGGGATAGGACCACCGCGGCAACGCCCGCGTCCTCGCGAAAGCGGCAGATGCCCCGAATGGTCGCCGCGAGCGTCAAAGACGCCCCTCGCGCCGGAACCACCAAGACAACGGGGGTCTCGGTGGCGAGGGCGACGCGGTAGGCGCTCGCCGCATCGCCGCCCGGAGCCATGCCGTCGTAAAACCCCATGGCGCCTTCCACCACGGCCACGTCGCGCTGCGCGGCGCCGCGGGCGAGCAGGGCGCGCAGCTGGGCGCGAGACGAGTAGAAGCCGTCGAGGTTTCCAGCGGCGGCGAGCGACGTGCGCGCATGGAAGAGCTGGTCGATGTAGTCCGGCCCGCATTTGAACGCCGCGACCGAAAGGGACCGCCGCTGCAGAACCCGTATGAGCGCGCACGTGAAGACGGTCTTGCCCGAGCCTGATGCGGGGGCGGAGACCATCAAGCGGGGCGGCAGGGCGCATTCGGAATCCGTCATAGACACCCCCTTGTATCCGCGTCCGGGCCCTCGTCTCCCAAGGCCCCCTCGCCTTCGGGCCCGCCTTCATCGACCATCTGAGCGGCGATCAAGAACACCGGGTTGTTCGCGCGCATAAGATGATGCGACCCGGCGACCTGGGCGCGGGCGACGGAGACCTCGGATACCTCAAGGCCGCAAAAGCCGGGACCTCCCAGCAGCGCGACCGCGGACGAGAGGGTCTCCAGCGACACGCAGGGCACGCAGAGCCGCGGGCGGGCGCCGGACGCGCGCAGGGCCTGGACGATTTCCGCCAGCAGTCCCGCGCTGCCGCCGACAAAAACGGCGTCCGGCGTCGGGCACCCCTCCAGAACCCGAGGAGCCGCGCCCTCGACGACCTGGACGTTGCGCAGGCAAAAGGCCCTCGCGTTACGGCGGGTCAGCGCGCAGGCCTCGGGATTGCGTTCGAAAGCGATCACGCGGCCCGCGGGACCCGTGGCGCGGGCGAGCTCGACGGTGACCGAGCCCGTGCCCGATCCGATGTCGTACACCACGTCTCCGCGCGCCACGCGCAGCTTCGAGAGGGCGACGGCGCGCACCTCGCGCTTGGTCATGGGAACGCGTCCGCGCTCGAAAAGATCATCGGGGATGCCCGGCGTATCCCACGGCCACAACGCGGGCTCCTCCCGGGGAAACTCTATGAGCATCGAGGTCAGCGGCGCGAAATCCCCGTCGACAAGATCCGCCGCCAAGGCGGTCTGTATCGACTCGTCCCCATAAGATAGGTTTTGCGCCACGGTGACGCGCGCGTCGCCCCACCCGGCGTCCTCCAGAGCGCGGCAGATAGCGGACGGCCCGGACCCGCCCGCCGTCACCACGTAGGCGGGACGCGGGGAAGACAGGAGCTCGCGGTAATCGAGCTCGATGCCATGGGCGGATAGAAAGCGCCAGTCCTGCCAGGGGCGGCCCAGGCGGGCGGCGAGCAGCGCGGCGGATCCGGGCGCGGGATGCACCCGCACGTCGCAGTCCGCAAGCGACGGCGCGCGCCCTATGTGGTCGAGCAGCGACGTGGCGCCGCTGAACAGGCCCGTATCCCCGCTCATGAGGACGCACGCCCGCTCCCACGCGGCGCCATCGAGTCCTCGCACTATGTCCGCGGCCCTCACGGCGGAAACGCGCGGGGCGCTCGACAGGCTCGCGCAGGCGTCCAGCAGGCGCGGGGCGCCCATGAGCAGGTCGCACTCCCCTACCAGCTTTTGGTTGACGACCGGCATGAGGTCCAATGCCCCCGGGCCGGCGCCCACGATATCGATGCGCCTCATGAAAGCCCCCTGTATCCGCGCGGGGTCACCATCCGGCCGCCCACCACGCGGGTGGATGAGTTGCCGACGAAGACCGTGGTGAACATGTCCGCGTCGAGCGAGCCGAGCTCGCCGAGCGAGCACACGCCGTGTCCCTGTCCCTCGCGCCCGATCATGCGGACCCAGCCGCATACCGTTTCCGGGCCCTTGTGGCGAAGCAGGACCCGCGCGGCGCGAGTTAGATGGTCCGAGCGCTTCTTGCTGCGTGGGTTGTACAGGGCGATGCAGAAGTCGCCCCAAGCCGCCGCCTCGAGGCGACGCTCGATATCCTCCCAGGGAGTCAGCAGGTCGGAGAGCGAGATGACGGCGAAATCCTGGGCAAGCGGGGCGCCCAGGACCGCAGACCCGCTCTGCGCCGCGGTGACCCCGCAAGCCACCTCGAGATCCACATCCGGATAGTCGGCGCTCAGCTCGAGCGCGGGCGAGGCCATGCCGTAGACGCCGGCGTCGCCGCTGCACACCAGGGCAACCTCGTCCCCGCCCCGGGCAAGCTCGAACGCGGCGCGGCACCGCTCGACTTCACGCATCATGCCGGTGCTCACACGGCGCGCGTCCGGATATAGGCCCTCGAGCAGGTCGATGTAGGCAGAGTAGCCCACGATGACGCTGCAGCGCGATAGCGCCCGATGCGCGGCGAGCGTCATGCCGTCGCCCGCGCCCGGCCCCAGCCCTACGATATGCAACATGCCCATGGCTCCAGGCCCCTATCTGCGGCAAACGGCCGCATCGTTGTTGAACGTACAGGTAAACGCACCGGCAGCCAGCGCCACCGTCACTCCGTCGAGCACCTGTTTGGCGCAGACGAGCCGACCCGCGCCGGAAGCGCTTACCGCCGCGCGCTCGCACACGCAGCCCACGCCGGTGATCGACTCGACAAACGGTGAGGAGGAGAACGAGCCCCTCGCTTCCGCCAGGCGCTCCGCAGCGAAGAACTCGACGGCGAGCCCCTCCGAGCGCGCCCAGGAAAGCAGTCCCCCCTCGTCCGCCTTCAAATCGATGGACGCCGCCCCGGCAAGGGCGCACGAAGGCACCCCGGCCAGCTCGAGGGCGTGCTCGACCGCACAGGCGATCGCCGCCTCTGACGCGCCGCGACGGCAGCCAACCCCCACGTAAACGCAGCGCGGGACTATGTGGAGAGCGGGCTCGGGGGCCAGCTCGCCGTCTTGCGGCAGCACGCGCGGGCTCACCACCACCTGAGCGCGAGCCCGCTCGTCCGTCGGCCTCACCCCGACGGGGAACGCTCCCTCCACCGCGCCGTCCGTAAACAGGGTAGCCCCCGTCCCCGCCAGGAGGCTGGAGGAAACCGAACGGATGCGCTCCGGCTCGAGCACGCGAAACCCCAGCGACGCCGCCCAGGAGTCCGGCGCCCACATCCCTCGGATGTCGGTCGCGGTGGTGACCACCGGCTGCGCGCCCAAGCCATGCGCCAAGCGGAGCGCCAGTGCGTTGGCCCCGCCAAGGTGCCCCGAGAGAACCGGGATGCACCACGTGCCCGCCTCGTCGATCACGACCACCGCCGGATCGCTGGCCTTGGAGCGCACGTACGGCGCGATCGCGCGGACGGCGATGCCCGTCGCGCCGACGAATACCAGGGCGTCCGCCTCGGCGAAGCCCTCGCGCGCAAAGGTGTCGAGCCCGCGCCGCCCGTCACCGAACCCGCGCTCGTACCCGCAGTCCTCGTCCTCCAGGACGCTGCGGGCGCGCAGCGCGACGGCCTCGCCCACAGCGGTGAACGCGATGAGGCGCACCCTCATGGGAGCACCACCGCCGTGGTGAAATAACCCAGCCTCTCGGGGGCTTCAGGCGCATCCAGCCCGCGCAGCACCAGCTCGCCCGGGCGCCCGCAGTCGCTCACGAGCTGGGCGCGTTCCACCATGCCCGCCTCGCGCAGGGCGTCTGCGAGCCCCTCGGTCTCGCCGCCCGCCTTCATCAGCACAACGGTGCCGGATAGGCCCGTGGCCTCGCGCAGCGAATCGCGGCAAAGGGCCGGAACGATGTGGACGGATAACGCGGGATCGGGCGTGAGATCGGCATCGAGCGCCGCCGCGACCGCGCAGAAGCTGGGAACGCCGGGCACCTGGTGTACGGCGAAGCCCGCGCCGCGGACGGCTGCGGCGATGCGCTGGAACGTCGAGTAGATCGAGGGGTCGCCCAGCGTGGGCATGGCGACGTCGAGGCCGCGCTCCAGCCGCGAGGCCACAAGCGCCGCCGCATCGGCTCGCCGGGCATCCCTGGCATCGTCCTCGCCCGCCATCGCGAAGGGGGCCTCGATCACCTCATGGCAGGTCAAATCGACGCTCGCGCGCACGATATCCAACGCGAGCGAGGAGCCCGCGCGGGTGCGGGGGGCCACGACCACCTGGCACGCCTCGATGGTTTTAATCGCCTTGAGCGTGATGAGCTCCGGGTCCCCCGGGCCCACGCCCACGCCGTATAACGTTCCCCTACCCATGTGCGACCTCCCACGAGGCGAGCATCTCATCCGCTCCGGAAGTGCGGAACAGCTCGCCGTAAACGTTGCTGAATACTATGGCGGCTATGGATACCGCCCCGCCCGCGCGGCGATCCAGCCGCACGGAGAGCGCCCGGGAAAGCGATTCGCACGTCGACGCGACCAGGCCCTCGTGCTCCAGGATCCCGAGCCCGGCGTCGGCGGTAGCGGCCTCCATGATCTGCCGAACCCGCTCCGCGGGGGCGCCGGACGCCGCCGCGTGGGCTGCCAGGATCTCCATGCGGGCGTCCGCCACGCGCGAATGGGTATCCATGACGCCTCCGCACACCTTGACCATCTTCCCGATATGCCCCACGACCAGCACGCGCTCAAACCCCTCGCGCACCGCGCAGTCGATGGCGTCGCCCATGAAGTTGGAGCAGGCGACAACGGGCGTCGTGCCGATTCGCAGATTGCCGGACACGTAGTCGGACCCGTAATTCCCCGGGACCACGACCAGGTCGCTCGCGCCCAGGGCGGCGGCTTGGCGAATCTCGAGCTCGATGCTGTCGCGCAGGGCCGACAGGCTTCGAGGCTCGACAATCCCCGTGGTTCCCAAAATGGAGATGCCGCCCACGATGCCCAGGTTGGGGTTGAACGTCTTGGCGGCGATCTCTTCGCCCATGGGGACGATGATGGTGACCGCGGCGCCCCGGTCCTCGCGCGCCTGGGCCAGCACGCCCTCGACCGTCTGAGCAATCATCCGACGCGGCACGCTATTGATCGCCGCGGCGCCCACGGGTTGGTCGAGGCCAGGCTTGGTGACCCTGCCCACGCCGGCGCCGCCGTCGATCTCAACGCCCTCCCAATCGGTCAACTCGAGGCGCGCGCAGATCAAGGCGCCGTCGGTAGCATCGACGTCGTCGCCGGCGTCCTTTCGCACCGCGCATGTAGCGCTATCCGTCCCTCGGCACGACTCCACGACATCGACCTCGATGTCCTCGCCGGCGGGCACCCTCACCGTCACGCTCGCGGGAGACTCGCCGAACAGCAGGGCGCGGGCGGCAGCCCCGGCGGCAGCGGCGGCGCAGGTCCCGGTGGTGTATCCCAGGCGCAACCTCTTGTTCCCCGACCATATGTATCGCTCAAAGGCCACGGTCAGTCCCTACCCCGGTGGGCAGGACGAAAAGCCGTCTCGAACGCTGGATCGTACAGGCAGCTGCGCGGGACTCCGCCGTCGAGCACCCTGCCGACGATGACCAGCGCGGTCGAGCGGATCGCGTTTTCCGCACCGGTTTGGGCGAGCGTGCCCACGGTGCAGCGCATGACCTTCTCGTCCGGCCACGTCGCCTTGTAGACAATAGCCGCGGGCTCGTCCGCATCGCGCCCGGCGCCGAGCAGCTCCTCCTGCAAGCGGTCCAGGTGGCCGGCGCTCAAGAAGACGACCATGGTCCCGCCGTGGGAGGCGAGCGCGCCCATGTCCTCGCCCTCGGGCATGGGCGTGCGGCCGGCAAGGCGCGTCAGCGTGACCGTCTGACTGATACCGGGAGCCGTGAGCTCGGTGCGCAGCGCCGCGGCGGCGCCGCAGAAGCTCGAGACGCCCGGCACGACGTCGTAGGCGATGCCCATCTCGTCCAGGGCATCCATCTGCTCTTGAATCGCGCCATACATGCAGGGGTCGCCCGTGTGCAGGCGCACCACCTCAAGGCCCCGCTCCTCGGCGGCGCGCATCCGGTCAAGCACCTCTTCGAGCGTCATGGTGGCGCTATCGAAGATCTCGCAGCCGTCGCGGCAGACCTCGAGCAGCTTTGGATTCACCAGGCTTCCCGCCCATATGACCACGTCGGCGCGGCGCAAGAGCGCGTCCCCGCGCAACGTGATCAAATCGGGCGCCCCGCTGCCCGCCCCTACGAAGTGCACCATGTCGGCCTCCTGTCGTCCACCGTATAGAGCCCCGGCGGCGATCTCGCCTAACGGGGCCACCCGCATTGTAGTACCCCGCCACGGAGCGGCGGATCCCAGATGAAAGCTCAAGATAAGAGCTTGAGCATATCTCAGTTGGGGCATGAGGGAAACCTGCTATGATGGGCGCGTAAGCCGCGTTTGCGGCAGCAGCACATAAGGAGAGGGTCGGCGTGTCGCGGCGCCGGTGCATTCAGAGGGAATCAGGTGCGAATCCTGAGCAAGGGCCATTACTGTGTGGAGGCGCGGGCGCGCTTCCGAGCCAGGGCGCTCTGCCGTCTCCTCGCGGACTCGTTCCGCGGCGTCGCAGCCTCTGTGAACCCCGGAGGAGCGCGTGGGCAGACGGCCGGGCATCCACCCGCCGTTCCATCTTGTTGTCGCGTGCCGTCCAGCCATCACAATCGCCGCGAGCGCTTCTGCCTCGGCGCATCGTGAAGGAAAGGAACGCACATGACCCCCACCATCTCCCGCAGGTCCCTGCTCTCCGGCGGCGCCGCCGCCCTCGCCCTTGGCGCCCTCGCGGGCTGCACGCAAAGCAAGGCCGCAGCGGGATCGAGCGACGCGGGCGCGACGGGGACGGCCGCCGCCAAGCCCGTCATCTTGGTGACCAGCTTCGGTACCAGCTACAACTCCTCGCGCCACATCACTATCGGCGCCATCGAGGACGCTATCCGCGAAACGTACGGCCATGACTACGACGTGAGGCGCGCGTTCACCTCGCAGATCATCATCGATAAGCTCAAGGAGCGCGACGGCATCGAGATCGACAACGTGGAAGAGGCGCTGGACCGCGCCGAGGCAGACGGCGTCGAAACCACCATCGTCCAGCCCACCCACCTTATGGCCGGCCTGGAGTACGCCGACGTCCAGGACGAGCTGGCCAAGCGCTCGGACGATTTCAAGCACGTTGCCCTGGGCGCGCCCCTGCTGGCAAGCGACGCGGACTACCAGGCCGTCGCGAACGCAATCGCGGAGCAGCGCGCGAACCTGGACGACGGGGCCACAGCCTTCGTCCTGATGGGCCACGGCACCACCGCTGATTCCAACTCCGACTACGTCACCATGCAGCAGACGTTTGACGCCCTGGGCAAGAAGCAGTTCTTCGTGGGCACCGTCGAGGCCGAGCCCACCTGCGAGGATGTCATCGCCGCGGTGCAAGCCGCCGGCTACGCCAAGGCCGTCCTCGCGCCGTTCATGGTGGTCGCCGGCGACCATGCCACCAACGACATGGCGGACACCTCCGATCCCGATTCCTGGGCATCCAAATTCATCGCCGCCGGCATCGAGACCACCTGCCTACTCGAAGGTCTCGGCCAGTACAGCGGCATCGACGACATCTACGTCGACCACGTCGCCGCTGCGATCGAATCCCTCTAATCAGCCCCGACCTTCGCGTTTACAACCGACACGCCAACAGAAAGGACCCCGCACTTGATTCGCTCCAACCTCCTCATCGTCCTTACCGCCTGCGCCGTCGCGGGAGCCTCCGGCCTCGCCGGCTGCGGCTCCGCCGGCACCCCCAACTCCACCGGCAGCGCCGCCCCCGTCGAGCAGGGCTCCTCGCCCACATCGACCAAGGACGGCGCGAAGGACGATGCGGCCTCAACGCCGCTGGGCGCCGCCGACCTCAATGACGGGGACTACGACATCACGGTGACCTCCAACTCCAGGATGTTCAACATCAAGAAGGCGGTCCTGCACGTATTCGACGGGTCGATGACCTGCACCATGACGCTGGGCGGCACCGGCTACGGCAAGTTGTTCATGGGTACCGGCGAGGAGGCAGCGAGCGCTGCCGAGGACCGATTCATCCCCTTTGTCGAAAACGCGGAGGGCGCCTACGAGTACACGGTCCCGGTGCAGGCGCTCGACGAAGAGACCGACTGCGCCGCCTGGAGCATCCGCAAGGAATCCTGGTATGACCGGGTTCTGGTCTTCGAGTCCGCAGGCCTCCCCTCCTCCGCCTACAAGGCCTAGCCCGCCTCGACGCGCCGCGTGCACCGCCCCGCACCCGGCGCGTCCTTTTTGAATCTCCCGCCTCAAACCGCCATCTATAAGAACGGATAACCATGAACCGCTTTAGCCGTGCGTCCATCAACCGCTATTCGACCGCCCTCGCGATCCTGGTCGCCCTCCTGGCGGCGGTGGTCTCGCTTGCCAGCTGTTCGCGGGGCTCAAGCGACCTGGACGGCACCTACAGCATCGACGTGCGGCTGGAGGGCGGCACAGGGCGCGCCTCGATCGCATCGCCCGCCAAGCTAATCGCCAAGGACGGGCAGCTGACCCTCGAGGTAGTCTGGTCCAGCGATTCTTATGACCTCATGGTGGTGGACGGACGGGAATACCCGGCAGCATCGACCAAAGGCGGATCCTCGTTCGACATCCCCGTCGACTCCGTGGACGCCGTGGTCGCGGTCCAGGCTCGGACCACGCGCATGAGCACTCCGCACCTCATCGACTACACCATCGCACTCGATGGCTCCAGCCTTGAGCAGGGCTCCCCGGACCAAGGCTCGGCAAGAGCCGGCGACGGCGCATCGGGTTTTGCCGATACGGACGAGGACCCCTCCCCGTACCGCGACATCGACCTGGGATGCGAGCTCGCCCACGTGGGCTCCATCGAGCTCTCATACGCGACCCGCTTCACCGTGGACGAGTTCGAAGGCGGCTACCGGCTTGTCTGCCTTGCCAACAAGGAGCGCTTCCTCATCGTCCCGCAAGGCGCCGGCACGCCCCGGGGCCTCGACAAGGACATCGCCGTCATCGCCGCTCCGTTAACCCGCGTCTACCATGCGGCCTCGAACAGCGTCTGCCTTATCGACCAACTCGGGGTCATCGACGCGGTCGCGGCGACCTCCGTCAACCCCCAAACCTGCTCCATCGAAAGCCTGGTCCAGGCCGTCGAATCCGGATCGTGCGCCTACGTGGGTTCGTACAGCTCCCCGGATTACGAACGCCTCGCGCAACTTGGCTGCACGGTGGCCCTGGAAAACACCATGATCGATCATAGGCCGGATGCCCGCGAGAAACTCCAGGACCTGGGCATTACCGTGCTCACCGACCTCTCCAGCAACGAGCCCACCGCGCTGGGGCGCCTGGAATGGATACGCCTCTACGGCATGCTTTTTGGACGAGAGGCTCAAGCAGACGAGTTTTTCTCGAGTGCCCGCGAGAGCGTGGAGCGAGCCTCCCAGGGCAAGGACACCGGCAAGACCGTCGCCTTCTTCTATATCAACGAGGACGGTGCCGCCGTGGTCCGCCGCTCCGGCGACTACGTCTCGCAGATGATCTCCATGGCGGGTGGTCAGATCGCCTTCGGCGACCTGGGCGACTCGAAAGACTCTTCCTCCGTCACCATGGAGATGGAGTCCTTCTACGCCCAGGTGCGCGATGCGGATTACATCATCTATAACGCCACCGTCGATAGCTCCGTCTCTGCCCTATCCGACTTCCTGGCGAAAAACCAACTGCTCGCCAACACCAAGGCGGTGCAAAAGGGCAACGTATGGCGCTGTACGAGTAATATGTACCAGCAGATGACCAAGACGCCCCAGATCGTCTCAGACTTGCGCGCGATGCTGGAAGGCGCCGACAGCTCCCTTACCTACCTGGAGAAGCTCTCTTGATGAATCTCACGCAGCCGTCCATGCACAAGCACTCCCGACGGCGAATAGCAACCGTTCTCGCGGCGCTCGGCGTCGCCCTCGTCGCCGCCCTAGCAGCGGGCGTCGCCATCGGCTCAACCGCCTACTCGCCCGCGCAAGTCATCCACATCCTTGCCGCCGGGCCGTCCCCGGATGCCGCAAGCCAGATCATATGGGAGATTCGCCTGCCCCGCGCGATCGCTTCCGCCCTGCTAGGCGGCTCCCTCGCGCTCTCCGGCCTCTTGCTCCAGGTATTCTTCGACAACCCCATCGCCGACCCGTTCGTGCTGGGCATCTCGTCGGGCGCAAAGCTCTGCGTCGCACTGCTCATGATCGTGGTTCTGGGCGCCGGGTCCGTCATGACAACCTGGATGTCCGTGGCTGCGGCGGTAGCGGGATCGCTTCTGGCTATGGCGCTCGTACTCGCTGTCTCCAGACGCGTCCGGTCGCGGGGCACCCTCATCGTCGCGGGCGTCATGATCGGCTACATCTGCTCGGCAGCCACCAATTTCCTTATCGCGTTCGCGGACGACCAGAGTATCGTCAACCTACACAACTGGTCGCTCGGCAGCTTCTCCGGCGCTTCTTGGACGGATATCGCCGCCATAGCCCCCACGGTCGCGATCACCGCGGTCGCGACCTTCGCCCTTTCCAAGCCCCTTGGGGCTTATCAGCTGGGAGAGGACTACGCGCATAGCGTCGGGGTGGACATCCGCGCGTTTCGCGCCGCAATCGTCATGCTCTCCAGCATCATGTCTGCCTGCACGGTCGCCTTTGCGGGCCCCATTTCCTTTGTAGGCATAGCCGCCCCCCATCTCGCAAAGCAGGCGCTCGGCACCTCGAAGCCCATCGCCGTGGTCCCCGCCTCCTTCCTCATGGGCGCCGTCCTCTGCAGCGTCTGCGACCTCATCGCGCGCATGCTCTTCTCTCCAATCGAACTCAGCGTGAGCGCCGTCACCGCCGTACTGGGCGCCCCGCTTGTAATCTGGCTCATGCTTAAGAAACGGGGGCTGTAGCGAATGAATATGCATATCGGCCGCCGCGGCCCCGCGCACTCCTCCCCTCTTGCCGCGCACGGCCTGTCCGCAGGCTACGTCGCCCCCATCGTGCAAGGGGTAGAGATCAACCTTCCCGCGGGTGCGCTCACCGCGCTCATCGGCCCCAATGGATCCGGCAAATCGACCATACTCAAATCGCTCTGCGGACGCCTTCGCCCGCTCGCGGGCACCGTCGTCATAGAGGGAACGGAGCTCTCGGCCCTACGCGAGCGCGAGCTCGCCCGTTCGCTCGCCGTACACGACACCTCGCGCCCCTCTCCGGAGCTGCTCACCTGCCGCGACGTGGTGGAGGCCGGGCGCTTCCCCCACACAGGACGTTTCGGCTCCCTCACGCACACCGACCGCGACGCGGTCCAAGAGGCGCTAGGACTCTGCAATATCGAGGACATATCCGAACGTGATTTCTCAACCCTTAGCGACGGGCAGCGACAGCGCGCCTTGATCGCGCGCGCCATCTGCCAAGAGCCGCGCGTGCTCATCATGGACGAGCCCACGTCCTATCTCGATATATCGTCCCAGCTTGAAATGCTGCAGATGCTGCGTAAGCTCGCCCGCGCACGGGGCATCTGCATCATCGCCTCGCTGCATGAACTCGCCCTCGCCCAAAAAGCCGCGGACCACGTGATCGCCATCGCCCGCGGCGGCGTCGCGTTTCAAGGCCCCGCGCATGAAGCCTTTACCCAAGAGAGGATGGCGGATCTCTACGGCATCGACCCTTCGTCGTTCAATCCGGCGTTCGGCAGCTTCGAGATGGCGCGGCCCCGCGGCAACGCGCGGGTATTCGTCGTCGCGGGCGGGGGCGTCGGAATCGAGGACATGCGCGAGCTCCAACGCCACGATATGCCGTTCGCCGCCGGAGTCCTGCATCGGGGCGATATGGATTGGTCGCTCGCAAGGGCCCTGGCGAACCAGGTTGTCGACACGCCGGCGTTCGAGCCTATCGAGGACCGGGCAATCGCCAAGGCAAAAACGGCACTCGAAGGCTGCCTCGCCCTAATATGGTGCCTCGAGAGCACGGGGACCCTCAACAAACGCAACGATGAACTCCTGGACCATGCGAGAGCGCGCGGCCTATCCGTCTATTCGTCCGCGGCGGAGCTCTTCGGCGCATCTGCGAACGCTCAGAATCACGGACCTACTTTCTAGCGTGGCTATTGCGCCAGATCTCCCGTCCAAGCCCCAACGCCAGGATGAGCGCGCTGGCATAACCCAGAAAACCGATGACCGGGATGCCGAAGATAACCGGCTCGATCTTGGCGTAGTAAACCACCGAGGATCCTATGAAAAGGCCCGCGATAACGATCGCCATGGACATGCGGTCGACGATGCCGCCCAAATGCCGCAGCACCTCTTCTGATCCCATTACCTGCGTATTGATCTTCAGCTGGCCGCGCGTGAGCATGCGCGACGCCAGGCCCAGGTGCTCCGCGGCCTCCAAGGTCCCCTTGACCGCGCGAAGGCTGTCCGCCGAGAGGTCGCGCAGCCCCTCCTCCATCCGCTTATACGCGCTCTTCTCGTTCGCGATGTGGTTGCGGATGATCTGGATCATGTTCACATGGGGCATGTACTCGCTCAAAAGGCCCTCGAGCGTTACCATGCCTCTGGCGAACATGGTCACCACGCTGGGAAGCTCAACGTCGTTCTTGCGGGCAAGGTTAACCAACGAGGTCAAGAACTCACCGATATCCAGGTCCTTCAAATCTAGGCCAGCGAAGTCGGCAACGATGTAATCGAGATCGTTCAAAAACGAGGCGTGATCCAAAGTCCCCGAATCACCCCTTGAAACGGCGAAACGCAGCAGCGAGTCCTTCAGTTTAGACACGTCGCCCTCGGCAACGGAATAGATGATGTCCTTCACGATGAGGCGATCATGGTTGGACATGCGGCCGACCATACCGAGATCGATGAAATACACCACGCCGTCTTTCACGATGATGTTGCCCGCATGGGGATCGGCATGGAAGAACCCATCGTCCAAAACCTGAGTGGAATAATCCTCGACTATGCGAGACCCCAGCAGCTTCAGGCTATAGCCGGCATCGACAAGGGCATCGGGATCGGTAATCGAGATTCCATCAACGTAGTCCATGACCACGACGTGCTCGGTGCAAAGCTTCATATAGGGACGAGGGCAGGATATGCCCTTGGCGCCAAGATGGAACTCGTAGAAGTCATCGAGGTTGCGAGCCTCCATGATGAAGTTGGTCTCTTCGCGAAACGACTCCCATAGCTCTTCGACCACATCATGGAGATCGACAAACTGGTCGGTCTGGACAAAGCGCGACGCGAGCCGCACGATATTGCGCATGATATCGATATCTTGAGCCATAACCTGCTGCGCACCCGGCCGCTGCACCTTGACGGCAACATCCTCGCCCGTCACCAGGCGCGCACGGTGCACCTGGGCGAGCGACGCGCTGCCCAGCGGCTCCTCATCGATCCAGGCGAATATCTCGGACAAGGGCCTGCGGTATTCGGCGCTCAGGCAATCGCGGACGATGGAATAGGGCACCGGATCCACGTCCGTGCGCAGCTTGCGCAGCTCATCGCAAAAGCGCTGCGGCAATATCTCTGATCGATTCGCCAGGATCTGCCCCATCTTGACAAACATGGGGCCCAGCTCCTCGAGCAGACAGCGCAGGCGAACCGGCGTGATATCGTTCCATACCTCGTATTTTCGGAGAAGCTTGAATATCTCACCGATGCGCCAGCGCCTACCGGCAGATGACAGCTGGTATTTCTCGCCCGGAGCAATAACGGCGGGTTGGCCAGGAACCTCGTCCACCGCGCGTTCATGGCGATGAAAGACCGAATCGGCAGCAAGGCGCTCCGCAGGAGATGCCTGGCCGGCGGACGACCGGTCCCGATCCCTGCCCTGCGGGGCCTCGTATTGGGTCTCTCTCTCGGTCAACGGTCCCTACTCGCTTTCCCCCCGCTCGGCGCCCGCTTCACCCGAAACGCCTTCTTCGCGCTTATCGACGGATTCGACCGGGATGTGTACGGTCTCGCTATCGACAGCTCGGACAAGGTCGCCCACATGCGCCAGGAACGCCGCGCGCTCGGGCTCATTGAGATAGCGAACGCGGGCGAGAATCAACTCGTCCAGCACGCGCTCCGCCGCGGTCTCCCCTTTTGCGCCCAAGCGCGCCGAGGCATCGGTGAACATGCCGCCGGCACTTTCGAAGATATCGGACATGGAACGCGCGAAATCCGGAGTCGACGGGTCGTGGCGCACCTCCTCGCCCTTGGCGTTCAAGTCCTCAAGGACCTCACGGCTCTTCTCCGCAGCGGTGGCCGCGACGCCGAAACCGATGTTGACCATACCGTTGACGAGCTCTTCGAATGTAGTTGCCATCACGTCCTCCTTGACCCTTGTCCGGCCGCAGCGCAGCCGGACCATACCATGCTGTGTCTTGTACCCCACCCCGCTCATGCGCAAACAAAAGGGCACGCGGCGCCCCAAGGAGCCGCGTGCCCTCTCGCACTAGTTATCAGACATGGCGAAGCCGTTTCTCATCGACAGGCTCGTCGTATGCAGCACCCTGCCCAACAGCGCATCCGTCTGCTCGCGCAAAAAGTCGGCCATCTCATCGTTCGCCCGCTCCAAGGCGCGGACGAGCTCATCGCCCGACGCGTCGACGGTCGCGCGATCGGTCTCGCGGAGCATCTGGTGCCCGCGCGCGCCGACCTTCTCCTGATAGCGCTCGATATGCGCGGCGTTGTCGCGGAACCTCGCATCGGCAAGAGCCGCGACAAGGCGGTTGGACCAATAGAAGCTGTCCGTGGTAACCCTCGCCGTCGTGTTGCACAGATAATCCGGCAGGCTGTCGACGTTCGCATAGAAAGGAACGAGCGCGTTGAACGGGTTCGATCCAAACGCCATCCACTGAATCGCGCGACGTCCCTCGTCCACATACGGACGAACTTGCAAAACTGCGAGCTGACCGTTCCTGTTGATGCCGATGGGCCGATACAGCGAGCGGGTCTCGGGCGTTCCGTGCTTTCCGTACGGATCATACGGAGTTCCCTGATAATGGGCGGAAAGGACGTATTTGACGTCTTCTATAGTCACTTTGCGCTCGGGCACGCGCGCCCACGGTATGTCATCGGACTCGGGCGTGAAGTCCGCGAAGGGGCCTTCCCATGCATCGTGCGGATTCAAGAACCGCTGCATGTACCATGCGCGCGGCGTGTTGTAGACGTGGTCGCTATCGGAACGGGACCCGAACGCCTCACGCGGATTAAAGATGTCCTCGAAGCGGGCGGCGTCCAAAACGTAGACGTCTTCGAACTCTCCTTCTTCGAAACCGTCATCACCTGGCTCCTCATCCTCATCCAAATCCTCGATAAGGTCGTCTCCCTCGATGAACTCGTACTCGTCATCGGAGAAGAACGCGTACTCGCCCCGAAGCGTAAGGTCGAGATGGTTGTCGGACATCCAGGCGCGCAGATCGGAACTTGCCATGTGCTCGACCTGCTCGCCCTCCGCGTCGCCCAAATCGAACCAATCGATACCCAGCTGGTTGGGCATGGTGACGTACATATCATCGGGAACGCGCTTGGCGATCCAATGGTGGCCGCCAATGGTCTCGAGCCACCAGATCTCATCGACGTCCGAAAACGCGATGCCGTTCATCTCGTAGGTTCCGTATTCCTCAAGCAGGGCGCCCAAGCGCTCGACGCCCTCGCGAGCCGATTTGATGTACGGCAAAACCAAGGTGACGAAGTCCTCCTCGCCCAGACCGCCCGGGCAAGCGGGGACATATCCTTCCTCGCCCTCGACGCCCCGCGGCGGGGCATACACGACCAGGGGATCGGCTCCCAGAACGCGTTCGTTGCTCGTAATGGTCTCAGTGGCGCTCATGCCGACGTTGAGCTCGTTAAAACCCGCTGCAGCCCACACGCCGTGGCCCTCTATGGCATCTGGAACCGATGTGTAGCGCATGGGATCGTCGGGAAGTTCGATCGTAAGGCGGGATTCCACACTCGTGTACACGCGGGGCTGGTCTTCGGGCATGACCACCTGCATGCGCTTGGGCTCGAACTGCCCGCCCGGAGAGTCTTCGTTGCGGGCGACGATCGTCGATCCGTCATAGCTCGCATCTTTTCCCACAAGGATTGTGGTGCACGCCATAGTTCCTCCTAAATCAAGCCGTATGAAGCCGACGCGGCTTCGAGCCAAGTGTAACGCCTCGGGCATATACATGGAAACAAAAACAGGGGCGCCCAGCGCAAGGGCACCCCTGTCGAATTAACTAGGTCAACGTCTAGGCTGCGCGAAGACTAGCCGATCTTGCGAACGTTGATTGCCTGGGACTCGCCGGGCTTCTTGCCGGGACCGACCTCGAACTCGACGCGATCGCCTTCGTCAAGCGACTTGAAGCCGTCCATCTGGATAGCGCTGAAGTGAACGAAGATATCGGACCTGGAATCCGCCGGAGCGTCATCGGGAGCGATGAAGCCGTAGCCCTTCTCGCGGAAGAATGATTTCTTAAGTGTACCGGTTGCCATAATGCTAACCCTTTCTATCTGCCCCTCGACGAGCCGACGGCGCGCAAAGGCGCTTGAAAAAACAAGCACACGACTAAACGCCGTGTGCTGGCTCACATAATACTCCATTGCGGCAAAGCATCCCGCCACATTGCCGACAAACATGGTGTGCTAATTACCCTAGCTTCTTGACCTGCGGAAAGGAACTAAGCTCCTCAGCAAAAACGAGTAATGGAAACAGGAATGAAACAAGATGCCTAGGCTTTTGCCTGCATCCTCGCGGCAGTCACCACGTTACTCATAAGCATCGCCCTGGTCATAGGACCCACGCCACCGGGAACCGGGGTAATAGCGCCCGCCACATCGAAGACATCGTCGTAGTCGACATCGCCGCACAGCGCGCCGTTCTCGTCTCTGTCCATCCCAACATCGATCACGGTCGCGCCGGGCCGCACCCAGTCGCCCTTTACGAGCTTCGCGATACCGCATGCCACCACCAGGATGTCCGCCGAACGGCAGATTTTGTCCAGATCGCGAGTATGCGAATGGGCGACGGAAATCGTCGCGTCGCGCTCCAGCAGCATAAACGCCATCGGCTTTCCGACGATCGAGGAGCGTCCCACAATCACAGCGTTCTTTCCCGCCGCATCGATGCCGTACTCGTCCAGCATCGCCATGATTCCGGCGGGGGTGCAGGGACGAAGGCCTGGAAGCCCCCTCACCAACCTCCCTAGGCTGGTCGGATGAAAACCATCCACATCCTTCAAGGGCGAGATCGTCTCGATTATCTCCTCCGCATCTAAGTGGGAGGGCAGCGGCATCTGCACCAGAATGCCGGTAACCAAGGGGTCCTCGTTGAGATCGCGGACAAGCTTCAAAATCTCGTCCTGGGAAGTATGCGCGGGAAGCTTGTAATCGAATGACGCGATACCGCATTCCTCGCAATCACGAAGCTTCGAGCGCACATAGGTTGCCGAAGCCTGGTCATCGCCGACAAGTACAACGGCAAGGCCGGGGTTCATACCCGCAGACTTTAGCTCCGCAACATCCTCCGCCGCCCTTGCCCGCACGCGTGCGGCGAGCGCCTTTCCATCTATAACTGTGGCCATGGCCATGCTCCTTCCTGCAGGAGGTCCAACACGTGCAAAGACGGGCGGAGTCACCTCGCGCCCGTCTCTTCCGGAGATTCCGTTCAATCCGATATCAAACGGTCTATCATGGTCGCCCCATAGACTTATGAAGCACGCGAAGGCGCCAGGTGACCGTTCTAGAACAAGCCCGTGATAACGCCGTCGTCATCCACGTCGATGCCCTCGGCGGCGGGAACCTTGGGGAGTCCCGGCATGGTAAGGACGCTGCCGGTGAGAGCCACGACAAAATGAGCGCCCGCAGACACCTTGAGCTCGCGCACAGTGATGCGGAAGTTCTCAGGTGCTCCAAGCATGGAGGCGTTATCGGAGAACGAGTACTGCGTCTTGGCAACGCAGACGGGGAGGTTGCCGAACCCGTTGGCACGAAGCTCAGCAAGCTGACGCTTGGCCGCGGGCGTGAAATCGACACCGTCCGCACGATACACCTTAGTTGCAATCGACTCGAGGGCGTCAGCGATATCCGCACCATCTTCATAGGCAAATCGAAGCTCGCTAGGCTCCTCGACCAAGCGCATGACCTCGTCCGCGAGTTCAAGGGCGCCCTCTCCGCCCTTCGCCCACACCTCGGATAGCTTAACGTTTACACCAAGCTTCTCGCACTCGGAAGCGATCAAGTCGAGCTCCGCCTCCGTATCGGAAGGGAATCGATTGATGGCGACCACGCAAGGCAGGCCGAACACGGACTGGATGTTATCGACGTGGCGCAAAAGGTTCGGCAAGCCGGCCTTGAGCGCATCGAGGTTCTCGTTGTTCAAATCCGCCTTTGCGACGCCGCCGTTGTACTTGAGGGCGCGGGCAGTTGCGACGACCACGACGGCATCCGGCTGAATTCCCGTCATCCGGCATTTAATATCTAGGAACTTCTCAGCGCCAAGATCAGCACCGAAGCCGGCTTCGGTGATCGCGATGTCACCGAAACGCATGGCCATACGCGTCGCCATGACCGAATTGCATCCATGGGCAATGTTTGCAAACGGACCGCCGTGCACGAATGCCGGAGTGTGCTCCAGCGTCTGGACAAGATTGGGCTTCAGCGCATCCTTGAGCAGGGCCGCCATCGCGCCAGCTGCCTTGAGCTGGGAGGCACGGACGGGCTCTCCGGCGTAGGTATAGCCGACGACGATCTCGCCGAGTCGGGACTTAAGGTCGGAGATGGATGTAGAGAGGCACAGAATCGCCATGACCTCGGATGCCACCGTGATGTCGAAACCGTCTTCACGCGGAACGCCCTGCGCCTTGCCGCCGATGCCGTCGATTACATGGCGAAGCTGGCGATCGTTCATATCGACGGCGCGCTTCCACGTGATACGCTTCACATCGATGCCGAGCTCGTTGCCCTGCTGGATATGATTGTCCAGCATAGCGGCGAGCAGGTTGTTCGCCGCGCCGATGGCATGGAAATCGCCCGTAAAGTGAAGGTTGATATCCTCCATGGGAATAACCTGGGCATATCCGCCACCTGCCGCGCCGCCCTTCACGCCGAAAACGGGACCCAGCGAGGGTTCGCGCAACGCAACGGCGCTCTTGACCCCGCGTCGACGAAGTGCGTCGGCCAACCCGATTGTCGTTGTGGTCTTGCCCTCGCCCGCGGGAGTGGGATTGATTGCGGTGACCAGCACGAGCTTCGCCTTATGATCGCTCTCCTCATTCAGAAGAGAGTAATCAACCTTCGCCTTATCGAAGCCATAGGGAATCAGGTGCGATTGGTCCACACCGGCGGAGGCTGCTACCTCGCTGATGGGTAGGGGTTTGACGGAATGTGCGATCTCGATGTCGGTCAGCATGTCGTTCCCTTCTGCTATTGATAACGGATTCTTACAGGATACCCTGATTCGCTACATATGGGAGGGTTGTTCCACGTGCAGATGCTCAAAGGCGGCCAACGTGGCGACTCGCCCTTGCGGCGTTCGCACGATAAGACCCCGCTGGAGAAGATACGGTTCATATACGTCCTCGAGCGTCGATGGGTCCTCGCCGATCGCACTCGCCAGCGTTGTCAAACCGACTGCCCTGCCCCTAAAGGTCTTGCACAGCGTTTCGAGGATACGAATATCCATCCAGTCCAAGCCAAGCTCGTCGATTTCAAAAAACTCAAGCGCCTCGCGCGTAATATCCAGAGTGATCGCACCCGTACCACGCACCTGCGCATAGTCCCTGACGCGTTTGAGGAGACGATTCGCCAAACGAGGCGTTCCGCGCGATCTGGACGCGATTTCCTTGGCGGAAGGCAAGTCTATAAGCACGCCGAGAATTGAGGCCGAACGGGAAACTATCTGAGCCAGATCATCAATGGAGTAGTAGTCCAGACGAAATGAAATTCCGAACCTGTCGCGCAGGGGACCGGTCAGCATTCCGGAACGGGTAGTTGCACCGACCAATGTGAAGCGCGGGATATCGAGGCGAATAGAGCGAGCAGCAGGACCCTTTCCGATAACGATATCGAGGGCGAAATCCTCCATCGCCGGATACAGGACCTCCTCGACAGATCGGTTGAGCCTGTGTATCTCATCGATAAACAGAACGTCCCCCGGCTGCAAGTTGGTAAGTATCGCAGCAAGGTCGCCCGTCCTCTCTATAGCGGGACCCGAAGTGGTTTTTATCTGAGCGCCCAGTTCGTTTGCCACCACAGCGGCAAGGGTCGTCTTCCCCAGACCGGGAGGACCGGAGAAAATCACATGGTCGAGACTCTCGCCGCGACTCTGGGCGGCGGCTATCAAAATCCTCAGGCTTTCCTTGATATGCTCCTGCCCGCAATAGTCGTCAAGCATCTGCGGTCGCAGCGTGCGCTCGACATCAAGGTCGTCGGATGTCAGGTCGCCCGTAACGAACCTGCCCGCCTCGCGCATCGTCCCGACCCCGGCACGCCCCGAAGAGCTGTGGACCGCCTGAGAATCCGCCCAAAGATCTTGAGACTGATCCGCTTCCCACATCATGCATCCATCCCCAATCGCTTCAGCGCGCCCGCAAGCAGGTCCTCCACCCTCGAGGAGACATCTAATCCGTCAAGCGCGAGCTCGGCTTCCTGAGGGCTGAAGCCCATGGACAACAACGCCGAACGAGCGTCCTCAAAAGCAGAGCTATCAGGTGTCGAAGAGGCCTTTAGCGGCAGGGGCGCGAAGCTGTCCGAGGGAATGAATCCCTTGTCTTTTTTAAACACGCTCTTAAGCTCGAGTATGAGTCGTTGCGCCGTCTTCTTCCCTACTCCGGACACGCTCGACATGCTCTTCTCATCCTCGGCCATAACGATGGAATACAGCTGAGGCACGCTAAACTTGCCCAGCACCGCAAGAGCAAGGCGAGGGCCCACGCCAGATATCGCGACAAGTCGATCGAACATGGTCCTCTCCTCCTTTGTCGCAAAACCAAAAAGCGTCATAGCGTCCTCGCGCACCTGCAAGCGAGTGTATAGCATGCAATCTTTGCCAACCTGGGGAAGCGAGGAGACCGTCGCTCCCGACACCCCAAGTTCGAAACCTACCCCTGCCACATCGATCACGACCGAGGCGGCGGTCGCTTCGAGTAGCGTTCCTCGAAGTTGCGAAATCATGAGTAGCCATTCCCCTTCTCAATCATGTAGGTGCCCTTGCTAAGCTGGGCAGTCCGGCGAAGATGTGTATGGCAGATTGCGCACGCAAGGGCATCTGCCGCATGGTCGGGCTTTGGATCATGGTCCAAATGGAGCAGCGTGCGAACCATGAATGCGACCTGTGCTTTATCTGCCGCACCCGTTCCCACAACCGCTTGCTTTATCTGCATCGGGGTATACTCGCCAACCTCGACCCCGCAGAGCGAACAGGCGACCAACGCCGCACCCCTCGCATGCGCCGTCGGTATCGCAGACCTTACGTTAGCGCCGAAGTATACCCCTTCGATGGCGGCTTCCTCAGGATGATAGCGGTCAACGACCGCATTCAAATCATCGGCAATATGCCTCAATCGCACTGCCAGATCACTGCCGGCAGACGTCTTAATGCAACCATAGGCTCGACATCTCACCTGGCCAGACCTCTCCTCAACAATCCCCCAACCGGTATTCGCGAGTCCCGGGTCAATTCCTAGAACAATCATTCGCAACCTTCCAATTCGAACATCTGTTCTAATATAGCACGGTTGCCGAGGTTATCCGGTTAATTAATTGAGAAGAAAGGCAAATCCGATGGACGGACCCCGTGAAGAGGGGGAATTTGGCCAGGGTGCCCTTTACCTGGACCGCGCCGCTCTTGGTCCCCCGAATTATCGATCAAATCCCGAGCGGCTTCCTCAAGCCCCTCCAAGTCGGCCCGCATCTCATCTTTGCCACTTTCCAGCATCGAACGAAGCTGGTCGGGACTCATGCCGAGCATCCCCCCGATGAGCCCAGCAATCTCTTCGCGCATTCTGCGTCCGAATTGCTCGCCCTTCGCCTCGAATCTTCGAATCTCATCCCGTGCAAATTCATCAGCAGAGATAAGGTCACGGCCATTGCGACCGATATCGGACCAAGCAAGCTGAACAGGCCAAGATCTCTCATCATATGATTTTGGCGAGACGATGGGATAGGGCGCCATCCGCCTCCTCGCACCCTCTCCAGCACGCATCATCAAGAGAAGCAGCGAGACAGCATCCCCATTTGTTCGAGATAGAGGAATATCGTCAAATACCCTATCCAAGTCGACAGCGCTTCTAAATACATCATCGATTTGAGACGCTTCAAGGCCTCGAAGCAATTCAGCGGCCTGAGAGACCATCTCTCCGTCATCTAAACGTCCGAGAATCGCGTTGTACAAAATGCGTGACATCGAAGCCTCGACCTCGTTAAGCGACACGATAGAGGGAGGCAGAACGCAAGATATCCTATTTCTATAGCGGGCAAGGAACTCGAGATCCGTGATATACACATCGCCAAAGGGCGCTATGGCGGCAAAACGATACCTATCGACATGACTTCCCGGCAACGAATAATCAGTTTTAGTCAACGGGCTGAGAACGACCGCATCGCGCTCGTCGCCAAGATCCGCAAGGATAACAGACGCTGCAAGGTGACCCGCGCGCATGGCATCGATATGCCGCGAATCCCTGTCGAAGACATCGGCAAGAACCCCGGCAGAGCGAACCACAAGCTGGATATGGAGACTCGAGGCAAGATCCCGAACCGACCGCCTCCTCATCAGCTCTTTATCAATTTGATCGGGGGTAACAGCATCATTTCTCTCCATTAGAAGAGCGGTAACGTTTCGAGAGCCCACGGAATCAACGGCGAGCAACGCAAGAAGGCTGGAAGCCAATCCCCCATCGAGTTCGAGAACAACACGGGGAGCGTCGCAAACATTTAGGTAGTCGCGAAGATGAATCTGCAAAGCGTTCCAAAGCCACTCGTCTTTGCAGAAACGCAACTCATTAGAAGCGGGAGTCTCTGGCATAAGCGTACCGCGAACAACATCTTGTATAAGAAGCGACTCCTCAAAAGAAGGAGCGAAATTGATAAGACGACCCGAGTCGTCCAAGAAATATGATCCTCCGGTAAAGACGGATTCCTCATAGCCGCCAATAGGACAAACGCCAGCGAACCAGATACCCAGATCACGAATAACACCCAGGAGAGGGCTATCGATAACGCCGGCTGCCCCCACGGTAGACAAATCATCGCGATTAAAGCTGCCGGATTGGAAGTAAATGAAAAGATCGCAACCTTGGGGAAGAGAAGGCAAATCACGCAACGCATCGAAGGAGACAGCAACCCTCAATCCACCGATTTCAAATATAGGCGGCGCCCAAAGATCCTGATTGGAGCCAGAACGCTGATGCATGCAGAAAAGTCTAGTGGGAATAACTCGACCTTCCTTGAGCATAACGATATCGAAAAGAGGCGCCCCATCAATGGAAATGATCAAAGGGATAAGAAAGGTAAGGTCATCGTCAGAGAAGGCCCGAGCCAAATCCAAGAGATGACAAAATAAATCATGCTCAAAATTAGGATTATCGATAAGAGAACCCGGAACTACGCCGCAAAACAAAGGAGCGGGAACACAAAGGACCTTAACATTCTGAGAAATCGCAAGTCGAGCTTGCTCCCTTATCCTGGAGCATATGGAATCCAAGTCACCCAAACGAGCGTCGAATTGAGTAATTGCGATTTTCAAAGCAGTCACCTCAGGATATGAGTAGCAAGCGGAATATGAACAGTATTCTAATTCCTGATGATTCCAGATACAAAAAAGCCGCCCTTTCGGGCGGCCAGATCGTCGATGCGTTAGAACGCAGCCTTCCAAAGACCATGGAGGTTGCAGTAAGCATAAACCGTACCCGACTTAACACCACCGGCAAAGAACGTGGTAGGAGTCTGTCCAGGCTTAAGATAATGAATCTCTACACGATCATCAGCCTCTAGAGCCACCCACTCAATAAAGTGCTCGTCAGTCATAGGATGCTCGACTTCGCCGACAGTAACATGAATGATGTGACCGTCGCGCTGCAAATCGATAGCGGGAACATGCTTTTCTACTGCAGCATCAACTGAGTTCGCCTCAACAAGAGAATAACCCGAAGGAACAGCAGCATCATCAGAAAGAGCAAGAACGAAACTACCGCTATCATCAGCCTTAAAAAACTTAGCCATTGGAATCTCCTCAACTAATTAGGGCTATTAGTCAACATGTCAATTATGCCCAGTAATATGAAAGTCAAACATTAGCCCATAGAAGCACCAAAGCGCAGCGCGCCGGGCGAAAAGAAGGGCGGGGCCCCGGAAGGGCCCCGCCCGCTGCGTCGATATGAAAGTGCCGTCCACCGGTCAGCGGCGCCCTGCTCTCCCACGGGC
>DBEWRE010000047.1:0-42604 GCA_048207125.1 Collinsella sp.
AAAGAAAACAAAACTCAACAACTATCGGGCTTATCGACCGATAATTCTAGAAATCCCGCTCTATTCGAGGGAATAATGTGCGGTTTTGATCGTTTGGGTGCGAGCGCTGCCGGCGCGCAACGGCGGGCGCTTCAGCTGCCACCATGCAAAAGTGGCGGATAATTGCATCGATTTCTACATTCGCTTAGTACGCTCGTGGCTGGTGTAAAGAATTAGCAGGTAGAGGGAGCGCAGCCTGCGGGCATACTGGACGGTTTGCCGTTTTCGATGCAATTATCCTTTCGTTTTGTGCACGGTGCCAAAAAGTATGGCGCTAGAAGGGCGTTAGAGGCCGCGAGCGAAGGAGATGAGCTCCTCGCAGTCATCCAGGCTGGTTGCCCAACTGGTGACAAAGCGCACCACTACGCGGTCGGCGCCCGTGGGGTCTGCCGCCACCATGGTCTCGGCGCCGCAGGCTTCCTCAAAGCGTTTGGCCTGCTCGCGCGTTGCCCAGATAAACTGCTGGTTGCCCGTCACGTCAAGGTAGGGCTCGAAGCCGGCGTCCTGCATGCCGGCGGCGATGGCGGCGGCGCAGGCGTTGGATCGGGCGGCATATCGCCAGTAGGGAGCATCCATGGCCTCGCCGCCAGCGGGAGCGGTGAGCGCCGCTTGGTACTGCACGCCCATCAAGCGGCCCTTTGCGGTAAGCAGGCCGGCGCGCTTGGTGAGGTAGGGGATGCGCTCCATAGCGCGACGACCGCGATCGGTGCGGGGGCTTACCACCAGGGCCTCGCCAAAGAGCATGCCCGCCTTGGTGCCGCCCAGGGTAAAGGCGTCGGCACGGCTTGCCAGGTGCTCTAGGGTGAGGTCGCAACCGGGTGAGGTGAGGGCGCTTGCCATGCGAGCTCCATCGACGTAGATGGCCATATCGCGCGCCTGCGCCCAGTCGCACAGGGCATCGAATTCCGCGCGGGTGTAGGCGTGGCCAAACTCCGTGGTGTTAGAGAAATAGATCATGCCGGGGCGGGTGGTGTGGCAGCCGCCGGATGTCATGTCGCGCCAGACGCGATCGGCGGATTCGGGTGTGAGGATGCCGTAGGGGTCGTTTGTGGCGAGCAAGCGGCGGCCGGTGCCCTCGATGGCGCCCGTCTCGTGGATGGTGGGGTGCGCGTCGGCGGCGAGGATGGGGCCCTCGAACTCGTCCGTAAGCGCGGAGATCGCCAGGATGTTCGCAGCGGTGCCGCCGGGGATGAACTTGACAAGGGCGTCTGGCTGCCCGCAGGCGTCGCGAACAAGGTCGGCTGCCTGCGCGCAGAACTCGTCCTCACCGTAGCCGGGGGTCTGTTGGGTGTTGGTCTGAATAAGAGTCTCGAGGATTTCCGGGGCGGCACCCTCGCTGTAATCGTTTCTAAATTGACGCATCGCTTCTCCCTTGCAATGGTGGCCCCGCATAGTCGCATGACGGCGCGGGCTTGCGTGGGGCCCGGCATCGGCAAGCTTGCGCATGGGTAAAATCCAGCGCACGCGGAGCGCTGCGGGTTGGTCGTGTAGTATTGGAGCGTATGATACCGCAGGCGGGGCAACCTGCTTTGGCGAGCACCTATAATGGTGCGGTTGGAAACGCTCGTCCGCTTTATGGGATTGCGGACGATACGATAGCTGGCAGAAAAAAGCTGCAGGGAAGGAAGGTCGCATGCAGGCACAGAGGGCTGAGGGTACCAAGGACCTTATCGGGCGCGACATGCGCGCATGGCAGAAGATGCAGGATGTGGCGGCGGAGGTCTTCGGCCCCTTTGGTTTCGAGCCCGTCGAGACCCCGGCGATCGAGCAGCTGGACGTCTTTGTCCACGGAATCGGCCAGTCCACCGACGTGGTGCGCAAGGAGATGTTCCGCGTCTTTTCCGGCGCAAACTTCGAGCGCGTGCTCCAAGAGGGTACCGACGCCAAGCTCAAGGCCAAGCAGCGCCTGGCGCTTCGCCCCGAGGGTACGGCCGGCGTGGTCCGCGCGGTGGTCGAGAACAACCTGGTGCCGCAGGGCGCCGCTCCCGTGAAGCTGTATTACGCCGAGGCGATGTTTCGCGGAGAGCGCCCGCAGAAGGGCCGCCTGCGCCAGTTCCACCAGGTGGGCATCGAGTGGCTGGGCGCTCCGGATCCGGCGGCGGACGCCGAGTGCATCATCATGCTCATGCGTTTCTACGAGCGCCTGGGCTTCGACCTCTCCAAGCTGCGCCTGCTGATCAACTCCATGGGCGACCCGGCGTGCCGTCCCGCGTATCGCGAGCAGGTGCGCCAGTTCATCTTGGATCATGCGGACGAGATGTGCGACGAGTGCCGCGAGCGCGCCGAGATCAACCCCCTGCGCGCCTTTGACTGCAAGAACGAGCACTGCCACCAGATCATGGCAGACGCCCCGTTGATGCCCGACCACCTGTGCGACGAGTGCCGCGACCACTACGCCAA
Organism: Collinsella sp.; assembly: GCA_048207125.1. Lineage (GTDB taxonomy): Bacteria > Actinomycetota > Coriobacteriia > Coriobacteriales > Coriobacteriaceae > Collinsella. The sequence goes on from DBEWRE010000047.1 coordinate 2,440, forward strand.
GGTCAAGCAGTATCTGGACGAGGCCGGCATCGCCTACGTCGAGGATCCCACGCTTGTGCGCGGCCTTGACTACTACACCCGCACCGTCTTTGAGGTGGAGGCTCCCGGCGCGGGCGTTGGCTCCATTGGCGGCGGCGGACGCTACGACGGCCTGGTGGAGCTGGAGGGCGGCAAGCCCACCCCCGGTGTCGGCTTCGCCGTGGGTTTCGAGCGCGCCATGCTCGCCCTGGAGGCGTTTGGCGGCGAGATGGCCGATGACGTCGAGCGTTGCGTCTACGTGGCGAACGCCGGTGCAGAGCTGCGCGGTGAGGTCTTCTCGCTGGCGAACCTGCTGCGCTCCGCCGGCATCCGTACCGAGTGCGATTACCAGGGCAAGTCCCTTAAGGCCCAGTTCAAGGCGGCGAACAAGCTGAATGCCGCGTTCATGGTTGTCGTCGGCGGGGACGAGCTGGCTTCCGGCAACGTGCGCCTGCGCGATATGGGCACGGGCGAGGAGACCCTGGTCGCGCGCGCCGCGCTTGTGGACGAGCTTTCGAACCGCATGTAGCACTACTTCGAATCCGGCTGCGAGCCATGCGCCCGCGGCCGGATTTTGTTTTTGCCCTCAACGGCTTGCAGCGGGGGCTTCGTGCAGTTACTGTTTTTATCGGCCGTTTGCCGGACGAAGCGTCTCGTCCGCCGATTTTAGAGAAACGTTAAAGATTGCTTTTGCTAATTAAAGCGCCGTCTCTGTAAACCAATGCGGGCATATAATCGTTTCGGCATTGTCCAACCTTTGTTTTTGTTAGTCACGTTCCCAATGATGGAAGGGGAGGCACCGTGGCAGAACACCTAGAAACCCAGGCGCCCGCAAGGGTGAGCCGCATCGACATCGATGAGGCGCGCGCCGCCGTGGAGGCTTTGGGCGAGATCAACATCCCCGCCGAGCTCCGTGACCACCTGGCGCTGTTCGTACGCCTGGAGCGCAAGGTCTTGCGCGAGTATGACGAGGACATCTGCAACATCTTCGATAAGCTGCTTGCCAGCGTCATCGCCGCCAACGAGGGAAACCCTGGCGAGGAGGCGGCGGGAGACCCCACCAACGAGCAGGGTATCCCTACTACTCAAAGCGCTACCGCCGATGCGTTCCGCGACGCCATCGAGCTGATCGACTCGCTGTCTCTCGACCGTGCCCAGATCATCGTCCGCGCCTTCACCACCTTCTTCCATCTGGCGAACCTCTCCGAGGAGAACTACCGCGTCGAGACCCTGCGTAAGCGCGAGAGCCGCGTGTCCATCGACTCCGCGGTCGATCCGGTCAACGAGCTCACCGTCGCCTATCGCCAGATGATCGATGAGGTGGGCGAGGACAAGGCCAACGAGCTGTTGGCCCGCCTTGAGTTCCACCCCGTCTTCACGGCGCATCCCACCGAGGCCCGTCGCAAGGCCGTCGAAGGCAAGATCCGCCGCATCTCCTGCTTGCTCGCCGAGCGCCCGCGCCTGGGCGGCTCCGACCTCATGGAGAACGAGCGCCATCTGCTTCAGGAGATCGATGCCTTGCTTCGCACCTCGCCCGTGGCGCCCAAGAAGCCCACGCCGGTCGAGGAAGCCGATACCATCATCGACATCTTCGACAACACGCTGTTCGACACCATTCCCATGGTCTACCGTCGTTTCGATGACTGGATCTTGGGCGACAAGGCGGGCACCGTGCCGCCCGTGTGCCCCGCGTTCTTCCATCCGGGCAGCTGGATAGGTACCGACCGCGACGGCAACCCCAACGTGACCGCCAAGGTGAGCCGTCAGGTTGCCGCCAAGTTCGCCACGCATATGGTGTCCGCCCTCGCCAACAAGTGCCGCCGCGTGGGCCGCAACCTCACCCTTGAGGCCAAGTACACCAAGCCCACCGATGAGCTGCTCAACCTGTGGAACCATCAGGTGGAGATGAGCGAGGTCCTTACCGATCGCGCCATGACCATCTCCGCGTCCGAGCCCCATCGCGCCGTCATGCTGGTCATGGCAGCCCGCCTGGACGCCACCGTCGGTCGCAACGCTGACACCATGTACAACAGCGCCGAGGAGTTCCTGGACGACCTGCGCGTGGTCCAGCGCTCCCTCGCCGCGTCCGGCGCCGTTCGCGCGGCATACGGCCCGGTGCAGACCATCATCTGGCAGACGGAGACCTTTGGCTTCCACATGGTGGAGACCGAGTTCCGCCAGCATTCCGTGGTTCATACCCGCGCCCTGGACGATATCCGCGAGCACGGCGTCCACGGAGAGCTCGCCCCCATGACCCGCGAGGTGCTCGATACCTTCCGCGCGCTGGGCAGCATCCAGAAGCGCTTTGGCATCAAGGCCGCCCGCCGCTACATCATCTCGTTCACCAAGAGCGCGCAGAACGTCGCCGACGTCTACGAGCTGGCGCAGCTGGCCTTCGCCCATCCGGAGGACGTACCCGTGGTGGACGTTATTCCGCTGTTCGAGCAGCTTGAGGATCTTGAGAACTGCGTCGACGTTTTGGACGACATGCTTGCGATCCCCGCGGTCCAGCGCCGTCTGGAGCAGAGCGGTCGCCGCCTCGAGGTCATGCTCGGCTACTCCGACTCGTCCAAAGACGCCGGTCCCACCACGGCTACGCTGGCCCTGCATTCCGCGCAGGCCCGCATCGCCGCATGGGCGGAGCGCAATGACATCGACCTGGTGCTGATGCACGGTCGCGGCGGCGCCGTGGGTCGCGGCGGCGGCCCTGCTAACCGTGCCGTTCTGGCCCAGCCCGCGGGTTCGGTCAACTGCTTCTTCAAGCCCACCGAGCAAGGCGAGGTCATCTTCGCGCGCTACGGCAACCCCGCGCTGGCGCAGCGCCACGTGGAGAGCGTCGCGGCGGCAACGCTGCTCAACTCCGCGCCGTCCGTGGAGCGCACCAACACGCAGACCACCGAGCGCTTCGCCGATATGGCGGCGCGTTTGAACGACGTGGCGCACAACACCTATCTGGACCTGCTGAATACTCCGGACTTCACCCCGTGGTTCTCTACCGTGACCCCGCTGACCGAGGTTGGCCTGCTGCCCATTGGCAGCCGCCCCGCCAAGCGCGGCCTGGGCGCTAAATCGCTGGATGACCTGCGCACCATTCCCTGGGTCTTCTCTTGGAGCCAGGCGCGAATCAACCTGGCCGCGTGGTACGGCCTGGGCAGCGCATGCGAGGCCCTGGGCGATCTGGAGCTGCTGCAGCAGGCATATGCCGAGTGGCCCCTCTTCAGCACGTTTATCGACAACATCGAGATGTCCATCGCCAAGACCGATTTCCGTATCGCCAAGATGTACCTGGCCCTGGGCGACCGCGACGACTTGGCGACCAAGGTGTTCGAGGAGATGCAGCTCACCCGCAAGTGGACGCTCGCCATCACCGGCAGCACCTGGCCGCTTGAGAAGCGCCGCGTGCTGGGTCGCGCCGTCCGCGTGCGCAACCCGTTTGTCGACGCCTTGTCGCTGGCGCAGGTCCGCGCTCTGCGCGAGGTCCGCATGAACCAGGACGAGCTGTCCGAGGAGGCTAAGGCCGAGTACATGAGCCTGATTCTCGCTACCGTGACCGGCGTCTCCGCAGGCCTCCAGAACACGGGGTAATACCCTCGTCCCCATAGCCTGCGCAACCGCTTGCATACGTGAAGCCCGAGCATCCCGTCGAGGGGTGCCCGGGCTTTTTGGTGCGGTGTTTGCACGCGGGCGGCTAGCCGTATTGTCACATCCCTGTTAAGAGCGGGTGGATGCGCCACTTCTTTTGGCCGCTGCGCCGCACATCCGCTATTCTATTGACTTGCCGCACGTGACCGGTCGGTCCGGTTCGCTTGCGAGCAGCCCCGTTGCGCGGTCTACGCAGGCGGGGCCATCTGTACAGCAAGCCGCCCGTAACGACACGGGGTGGCACGGATGAGGAGGTTTTCATGACAGAAACCCGCTCTATGCATACGCATACCTGCAACGAGCTTCGTCTCGAGCATATCGGCCAGGAGGTGACCCTCACCGGTTGGGTGTGGCGTCGCCGCGACCATGGTGGCCTGATCTTTGTTGACCTGCGCGACCGCGAGGGCGTTACGCAGATCTCCTTCGACCCCGAGCATTCCGGCGGCACCGCGTTCCACACCGCCGAGACCATCCGCTCCGAGTGGCCCATCAAGGTTACCGGCGTGGTGCGCGAGCGCCCCGAGGGTCAGTCCAACGCCAAGCTCGCAACGGGCGAGATCGAGGTGCTGGTTTCTCATATCGAGGTGCTTAACACTTCCAAGACCCCGCCCTTCCAGATCGAGGACCACATCGAGGCGGGCGAGGACATCCGCCTGCGCTATCGTTACCTGGACATCCGTCGTCCCAAGATGATGGCAAACCTCCAGATGCGCTCCGATTTCACCTTCGCCATCCGCGAGGCCCTGCACAAGCGAGCCTTCATGGAGGTCGAGACCCCGTCGCTGTTCAAGTCCACGCCCGAGGGCGCTCGCGACTTCCTGGTTCCCAGCCGCATCCAGCCCGGCCATTTCTACGCGCTTCCCCAGAGCCCGCAGCTGCTCAAGCAGCTCCTTATGATCGGCGGCGTGGAGCGCTACTATCAGGTTGCCAAGTGCTTCCGTGACGAGGACCTGCGCGCCGACCGCCAGCCCGAGTTCACCCAGGTGGACATCGAGATGAGCTTTGTCGAGCAGGACGATGTCATGAACGCGCTGGAGGACGTGCTTCGCGACGCCTTCGCCAAGATGGGCGTCGAGCTGCCCTGCCCGCTGCGCCGCATGCAGTACTGGGACGCCATGGACACCTATGGCACCGACAAGCCCGACACCCGCTACGGCATGGAGCTCCATGACGTGACGGATATCTTTACCAACTCTTCCTTCAAGCTTTTCGCTGGCGCCGCCAACACCGAGGGCCAGTACGTCAAGGCGCTCAACGCCAAGGGTGCCGGCACCTGGCCGCGCGCTAAGATCGACAAGCTCGCCGGCGTCGCCTCCGAGTTCGGCGCCAAGGGCCTGGCATGGATTGCCTTCCGCGAGGACGGTTCCATCAACAGCCCCATCGTGAAGTTCTTTACGGACGATGAAATGGCCGCCCTGCGTGCCGAGATGGACGCTCAGCCCGGCGACCTGGTCATGTTCGCCGTTGCCGATCGCCTTGGCGCGGACGAGATCCTGGGCGGCATGCGCTGCCACATGGCCGACGCCCTGGATGTTCCCCGCGAGGGCCACGACTTCCTGTGGGTTGTCAACTTCCCGCTGTTCCATTGGGATGAGGACCGCAAGGCCTACGCTGCCGAGCACCAGCCCTTCACCCTTCCCGACACGGATGACCTCGAGGCCATCAAGGCGAACCCGCTGGCTGCGGGCTCTTGCACCTACGACTTTGTTATGGACGGCTACGAGGCCGGTGGCGGCGGTATGCGTATTCACAACGCGCAGATGCAGCTCGCCATGCTCGAGATGCTGGGCTTCACCGAGGAGGGCGCTCGCGAGCAGTTCGGCTTCCTGATGGACGCCCTCGAGTTCGGCGCGCCCCCCATGGGCGGCTTCGCGCTCGGCCTCGACCGTGTCTGCATGCTGCTTGCTGGCTGCGATTCCATCCGCGAGGTCATGGCATTCCCCAAGACCAGCTCCGGCTCCGACCTCATGTCCGACGCCCCCAGCGCCGTCTCCGCGCGTCAGCTTAAGGAAGTCGGCCTCCGCATGGAGTAATCGGCTTCTTAGACGCTTGCCCTCTTTGCTTTGGGCGAATAATCGATGAGACCTATAAAAAGGCCCAGAATGGCTCGCAAGATAGCGGTCATTCTGGGCCTTTCGTTGGTTTCATCGAATGGGAGCGGGCGCTACATGATGTTTAACGCGTCTTTCGGCATTCCTTTCCCATCTACTGGCGGATTTGCACAAACAAGGCTGATGGAACTGCATGATATCCGCTGGCAATTTGCACGGCAGGCATTGATGGGTTCGTGCGGCCACCCCTGCTTCTACACGTTTTGGCGCACCGCAGTGCTGCGGAAGCAGAAATGGTCTAAGCGGTGGCGCGACTGCGTGTACTCGATCATGGTTCCCTGTGCATCGAAGGTTTGGCTTTTGACCACGGCGAGGTAGTCGACATCGTCCAAATCAAGGAGCTCGCGGTCGCGATCGGTCGCGCGCTCGCCAGTGATCTCGCGCTTGCTCATGGCGATGGTAAGGCCCAGGGTGTTTTCCAGATAGTTGTAGATGGAAGCCTCTGCAATTTGCGGCGTGAGGCCCTCTGCCGCGCTGGCCAGGAAGAAGTTGCGGTCCAAAATGAGCGCCTCGCCATCGATGGTGCGGACGCGCTCGATGACGAAGAGCTCGTCGCCGGGGGCGAAGCCCGTGTGGTCCGCGATGGTCTGGGTGGCTTGCATGCGCTCGAAAGCCACCACGCGCGTGGTGCTTGAAAAGCCGCTGCGGCGACGGACCTCGTCAAAAGATTCGATACCGCCCACGGAGAATGATTCGCGCTCCGGCTCGCGATAGGTTACGCGTACGCCCTTGCCGTGGACCGGCTGGACGTAGCCGTTGTCGCGCAGCACGGCGATGGCACGGCGCACGGTGGAGTGGGAGCAGGCGTACATGCTGGTGAGGACCGCCTCGGAGGGGAGGAAAGACTGGTAGGCGTAGGTCCCCGCCTCTATGTTGCGTCGTATGTCATGGTAGATCTCGTCATAGCGCGCTTTCACGATGCCTCCGCCTTTGGTCGCTGGTAGTTTTATCCATCTTATACGAATAAGATTTGCGTGCACTACCGTTTGCGGGCGTTTTCCTACCGTATGCCGTCTTATCTAACTTATTCGTATGAGTTGTGCAAAACTACAATCAACTTATTCGAATAAGATAATGCTACGAGAGAATAAGGGGAGGACGACGGTATGGGCAAGTACATGCAAGATGCTCAGGCGCTGTTGCCGCTGGTGGGAGGCAAGGAGAACATCTCAGCCGTGACGCACTGCGTAACCAGGATGAGGTTTGTGTTGGTTGACCCCGCGCGGGCGCAGGTGGATAAGATCGAGGAGATTGCATGCGTTAAGGGCACGTTTACGCAGGCGGGACAGTTCCAGGTCATTATCGGCAACGACGTCGCCGAGTTCTACAACGACTTCACGGCCGTTTCCGGCATCGAGGGCGTTTCCAAGGAGGCTGCGAAACAGGCGGCGGGTAGCAACCAGAATCCGCTGCAGCGCGCCATGGGCGTCTTGGGAGAGATCTTCGCCCCGCTTATTCCCGCACTGATCTCCGGCGGTCTTATCCTGGGTTTCCGCAACATCATCGGCGAGGTCAACTTCTTTGATGCGACGGGCGCCTTCAACCTAGAGGGCGGTGTGATGTCCATCGCGGATATCTCAACGTTCTGGATGGGCGTCTACAACTTCTTGTGGCTCATTGGCGAGGCGGTGTTCCACATGCTGCCGGTGGGCATCTGCTGGTCGGTGACCAAGAAGATGGGAACCACGCAGATCCTGGGCATCGTTCTTGGACTTACGCTTGTGTCCGGCCAGCTTCTCAACGGCTTCGCGGTGGCGGGCACGCCCGTGGCGGACATTCCTGTATGGGACTTCGGGTTCGCCCAGGTTCAAATGATCGGCTACCAGGGCCAGGTTATCGCGGCGTTGCTGGCGGCTTTTGTGCTGGTGGGGCTCGAGAAGTTCTTCACCAAGGTCACGCCCGAGGTTGTCAGCATGATCGTGGTGCCGTTCTGTTCGCTGGTGCCCGCGGTCATCATCGCCCACACGCTGGTGGGACCCATTGGCTGGACCGTTGGCAACGCTATCGCCGAGGCTGTGAACTGGGGCCTCACTTCCAACGTCCGTATCCTGTTCGCCGCGGTCTTTGGCGCCCTGTACGCGCCCGTTGTCATGACCGGCCTGCACCACATGACCAACGCGATCGACACCCAGATGGTGAACGTGATGGGTTATACCATCTTGTGGCCCATGATCGCCCTGTCCAACATCGCCCAAGGCTCCGCCGTGCTCGCCATGTCCGTGCTGCAGAAGGAAAACGAGCGCGCTCAGCAGGTCAACGTTCCCGCATGCATCTCCTGCTATCTGGGCGTCACCGAGCCCGCGCTCTTTGGCGTCAACCTTAAGTACCGCTTCCCGCTGGTCTGCGGCATGATCGGCTCCGCGTGCGCTGCCATGCTCTGCACCGGTCTGGGCGTCCAGGCGCTGTCCATTGGCGTCGGTGGCCTTCCCGGCATCCTGTCCATCAAATTCGAGTACTGGATTGCGTTTGCGCTCTGCATGGCCGTCGCTATCGCAGTGCCCTTCGCCCTGACCTTTGCCGCCGGCAAGAAGAAGCTCACCCAGGTCGAGCTGGTTGGTCGCGACGCCGCTGTCGCCGCGCCCGCCGCAGCTGTGGCCGCCGCTTCCTCCTCGTCTGCATCACCTGTATCTGCTGCTCAGTCCAACGTTGTCGCTGGCGAGGCATATGACCTGCTCGCTCCGCTTTCCGGCACGGTCAAACCCATCGAGCAGATGCCCGACCCCGTTTTTTCTAGCAAGTGCATGGGCGACGGCGTCATGATCGAGCCTTCCGGTACCTGCGTGGTGGCTCCCGCGGATGCTACCGTGAGCGTCACCATGCCCGCATCCAACCATGCCGTGGGGCTGACGCTCGCAAACGGTATGGAGCTGCTCATCCATGTGGGCATCGACACGGTCGATATGAAGGGCGATGGCTTTACCTGCCACGTCTCCCAGGGCGACCATGTCAAGGCGGGCGATGTCCTGCTCACCTTCGACTCTGCAAAGATCGCTGCCGCGGGCCATCCTACCGCAACCGCGGTGGTGGTGAGCGCCATGGGTGGTGCGATGGATCTGCAGCTCATGACCGGCCGGGACGCCGTGGCGGGCGAGACCGCGATCGCACGCTGCGAGTAGCCGCTTCGCCATGCCGGATTCGCTGGCTTCACCTTGCTTTTCATAAGGACTAAGACATGGACGAGAAAGTGGATATGATGACCGCTCAACCGAATAATAAGAACAGCGTTGTGTACGAGATTTACGTCAAGAGCTTCTGCGACAGCGACGGCGACGGCCTGGGCGACCTGCCAGGTATTACCTCCAAACTCGACTATCTTGCCAACCTTGGGGTCGATTACCTGTGGCTCACGCCGTTCTACCCCTCGCCGCAACGCGACAACGGCTACGACGTTTCGGATTACTGCGCCGTCGACCCCCGTTACGGCACCATGGAGGATTTTGACGAGCTGGTCGCCGCCGCCTGTGAGCGCGGTATGGGCATCATGCTCGATATGGTGCTGTGCCACACCTCTGACCAGCATGAATGGTTTCAACGTGCGCTGGCGGGGGAGGAACGCTACCAGCGCTACTACATTCTGCGCGACGGCAAGGGCTCCACAGGGCCCGGGGACCCCGGCGAGCCGCCTACCAACTGGCAGTGCGTCTTTGGCGGCAGCGCCTGGGAGTGGGAGCCGCGCCTGGGCAAGTGGTACCTGCACATGCACGATCCCTCTCAGCCCGATGTTGACTGGACCAACCCGGACGTTCGCGATGAGATGGTCGACGTGGTGCGCTTCTGGAAGGAGCGCGGCGTAACCGGCTTTCGTTTCGATGTGATCAACCTTATCTCAAAGCCCGAGGTTATCGAGGATGTTCCCGGCGATGGTAGCGCCTGCCGCGCCCTGGTAGCGGATGGCCCGCATGTGCACGAGTACCTTAAAGAGCTGGTGGAACGCTCCGGGATCGATGGCATGGTCACCGTGGGCGAGATGGCTTCGACTGGTCTTGAAAGCTGCATCCGCTACACCAATCCCAACGAGCACGAGCTGGGCATGTCCTTCAGCTTCCACCACCTTAAGGTGGATTATAAGGATGGCAATAAGTGGAAGCTTATGGACCCCGACATCGTCCAGCTACGCCACGTGCTGCGCGAATGGCAGGAGGGCATGCAGGCGGGCGGCGGCTGCAACGCCTTGTTCTGGTGCAATCACGACCAGCCGCGCGCCATCACCCGCTTTGGCGGCACCGAACTCGAGGGGGAGTGCGAAGGATCGTGGGGGCACGTGGGCAAGATGCTCGCCATTTGCTCGTTTGCCATGCGCGGTACGCCCTATATCTTCCAGGGCGAGGAGCTGGGCATGACCAATACGGACTACACCTCGATCGACCAGTTCGATGATGTGGAGAGCCATAACAACTACCGTATTCTGCTGGAGGGCGGTGCTTCTGAGGACGAGGCGCTGCGCGCAATCCAGGTGCGCTCGCGCGATAACGGTCGCACGCCCATGCAGTGGACTTCGGGCGTGAACGCGGGCTTCACCTGCGGGACCCCGTGGCTGGCCGTGCCCGCGAACCATGTGCGCATCAACGCTGAGGACGAGGTGGGTACCGAGGGCTCTATGTACGAGTTCTATCGCGAGCTTATCGCCCTGCGCAAGGGCTCGGAGGTCCTCGCGGACGGTGCGGTGCGCTTTTTGGATGCCGGTGCCGGGGCGCCCAAAGTCATCGCATTCGAGCGCTCGCTTGGTGACAAGCGCGTGGTCGCGATCTGCTCGTTTGACGAGACTGCCTGCGCGGTCGATGCGGATAGCTTGGGTGTTACCGCATGCGACGAGGTGTTGCTGAGCACACATGGCGGCATGGGCGAGCTGATCGATGGCGCTCTCGGGCTTCGTCCTTATGAGGCGCTGCTTATCTCCTGTTAGCGCAACGGAGGCATATGACCTGGCGTCTGGCTGGTTGCCGGCGCCAGGCGTTTTTTTGCTACAAGAGGGATCCTAAAACATCGACATCTCGCTGCGGCAGCTCGAAGTCGAGCGTAAGGTCCATGGCGGGGATATACATGGTGATGTACTCGGTGTCTCCATATAGCGTGATTTCGAGTGATTCGGTGTCTTGGTCGCTGTTGGATCCAAGCAGGGTTTCGGTGGGCTTGGTGTAGAAGCGCAGCGTGCGATCGGCGGAGTAGTCTTCGGGTACAGACGGGACGAGTTTCCAGGAGGTAACGTCAAGGCTGGAAAGGGAATCGCCCAGTTTCTCGAGGTCCGCAACGTCATCGATCGATGAGATGACCTCTTGGGTTTGGGCGTCGACAAGCTCCAGGCGAGAAGAGCCGTTCATCAGCTCATGATTGCCGAAGAGCGACGCGAGCAGCCCCGGCACGTCAGAGATGTTGTGCAGCGTGTCGGCGAGCTCCCCCATGTTCTGGTCCAATTCGACTGCGGCGCCAAGAAGCGCTTGATTCGCCTGTTCAAGGGCGGAGCTGGCGGAATCGAGCGCATCGTGCACGGAATTGCCAGCAAGGTCGCTGACGGCGGGGCTGATATCGGCGAGGCTGCATCCGGAAAGCGCGAGCGCGGCGACAAAGCCGACGGTTGCAGTGAGTGCGGCATGCGTGCGTCTCATGGGACTCCTCCTTCTTAGGCGGGGGTTCGCCCCCATTGTATGTGGGGAGCTGCGCGCATGCGCTACCTTTAAGCGAACATTAAGAGGGACGGGTTAAGGTTATAGCTTGGAGGGCGATCTTCGTTTTACCGCTGCCATTGGTTTGTTGCCGCGCGGCGCGGGGAGCGACGCTTATCGCCGGACGGTGCATGCCTGGGGCCCTACGGTGCGCGTCGGTGCAAGCGCTTATGCGCCGCTTACCGTTGCCTGATAAACGCATGGCATCCTAAAGATGGTTACAAAGCTCGGCGAGCGCCGGGCCCGTAGGCGGGAGGTTGCGATGACTGCTGCTATGACGCTCTACCTGCTTCTTCTTTGCGTTCTCATGGCGGTTGTTCTTGGCGTGGGGGCGGCCATTCATCGTGGGCTGATCCGCTGGTTTTAACCGCGGCCGATCAGGATGGCAATTGAAACGCTTCAGGTGGGTATTTTTCTCTATGCATAGCGGTCAAGCAGGGTTTGCGGCGAAATATGGCCTGTGTGCCTGATTCGTGCGTTTCCGCGAATAGCGACAGAATCAAAAGAACCGTTAGATAAGTTGCGTCTATTGAGCGGTTCTTTTATCCGGTAGCGGCTCTGCGCAGCTTTGTGGAGGGTTCGCTTGTGCGTATCGAGCTTTTTTAGGCGAGCCCGCACCCACCTCGTGGCACTCAATGACCACACCGATTCGAGACGACTTGGCCGGTTTGCATTTATTGCATAAAACGTGAATAGAGATATAAGAAATCCTGCGAAAACTCTACGGTGCATACACGCACTTTGATGATTGGCCTTGCGCCGCCTCATGCCATTTTTTCTAGGGCGCGGTGTCGACGCTGTCTCTACGGTCTTTTGCGCAATGCGGGCGGCGGCGCGAGTGCTATACTCGACCGCGTACATGGGGAGCTGGGACGATGGCCCGGCTGAGAGGGGCATGCCTGCGATGCCCGACCCGAAACCTGATCCGGATAATGCCGGCGTAGGGAATCGACAACCTTGCTTTTGCATCTGCAAGGCCCCTACGGAAAACGAGGGGCCTTTTTCTTGGCCCGGAAGGGAGGAGCAGTGGAGGCAAGCGTTGCCATTCAGGTACTGCCCCAGTTCGTGGAGAATACCGACGAGGTCGTACGCATCGTGGACGAGGCGATCGCCTATATCCAGTCGGAGTTCCCGGACGCCTACGTGGGTCCGTTCGAGACCACTATCCAGGGCGAATACGACCACTGCATGAAAGTGGTAGCCGAGGTTAATCGCATCGTGGTCGCTGCGGGTGCGCCCGAGGTGGCGACCTACGTCAAGATCTTCTTCGCTCCCGAGAAGGGGGTCCTTACTACTGAGGAGAAGATAACCAAGTACCATCAGGACGAGAATTAGCATGTCGCACTCGTCCAAGTCGACCGAAGCCGCCCGTACGCGCACATCGCCGCGCAGGGGAGGCTGGCTTGCTGCCGCAGCTCCCATTACGCTTATCGCCCTGCTCGCTATCTGGCAGGCCGTGTGCTCTGCCGGGATCTTGCCTCCCTATCTGCTGCCCGGCCCCCTCGCCGTGGTGCGGGCGCTGGCGGGGGACTGGCAGTTGCTGGCGGCTCATGCCGTGACCACGCTGGCAGAGGCGGGTATCGGTCTTGCCGCGGGCATTGCGCTGGGCGCCGCCGCGGCAGTCGCCATGGATCGCTTCGAGGTGCTCTACCGAGCGTTCTATCCCTTGGTGGTGCTCACGCAGACCATCCCTACGGTGGCGATCGCGCCGTTGCTGGTGTTGTGGTTCGGTTACGGCATGCTGCCTAAAGTAGTGCTCATTGTGGTGGCCACCTTCTTTCCCATCACGGTGGGGCTTCTGGGCGGATTCAAATCGGTTGATCCGGACGAGATAGACCTTATGCGCTCCATGGGGGCGTCGCGCTGGCAGATCATGCGCCACGTGAAGATCCCGGCGGCTCTGCCGCAGTTCTTCAGCGGTCTCAAGATTTCTGCCGCCTATGCCATCGTGGGCGCGGTCATCGCCGAATGGCTGGGAGGCTTTTCCGGCTTGGGCGTGTACATGACCCGCGTCCGCAAGGCGTATTCGTTTGACAAGATGTTCGCGGTGATCTTCCTCATCTCGGCTTTGAGCCTGGCGCTCATGTGGGCTGTCGAGGCGGTTCGTCGCATCGCAATGCCCTGGGAACGCGTTAAGAGCGACCAGGGGGAATAGGATTCATCATGCATTCCGGCAACATGTCTAATAATCAGCATGCGATTAGTCGCCGCGGCCTTATGCGCGCGGGTTTGGCGGGGCTGGGCCTCGCAGGCGCCGCGGCCCTGACGGGTTGCGCGGGCGGTAGCGCCGGCGCTCCGGCGGGCTCCGAGGGTTCCAGCAAGACCCAAAGCGGTCTCACCAAGGTGACCTTCGCGTTGGATTGGACGCCCAACACCAACCATACCGGTCTGTACGTCGCCCAGGAGAAGGGCTACTACAAGGACGCCGGCCTCGAGGTCGAGATCCTTCAGGCTCCTGAGAACGGCGCTGATCCGCTGGTGGCGGCTGGCGACGCCCAGTTCGGTGTAACCTTCCAGGACACTATGGCTTCCTACGTGTCCGGCGATGCCGCGATGCCGGTCACCGCTGTTGCGGCCATCATCCAGCACAACACCTCCGGCATCATCAGCATGAAGGACAAAGGCATCACCAGCCCCGCAAAGATGATGGACCATACCTACGCTACCTGGGAGATGCCTATCGAGCAGGGCGTCATCCAGCGCTGCGTCGAGGCCGACGGCGGCGACTTTAGCCGCGTGCAGATGGTTCCCTCGACCGTGACCGACGAGGTGACCGCGCTTTCCACCGATCAGGTCGACAGCATCTGGATCTACTGGGCGTGGGCGGGCGAGAAGTGCAAGCTCGCGGGCCTGGACACCAACTACTTCGCGTTCGCGGACATCGACCCGGTATTCGATTTCTACACGCCGGTCATCATCGCCAACAACGACCTTATAAAGAGCGATCCCGACACGGTCAAGGCGTTTATGGACGCCACGCGCGCCGGCTACGAGGACTGCATCAAGGACCCCGACTCTGCTGCGGAGATCCTGCTCAAGGCTGCTCCCGAGCTCGAGAGCGAGCTGGTCCACGCATCGCAGAATTACTTGGCGGATCAGTACCAGGCGGACGCCTCCATGTGGGGCCAGATGGATCAGCAGCGTTGGGACGGCTTCTTCTCCTGGGTCTCCGACCAGGGCTTCGCGCCCGCAATCGAGCCGGGCGCCGGTATGACCATGGATTTCATCGGCGCCTAGCGCCTGTTGCGGCGCGCCCGCGGCAAATGAGGCGCACGACAAGCGGAGCGTGCGGCACGCGATGTGTCGCCAGCGGCTCGCGGTCGCGGTTATCGGGTTGCCGTCGTTCTCTCAGGCGGCGGCATCTATTTTGGACGAGAAGGGATGGGGGAGGAAAACATGGCGAGCCTTGATATACAGGGCGTTTCCCAAGGCTTTGGCGATACCAAGGTGTTGGACGCTATCGACCTGCATGTGGAATCCGGACAGGTTGCCTGCCTGCTGGGGCCGTCCGGCTGCGGCAAGACCACGCTGTTCCATGTGGTCGCCGGCCTCTCCCGCCCCTGGTCCGGTCGCGTGCTGCTGGACGGGGGCGACATCACCGGCCAGTCCGGCCGTCTTGCCTACATGCTGCAAAAAGACCTGTTGTTACCCCATAAAACAATCCTGGACAACGTTTCGCTTCCTCTGGTGCTCAAAGGCGAGCCGCGCGATTCCGCCCGCAGTCAAGCGCGCGACCTACTTGGTCTTTTTGGCCTGGAGGGTACCCAAGATCGCTGGCCTGCCGAGCTTTCCGGCGGCATGCGCCAGCGCGCCGCGCTGCTTCGCAGTTACCTGTTCTCGCGCGAGTTCATGCTCCTGGACGAGCCCTTCTCCGCGCTCGACGCCTTCACCAAAGCGGATATGCACGAGTGGTTTCTTAACGTGGTCGACACTTGCGGCACCACGGCGCTGGTGGTGACCCACGACATCGACGAGGCGATCAAGCTCGCGGACGTCATCTACGTAATGCGTGGCGCCCCGCAGCGCGGCGAGCCCGCCCGCATCGTGGGCCGCGAGCCCGTTGCGTGCGAACGCTCGCAGCGTGTCTCGTTCTCGCTCACGCCCGCCTTCCTCGAGCACAAGCGCTGCGTCCTCGACCTGCTGGGGCAATAGAAGCCCCTCAAGATGGTTTCCCACCCACTTCTTACGGATAATCGCATCGATTTTAAAAAAGCGAGTAGACCCTTATTTGAAGAATCGAAACCGCAGGTCAGAAATCGCTATATGCGATGTATGCAATACAGTTCTGCTATCTAGTGCAATTATCGGTAAGCCCCGTGCCTCTCGAGGATATTGAATCTGTTGCTGACGAGATGGAATGACAGCGCATTCGATGTATGCAGCGGATTGCGGCTGCGGTTGAGTACGACAGTGCAGATGTCTGGCTCGCCGAGAAGCAAAGGCCCCTGAATTCGGACTTGTTTTCGTTCACCGATAACGAAGACCTTGCCTCGAGCTTCCTCGTTATACTGTGGGCGAACGTATCAGATGCGCCATGGGTTTCGCGACACCCAAGCGTGCGGGAGATGTACGGAGCGAAATAACATGTGGCAGTCGACTTCTGGTGATGGACGTCGCGTGACGATTGATGAGCGTCGGGCGATGATTGTTGAGGAGGTAAATCGGCGTTCCTCCATTCAGGTGACAGATATCTGCGAACGCTTCGGGGTGTCCGAGGTTACGGCGCGTAATGACCTGGACAAGCTCGAGAAGGGTGGAAAGCTGCGGCGTACCCATGGAGGCGCCGTATCGATTTCGCGCACCATTACTGTTTCATATCCCGATCAGCGAATGAATATCAACGTCGAGGCTAAAAGGGCCGTTGCCCAGAAGGCCGCTGAATTTGTGTCCAATGGAGACTCGCTCCTCATCGACACGGGAACCACGACGTTCGAGTTTGTGAACACCTTGTATGACAAACGAAACATCACGATTGTGACCAGCGACCTGTCTATCGCCACCTTCGCTGACTCCAATCTACCCCATGCCGAAGTGTTGCTGCTTGGAGGCGCTCTTCGCAAGAATCATCGTTATATGACCGGATCGATCACCAATGAGATCCTCGGTCGCCTGCATTTGGATAAGGCGTTCGTGGCGACCGACTCCTTTCATGAGGAGCATGGGTTTACAACCGAATTTACCGGTAACGCCGATGTCAAGCGGTTGATGCTGCGCCGTGCGAGAGAACGCTTCATGATCATGGATGCGTCGAAGGTGCGGCCTCCCAGCTTTATCCAATTCGCAACGGTAAATGATTTCGATACCATTATCACGGATTACGATCCCGACGGAGTGCTGTCGAGGACGATAGCCGATAGTGGTGCCCACACGAGGCTTATCGAGGCGAGGCCGGATGCTCCCGTCTGTGATGCCCCTTCGGCTGCGGAGGATGAGTTCGAGATCGGCCGTCAGATCGCCGGCCATGTTGGAAGAGTGATGTAATCGCTTGCCCTCATGAGATTGGGGATGGTTAATTTCGGGGCCGTACGACTACTGCGTCGCACGGCCCCGGTTTACTTGGGGCAACGCAGGCTATTTGGGCTGACGGCCAAGGTATGCCACGATGCCTCCATCGACGTAGAGGATGTGTCCGTTTACAAAGTCGGATGCGGAGCTCGCGAGGAAGAGCGTTGGACCCATGAGGTCCTCCGGAGTGCCCCAGCGATCTGCCGGGGTCTTGGACATGATGAATTGGTCGAAGGGGTTCCTCGAGCCGTCGGGTAGACGTTCGATAAGAGGTGCCGTCTGAGCAGTTGCTATGTAGCCCGGTCCTATGCCGTTGCATTGGATGTTGTACTGGCCATATTCGGATGCGATGTTGCGCGTCAGCATCTTAATTCCGCCCTTTGCGGAGGCGTACGCCGATACGGTCTCTCGACCGAATTCGCTCATCATGGAACAAAGGTTAATGATCTTGCCCGAGCGCTGCTCCATCATATGGGGAAGCACCGCTTTGGAAACGATGAATGCCGACGTAAGGTCCGTATCGATGATCTTGCGGAAATCAGCGGCATCCATCTCATGCATGGGGACGCGCTTGATGACCGCGGCGTTGTTGACGAGGATGTCCACGCCTCCGAGGTCGTTCTCGATGGCACGGACCATGCAGGAGACCTGCTCTTCATCCGTTACATCGCAAACATAGCCGGCAACCTCAAGGCCGCACTCTCGGTATTGGGATACGGCGGCGTCACGCCTCTCCTCTGTTCTACAGCAGAAGGCGACGCGGGCGCCCGCCTTACCCAGAGCCTTGGCCATCGCGAAACCAATGCCGTGCGATGCGCCGGTGACAAGCGCGACTTTGCCGTCTAGGTCGTATTGAACCATTGCCAATTCCTTTCCCTTTTCGTGCCATTTGATACTTCGTAAGAAAACGAAAGAAAAATATGAACAATCTATCGAATCTTACGAAATATTTGCTAATAACGAAAGAAAACAGAACATCTAAATTCCTTCGCTCAAGTATTTGGAACTTATAAAAAAGTGCCATTTACCTGCGAGAACAATACTACACGCTGAGAAGTACAAGAACGTTTGCAAGTTCAAAATTGAATCGAATATACCGTTTACGTACGAAACCGATACGTTCGCCGAGGGTGAACGATTTTAGCGATATGCGTGTTGTACAAATAGGGCTGTCAAGACGAACAGGGGACTTATCGCCCCGATCCAGAAGAGGAGCGTTCAATGGATTTGCGCGAGATTCTGAGTGAGGACATCATCGACCTCGACCTCAAAGGCACCACCAAGGACGAGATTCTTCACGAGCTCTCTCAGCATCTGTTCGACGCGGACTACATCACCGATATCGATCAGTTCGTGAAGGATATCTACGTCCGCGAAGCCGCCGGCATTACCGGAGCGGGCAACCATATCGCCATCCCCCACGGTAAGAGTAGCGCAGTCAAGAAGATCACCATTGCCGTCGGCCGTTCTGAGCACTACGTAGAGTGGGAGAGCTATGACGAACAGCCGGTTAACCTGTTCTTCCTGTTCTGCGTGTCGGATGACGAGGGCTTCGCCCAGAACCACATGCGCCTGCTGGCGGAGCTTGCCGGCAAGATCGGCAAGGACAGCCTTATCGAGGCCCTGCAGGGCGCCAAGACCCCTGCGGAGGTTATTGAGATTCTTACGGCGTAAAGAAGCGCCGAGGAATGCGCAGAGATGCGCGTTGGAAATCGGGGGGACGCGTCGCGTCCGTTAAGAGAGCAACTAGAAGGAGGAAGTAATGAAGATCGTTGGAGTTACCGCTTGCACTGCAGGAATCGCGCACACCTACATCGTCGCCCAGAAGATTCAGGACGCCGCTGAGGCCGCTGGTCACGAGTGCAAAATCGAGACCCAGGGCACCATCGGTGCGGACAACGTCCTCACCGATGAGGAGATTGCAGCCGCCGACGTCGTGATCATCGCCCACGACATCGCCGTTGACCAGGCTCGTTTCAAGGATAAGAAGGTCGTTGATATCCCCATCAGCACCGCTATGAAGAATCCCAAGAGTCTGATCGCCACCATCGAGAAGAAGCTTGGCAAGTAAGCGGCTCTCAGGTATTCCATGTTGAATTGCCATATGGCTAAGTAAGAAAGGAGGGAGTTCCATGTCTCAGATCAAGAAGGTCGGCGTGATGAAGACCATCATGACGGGTATCTCCTACATGATCCCCATGGTCGTTGCCGGCGGTATCCTCGGAGCTCTCGCAAAGGGTTTCGGTGGCTGGGAGATCGGCAACTATTATGCCGAGGTCGCTGGTAGCTGGCCCACGCCCTTCACTGGTATGGAGCCCTTCACTTGGGGCGGCTTCTGGTGGGGCGTCAACATGCTCAGCTCCTATGCGATGAACTTCGCGGTCGCGATCCTGTGCGCTTTCATGGCCTACTCCATCGCTGAGCGCCCCGGCATCGTTCCCGGTTTCATCGTCGGCTATGTCTGCACCATGTCCAAGGCAGGCTTCCTTGGCGGCCTTCTCATGGGCTTTGTCATCGGCTACTTCATTCTCTGGATGAAGACCTGGAAGCTTCCCAAATGGGGTGCTGGCCTGATGCCGGTTTTGATCATCCCGGTCCTCGCTACCTTTGTTTGCGGCATGCTCTTCCTGTGCGTTTTCGCCCAGCCCCTGGCTTGGGTCATGGACGTCTTCCAGCAGTGGATCGCGTCTCTTAACGGCGGCTCCAAGGCCGTCATCGGCGCCGTCATCGGCGCTTGCATGGGCTTCGATATGGGCGGCCCGGTCAACAAGACTGCTTCCATGGCTGCTAACGGCCTCGGTGCCGACGGTATCTACGGTCCCATGTCCGCTAAGATCATCGGCGGCATGACCCCTCCCATCGGCGCTTTCGTTGCCTCCCTTATCGCTCGTGATAAGTTCACCCAGACCGAGCGCGATACTGCTATTACCGCGTTCCCGATGGGCCTGTGCTTCATCACCGAAGGCGTCCTGCCCTTCGCAGCTGGTGACCCCGTTCGCTTCATTCCCGCATCCATGCTCGGCTCCGCCGTTGCCGGCGCCATTGCAGTCGGCATGGGCGTCGAGTCCATGGCGGGCCACGGCGGAATCTTCGTGTTCCCCGCAATGGTCAACCCCATGTGGGCGGTTGTCGCCCTCGTCGCTGGCTCCCTGGTGACCGGCGTTGTCTACGCCCTCATCAAGAAGAAGCCCGAAGAGGCCGAAGAGGTCGAAGAGGAGATCGTCGAGCTCGACATCGACCTCTAAGCAAGAATTCCTCAGGAGCCGGCGACCAACATCGTCGGCTCCATTACTGAACACCAAGAAATTGAGGTAGAAACAATGCTCGTTTCCATGAAAGCCATCCTCGATGACGCCAACGAGAACTACTACGGCGTCATGGCGATGAACTCGATCAACATCGAGATGGTTCGCGCCGGTATCGAGGCGGCGACAGAAGAGTGCTCTCCCATCATCATCCAGATGGGTCCCGGCCAGATCGCAAAGCACGCGCATCTGGATGAGATGCTCCCTGTTATCAAGGAGCTCGCCGAGAAGGCTCCCGTGCCCGTCGCCCTCAACCTCGATCATGGATCGAAGCTCGCCGACGAGGTCGGTGCCATCCAGGCTGGGTTTACCAATGTCATGATCGATGCATCCGCCCTTCCTTATGAGGAGAACGTCCAGAAGACCAAGACCATCGTCTCGCTGGCCCATCCCATGGGGGTTTCCGTCGAGGCGGAGCTCGGCCATGTCGGCCAGGCTGCCGACGGTGACGGCCGTACCGATGATATGTACACCAACGTCGAGCAGGCCAAGGACTTCGTCGAGCGCACCGGTTGCGACGCCCTGGCAGTCGCCATCGGCACCGCTCATGGCAAGTATCCCGAGGGCTTTGTTCCCCAGCTCGACTTCGAACGCCTGAAGGAGCTCAAGGACGCCCTCAAGATGCCCCTGGTTCTGCACGGTGGTTCCGGCTCCGGTGAGGAGAACCTCAAGAAGGCAGTTGCTGGCGGTATCAACAAGATTAACGTCTGCACCGACGCATTCCAGGCAGGCAAGGAGGGCATGCTCGCCCTTTTGGAGGAGAATCCCAAGGCAGATTTCCTCGCCCTGCAGATGGCGGCCGAGGCTTCTATCAAGAAGTTCGTTAAAGAGTACATGCATGTCATCGGTTCGAACGGCCGTTACACCTACGCCGAATACGAGTCCGGTTCCAAGGAGTAAAAAACAATGAAGATCGCACTTATCCAGGAATTCTCCCAGGCTTCCAAGAACGATGTCATCTTGGGTCAGCTGAAGAAGGTTGTCGAGCCCATGGGCCACACCGTGTTCAACACCGGTATGCAGCAGGTCGAGAACCCCAACGACCGCCCTGAGGACTACACCGAGGAGAATCCTCGCCTAACCTACCTGCACATCGGCATTCAGGCCGCGCTGCTGCTCAACTCCGGCGCCGTCGACTTTGTCGTCACCGGTTGCGGTACCGGTCAGGGCGCTCTCATGAGCTGCAACATGTATCCCGGCGTCGTTTGCGGCTATTGCATCGAGCCCACCGATGCCTATCTCTTCCTGCAGATCAACGACGGAAACGCCCTCTCCCTGCCGTATGCCAAGGGCTTCGGCTGGGGTGCGGAGCTTAACCTCGAGACCATCTTCACCCGCGCATTCGGCTCTCCCAAGGGCCAGGGCTATCCCTCTGATCGCAAGGAATCCCAGAATAAGAACGTTCGCCTGCTGGACGATGTCAAGAAGCGCGTCGCTAAGCCGCTTCCCGAGATCCTTCGCGCTCTTGATCCCGAGATGGTCAAGACCGCGCTGACCAAGGCCTTCCTGGATTGCTTCTACGCCAACTGCCAGGATGCCGAGCTCGAGGCCCTCGTTCGCGAGCTGGCAGAGTAGCCTTTCGCAACCATGGTTCGCGAGTAACTAGGTTTCCCCTTTTTCTCACGCGGGAGGGGGCGTTCTGACCCCCTTGGACGCCTCCTCCCGTCTTTTATTATTTTGAGGAGCTGAGGCATATGCCTAATTGCACTACCCAATATCTGCCGAGCTACACGGTCGGCATCGATGCGTACCGCGCGGTTCCGCAGGTAGTGGGTGCTGCGCGCGTTGCCGTGATCGGAGGTCGTAAGGCGCTCGCCGCAGCGAGCGACCGTCTTGCCGCTGCTCTCGAGGGAAGCGATGTCAGCGTCACCGGAACGTTTTGGTACGGAGGCAAAGCGGCGTACTCCTGCGTCGAGGAGCTTTGTTCGCGTCCCGAGGTTGCGGAGGCGGACGCTATCTTTGTAGTGGGAGGTGGCAAAGCGGTCGACACCTGTAAGATCGTCGCCCATAGGCTGGCAAAGCCCCTCTATACGTTCCCGACTATCGCGTCCAACTGCTCGCCCGTCTCCTGCATATCCATCATGTATAACGAGGACGGAAGCTTCAAGGAGATTGTGCAGCTGCATGAACCGCCAGCGCATTGTTTTATCGATACCCAGGTTATCGCCGAGGCTCCCGAGATGTATTTGTGGGCGGGCATAGGAGATACCATCGCCAAGTATTACGAAGTGGTTTTCTCCATGCGCGGTGATTCCCCCTCGTACGGTCCCGTGCTGGGGCAGGCGATATCATGCATGTGTAACCGCCCTCTCATCGACTGCGCCCTTGAGGCGTATGAGGACTGCAAGAACAATCGCGTTTCGGACGCCCTCACACACGCCGCGCTCAACATCGTGGTGAGCACGGGCCTAGTTTCCGGTCTCGTTGGGGTTGATTACAATTCGGCGCTCGCCCACGCACTGTTCTACGGGCTCACCACCATTCCCTCTATCGAGCGAGATCATTGCCACGGCGAGGTGGTTTCCTATGGCGTCCTTGTCCAACTTGTGATGGATAAGGATTCCGAGCAGCTTGATTTTCTCATGCCGCTCTATCGTAAGCTCGGTCTTCCTACCTGCCTAGCCGATCTGGGCCTCACGGTCGAAGACGACTTTGATGAGGCTCTTGCCGCCACCGAGGTAAACCAGGAGCTTCGTCACGTGCCCTATCCGGTTACCAGGGATCTTATCTGGCAGGCGATCCTTGGTTTGGAAGACGCCTCGAAAGCATGCGACGTCCCTGCGTCTCCCGTCCCCGTTCTTCCGAAGGAGTAGCCATGCAGCTATCCGAGTATATTCAGATTGCATGCGCCATTGTTGGGCTGGCTGGCATAACCCTCGCCCGCGTCAGGTTCACGCGTCGCCAGCAGGCGAACCCCGGCGTAACCGCGTATTCCGACGGAGAGCGCAAGATTTACTACGCGTCTTGGGCGATTATCGCTGCCGCGCTCGTCCTCATCTTTTTTCCCTTCTAATCGCGAGCTTGGCGGCTTTTTGAATCGCCCCGCTCAGGAGAACCCATTCATTCGATAGCACAGGAGTTATCCCATCATGGCCTACATCGACCTTGACCAGACCCGTCCCCTCGACATCGTCCTGCTCGGTCGCATCGCGATCGACTTCAACCCTGCGTACTCGGAAGACGTTAAGGAGGATTTCAAGCCGCTTAAGGACGTGCACTACTTCGAGAAGTACGTCGGGGGTTCTCCGGCGAACATCGCCGTGGGTGTGACGCATCACGGTCTCAAAGCGGGGTTTATCGGCCGCGTTTCAGATGATCAGTTTGGCGACTTCGTCATCGAGTACTTTGACAAAGAGGGTATCGATACCAGCCATGTCACCCGTTGTGCTGGCGGCGAGAAGCTCGGGCTGACGTTCACCGAGATGTTGAGCCCTTCCGAGAGCTCGATCCTTATGTACCGCAACTGCATCGCTGACCTGCAGCTCTCTGTGGATGACATCGATTCTGAGTACATCGCTCAGGCGAAGGTACTGCTGATTTCGGGCACCGCTCTGGCTGAGAGCCCCAGTCGCGAGGCAGCCTTGAAGGCGGCTATGGTCGCCCGTCAGGTGGGGACGCCTGTCATCTTCGACATCGATTACCGTGCCTATAACTGGAAGAATGCGGACGAGATATCGATTTACTGCTCTGCGGTCGCGCGCCAGGCAGATATCATCATGGGCTCTCGCGAGGAGTTCGATTTGACGGAGGCGCTGATCGCACCCGGTATGACGGACGAGCAGAGCGCCGCGTACTGGCACGGGCAAACGGCGAAGATCGTTGTCATCAAGCACGGTATGGAGGGCTCGACGGCATATCTCAAGAATGGGGAGCGTTACTCCATTAAGCCGTTCCCCGTCACGGCACGTAAGGGATTCGGCGGCGGAGACGGCTATGGGTCGGGCTTTATATACGGCTTGTTCCAAGGCTGGGATATGCAGCGCTGTCTTGAGTTTGGGTCGGCTGAGGCCTCGATGATGGTTCGTGCCAACAATTGCTCTGATGCCCTGCCCTCTCCGGATGAGGTGCAGGCCTTCATAAACGAGGAGAAGGCGATGTACGGGGAGATGGTGGCGCGGGCATGAGGCCGCTGCTTGTTCTGGACGGCGCCGAGATAGATTGGCGTAGGACCGTGCTGAGGATGTCGATGTACCTTCTCGGCGTCTTGGTCTTGGCACTTGGAATCGTGATCCAGACAGAATCGGGCATGGGGGTGGCGTCGTTGACATGCTTTGCAGACGCGCTCTCACGCATATCGGGGGTCTCGTTGGGCACGATGGTCTCGGTGACCTATATCGTCTACGTGTTTGCCCAGCTCGTGATTCTGGGACGCGAGTTCCAGCCTCGTATCCTGCTCGAGATTGGTTTCTCGGTCGTGATAGGTGTGTTTACCGATGTTTTCTCGACCCTGATTCCCATCCACCCCGTCGTGCTCGCCGAGCGGGTAGCGGCCATGTGCGCCTCCTTGTTCCTTACGTCGTTCGGGGTCAGTCTAGTTGTGAACATGGGGGTCGTGCCGAACGCTCCCGACGGGCTGGTGCAGGTTATCGCTGAGAAGATGCAGAAACGTTTTGGAGACGTCAAGGTTGTGTTCGATTCCGTTCATGTCGCGGCTGCCTTGGCGTTGACCCTTACGGTCCTTGGAACGGCTGGAGGCTTCGGGCCCACGACGGTGATTTCGGCTCTATTTCTTGGCCGGATGATTAACGTGATGAATCGCTTGTTCGCGACGAGGTTCACAAGAGCTGCGTTTGGAAACGTGGCGCCGCTGGCGAGTGGCTTGGCCGAAGCAAGAGGGGAGTAACTATGGGAGAGCTGGTAACGGCGATCTGCGTGGTGTTTATCGGAATCATGGGCTTTAAGGCGTATCAGGCTTACCCGTCGTATAAGGGCAGCCTGTATCAAGAGCTGTTTGGAAGCTATGCCGAGTACTTCTGGCGCTTCACCATGAAACGGGACCTCTCGGAGTCAAGCTACCTTAACGAGAAAATCGGCCCTCATCGCTTGGGCTACAACGCGTATTTCGATGGAAGCGGAAGGCAGGCGGCGGCGTTTGTGACCGTATTCTCGACGCGCGGGGTGGCGAGCATTTGCATGGTTGGCGGTGTTGGGGCGTACCGCGGCGGAGATACCGGCTCCTGGACCGTCGAACGAGACGGCAAGGTGGTGGCGTGCGCTTCTCCCATCGTCTACCTTCGTCGTCAGAAAAAGCTTCTTGATGGAATCGCGAGGGGCGTGCGCGTGGGCTACGCAGTTTCCTTCGAAGACGCTGCGGACCTATCGGGGGTCGATTCCTCGTACCCCGTGATGCATGCGTCGGAGGTCGTTTCATTTCTAGGGGAGTGCGATGCCTCTGTTGACGAGGCCACGATGCTCGAAGCGTTCGAATCGTTTAAGGGGATGGCGAGGAATGGACAATAACGTGGCTTTTTACAGCGTATCATCTCCGCAGGGCAGGTCTTTGCCCGCGGTTCGCCTGGCGGGCAAGAACGATCGCTACGTTTTGTCCAACGGCGTCGAGATACCGTGCTTGGGGTATGGGACCTACATGGTCCCCAACAACAAGGTGGGGGAGGACGCCTTGCGCGGAGCCATCAAGATGGGGTTTCGCCATATCGATACCGCTACCAGCTATCACAACGAGGATATGGTTGGTAGGGTGGTGGCGGAGTCGGGGATTCCCCGTTCCGATTTCTTCATTACGAGTAAGCTGAACAATCCCGATCAGGGATATGAGAGTACCTTCGAGGCATTTGAGCGTTCTCTCGCATGGTTGGGTACCGACTATCTTGACCTTTACCTTATCCATTGGCCGCGCGTGGCGGGTACCGAGGAAGTTTGGGAGGATCGCGTCGCAGAGACGTGGCGCGCGTTCGAGGAGCTCTATCGGGCGGGCAGAATTCGCGCGATAGGAGTCTCAAACTTCCTCATGCATCATCTCGAAGGGCTTGCGCGCCATGCGAGCATAGCCCCCATGGTGAACCAGATTGAGCACAATCCCACCTATCAGCAGCGTGAAACGGTCTTGTACTGCGAGGAGCATGGAATTCAGCTCGAGGCTTGGGCGCCCCTTGGCAGGGGCGGCCTGTTCAGCAATCCCGACGTGATGGCCTTGGCGGAGCGCAAGGGTAAGGATGTTGGCCAGATTTGCGTGCGCTATGCGCTTCAGAAGGGCTTTGTCACTATGCCCAAATCTAATAGACCGGAGCGCATTCGCTCGAATAGCGAGGTTTTTGATTTCGCATTGGACGAGGAGGATATGGCTTTCCTCGATTCGCTTAATACCGATGATTGCTACACCTTCCATCCCGATCGTCTGGACGAGTGGGCCGAGCGCGTTGCTCGCGCCCATGCGGAGTCGGGGGTTGCGTAGGCAATGGGACCATTTCGCCAGTCCGTTGCCGCGGACGGCGGGGCATGAGGAGAGGAGCGCTTTATGGAAAAGAGATTCGATGAGTCCGTGCCGTCGCTAAGGCTTGCGGGTGGGGTCGATATTCCCCAAATAGGATTCGGCACGTTTAAGATTCCCGCTTGCGACACGCAGCGCGCGGTTGAGGAGGCTTTGACACTTGGATACCGCCATATCGATACCGCGGCGGCATATAACAACGAGGAGGGCGTTGGTGCCGCGCTAAAGGCGCTTGGCAAGGAGGACGAGGTATTCGTTACAACCAAACTGCGAAACGCGGACCAAGGCTACGAATCCGCAATGCGCGCCTTCGAGGAGTCCCGAGCCAAGTTGGGTGTTGATATCGTGGACCTCTACCTTATCCACTGGCCGGCGCCTTCGCAAGGTCGCTATGTCGATGCCTGGCGTGCGCTCATCGAGCTTCGTGACCAAGGGGCGGTTCGGGCGATCGGCGTGAGCAACTTTATGCGGGAGCATCTCGAGCGAATCGAACTCGAGACCGGTCGGCTGCCCTGCATTAACCAGATTGAATCGCACCCCGGGTACTGGCAGCCGAGCCTGGAGGAGTTTTGCGTTTCGAAGGGCATCGCGATTGAAGCCTACTCTCCGTTGGGTCATGGCGGGGATATAGCTTCAGACCCGGCGGTTCATATCGCCGCGCGTCTTGGCGTAAGCCCTGCGCAGGTGGTTTTGAGGTGGCATCTCCAAAAGGGTCATGTCTTGATTCCCAAATCTACCCACGCCGATCGCATGCGGGCAAACCTCGACGTGATGGGCTTCGAGCTCGACCTCGATGATGTCGCCGCGCTGGACGGGCTTGACGCGGAGGAGAACAGATGCGGTAACGACCCGTACACCTTCGACCGCCCCCAAACGCTTGAAGACATGCTCTCG
The DNA here is from genome assembly GCA_048207125.1 of Collinsella sp. Lineage (GTDB taxonomy): Bacteria > Actinomycetota > Coriobacteriia > Coriobacteriales > Coriobacteriaceae > Collinsella. The sequence goes on from DBEWRE010000047.1 coordinate 30,023, forward strand.
AGGGGGAATCTGTAGCTGTTTGAGATCGCGAGCGCGGCGAGTCGTTCGCGGAGTATTGCCGATGAGAAGGCCAAAAGGCCAAGACAAGGAGAGTTTGATATGGCTTCTATCGAGGCTCGTTCTTTTTTGATGCCAGGTAAGATTGTCTATGGAGAGGGGGCGCTCGCCCAGGCTGTTCCATCGATGGCGCAGATGGGAAGGAAGGCCCTGATCGTAACCGACGCGATGATGGTGAAGCTGGGGAACCTGGCTCGCGTCACGCGGGCGCTTGAGGACGAGGGCGTAGGGTTCAGCGTGTACGACGGCATCAACTCAGAGCCCGTCGACAAGATGGTCGAGGAGGGCGTGCGTCGATTCAAAGAAGACGGTTGCGACTTTATGGTGGCCTTGGGAGGAGGTAGCCCCATCGACACCATGAAGGCAATTGCCATGTGCGCCGCAAGCGGGGAAAGAATCGCCGCCTTCATGGGTAGGCCCTATTGTGGTCCCGTATGTCCCATGGTCGCCATTCCCACAACTGCGGGAACGGGATCCGAGGCAACGCAGTTCACCATTATCACCGACACCGAAAACGACGTTAAGATGCTGATCGCGGGAGCCCCCTTGATTCCGGCTCTGGCTATCGTGGACCCGGTCTTTACCCTGACCGCTCCTGCTGGCGTAACTGCCGCGACGGGCGTTGACGCCCTTTGCCATGCGATCGAGGCGTATACGTCCCGCAAGGCGCAACCTCTGTCACAGGTGTTCGCCTTGTCTGCTGCGAAAAGGATTTTTGCCAACCTGGCGACGTGCGTTGAAGAGCCCCATAACGTCGAGGCCCGCACCCAGATGTCCCTTGCGGCAACAGAGGCCGGCATCGCGTTTAACAACGCTAGCGTGACCCTCATCCATGGCATGAGCCGTCCTATCGGCGCTTTGTTCCACGTGCCGCACGGGCTTTCGAACGCGATGTTGATGAAGGCCTGCTTTGATTTCGCCCTGGACGGCGCTTATGACCGCTTTGCCGAGGTGGCGCGCTCATGCGGACTGTCCGATTCGGAGGACGACGCCGCTGCTGCGCGTGGCCTTATGGAGGGGATTGATTATCTGCTGACCAAGATCAAGATTCCAACGCTTGCCGAATTTGGCGTTGATGCCGATGCTTTTGCCGCGGCTATCGATAAGATGGCAGCGGATGCGGAGGCCAGCGGAAGCCCGGCAAATACCCTCAAGCCGGTATCCCAGGAGGATATGCGCACAATCTACCGGAGCCTTATCTAGGTGCCGTATGGCTTGAGACAGCTTGCTCGGAAAGGGCGGATGCGATTGGGAATCGTGTCCGTCCTTGTTTTTCAGGTGGCATCGTCCATGTTTCCGTTCGACGAATCAATATGATTATGAACGGACAAATTTATTTTTCAGGTAAATCGTCGTTTTGGGTTTCCAATTCCATGCGGTAATGGTAGTTTACCTAGGTGAACATAGCCAAGGCTAACTTCCCTTGAGCATGGCGATATCGTCGCTGTAGCAAAAGGGAGGTTTTCCTGCGTTTGCACCGTATTTGCGGCGCATTCTCCGTTGCGGTATCAAAAAACTCGCAGCGGCGTGAAGGCGCTACGGTCGAGAGGGCGAGCGCGGTAAAGCGGCTATGCGATGTATTGGGACGAGGAGAGACGGTGGTTGAGGATGCCTCAGGGTCCGCAGATGCCGGCGATGCCGCTTTCGATGGCGCATGCCGGTGACACGGTGACGGTTTCGCGCGTGAAGGGCGCCGCGGACGTCAAGCGACACCTGGAGACGCTCGGGTTTGTCGAGGGCTCGCAGGTGCATGTGGTCACATCGGGTGGCGGCAACATCATCGTCCTCGTCAAGGGTGCTCGCTTTGGCCTTGATGCCAAAGTAGCCAAGAACGTAATGGTCGCTTAGGGACGGTTGCTGACCGCGCTGGGCGATGCAGGCCAAACCGAGAGGGGGAAGTATGAAGACATTGGGAGATGTGGCGGTGGGGGATAGCTCCGTTATCGTCAAGCTGCACGGAACGGGCGCGCTGCGCCGTCACCTTATGGACATGGGGCTTATCAAGGGCACCGCGTTTAAGGTGGTGAAGGTCGCTCCGCTGGGCGATCCCGTGCAGATTACCGTGCGCGGCTACGAGCTGTCTATCCGCAAGGAGGAAGCGGCGATCGTAGAGGTCGAGTAAGCCGTAAGCGCTTCTATTTGCAGGTAGAGTTAGCTACTTCTAACATTAATGGCTAACTCAGGAATTGCTTGAATCTCAAAGCCTTATGTGAAAGAAGGAATAATGGCTGAACCCCAGATTCATATCGCGTTGGCGGGCAACCCCAACTGCGGTAAAACCACGCTGTTCAATTTGATTACGGGCCAAAACGGCTACGTGGGTAACTGGCCGGGTGTTACGGTCGAGAAAAAGCAGGCGCGCCTGTCGGCTGACAAGGGCGTTGTCATCACGGACCTCCCTGGAATCTATTCGCTGTCTCCGTACAGCCCGGAGGAGCAGGTATCGCGCGACTACCTCATGGGCGGCGAGCCGGATGTTGTGGTGCAGGTGGTCGACGCCACCAACCTGGAGCGCAACCTGTACCTGGCGCTTCAGGTCATCGAGACGGGCCTGCCCGTGGTGGTCGCTCTCAACATGGCTGACCTGGTCAAAAAGAACGGCGACACCATTGACGTCGCCCGCTTGGAGAAGGCGTTGGGCTGCCCCGTAGTCATGATCTCCGCGCTGAAGAACAGCGGCATCGACACCCTTATCAACAAGGCTAAAACCGCTGCCGCTACCAAGCGTTCGGGTCAGCGCCACGCGTTCGACTCTGCTATTGAGGACGTGCTGCAGCATATCGAATCGCAGCTGCCCTCGTCCGTCGCCGCAAATCGCCGTCGCTACTATGCCGTCAAGATGTTCGAGCGCGATTCGGACGCCGCATCCGCTATCAAGCTGAGCGATGCCGCCGCGCAGAAGATCGAGGCCCTTATCGCCCAGTGCGAAGCCGACTGCGAAGATGACGCGGAGTCCATCATCACCGGCGAGCGCTACGCCGTAATCGCCCACATCATCGACGAGTGTCTGCATCGCGCGCCCGCCAAGATGAGCACGTCCGAGAAGATTGACCGCATCGTTACCAACCGCTGGTTGGGCCTGCCTATCTTTGCCGCCATCATGTTCGGCGTGTACTACCTGGCCATCTCCACGTTCGGCACCTCCATGACCGACTGGGTGAATGACAACCTCTTTGGCGACGGCTGGGACTTCTTCGGCGCCGCCATGCCCAGCATCCCGGCGATGTTCGAGGGCTGGCTCACGGCCGCCGGCGCTAGCGATATGGTGATCTCCCTGGTCTGCGACGGCATCGTTGCCGGCGTGGGCGCCGTTCTGGGCTTCATCCCACAGATGTTCGTCCTCTTTGTCCTGCTCTCCTTCCTTGAGGATTGCGGCTACATGGCGCGCGTCGCGTTCGTTATGGACCGCATCTTCCGTCGCTTTGGCCTGTCGGGCAAATCCTTCATCCCCATGCTGGTGTCCACCGGCTGCGGCGTGCCGGGCGTGCTAGCCACCAAGACCATCGAGAACGAGAAAGACCGCCGCATGACGGTCATGACCACCACGTTCATTCCCTGCGGCGCCAAGCTGCCCGTGATCGCGCTTGTCATGGGCGCGCTCATCGGCGACGCCGAGTCCACGTGGATTGCACCGCTCTTCTACTTCCTGGGCGTGGTCGCCGTCATCGTCAGTGGCATCATGCTCAAGAAGACCAAGCTTTTCGCGGGTCGCCCCACGCCCTTTGTTATGGAGCTGCCCAGCTACCACATGCCCAGTGCGCGCAGTTGGGCGCTGCATGTGTGGGAGCGCGTGAGCGCCTACGTCAAGAAGGCCTTCACCATCATCTTCGCCTCCACCATCGTGGTGTGGTTCCTGTCTAACTTTGGCCTGTTCAACGGTGCCTTTGGTTACCTGCCCGCTATGGAGGGCATCCCGGAGGAGTTCACCGACTACTCGCTGCTGGCGTCGCTCGCCGGCCTGCTCGCGTGGATCTTCGCGCCGCTTGGCTTCGATTCCTGGCAGGCGACGGCAATGTCCATCACGGGCCTGGTCGCCAAGGAGAACGTCATGGCCACCGCGGCGTCCCTGCTGCACCTGGCGGACGCCACCGAGACCGACCCCAGCTTGTGGGCCGCGTTCGCCGCGCTCTTCCCCAGCGCCGGGGCCATCGCCGCCTTTGGCGCCTTCAACCTGCTGTGCGCCCCGTGTTTCGCTGCCATGGGCACCATCCGCGCCCAGATGAACTCTGCCAAGTGGACCGCCGTCGCGCTGGGCTACGAGTGCGGTTTCGCCTGGGTCGTGGGCCTTATGATCAACCAGTTCTACCTGGCCGCCCAGGGCGTCTTCAGCATCTGGACCGTGGTCGCCGTGCTCTTCGCGCTGGCCATCCTGTTCCAGCTGTTCCGTCCCATGCCCCGTGGCGCGTGGGACGATGACACGGCGGAGCATCTCGCTCCGGCGGGCGCCTCTGCGTAGCGCCAGCTATCGAGGGGCTGCTTCAGCGCGCCCGTTGCCGTTTCTCCAAAACGCCGTGTCCCATACGCAATGCGGGGGCGCGGCGTTTTTGTGTTGCGCGGACGATGAAAGGACGTGGTGCCTTTCGCCTGCGTTAAAGTTAGTCATAGTAAACAAAGGAGGAGCCATGAGTCCCATCGATATTCTTTTGCTGGTTGCGATCGGCGCTGCATTTGTCGCCGTCCTGATGCGCCTCAAGCGCAAGGGCACGTGCGGAGACTGCTCGTCCTCCGGCTCGTGCTCGGGCCATTGCGGCTCTAAGCAGAAAAGCTGTTGTCCCGCCGTAAAGGGCGTGGACGCCGTGGAGAAGGAGCTCTCGCGCGGCGTGAAATAGTTTCGAGCATGCGGTGTGTAGCTGAAATGTGGCCAAGGGTGGGCGGTCTGCGGGGCAACCGATATAAGTGCGGTTGACTTGCTGTCCGCCCGTACCTGTATCGTTGAATCAATCGATAGGCATATCGTTTTGATGATAAAGATTGGGCGTGGTTACTGGTCGGCATCGGCGCCTCGTCCGTGGTAAGGTAGGCTGTTAAAGTGAACGTTCCCTGTAGGGCGACGAGGCATAAGGCTGGTGGATCATGGCGCGAGCGACCATGAAGGATATTGCGGCGCGCATGGACGTGTCGGTTAACACGGTGCATAAGGCGCTGACCGGTAAGCCCGGCGTTTCGGAGGAGGTCCGTGCACGCATTACGAGCTTGGCGGACGAGATGGGGTACCGTCGCAACGCCAACGCATCCAGTTTGCGCCGCAAGGATGCCAAGATTGTGATCTGCCTACCCAGCCCGGCAAAAAGCGGACGCTATTACTATGCCTACCTTTGGGAGGGTTGCCGTTCCTATATCGACGGCGCGCCGGACGTTGGGGCCGTGTTCGAGAATATCGAGTATGCGTTTGGGCAGTACGCCACCGCTCTCGCGGACATTCTCGACCGCATAAGCGCAGGGGAGCAGATCGACGGCCTGCTGACGCTCGCCCCTATTCGTCCTGAGGGAACGGCGCTTTTGAAGAAGATTGCGGAGACGGGCACCGCGGTGGTGCTGCTTGATGGTGATAAGCCACAGACCAAGCGCATCGCCGCCGTGGTGTCCGACTACGCCATGGCCGGCAGCCTCATGGCGGAGCAGGCGATCAACCTGCTGCGTGGCAAGCAGGACGCCCGCATCTTGCTGCTTGCGGGAGATCCACAGTCCGAATCGCACGCGGTGGTCGCCCGTGCGTTCCATGAGTATCTGCGTACCCAACGCGCCCTGGTGAGGGTGGACGATCTGTGCGGCGCGCACCAGCAGGAGGATCGTCTGCATGAAGAGCTCTCTCACGTGCTGTGCACCGCGAGACCTGATATGGTCTGCAGCGTGTTCGCCGTGGGATCGGAAGTGCTTGCGGATACGCTGGTTGAGCTTGGCATGGCGGGCCAGGTGCTGGCGATTGGAAACGACCTGTTCCCCGAGAGCGTTTTGGCGCTGCGACGCGGCATCGTGAATAACCTGGTCTACAAGGATCCCTTCGGCATGGCGCAAGCCGCCCTTAAGAGGCTGCTCGATTACGTGTTGCTGGGTGAGCGTCCGCAAAGCGATGTGGAGCGCGGCATGGTGGAGCTGGTGTTCAGAAGCAATCTCGACCGCTATGCGAGCGCGGCGCACGTTCAGATCGCGGGATAGGGAAGCATCGAAGAATCGCTTTGCGGGCGCATAGCCTTTCGATGCCGAGGGCGTCGCAATCTAGCGGCGTCCTCTCTATCATTACCGCCGCATCTAATGGTCGCCTGGCTGCTCCGGGCAAATTATAAGCGCTCTGCTGAAATCGGCCTTCAGTTGGACTTGGATTCTGCTGAAATCGGTCTTCATGTTGGCCTTGATGCTAAATTCGCGGTTCATTTGGACCAGCGGTATCGGACCATCATTTTCATCAGCCTATCTACCTGGTGTTTCTTCAAAAGTGCTCCTGCAGGGCTTTCTGCCAAGTCCAACTGAAGGTCGATTTCAGTAGCATGTGCTCCAACTGAAGGCAAAAAATAGCAAATGGGCGTATATGAAGGTCGATTTCAGCAGATGCCAAGTCCAACTGAAAGCGAAAAATAGCAGACAAGTCCAACTGAAAGCGAAAAATAGCACAGCGATCAGTCGAGGGTTCATCGCGATGTCGACGGGCATGGCTTTCGAGAGACCGCGGCGGCCGCATGCCAATGGTGTTTATTTTTTATGGCCAGCTGTCCTCTTTGAAACCTATTTCCTGGATGAACCGTTCACCGTTGGAAAGTCAGCGTTCGTCTGTATAGGTAAAGTGAACGTTCACCTTCTCAAGCTCATTTGCCTTTCTGTGGGGTAACGTTCACTTTGTACTGAGGCGGGCGCTGAGCAGTCGCGCTCGCGGTCGCAGACGCTTTGAGGGTTTGCGAAGTCGAGAGGATGCATATGAAGGCTTTTATGGACGATCAGGATTTTCTTCTGAGCACTCAGACGGGCGAGGATTTGTTCCACACCTATGCGGAGCACATGCCCATCGTTGACTACCACTGCCATATTTCTCCCAAGGAGATCTTCGAGGATAAGCGCTTCGAGACCATAACCGAGGTTTGGCTGGGCGGCGACCACTACAAGTGGCGTCTCATGCGCGCCAACGGCGTGGACGAGCGCTTCATCACCGGCGACGCCCCGGCTCGCGAGAAGTTCCAGAAGTGGGCGGAGACCCTGGAGCGTTGCGTTGGCAACCCCGTCTTTGAGTGGAGCCATCTGGAGCTCAAGCGCTTCTTTGGCTACGAGGGCGTGCTTAACTCCCAGACCGCCCAGGAGGTTTGGGACTTGGCCAACGCCAAGCTTGCCCAGGACGATTTCTCTTGCCGTGAGCTGGTTCGCCGCTCCAACGTTCGCATGATCTGCACCACCGATGACCCGGCGGATAGCTTTGAGTGGCACAAGAAGATCGCCGCCGACCCCACCTTTGATGTGCGGGTTGTTCCCGCTATGCGCCCGGATGCGGCGCTTCGCATCGAGCGCGGCCGCGAGTTCGTGAGCTACCTGGGCCGTCTGGCAGACGTTGCCCACGTCTCCATCTCCTCGTTCGCAGACCTTAAGCGCGCCATCTCCCTGCGCTACGACGTTGCCCATGAGCTGGGCTGCCGCGCCTCTGACCACGCGCTGGACTACGTGATGTACGTTCCCGCGACTGAAGACGAGGTCGAGCGCATCTTTGCCAAGGCGCTTTCCGGCGACGCTCTTGATGAGCGCGAGGTCCTGGCATACAAGACCGCCTTTATGCAGTTTGTCGCCAGCGAGTACGTGCGCCTGGGCTGGGCCATGCAGCTGCACTTTGGCTGCAAGCGCGACAACAACCGCGCCATGTTCGCCAAGCTTGGCCCCGATACCGGCTATGACTGCATCTCCAACTACACCCCCGCTGACCAGCTGGCCGATTTCCTCAACTCCATCCAGGAGAAGAGCGGCCTGCCCAAGACCATCCTGTACAGCCTGAACCCGGTCGACAACACCATGATCGACACCGTTATGGCGTGCTTCCAGGAGGCCCCCGTCGCCGGCAAGCTGCAGAACGGCTCCGCCTGGTGGTTCAACGACAACGAGGTGGGCATGCGCGAGCAGATGACCGCGCTTGCCAACGAGGGCGTCTTTGGCAACTTCGTCGGCATGCTTACCGACTCCCGCAGCTTCCTGTCCTATCCGCGTCACGAGTACTTCCGTCGCGTGATGTGCGGCCTGCTGGGCGAGTGGGTCGAGGCCGGCAAGTTCCCGCGCGATATGGCGCTGCTGGGCAACCTGGTTCGCGATATTTCCTACAACAACGCTGTTCGTTATTTTGGCTTTGATCTTGCAGAGGAGAAGTAAATGAAGACCTTGAATCGTACGACGCTGGCGGAGACCGGTAATACCAGCTACGTGGTGCCCGCCGACGCGCCCGAGAAGGTTCTCCAATTTGGCGAGGGCAACTTCCTCCGCGCCTTCGTCGACCGCTTCTTCGACTTGGCAAATGAGGCGACCGGATGGAACGGCCGCATCTGCATGGTGCAGCCCATCAATGGAGCGTTCGGCTTCGCAGATGGCATCAACGCCCAAGATGGGCTGTACACCGTGCTCATGCGCGGCCGTGAGAACGGTCAGCAGGTGGACGAGGCTCGCCTGATCTCGAGCTGCAGCCGCTGCCTCAACCCGTACCGTGCGAAGGACTACCAGGCGATCATGGATGTCGCCGTCTCCGACGACCTGGAGATTGTCGTCTCCAACACCACCGAGGCCGGCATCGCCTACGACGCTTCTTGCAAACTGGACGATGAGCCCCCGGCGAGCTTCCCGGCCAAGCTGACGCAGGTGCTCTATGCGCGCTGGAAGGCGAACAAGCCCGGCGTGATTGTCCTTTCCTGCGAGCTCATCGACCACAACGGTGACGAGCTGCTGCGTATTGTCCACCAGCATGTCTCCGACTGGGGCCTGGAGGACGCGTTCAACGCCTGGCTCGATACCGAGTGCACCTTCTGCACCACCCTTGTTGACACCATCGTCCCCGGCCGTATCCGTGAGGCCTCCGAGGCGGCTGCCGTTGCAGAGCGCCTGGGTTACGAGGATCTCTTCCTCACGGTTCGCGAGCCCTTCCAGATGTGGGGCATCCAGGGCGACGAGGCGCTGGCCGCCAAGCTGCCGTTCATTCAGGCGGAGCTTCCGGGCGTCTTTGTCACCCCGGATGTGACCCCCTACAAGAAGCGCAAGGTCCGCATCTTGAACGGCGCCCACACCTGCTTTGTTCCGGGTGCTTGGCTTGCCGGCTTCGACATCGTTCGCGACTGCATGCATGACGAGGTTGTGCGCGGTTTCATGAACAAGATGCTTGACCATGAGGTTATCCCCACTTTGTCCGATGAGTTGGACGAGGAAGACCTGCGCGCGTTCGCCGCGGCGGTCGAGAACCGCTTCGATAACCCGTTTATCGATCACCAGCTGCTCTCCATCTGCCTTAACTCGACCGCCAAGTGGCGCGCCCGCGACCTGCCCACGCTGTTGGACTACGTTGAGCAGATGGGCGAGCTGCCCGCGTGCCTGGCTACCAGCCTGGCGACCCTGATCGCGTTCTACTCCACCGGCCTGGAGGGTCGCGAGGACGACGGCCTGCACCTGCGTCGCGCCGATGGCACGCCTTACGTTGCGCAGGACGATGCCTTTGTCCTCGATTTCTACGCCGCCCATGCGGGCGACGCCGACGTCGACCTGGTTGCCGCCGTGCTCTCCAACAAGCAGATGTGGGGTCAGGACCTCACGCGGGTCCCCGGTCTTCTCGACTTTGTGACCAGCGCGCTGGCGACCGTTCGCACCCAGGGTGCCGCCGCCGCGTACGCTGCAGCTCTGTAAACCTTGCATGCCGCGGGCGGGGCAATGATCGTCCGCGGCTTTTTCTCACGATTGGAGGAGCCACGCGTGAAGACCATCCAGATCAACCCGACTGATAACGTGATCGTGGCGCTTGAGTCCCTTGCCACCGGCACTGTGGTCGCGGTTCCGGGTGTGGGCGATGTCACGGCGACCCAGGATATTCCCCAGGGTCACAAGATGGCTGTCCGCGCAATCGCCGCTGGCGACAACGTTATCAAGTACGGTTTGCCCATTGGCCATGTGACCTGCGATGTCAAGGCGGGCGGCTGGTTGCACACGCACAACGTCAAGACCAGCCTGTCCGGCGAGGTTGACTATGAGTACCATCCGGCGCACCCGGAGGTCCAGGCTATCGAGCCCAAGACCTTCCAGGGCTTCCGCCGTGCCGACGGTCGCGCCGCCACGCGCAACGAGCTGTGGATCATCCCCACGGTTGGCTGCGTCAACGAGGTTGCCCGCGCCATGTGCGAGCAGGCGCAGGACCTGGTGGGGGACAGCCTTGAGGGCGTGTACTACTTCCCGCATCCCTTTGGCTGCTCGCAGACGGGCGCCGACCATGCGCAGACCCGCAAGCTGCTGGTAGCGCTCTCGCGCCATGCAAACGCCGCGGGCGTGCTCTTCCTTTCGCTGGGGTGCGAGAACTGCACGCACGCCCAGGTGCTCGAGGAACTGGGCGACTACGATGCGCAGCGCGTGCGCTTCCTTACCTGCCAGGACGTTGAGGACGAGTTGGTGGAGGGCCATAAGATCCTCTCCGAGCTGGCCGACTACGCCAAGACGTTCAAACGCGAGACCATCTCTGCCTCCGAGCTGGTCATCGGCCTCAAGTGCGGCGGATCGGACGGCCTATCCGGCATCACCGCCAACCCCGTGATCGGGCGCGTGTCCGACATAGCGGTCGCCGGCGGCGGTACCTCCGTGCTTACCGAGGTACCCGAGATGTTTGGTGCCGAGTCGATTCTGCTGGACCGTTGCGAGGACCAAAGCGTGTTCGATGCGGCTGCCGGTATGCTCAACGGCTTCAAGGATTACTTCATTAGCCACGGCGAGGTGGTGTACGAGAACCCCAGCCCCGGCAACAAGGACGGCGGCATCACCACGCTTGAGGACAAGAGCTGCGGCTGCGTCCAGAAGGGCGGCAGCGCGCCCATCGTCGACGTGCTGGGCTACGGCGACACGGTGCGCAAGCCCGGTCTGCAGATGCTCTGCGGCCCCGGCAACGACATGGTCTCCACCACCGCGCTCACTGCGGCAGGCTGCCATGTGATCCTGTTCTCCACCGGTCGAGGCACGCCGTTTGGCGCCCCGGCGCCCACACTCAAGGTTTTCACCAACGAGCGCCTGTGCCAGCACAAGGCCAACTGGATGGACTTCAACGCCGGCGTGGTCGCTACGGGCGAGCGCACCATCGATGAGGCCGCTAGCGACCTGTGGGATCTGGTTCTTGAGACGGCGAGCGGCAAGCAGACCAGCGCCGAGCGCCGCGGCTGCCATGAGATTTCGATCTGGAAAGATGGCGTGACGCTGTAGTTCGTCTCGATATATGACTTGCTTATGCCCGCGGCGTCGAATCGCCTGATGTCGCGGGCATAGTTGAAAGGAGCGAATTGGTAGCTTGCACAAGCGGGCTGCGCCGTCACCGTGTTTGAGCAGCGCGCAGAGATCGGCGGCGTGCTGGAGTACGGCATTCCGGACTTCCGCCTGGCGCGCCCGCAAGCTGGGCATTCCGGGCGAGACCCGCGGCAACGTGTTCTTTGGCATCGATTACCTGGTCGATCCCGCCAGTGTGGCGATTGGCCAGAGCGTCGCGGTCATTGGCGCCGGCAACGTGGCCATGGACGTGGCGCGCACCGCGCTCCGCCAGGGCGCTCGCAGCGTCACCATCTACGCGCGTTCCAAGCATGTCTCCGCCAGCTCGGACGAGGTGGAGTTCGCCCAGCTGGATGGCGCGGAGCTGGTGTATGGCAAGGCTATCCAGGAGATCGACAACAACGGACCGGTGTTCCGCACCGCCATCTTTGATGAGGAAGGCGCCGTTGTTGGTTATGAGGACGAGCTTGACCACGTAAGCTGCGACACCGTGGTGATCGCTGCATCCCAGCGGGCAAAGGACAAGCTGGTTCTTACCACCGACGCCCTGGTTGCCAACGATCGCGGCCTGCTTGAGGTGGACGAGAACGGCATGACTATGATGTCCGGCGTCTTTGCGGCGGGCGACGTGGTGAGCGGCCCCTCGACGGTGGTTCACGCTGTGGCTGGCGCCAACCGCGCCGTCGCTGGCATCATGTCCTACCTGGGGATTTAGCGCGAAGGCGCATCTGTGGATAGGTGCCTGAGCTGGGAATGGAATAAAACGCTCCGTTCGACAGCGGTGCAATTGTAGAGATAACGGCCCCGGCCTCCATTCAATGGCGGACGGGGCCGATTGTTTGTATCGGTTCCCAATCGAATATCGTCCTTCGCAGGCTGGGGTGAGACGCCAGGAATCTGGTCGACGGACACGAGGGCCTCAGAAACACTACTTGTTTTTCGATGGCTAAAAATGGCTTGCCCGTATGGCCCCTTTAGAAATGAGGGGCGACCTCCCCGTAAGGACAGCCGCCCCCTGTGGACGCGGACCCCGTAAGGTCACCACGACAATAACGCTGATTTTAGAGT
>DBEWRE010000048.1:0-61797 GCA_048207125.1 Collinsella sp.
TGTATCGACTTGGTCATCAAAATATTCTTCTGGATAACCAGGGATCGCGTTGGGATCGACACCCCTGCGACGCAGCTCCTGTTCGATTTTAATGCGGCCCCACCCGCGCCTGATCCTTTCATCTACAAAGTAAGAAGCGAATCTCAAGTCGTCGAGATATCGAGACTGTATAGCCCTATCGATGGCAGCAGCGATAGAAGAATTTGAAAAACCTTGCCCCAAAAGCTTTTCTTCAACCTCTCTTGCTGAGTGGTCCCTTCTTGAGAGCATCTCCACCAGATATGCAAATGCGATCCTTCGTTGCAGGGACTCGACATAATCAAGCGCATCGGCCACAGTCGACGGAAGCGCATCCATATCAGCTTGAAGCGCACGTCCCACTCGAATCGGGACGTTAATGGATTTCTCGGAACCGTCCGCAAGACCAAGAACTACCAAGGAAGAAGGTTTAGTGATTCGGAATGAAGATTGACAAACCGCCGTCTTCTCTGGAAAGAAAACGGCAGCCGAAACGATATCATCCAAGAGAACCCTCAATCACCCACGTGGAGAATTTGATATACACGCTATTGAAGCGAAGCCTGGTCCAGTACCTCACCAACCGGATCGTCTTCGAAATCAAGCCCGCATGCCACGCGAACGCGATGTTCGATCTCATCTCGAAGATCCGGGTTGGTACGGAGGCATTCCTTAGCGGCTTCCCTACCCTGGCCCAGACGCTCCTGCTCGTAGGTGTACCATGATCCAGATTTAGTAACGATGTCGTACTCGACACCCATGTCTAGAATCGAACCTTCTTTAGAGATGCCGGTTCCATACATAATATCGAATTCAGCGGTCTTAAACGGAGCGGCGACCTTGTTCTTGACAACCTTGCAGCGCACCCTGTTGCCGATAATATCAGAGCCATTTTTAATGCTGTCAATGCGCCTGATATCGATTCGGACGGAAGAGAAAAACTTGAGCGCTCGTCCGCCAGTTGTGGTCTCAGGGTTACCGAACATAACGCCAATTTTCTCACGAAGCTGATTGATGAATATACAAGTAGTCTTAGACTTCGCAAGAGAGCCAGCAAGCTTACGAAGCGCCTGGCTCATGAGGCGGGCCTGAAGGCCAACGGAGCTATCTCCAATTTCACCCTCGATTTCAGCGCGTGGAACGAGCGCAGCAACGGAGTCGATAACGATTACATCGATGGCTCCAGAACGAACAAGCATATCGCAGATCTCCAGGGCCTGCTCGCCGGTATCGGGTTGCGAGATGAGGACCTCATCGATGTCGACCCCGATACGCGCCGCATACGTAGGGTCAAGCGCATGCTCTGCATCGATAAAGGCAACGACGCCGCCCATCCCCTGGGCTTCGGCGAGAATCTCAAGTGAAAGGGTGGTTTTACCCGAAGATTCAGGACCGTAGATCTCTATGATACGCCCACGCGGAACTCCACCGATTCCAAGAGCCGCATCAAGAGCAAGGGCTCCTGTAGGGATAGCTTCCACCTCAAGCTCCGGACCGCCGTCACCAAACCTCATAATCGAGCCCGTGCCGAACTTCTTTTCGATCTCCTTGGTTGTCGCCTCTATCATCTTGTCGCGCTCAGCGCCGGTGGTGCGCTCATGAATTTGGCGGGCGGGACCTGTGCTTTTAGCCATCTTGACTCCTAACGAATGATTTCCTAGCTATCCTACAACGAACAGCTGTTCGTTGCAAGGGAATATCTACATGCTACGCAGGAGCATCTATATAAAATAGTTATCGAATATTTCATCGAAGCGGGTCGAAAAAAGCATTAATCGAAGCGCCGCTCGTAAACCTCCTGAAGAGACCCAATCGAACGGCGCCCAAGAACAACCTATTTACGAAAGCTCCATAGTCTCATCGAGAAGCCGCTCAAGAGCAAATTTTACGGCCTCAAGACGAACCATCTGCCTATCGCCGGCGAACGAGCAGCGCCATGCATTATGGCCCCGCTTGGACGAAATGCCGATGTAGACGGTACCAGCGGGGTCAATGTCACTACCACCGCCGGGACCGGCATACCCGGTGGTGCTGACGGCTACGTCGGCACCATAGATTTGGCGGGATCCGGTAGCCATCTCTAAAGCAGTTTGACGAGAAACGGCCGTGAATGACTTCAACGTTGATGGGGCGACACCTAGAATTGCATGCTTTGCCTCGTCACAATAGGTAACTGCACCGCCTTTAAGACAAGCAGACGCGCCCGAAACATCAGCTATATGCGCGGCAACTAAGCCAGCGGTGCAAGATTCCGCCGTAGAAATCGTCAGCCCCTTATCGCTGCACGTCCGCACAAGGTTTTGGCTGAGTTCAAAAATCTCTCGATTCAGTTCCATAGCTACACCCGAAACACAATATTGCGACAATTCCAGAAGTACTGAGCACCCGAAACGACCGTAAGCACAACGGCAGCGGCCATAAATACATGACAGACACCCAAAAGAATCGATGCAGCCTCGATGGAGTACAGCGAAAGGACATCAACAAACAGATATCCACAGATGGCAACCATGGTTACAGCGGTCTTCCACTTTCCGAGTTTATCTGCTGCAATGACTTCTCCGCTTGCACTCGCAACCATACGAAGAGCGCTTACAAGGAGTTCGCGAAAAAGGATGATAAACACGATCCAGGAAGCAAGGACACCCTGCTCAATAAAGATGAGAAGCGCAGAAAAGACAAGGAGCTTATCGGCAATGGGATCAAGGAACTTGCCGAAATCGGTAATCTCCCCACGGGAACGGGCGAGATGTCCATCAACCTTGTCAGTGAGACTTAAAACCATATAGATAATAAACGCAGCAATGACCTGGAATTCGTAAGAGACGCCGATGAACGAGAACGCCCCCAGTGCGAAGGCCATATAAACGGGGATGAACAGGATGCGAACGCAGGTGACAATGTTCGCAGGGGTCCATATGCTATCAAGTTCTTTATGCTGTGATGCCATTGTTATTCGCTTTCAACCACATGACCGATCAGCTCGTAGCAGAAGCTGTCGGTAAATTCGACCATTACGATATCGCCGATGCACGCCTCTTCGATATCAAGATGAACGGCGCCGTCGCTATCAGGAGCCTGGAACCAAGCATGACCGATGAACTCGGAATATCCATCGTTCTCCTCGATTCCGTCGATGATGACCTCGGTGGTCTCCCCTACGTGCGAAGCGGTCGCGGCAAAGCCAAGAGCCTCGGCGAGATCGAGCGCCTTCTGGGTTCTCTCAAGCTTGACGTCCTCGTCCACTTGATTTTCCATCTCAGCAGCGCGGGTGCCGTCTTCACGAGAATACGGAAAGACGCTGGTGTAATCAAAAGCGTTGCGATCCATAAACGAAAGCATCTGCTCGGCCTCTTCATCGGTTTCTCCCGGAAAGCCCACAAGACTCGTCGTTCGAATAACCATACCGGGAATCTCGGTTCGAAGACGTGCGAAAAGCTCATCGAGCTGCTTTTCAGACCCGCTTCGATGCATCGCCTTAAGGACACGCTCATTGCAGTGTTGCACCGGAATGTCGATATAGGGAAGAACTTCGGGAGTGTCGCGAATCACAGAGATCAGCTCGTCCGTCATGCCTTCAGGCTGCAGGTAAAGAACTCGAATCCAAACATGATTGGGACGAAGGGCATCCCCCAGCGCAACAAGAAGCTGGGCAAGATTCGAAGGGCCGTATTGACTATCCTTAAAATCACAGCCCCAGATTCCAGTGTCCTGACCAATCAGGACGATCTCCTTTACACCGCCGGCGACAAGCTCACAAGCTTCAGCGATTATGCGATCTGCAGGTCGAGAATGATAGCGACCACGAATATACGGAATGGCGCAGAAACTGCAGAAGCGGTCGCAACCATCTGAGATCTTGATATAAGCAACGGACCCTTCGATAGTTCGTTTGATATCGGGGATAAAGGACGGGAGGTCCCGCTCGATGCCCAAGACCTCATCGACAACAGCGACAATACCATCCTCCTCATCCGCGCGCACAAAAGCGGAAACCTCGGGAAGCTCCTGGGGCAGCTGGTCGCCATACCGGGACGGCACGCATCCGCACATGATGATACGGGCACCGCGAACGCCCTCCTTCACCTCTTCAGCAAGCGCAAGCGTCGTCTCGATGCTCTCAGACGTGGCAGATGCCAAAAAGGAACAGGTGTTAATAATTACTGCGTCGGCCTCATCGGAAGCATCTACCTCTTGATAATCCGCGGCATCAAGAAGCGCCCTCATGCGATCAGTGTCGACCTCGTTCTTAGCGCATCCAAGCGTGATGTAAAGAAGAGAACCTTTTGCCATTCTAGTACCTTATCGATAGTTAGTGAATTGAAGCGGCTGACCGTAATCCTGTTCGCGCAAAAAGCCAATGACCTGCTGCAAGGCATCTTTGGATGCAGAGCTAACGCGAAGCTTATCCGCTTCGATGGTGACCTTCACCTTAAACTTTGCATCTTTGACGTCTTTGTTAATCTTCTTTGCAGTCGCCTGGTCGATGCCCTCTATGATCCGACCGATGACGCGTACGGTTCCACCTGAAGCAGCCTGAGGAGAATCCCATGTAACGGATTTGATGTCTACGCCGCGCTTGATTAGCTTACTGTTTAGAACATCGATAATCTGCCTGGATACAAAGTCGGCGGGAGCGTTGATCGTGAAGACCTTGTCAGCCTTGGACAGATCGATGGTTGCACCGGAATCCTTTAGATCGTAACGCTGAGTGAGCTCACGAGCAGTTTGCTGGTAAGCATTATCGACCTCCTGCATATCGACTTGAGACACTACGTCGAAACTGGAATCTTTAGCCATGTCCGGCTCCTTTCGCTAGCAAAACAATATGAAGAATCAATCGCCATTAGACTGAAGAGTTTGATTATCAACCTGGGAAGACTGACCCGCTGATGCCTGGGTTGGGTCTTCGGTACCATTAGCAGTCTGAGCCGCATCGTCCGCACCGAAAGCATCTTGAGAGTCATCGGTTTGTGGGGCCGTGATGGTAACGCGCGCTACACCAGCGCTTTTACTGTCATAGCGCACCTTCTCGCCGTTTTTGGTGATGGTGACGTCGGCTGGCTTGTCCACGGTTATTTCCATAGACTGCGTAACCGTGTACTCCTGCTCGAACGGGCCGACAACGGTATCGCCGTATACAGACTTTCCATCGAGCTTGATCTCAAGCCATGAGGTCTTGCCCTTCGCGATGCTGATCTTAACTTTAGTTTCAGTGGGCTCGTTATGCTGAACGGTCACGCCTGCCGCAGAACCTGCATTACCCCCTTGGGAGGATGTAGACCCGCCATCGGACTCATCGTCCATGCTGTCATCATTGTCCGAGTCATCTTTGCCTGCAGAGGCCCCCGAAGACTGCGAGACCTGAGAGCTCCCTTGAGCCGAAGCGTCAGAAGAAGGAGCGCAGCCCTTAAACAGCAAGAGAAGAAGCAACAGAATAATGATGACGACCGAGGCGCCGAGAAGCAAAAGCACCCTGTTATCGGAAAACGGTGAGGAAGGTTGCGAATATCCGCTACGAGATTGTCGATAGCGATCCCGACCCTGCTGCCCGTTGCGCACCGGACCGGATCGATAGGGGGCCTGCGAGGAGGACCGGGGTCGTCCACCCTCGGGACCGGAAGCAAATCCACCGCCACCCGAGAATGCCGATCGAGAATTCAAGGGCTGGCGCTGATCACCATAATAGGGCCGACCCGTCTGCGGACGAGAAGACCGCTCAAAACGATCGCGGCCACCCTGCGGAAGAGCCCTTTGTCGCGGGCTCCTACCAGACTGGCCATACTGAAGCGTGCTGGCGGATACCGGCTCATGAGGAGAAACCGACTCGGAAACATAACCAGCTTGAGGCGGCCTCTGTCCGTAGCGAGAATTGGGCACCGGCCCGTTCACCATCAAAAAACGACCCTCAGGATTCACGCTATGAGGGCTGGCTTCGGCAACCGAATCTTGGAACCTGCCCGCTCCGGTATTGTTCACCCTCTCATACGTATGGAGTTCATCAAAATACGCGTCGACTACAGTTCGCGGGTTTAGACCCAAATAGCGCGCATAGCTGGAAATCATGCCCTGAGCGTAGCCACGCGGCGGCATCGAGGCAAAATCTCCCGTTTCGAAGTACTCGATAATCTGTGGACGAATTTTAATTGCGTTCGATACCTGCTGGATAGACATACCGCGCTCGCGACGGCGAGTAAGCAGCATCTCTCCAAATCGGGCGGACATCAGAATCCTCCAAACTCATCTTCGGCGGCAAGCTGGGCCTCAACGGCTTCGAGCTCGGCAAGACCTTCTTCATCAAGCAAAACCTCTCGAGGCTTCGAACCATCGGGAGGACCAACAACACCTTTTTCCTCGAGCATGTCCATGATACGGCCAGCACGAGCATAACCAACCTTTAGCCTCCTCTGCAAACCGGACGTTGATCCCAGCTGGGAATCAACAACGATGCGCGCGGCGTCCCAAAGCAAAGGATCCTCCTCGCTGGGCTCAGAGGAACCCATGCCGATCGGACCCGCGGTACCGCCTCCAACAATCGCAGGCGTTACGGCAGACAAAATCTCCTCATGGTAATCAGCTGAGCTTTGCTCCTTGACGAAACCGACGACGTCAACGATTTCCTCGTCCGAAACATAGCAGCCCTGGATACGCTTGGGCTTACCCCAGTCGACACGACTGAAAAGCATGTCTCCTTGGCCCAGCAACTTCTCGGCACCCGTCTGGTCGAGGATGACGCGGGAATCGATGCCGGTTGCGACGGTAAGACCGATACGGTTGGTGATATTCGCCTTGATAAGACCGGTGACAACATTAGAAGACGGTCGCTGAGTAGCCACGATCATATGAATGCCAGCAGCTCGACCAAGCTGAGCAATTCGAACGATGGACGCCTCGACGTCCTTACCGGCAACCATCATAAGGTCGGAAAGCTCGTCGATGACAATAACAAGATAGGGCATCTTGCTTGGAGGATTATCGTAATGATCGAACTCGCCTGCTGCCTGCTTCTCGTTAAAGGTTGCGATTTTGCGAACGCCAATGCGCTCGAAAATCTTAAGACGACGCTCCATCTCAGAAACAGCCCACTGCAGGGCGCTAGCCGCCTGCTTGGGTTCAGTGACCACGGGGACATACAAGTGCGGGAGCCCATCATAGGGAGCGAACTCAACGCGCTTGGGGTCAATCATGATAAGGCGAACATCCTCTGGAAACGTCCTCATGAGCAACGACATCAGGATGGAGCTGATGACCACGGACTTACCCGAACCGGTAGTGCCGGCGATAAGGAGGTGTGGCATCTTTGCCAAATCAGCGACCATCGGAGTGCCTTCGGCATCGCGACCGAGGGCGAACTCCAAAGGACCACCCTTGACGTAGGGAAGAATATCGCCAAAAGATACGTTTTGCCTGCTTCTATTAGGGATCTCGATACCAACCAAAGAGGTTCCCGGAATGGGAGCAAAGATGCGCACCGAATCGGTCGCAAGCGAAAGGGCGATGTCGTCTTCAAGATTGGAGATACGGCTCACTCGCTCGCCCTCGCCGGGCTGCACCTTGAAGGTGGTGACCGTGGGACCGGAAATCCAACCAACAACGCGGGAATGGAGACCAAACTCTTGCAAGGTGGACTGCAGTGCAGCAGCTGTTTGCTCGAGCTCCTTTTCGGAATACGAGGAAGCAGCAGCCTTGGGACCGTGCTTAAGCATGGAAGGAGGCGGCAGCTGACGCTCATCGTCGGAAACGGAAACGCCGCTCGCAGGTTTGATATTTATATCATCGGCCTTAGCCCCAGCCTTAGAACTTCCCTTATCACGCCCATCGACCGTACGAGCATCAACGTTGCATTCGCTATCGGTCTGACGAGCGGAGGAAGAAGATGATTTGAGAAAATCCGGAAGGGGGCGATCGCTGGAAGAACCCGCGTTGTCGCTGGCGGCAATCCAAGGCGGCGTATCCATCGAGGGCTCGGCGGCAGGAGTCGCATCAAGCGAATCGGACGCATCGGCAATAACTTCAAGAGCTTTACCGCGCTTGGACTTAGGCAAAGCGGTTGCAGCCGCCTTGGCAAAGCGCTCCTTCACAGGTATAAGCGTGGTCTTAGCGCTCTCGCCCTTAAACTCATCCTTCACATCGACAAACGGATCGTCACCATCGTCCCCATCTTCCGACACAGGAAGAACGGTGGTCTCACGATTACCAAGAAATGTTGTCTCTGGAGCAACGGCATCAAAAATCGACTGCTGCTTGCCCTCCTTAGCCACGGGAGCATCCTGTCGATGCTGCGGAGCGGCATCGGGAACGGCCTCTCCCCAAGGATTATCGTTTAGGTCGACCTTGCGCTTCTGCGCAATCTGGGCGGCGCGGGCAGCGGCGCCCTGAACAAATTGGCTAACGGAAAAGCCGATGATAACCATACCAAGGATGACGCCACCCACGCACAGTACCATAGCGATAGATTTTCCAAGGGCGTTCTGCAACGCGGAAGCGATGAAGGCACCCAAATAGCCGCCGCTAGAAGCAAGATTATGAGGCTCGAACATCGCAACGGTGGATAAATCGGTATTAGGAACCATCAGGGACAAAGCACTGCAAACGGCAACAAAAATAACGGCTATGCCAAAAGTGGTGCGCACGTTAACAGGAGCGCGATCGCGTAGAAACAGCAGCGCCGCAACGGCGAGCATGGCGATAGGCAGAACATAGGCGCCCAAGCCGAACCCTAGATGGTAGAAAGAGGACACAGCACGGGTGACGGGCGCGGAAGCGGGTGCGACAACCGCGATCATGGAAGCGACGGCAACGATCGCAAGCACGACGCCCGCGATATCGCGATTAACGGACTCCCCCATCAACGGAGGAAGATCCTGATAAAGCTCCTCTTCATGCTTGGCGTTAGCGCGCAAGGGGCGCGGAGCCGCCGAAGAGCCCCGCGCCTTTTTCGATTGATCGGACTTTGTCGCAGTAGTCCCCTTTTTGCCCTGTCCCCCGTTTCTAGCCACGCTAGACCTCCATGACTACCGGGATGATCATGGGACGCGTATGGGTGCGATTCCAAATGAAATTAGAGAGCGAATCGCGAACCGCCTTCCGCAGCGCGTCGGTACCGCTACTGGTGAAGTTAAAGGAGCCCTTCTCGATCATCTTCATGATCGAATCGGAAGCGTCCGACGTGAACTCGTCATCGATGGTGAACGAAACACCGCGACCCGAAACCTCGATTGCCTCGATTTTCTTACGCTTGGTCGACATGGTGGCGACGACGGTAACCATACCGTCGTTGGCAAGCTTCTGGCGGTCGCGGAGAACGATCGGATCGGTATCGCCGATACGCAGACCGTCGACATAGACGACGCCGCTCTCGACGGCACGGCCGCGCTTGACCTTTCCGGCGCGCATCTCGAGAGAGTCACCGTTGTCGATAACGAAGATGTTTTCGCGAGGAATACCCATTTTCTCGCCGAGCTTTGCATGGGCACGCAGATGGACGGCCTCGCCGTGAACAGGCATGAAATACGTGGGACGAGCCATGGCGAGCATGAGCTTAAGCTCCTCCTGGCTTCCGTGACCGGAAACATGGACCAAGCAGCGATGCTTATCGTATACATCGCAACCAAGCTTGGCCAAGCTGTTGACAACCTGCTGGACGGCTTTCTCGTTGCCGGGAACAGGGGTAGCGGAGATGATCACGGTATCGCCGTCGTGAATGGAAAGCGTCTTGTGCTCGCCGTTGGCCATGCGGGAAAGCGCGGAGAGGGGCTCTCCCTGAGAACCCGTGCACATGACAACGACTTTATTTTCAGGAATGCCGTTGAGCTCGTAGGCATCGACCAAATCATTCTCATCGATCTTTAGGTAGCCCAGCTCGCGGGCGACACGCGTGTTGGTGAGCATGGAGCGACCGGTGACCACGATCTTGCGTCCGCATGCCTTGGCGGCGTCGCAGATCTGCTGAAGACGATGGATGTGACTGGAGAAGGACGCGACGAATACGCGACCCTCAGCGTTCTTAATAGCGTCGTACAAAGAGTGCCCGACCTCAGCTTCAGACTTAGTGAAGCCGGGAACGGTCGCATTAGTGGAGTCGGACAAAAGTAGGTCGACGCCAGATTTGCCAAAACGAGTGATCGCGGCATAGTCAGGGGTGACGCCGTCGATAGGGGTTTGGTCGAGCTTGAAGTCGCCCGTATGCATGACGGTGCCCTGCGGAGTCTTGACAAAGATGCCAAGCGCGCCGGGGATGGAATGCGTCATGGAGAAGAAGTCTATGGAGAGGCATCCGAGGTTAACGTGGCTACCGCCCTTCACCTCGCGGAATTTGGGCGCGCGAATGCGGAACTCGGATAGTTTGCCCTCAATGAAGCCAAGGGTGAGCTTGCTGGAAAAGATGGGAACCTTGTTGTTAAGATCCTGAAGCAAATACGGAAGCGCACCGGTGTGGTCCTCGTGACCGTGCGTGATGATGATACCGCGAAGCTTGTCCTCGTTCTCGAGCACGTACGTATAGTCGGGCAGGACCAAATCGATACCGGGCTGGGAGTCATCCGGAAACATGAGACCGGCGTCGACAAGCATCATATCGGGACCGCACTCGATAACGGTCATGTTCTTGCCAATACCATCAAGACCGCCAAGAGGAATGACCTTCAGCGGCGCTGTTTTACCTTTAGTTGTTGCCATAAACGGAATGCAATCCTTTCAGATAGTCGTACAGATATATGCACGGCGAACAATCGCCGCATCAATTCAACTGGGTATTATCTCTACCCAAACACAGGTTTTTAAATGATAGCAGGGAAAAGGCTGCAGCGATTCACCATAACTCTTCCCTACCGAATAAACAATTGAAATCACCCAAAGCAAAAGACAAAAATGGCCCCGCTGAAACCAACGGGGCCAAGTACTTAAAGCAAGCTGTCAGTCGAACGATTTAGCGATCGGGGATTAACCCTCATGATGGCGGCGCGGGGTGCGGCCACCATTATCGCCGGGGGAACGACGGGGACGGTCGGAACGCTCGGAGCGATTACGACGGGGACGATCGGAGCGCTCGCGACGCTCTCCGTCTGCATTGCCGGAACCAGCGGGCGCCTCGGGTTTATCGATACGATCAAGAGAGATCTTGCCGCGATCGTCAACCTCGAGAACACGCACCTTGACCTCGTCGCCCACGTTGAGAACATCCTCGACCTTGTCGACGCGGCCCTGGGCAACACGGGAAATATGAAGCAGGCCGTCCTTGCCGGGAAGCAGGGAGACAAAGGCGCCGAAGGGCTGAATGGAAACGACGCGGCCGGTGTACTCCTCGCCAGGCTCGGGCACCTTGATGATGAGCTGGATGCGCTCGACGGCCTGCTCGACGGACTCGCCGGTGCCGCCAACGTAGACGGTACCGTCTTCCTGGATGTCCACGGACGCGCCGGTCTCGTCCTGGATGCCGCGGATGACCTTGCCGCCGGTGCCGATAACGTCGCGAATCTTGTCGACCGGGACGGAAATGGAGACGATGCGCGGAGCGGAGGGGCGGGTCTCGGGACGGGTCTGCGGAATGACCTGGAGCATCTTATCCAAAATAAAGGCTCGGCCAACCTTCGCCTGCTCGAGAGCGGTGCGAAGGATATCGAACGTAAGACCCGTGGCCTTGTTGTCCATCTGCAGGGCAGTGATGCCGCGCTCGGTGCCGGTCACCTTAAAGTCCATATCGCCCAGGAAGTCCTCAAGACCCTGGATATCGGACAGGACCACGGTCTTGCCCTCCTCCTGAATCAGGCCCATAGCGATGCCGGAGACGGGACGCTTGATCGGCACGCCACCATCCATGAGCGCCAAGGTGCTTGCGCAAGTGGAAGCCATGGACGAGGAGCCGTTGGATTCCATGACCTCGGAGACCACGCGGATGGCGTAGGGGAACTCGTCCTCAGAGGGAAGCATGGGAAGCAGAGCGCGCTCAGCCAGGTTGCCATGGCCGATCTCGCGACGCTTAGGCGAGCCCATGCGACCCACCTCGCCAGTGCAGTAGGGCGGGAAATTATACTGATGCATATAGCGCTTGCCCTCGACAGGCTCGATGGTATCGAGACGCTGGCCCTCGTTCAGCATGCCCAAAGAAAGCACGGAAAGGACCTGGGTCTGGCCGCGCTGGAACAGGCCCGAGCCATGAACCAGGGGCAGGTAGTTGTCTTTCACCATGATGGGGCGAATCTCGTCGGCGGCGCGACCGTCGACGCGCTCGCCCGTCTCGACAACCATGGTGCGCATGGCTTGCTTCTCAAGCTTCTTGAGGTTGACGGGAATCTCGCGCTCCCACAGCAGCTGCTCATCCTCGCTGAATTCAGCTTTGATAGCCTCCTTCAGGGCCTCGACCTTGCCGATGCGGGAAAGCTTGTCGGCATCGCGAAGGGCGGCGGACATCTCGTCATAGTGAGCGAAGATGCGGTCGTGAACCTCCTCATTAGGCTGATCGAGCGGATACTCCTTCACCACGATCTCACCGTTGACGCGCTCCCACTCCTCAACAAAGGAGAGCTGAGCGTCGCAGAAAGCGCCGATTGCCTCCTGGCCAAACTGCATGGCGGCGAGCATGTCCTCTTCGGAGATCTCGTCCGCGCCAGCCTCGACCATGGAGATGAAGTCACGGGTACCCGCGAGCTCCAGGTCGAGATCAGAGTTGTCGCGCTCCTCGTAGGTGGGGTTGACGATGAACTCGCCGGTCTCGCGGTCTCGACCGATGCGAACGCAGGCGAGCGGGCCCTCGAACGGAACGCCGCCAAGGGTCATTGCCAGCGAAGCGCCCATGGTGCAGATGACGTCGATGGGATTCACCTGATCGGCAACGAGAGAGGTAGCGACGACGTGGACCTCGTTACGGAAACCGTCAGGAAAGCTGGGGCGGATGGGACGGTCGATCATGCGAGCGGTAAGCGTCGCCTTGTCGCTGGGACGACCTTCGCGCTTGAGATAACCGCCGGGAATGCGGCCAACGGCGTACATCTTCTCGATGAAGTCGACCGTCAGGGGGAAGAAATCGTAGTTCTTACGCTCCTTGGAGACGACGACGGTGACGTTGGCGGTGGTGTCGCCCTGCTTCACCAGCACGGAGCCGGTTGCCTGCTTGGCGAGCTCGCCGGACTCGAGCGTGTAGGTCTTGCCGTAGAGTTCGAAGGTCTTGGATACGAGAGTCATTTTTCCTCTTTCATCTCCGTACGCCACATTGCGCACGGGCTTCTTCATGTCCGAAATACAGCTTCGGACGGGTGTCGGGGGCCGCGGTCGCGGTGCCCTCACACAAGAAGGAGCGCCGTAGCGCTCCCAAATGCCATATTACTGGATGTTGTCGCGGATACCGAGCTGAGCGATAAGCTCACGATACTCGTTGATGTCGTTCTTCTTGATGTAGGAAAGAAGACGACGACGCTTACCAACGAGCATGAGAAGGCCACGGCGGGTGTGGAAGTCCTTCTGGTGGGACTTCATGTGCTCGGTGAGCTCGCGGATACGCTCGGTCAGGATAGCAACCTGAACCTTGGAGTTACCGGTGTCCTGTGCGTTCTTGCCGAACTGGGCGGTGAGCTCGGCCTTGCGCTCCTTGGAGATCGTCATGTTGATCACCTTTCATCTATGGTCCATATGGACTCGATTCGCCCCGTACTGGGAAGCCGCCGGTGATAGCGAGCATCCAAGGTCGGGGTACCAACAGCTGGATATAGTACCACAATCAGCGCGCCACCGCAGGATGAACACAAGACGCCCTATCTACCCAGCAAGAACTCCATTGCCCTCAAACGCGCATCAAGATGGGTGGCGGCCCATGAATGTGCCAGGGCGAGCATCAGGTTGGAAGTGCACGTGTCGACCGGCTGCGCAGCCAGTTGGTCAAAGGTAAGCGGCAGAAGCGCCCTGAGCCAGTTTACGGCGCCGGCGTCCACGGGCTCCGCCCCGGCAACGCGAGACGCGCACGAAGAGCACAAGAGCCCACCCGCAAAAGCAGAGAAGAACGACAGCGCCGGGTCCCCGCATGCGACGCAAGCAGAATAGTCGGGACGATATCCCACGTGGCTCAACAGCTTGAAGACATACGCCGCCACTATCAAGTCCATATGCGGACAATCGTCCTGCAACTCGCCAAGGACGCGAAATGCCTTCGCGCTGATGCTGAAGACGAACGGGTCCTCGGCGTCCTCGAAGCAGCACAGCGAGGCGACCTCGGCGATAACGGAAGCCCTCTGCATGACCTCATACGTGGGGGCGGCACCCAGGGGAGCCTCAATGAGCTCGGCTTGAGAAACCACGTCAAGCGATCTGCCCTTGGCAAGGAGAAGATCGACCGTGCAGAACAGCTCGCAACGGGCGGCGAGGCGGCTTCCCGGCTTTCTCGCTCCCTTTGCCACCGCTCGCACCTCGCGCCCATCTTGCGCCAGAAGCGTGAGGATGAGGTCAATCTCTTTGAGCTTGGTCTTGTCAAGGACAATGGCGCAGGTTCTAAATGTTCTCGCTCCCGCCATGGCGATCACGCGCCCTCGTTACTCGTCTGCAGAGTAGCCAAAGCGCCTAATCTGGCCTTGGTCCTCGCGCCAGCCTTGTTTTACCTTGACGTCAAGCTCAAGATAGACGCGCGTATCGAAGATTCTCTCCAAGTCGCGCCGAGCCTCTATGCCGATTTTCTTGATCATCTCGCCCCGCTTGCCGATCAGGATGCCCTTCTGGCCCTCGCGCTCTACGTAGATGGTGGCATGAAGGCGCAGCAGATCGCGCTTATACTCGAAGTCGTCGCACAGGACGCCTACAGCATGGGGAATCTCCTCACGGGTGTGAAGCAGAACTTTCTCGCGGACGAACTCGGATACAAGGGTCTCATCAGACGCATCGACGCCCATATCATCAGGGAACCACTTGGGCCCTTCGGGGAGATAGCTTGCGACGACGGAGACGAAAGCCTCGACGTTGAATCCCTCGGTAGACGAGACAACAAGCTCCTCGTCGAAATCGACGAGCTTCTTCGCCTCTTCAAGCTGAGAGGCTACTTGGTCCGGGTTTGCAACATCCGCTTTCGTGAGCACGAGAATCTTCTTAGCCCTAGAAGCAGCCACGTGCTCGGCAACCCAGGCGTCTCCCCTGCCGATGGGCTTTGTGGCATCGATGAGGAACGCCACGACGTCGACATCGCCGATCTCGGAGAGCGCGGTTTTGTTGAGTTCGGAACCAAGCGAATCCTTTGGCTTATGGAGACCGGGGGTATCGACGATAACGATCTGGCATCCATCGCGATTGATCACAGCCCTCATGCGGCGGCGCGTAGTCTGCGCAACGGGTGAGGTGATGGCCACCTTTTGGCCGAAGCACGCATTGAGCAAGGTGGACTTTCCCGCGTTGGGACGACCGACGAGGGCGACGAATCCACTGCGGAAGCCCTCCGGGGCACCGGACGCGGAAGCATCGAAATCTGCCTCAACTTGGGAAAGCATGGCATCGAGTTCATCATCGTCCAGATCAGCGAAGGGATCGAATTCCATCTCGATGGAATCAAGAGCGACATCACCGCATTCGAGCGGCTCTTCAGCGACGTCATCGAGATTGTTTGCAGAGCTGAGGGATTGGTCGCTCATGGCAACTCCTCCTTAGATAAAGCCGAGGGCGTGGGAAAAGACAATGACGCCTACGACCGCGGCCGTAAGCGATAGCACATAGACGCTGGCGGCGGCGATGTCCTTCGCGCGCTTCGCCAGGGGATGAAGCTCTTGCGTTGCCAAATCGACAATCGCCTCCATGGCGGTATTGCAGAGTTCAGCGAAGATAACGAGACCGCAACAGATTGCGATAAGGCACCATGAAATAGGGTCGAGCCCCACCCCGACGCCGGCGATAACGGTAACGATGCCCAGAGCAATCATCACGTTGATATTACGCTCTGTTCGAATCGCGGTGAGAAGACCCTCTATGGCATATCGAAAAGACTGAACGAAGGTGGGATGGTCCTTATCCGAACCAGGTATCATGGCGACTCCTAATCATCCAGATGGCTGGTAGTGGGACCGATGGTTATCGATTGGGGATCAACGCCGCGCCCCTCCGCCAGGCTGCGGAGAATCACGAGTTCGCGCCCCTCCATCTGAACGGCGTCCTCGGCGTCGATGTGGTCGAAGCCCAGCAGATGCAGAACCCCGTGGACCAACATAAGGCGGAACTCGTCAGCAGGCGTGGTATCGAAATCTGGGGCCTGCGCGGCTATAACGGAAGGACAAAGGATTACATCGCCGAGCTCAACCACCTCGCCGACGGGCACCTCGTCATCGAACGGCGAATCGCATTCAAAGGACAACACGTCGGTGGGGGCATCGATCTGACGCCACATAGCGTTGAGAGATTGAATCTCGTCCTCGTCCACAATTGAAACGGAGACGCTGCATTCACGCTCCACGCCCTCCATGGACAGGGCCGTCTCTACGATCCGGGCCATCTCTTCAGGGTCGATAGGAATCCGGATATCGCCGTCGTTACTGATCAGCACGCCCATGGCGCTCCCCTTTCTTTGTATGCGTCCGCATATCGCGGGAGGTCTCGAACGCGTCGTAAGCCTCGACGATCTTACCCACGAGTTTATGGCGAACGACATCCGATCTTCCCAAATGAATGAAGCTGATATCGGGAACATCAGAGAGAATGGATTCGATGTCGGTGAGACCTCCGCGCTTAATGGGAAGATCGCGCTGGGTGGCATCACCGGTGATGATGAACTTAGAATTGAAGCCCAACCGAGTCAAGAACATCTTCATCTGCTCCGGAGTGGTGTTTTGCGCCTCATCCAGCAAAACGAAGGCATCGTTGAGGGTTCGGCCCCTCATGTATGCTAGCGGAGCGATCTCGATGATACCGCGCTCTATATACTCGTTAGCGCGCTCCATATCCGTGAGGTCGAACAGTGCGTCGAAGAGAGGTCGAACGTACGGGTCGATCTTCTCCTGCAGCGTACCCGGCAGGAAACCGAGGCTCTCACCCGCCTCCACCACGGGCCTGGTGAGGACGATACGGCTGACCTCGCGACGCTTAAGGGCTGCCACGGCCATCGCCATGGCAAGATAGGTTTTACCCGTGCCAGCGGGACCCAGGCAAAACGTGATCGTATTTGAACGGATCGCGTCTATATACGCTTTTTGTCCAGCGGTTTTAGGTCGAATAGCACGACCGCGGTACGTAAGGATGATGTCATCTGCGAAGCCTGATCCGGAAACGTCCTGGCGGCATAGAGCCTCCATGATCCGTTCGGCATCATCGCTCGTGGGAACCTGCCCAGAAGACGCCATCTTGATAAGCTGGGTAAAGAGACGGGTGAGCTTCTCGACCTCGTCGGGCGAACCCGAAAGCAGAATGGAATCGCCCCGGACCATAGCCTCCCCGCACTTCAGGCCATCGACCGTGCGCAAGATACAATCGCCCGCACCGGTAACCAGGGCGGGGTCGATGCCTCGGGGAATAGTTAGGCGAACCTTTGCGGCATCCATGTGCTACTCCTAGTTCTGAGGGTCTACCAGACGGGCACGAAGGTATCCGTCGTTATCAAGGGCAAGAATCCGAACCGATGCGAGGCGCCCCCTCATCCCCATCGGCGCGTCTTCGACGACGACCTTATGGAATGACCCCAGCGTACCCCTATCATCGTACTCGAAAACGGCGTTTTCCACCGTGCCGACACGAGAGGCGGCGTCGCGCGCGGCCATTTGAGCTGCTAAACCACGCACCTTAGCGGAACGCGATGCCATAATCTTAGGATCCACCTGGTTGGGTGCGACGGCGGCAGGAGTACCCGGGCGCTTGCTGTACCGGAAAACGTGCATCCGAGAGAAACCTATCTCGTGACACGTCTCAACCGTGCGGTCAAACTCCTCGTCCGTCTCCCCCGGAAAGCCGACGATAAGGTCGCAAGAGATGGAAACGGCGGGCAGGATGCTGCGGATTGACGAGATGCTGGCGAGCAGGGACTCAGCAGAGTAAGGACGCCCCATGCGCCTTAGGGTTTGGGTACAGCCCGATTGGATGGGAAAATGGAGAAACGGAGCCACGCGGTCCGGGTTGTCGGCCATAACGCGCACCAAATCTAGATCCACGTCCATTGGCTCGATGGAAGAGAGGCGAACTTGCGGGATAGAGGTTTGGTCGAGAATCTCCTGGAGAAGACGAGAGATGCCGATGATAGCACCATCGGGCGTCTCGTAACGATAGGCACCGAGATTGACGCCCGTAAGGACGACCTCGGGAACCCCGGCGCGTTGGGCGAGACGCACATCGCGAATCACGTCTTCAAGAGGAACGGACCGCTCGGGCCCCCTGGCCTTCCAAACGATGCAATACGTGCAGCGATGGTTGCATCCATCTTGTATCTTGATTCCATATCGAGAGCGTCCCAAAAGATCAGAGATCGCATGCGGGTCTTCGTCTACATGGGCTTCGCCAGAAGAAATCGGCATCGACCACGCAAGCTCACCCGAGGTGGCGGAGCAATCCCTATCGGCGGCTTCATGGCAATCGAAGACGTCCAATGCGCGACGGACGACATTCGTCTTCTCCGGCTCGGCGATGACGCGATCGGAAATGGACGTGAGTTCACCCGGATTAAGATTGACCACGCAGCCGGTAACGATCACGACGGGATCCAAAGGCTGCGCCGCCGCCCTACGAACGGCCTTGCGAGTCTTCGCCTCCGCCTCACCGGTGACGGCGCAGGTATTTATAACGATCAACTGGGCCTCGTCCTCCCCCACCAGCTCAAAGCCGTGGGAAACGAGACCCGCAGTGATCTTATCAGATTCCACCCGGTTGACTCGGCATCCAAGGTTGATGACGGAAGCAGTGGTTTTACGCACGTTACCCGCCTAATCGAGGATGTCGTCGATAGCGTCGCGGATACGATCGCCAACCGTTTTGCGTTGCTTCTCGTAGTCCTCGCCCACAGCTTCCTCGTAGCGCTCAAGCGCCTCGCGCGCCTCGGGAGAGAGATGCTCGGGAATGCGGACGATGATACGGGCCACGAGCCTGCCGCGATCGGACCTTCCCAAATGGGGCATTCCGTAACCCTCGACGGGAATGGCCGTGCCGAACTGCGTACCGGCGGGAACCTTCACCTCGATCTTCTCGTCTGGGAGAATGCCGTCGACGGTAACGGTGCATCCCAGCGCAGCCTGAACCATGGAAACCGTCACATCGGTATAAAGGTCATCGCCCCCGCGCTGGAACCGCTCGCTGTCCGCGACCTGCACCGTAACGATGAGGTTGCCGGACTCCGCACCACGGTAGCCGGCCTCACCGTATCCGGTGATGCGTAACTGCCTGCCGCTCGCCACACCGGCGGGAATCTGAACGTCGAGCTTCTCGTGCGTGGGGGTTCGGCCCTGGCCATCGCACATCTCGCACGGATGGTCCACGACGGTGCCCTCGCCCTGGCATTCCGGACAGGGCGCAGTTGATTGAACGTCACCAAAAATAGATCGCTGATACGTTGTCACATAGCCCGTTCCATGGCAGTGGTCGCACTTTTTCTCCTGGGCGCCCTCCGACAAGCCGGAGCCGTTGCAATCCTCGCAAGGTGCCAAGCGATCATAGCTGATGGTCTTAGTGCAGCCGGTAGCCGCCTCTTCGAGGGTGATAGTAAGGTTGATTGCCATATCGCGGCCCTGGCGCCGCACCTGGCGATTGCGCGCAGACCCGCCGGGACGACCGCCGCCGAAGAAAGAAGAGAAGATATCGTCCACGCCCATTCCACCGAAGATATCAGAGAAATCGACGTAGCCGCTGCCCATTCCCGGACCGTCAGCGGTTCCGAAGCGATCGTAGTTAGCCCGCTTCTGCTCGTCAGACAAAACGGAATACGCTTCATTGACCTCTTTGAAGAGCTCCTCGGCGTTAGGGTCATCCGACACGTCAGGATGCACCTCGCGCGCCTTCTTCAAAAATGCGCGCTTTATGGTGCGCTGGTCGGCGTCGCGATCAACGCCGAGAACCTCGTAATAATCTCTCTTCTCCGCCACGAGAAAGAACCTCCCGATCCAAGCGGGTGCGACCCGCCGTCATTTTCCGCTTGTCATTATGCCCCGTACATAAGGTGGCTAACCATTACATCATTCTATATGGGCTGAGAAAAAGCCCGTTTGTGCAGCTTGTGAACCAAACCATGATCAACGCAAAGAAGAGGCCGTTGACGGCGCCGTTGAGCAACTGGGCAAAACCTCGTTTCCACCACAACGAGGGCCTATGGAGCGGATCGTCCGAAGCTACCATCCCCACACCCATAAACAAGGGCACGAGGCAGATAATGACGAAAAGAGAGAACACGCCGGTAAACGCCGAGAAGAGCAGGAAGGGAAGCATCACGCCCACCGTATAGAACCCGTTAGCGGCGCGCCCCTCTAGACGCTCAGAGGCGACGCGCGCCCTGCCCACCAAGTCACCGCCGGCAGCGCCGTTTGTACCGGCATGCCCCATGCCCTTGATGCGGACAACGTCACCGTCGTGCGTCCCTGCGGGAAACTCCACAACGGCCTCGGAGGTTACAGCGGTACGACCTGAGCCACCGCATTGCGGACAGGGATCGGCGACAACGCGACCAGATCCCGCGCACTCCGGGCAGACCATCTTTAGCACGCCCATGCCGAATAGCGATGCCATATCAACGTCGATCGAACCGGTGCCGCCGCACGTAGGGCACGTTTTAGCATGATCGGATGATACGGAGCCGGAACCATGGCAGCGCGTGCAGCTCTCATACCTGCGATAGGTCACCGCTCGCTTCACGCCCTCCTTGGCCTGCGAAGCGGTAAGATCGACCTCGACGACGACGTTCGCACCCTCCTCGGGATTGTAAGCGGACGCCGCCCTCCTTGTGTGGCCGAATCCGGCATCAAAGGGAAACCCGCCAAACGGAAAGCCCCCAAAACCTCCACCATACGGGGTGGCGGAAGGACCTGTTTGGGAGGGCGACCCTGCGAAGGGGGATCCGGAGCGCATGGCATCATACCGGGCGCGCTTAGCATCATCCGAGAGCACGGCGTACGCTTCCGAAACCTCCTTGAAGCGCTCCTCTGCATCGGGCGCCTTGTTGATGTCAGGATGAAGCTTGCGAGCCTTCTGCTGGAACGCCTTTTGAATATCCTTGCTTGAAGCTTCCTTGGATACGCCCAAAATAGCGTAGTAATCTTTTTCGTTCATTGTCGCCATAAGGGGCAACGTCCTCCCGTGCGAAAGCGAATAGGTTTTTGTAAGTATATGTGATGGTGCGGACGAGATTATTCCATGCACCGCAAACCCATCAATGGGCTATCAAGCAATCGGCAATTCAGGGCAATCGTCCTCATGCAAGTCCCACAGCAGGCCATACAGGCGATTGCCCATAAGCCAGCCCCGTTGCGTCGGGATGGCGCATGGCCCGCTTCGAGACCCATCGCCTCTTGCGGCAGCCTCAATATCACCCAAAGAATCTACCGGGCAAAGAAGCCCATCGTCCACGGCCTCCCTAAACGCACTCAAAAGAGACGACGGGGAAATGCCCGCAGCCGCGCGCCGTAACAGATCGTAAGAGACGCCCCGGCTCATCCGAGCGCTCAGCATAAGGTCCTCGGCAATCGACTCGCGCAGAGATAGCATCTCATTATCAAAAGACGTTCCATCGTCATCGAGCTGAACAAGCCTAATTCTTGAAGCATCCTCAGGCACGTTAATGGCGTCGAACAACTTGGCACATGCCGCGTAATCCTCAGATGACAGCATCGAGGCGGCGGATCGTCCCAAACCCAAATAGCTCTTTCCCGTCCAATAGGCGATGTTGTGGCGACACGCAGACCCCGAGCGGGCATAGCTGGCCACCTCGTACTGCTCGAATCCGTGATCCACAAGCAGGCGTCGCGCCATACTCATCATATCGGCCTGAAGATCCTCGTCAGGCTCTTGAACCTTACCCTCTTCGATAGCCCTGCTCAAAGGAGTGCCGTCCTCAATCATAAGGGGATAGACGGAGATGTGGTCGGTTTCAAGGGCGCATGCCCGATGAAGCGTGTCGCACCAAGAGGCCATAGATTGGCCGGGAAGACCGCAGATAAGGTCGATCGAAGTGATGAGCCCGCAAGCACGGGAAAGCCTGACGGCGCGCTCTGCCTGAGCGGAGGAGTGAATCCTACCAAGAGACGCGAGTTCCCCATCGTCCAAAGTTTGAACGCCAAGCGAAATCCTGGTAACCCCCGCACCGACTAAAGCGCAAGCAAGTTCGCGAGTAAATGACTCGGGATTAGCCTCGCAGGTGAACTCGACCGGACGGCAAGCAGAGCAAACTTCACGGACGATATCTACTAGGCGCATTCCCAAAACCGTAGGGGTGCCACCGCCGATGTAGACCGTCTGGACATGCTCGAGCGCGCCCGCGGTAATTGCGCGACGCAACCTGGACATAAGTTTTTGCATATAGAGCTCGCTTTGGGCGACCAGACGGTCGCCGCACACCGCCTTGGTCTCGAAATCGCAATACGAGCAGCGAGCGTGGCAAAACGGAATATGAATGTAGAGAGCGTCAACCGACATGGCTAGACAACGGGGTCGTGCGGGATGGGAAGGCCCTTGCTCGCAAGGTCATCGCAATAGTCAAGGTCGCGCTCGATAGCGTCTGCAAGATCGAGAAACTCTTGCGTGGTAGAGTAGCGAACGGACCTACCGCGCCACCATGCCGCATGGGGAATGCCCTTGAGATACCACGTGGCGAACGTGCGAGCCTTGGCCATGTGGCCGCCAAGCGAATCAAGCAGCTCCACGTGCTCGCGCAAGGCAGAAAGTCGTTCACGCGCCTCATGGACCGGCAGAGGCAGACCGGCGTCAAGCGATTCTGCATCCCCAAAGATCCACGGGTTGCCATAGGTGCCACGGGCGATGAATACCGCACTAGCGGCCGTCTGGGCAAGCATGTTCGCCGCATCTTCGGCGGTAAAGACATCCCCTGTGCCGATAACGGGTATGGACACGCGATCAGCGACGGCATCGATAACCGACCAATCAGCCTTGCCGGAATACAGCTGGCCCGCAGATCTGCCGTGGACAGCCACGGCGGAGGCGCCCGCCTGCTCCATGCGCGAGGCGAACTCAGGAGCAAGAAGCTTACCGGACTTATAATCCTTGCGGATCTTGACGGTTACGGGAACGTCGCAGTTGTTAACGCATGATTCGACGATCTTCTCGGCAAGAGCCGGCTGCTCTAGAAGCGCCGAACCCTCCCCCTTTGTAATCACCTTGCGCGCAGGGCAGGCCATATTGATATCGATTGCCTCGAGCTTGGATCCAACTCGCTCGCTTACCGACCGCGCGGCGCTTGCAAACTGATCAGGTTTAGACCCGAATAGCTGCACGCAGATCTGCGGCTCCTCGTCTCGCGGTAAAACAAGGTCCCATGTCTTCTCGCTGGCATATGCTAGGCCCGCAACGCTCACCATCTCGCTATACGCCATGGCAGCGCCGCGGCGCCTGCACATGATTCTATAAGCGGCATCTGTCACGCCGGCCATAGGAGCCAGCAGATACGGATGGGCGGCGAACCGCGCCCTAAGAAC
This sequence comes from Collinsella sp., assembly GCA_048207125.1. Classification (GTDB taxonomy): domain Bacteria; phylum Actinomycetota; class Coriobacteriia; order Coriobacteriales; family Coriobacteriaceae; genus Collinsella. The sequence continues at coordinate 23,586 of DBEWRE010000048.1, forward strand.
ATCGGCGTTGTCCATGGAACCGCAACCTACTCGTCAACCTTGAGAATCGCCATAAAGGCCTCCTGCGGAACCTCGACGGAACCGATTGCCTTCATGCGCTTCTTTCCCTCTTTCTGCTTTTCAAGAAGCTTGCGCTTACGCGAGATATCGCCGCCGTAGCATTTGGCGAGTACGTCCTTTCGACGCGCCTTCACGGTCGAACGAGAAATGATCTTGTTGCCGATCGCGCCCTGTATGGGGACCTCGAACAGCTGCCTGGGGATAATCTCCTTAAGTTTATCGCACAGGCCGCGCGCCAGAGCATACGCCTTATCTTTGTGGACGATGAAGGACAAGGCGTCAACCTCATCACCGGAAAGCAGGATATCGAGTTTCACCAAATCGCTGGCACGGTAATCGGAGAACTCGTAGTCAAGGGAAGCATATCCCTTTGTACGGCTCTTCAGCTGATCGAAAAAGTCGAGGATTAGCTCGGCCAATGGCATGTCGAAACGCATCTCCACTGATTTTTGCGAAAGATGGATCATGTCGGTGGTAATGCCGCGATGCTCGATAGCGAGCTGCATGACCGCACCCGTGTACTCAGGTGGAACGATGATCTTAGCTTTAAGGTAGGGCTCCTCGATACGATCGATGCGAGTAACATCGGGAAGATCCTGTGGGCTACGAACCTCCACCATGGTGCCATCGGTCTTATACACGTGGTAGTCAACCGAAGGGCTCGTCGCGATCAGAGCGAGGCCGAACTCGCGCTCAAGGCGCTCTTTTACGACTTCCATGTGAAGGAGTCCCAAGAAGCCGACGCGGAAGCCGAAACCGAGCGCAACGGACGTCTCGGGCGTCCACGTAAGCGACGGATCGTTTACGTGGAGCTTATCGAGGGCGTCGCGCAGATTCTCGTAATCCTTGTTATCGATTGGGAAGATTCCGGTATAAACCATGGGCTTGGCTTCGCGATACCCCGGAAGGGGCTCATCGCAGGGGTCGTCACGCATGGTGAGGGTGTCACCAACGTGAACCGCCTCGGGATCCTTCAATCCGGTGACGACAAAGCCTACCTCGCCGACGCCGATAGACGCGACAAGAGCCTCGGCCGGATGCTTGACTCCGACGCCGTCAACGAGGAAATCTTCCCCGCCCTGCATCATATGCAAGATATCGCCCTTTTTAATGGAGCCGTCAAACACTCGTACCGTGGCGACGACGCCTCGATACTCATCAAAATAAGAATCGAGAATAAGCGCCTTCAAAGGAGCAATGGGATCACCCTTGGGAGGAGAAACGAGAAAGACTATCGCCTCGAGAAGGTCGTGAATGCCCTCGCCGGTCTTGCCGGATACGCACACGGCATCATCTGCGGGAATGGCGAGCTCGTCCTCTATCTCGGTCTTGACCCCATCTGGATGAGCAGACGGTAGGTCGATCTTATTGATAGCGGGAACTATGTCCAAATCCGCGTTCATCGCCAGGTTTGCATTAGACACGGTCTGGGCCTCGACGCCCTGCGTCGCGTCCACGACGAGGACGGCGCCCTCACAAGCGGCAAGAGAACGCGAGACCTCGTAAGTGAAGTCGACGTGACCGGGTGTGTCGATGAGGTTGAACTGATATGTCTCACCATCATCGGCATCGTACATGACGCGAACGGCGTTGCTCTTGATAGTAATGCCGCGTTCGCGCTCGATATCCATGGTATCGAGCAGCTGGGACGCCATATCGCGCTCGTCTACGGTTCGAGTGAGCTCAAGAATTCGATCGCTGATGGTCGACTTGCCGTGGTCGATATGAGCGATAATGGAGAAATTCCTGATATGTGAGGTATCTATAGTATTCATGCGGGTTATGATACCGCATGATTCGCCCTTAGCGCGAGAGCCAAAACGTGCAGAAACAGCGGAGATTCACGTGTATTCCACAGGGATACCCCTTCTCCTCTGCATGAGTGAGTGCTATACTCACCTGACTGTATGACCTCAACCGTGTCTCAGAGGCCGGATAGTCAGGCTTTTTTAGAAGAACTCGAAAGGAAAACTACAAGTGGCAAACATCAAGTCTCAGAAGAAGCGCATCCGCACCAATGAGATCGCTCGCGTTCGCAACAAGGCGATTCGCTCCGAGCTCAAGACCCTCGTCAAGCACGTCCACACCGCCGTCGAGGCTGGCGACAAGGAGGCTGCCTCCGCAGCTGCAACCCGCGTTTACCGCGCGCTGGACAAGGCTGCCGCCAAGGGCGTTATTCACAAGAACCAGGCTGCCAACCGTAAGTCCGGTGTCCAGAACCTGGTCAACACCATCGCTTAACCAATACTTGGATCTTCCAAGCATTTTTACGCGTGAAGGCCCCGTGTTACACGGGGCCTTTTCTTGTATTTAATACCTAAGAGGCCGCCGATACGGACTCAAGCAAATCGCAGCGCATCGATTCGTTGCGTACGTCATAATTGTCAACGGGTTTTGGCCTTCTCCCGCCGACGACTCCCCTAATCATCTTGGCAACTGAATTGCAAGTGGCACGCGACTGAAGATCTGATGCAGCCAAGCAAACAAGTGAGATATTTCTGTTTCTAGATGTTGATTCGTGCAGTTCGATTATTCTTCTGCTCGACTTCATACCCCCGTCGCAAACGATCACGCCGACACTTTGGCCGCAAGACCAATCCATATCCGCCCTATCGTGCCTTTTAGTCCACAACAAATCGATGAGTATCCTGCAATCGCGACCGCCATCGATATCATCGAAGTCAAGTCGATATGGAACGCCAGCGCTCGGCGTAGGAAGCGCGTACCCACCGCTCCTGGCCGGTGCACAGAACAAAGAGCAGAGCGCTGCAGCAGATGGACAGCGAATGCCATCGATCAACCTATCGGAAACCATTTTGAGCGCACCAGATCCTCTTAACGCTCCGACCCTAGAAATCTGGTCGATTGCCGCGGTGACGTTAGAGCTATCAGTAAGGGGCAGACGTTCGATATACCCCTTTGGGTTCAGAGAATCGACCGAAAACATACCGCAAAATTCATAAGCAAGTTGCATTAGAGAAGGCAACGAGAGGCTATCAGCACACTGCAGAATCGCAAGTGTTGGAGATGCGACGTAAACGTCTGGAGCAACTCGGCAATATGATTCAGCGCCCAGACCCTTCAATTGTCTATGAGCGACCATCCTCGCAGTAGCCATCCCGTACCGAGGAAGCACCGATTCACAGCATGGACCTGATTCCGAACTGCAAGGAACGAACCTTGGGTCGGGAAGACTGACGTTAAAGGGAACTCCAAGTTTGCCTCTAGGAACACACGAGCTATCCGTCACATATACATGAAGCATGCCGCGCAAGTTTGCCATTGCCCGCAGGTTATATGATGATTCCGCCAAATGCTTCAAGTCGGGTTCGCTCTTGAGGGATATTCCCGTAGAAGGATTAGGACGGATTCCACGCCTACTCACTCGCCGCCAATATTCGACAGCAGTTTCCCCTCCAAAGAACAGCGGCTCTCGACACAAATTCATGTTTTTCATCTGCCCCTCCAGACCTCGAATGGATACCAGATCCTATGACTGGAGGGCCTCGCTAAGACGATGCCAAATCTACCAGGAATATCGCCTCTATATTTCATGCATCTGACAGAATTCTCGACATCGCTGGTTAAGGCCGCTGCATGCAGAAGTCAATCGGTGCTCATCTAACGGAAGACGAGTGCGGCAACATAAAATGAACGGAGAGACAAGCAGCCCGCTAACGTTGGATGAGCTCGATTAACCACAAACGCAATGCGAGGGCTGAATCGCGGGATCCTTTAAGCGCAAGCTCCAACTCTTCTGCACTCGAAAGGGCGTGAAGGAGCTCGTCCATAGAATAGTTACGAGCCCAATTGAGATGGTTTTTCACCTGCCAAGATTGAACACCGAGCTTAGCGGCAAGCTCCCTGCCCTGCCCGCGCCGATCGAGCGCCTTCGCCATGATAAGCTCGCGCAGACGGCCTACAAGAAGCATGTAGAGCCTCACTTCGCTCCTATCGGGCTGTAGAGCCAAAAGCTGCAGGGTCTGATCCATGTTGCGAGCAGCCATGGCATTCAGCAAATCCCACGGCTTTGCCTCCGCAGTTCTCGCAACATGTTTCTCGATATCGGGGAGATCGATAGAGACGCCAACCATCTCTACGAGCTTTTTCACCTCGTTATCAAGCATTCGAGAGTTTTCGCCAGCCCTACTGACCAGCTCTTCTGCAGCGCGCAACGTGATGGAAGCACCGTGAGCCTTTGCCATCGCCACAACCTGTTTGGGCATCTCCCAAGCCTTTTTGGGAGAACAATCAATGAGAGCCTTTGCACCGAGTTTGCTGACCGCCTTATAAAGCCGGGTGCTATTTGCAAGCTTCTCCGCCACCACCAAGCAAACAGTAGAGGGAGAAGGATTTTCAAAATAGGCTACAAGAGGTTCACTGACGGCTTTTCCGAGCTTATCGCAGCCCTCAAGGATCACGAGGCGAAATTCAGAACCCATGGGCAGGGTATTGAGCGAGGCGATTATGTCGTCAATCTGCGGATCTTTAGACATGTCGCGCTCATCAAGATTGAAATCGGCCATACCGCTTGCTTCCAAGCGAGCCTTCATCTTAGCCACAACTTTTGAACGCTTGAATTCATCCGCACCGACCACAAGATAACCGGGAAGCAATTCCGCGCTCGACATAAATACCCCTTCTGCCAGCTTATAAGAGACGCAGCGAAGCGCGTGCTCATAGGTGCCTAGAGGTTCTTATCTTAACAGCACCCCGCCCTGGCTCAACGCAAATGTCTCCTCTATCGATTGTGCAATAGAATAGCGAACCGTAGTCGCGGACGCATTGGACGCATTCCCGCGCGGGATGTCCATATGTATTCCCCTTGCCAGCGCTTGCAATTGAAACCTCTGGATCTATCGCTTTGAGGAACCCTTTATCGACCGAGAGACCGGATCCATGATGGCCCAGCTTAAGCACATCGATGTTACCTACAGAGTCTTGATAGAATCGCTCCTGGGAGAGTTCGGTATCACCCGTAAGAAGACAGCGAAGCGCACGCCCATCATTGTTGTAAGCCGCAACTAAACATGTAGAGTCACCATTCTCCTCACCAGATACGGATTCTTGCGGCCAAACGACATCACACATAAAGTTAGCGACCGCTATGGAATCACCGCATCCCAGCTCAACGATTTCTCCAAACGCAGACGCATCGATCTCCTTTGGCATGGCATCGAGCGCCCCGTTCGCAATAAAGAGCCGTTTGACGGGAATTCGCTGTAATATGGCCGGTAAGCCTCCCCAATGATCTTTATCCCAATGCGTGATGAGCACCCCGTCGAGCGAGACCACGTTGTTTCGAACGAGTGCTTCCAGCGTCGCCTCGTCCACCCCCGCATCGATCAAGAGCGAAGAAGACCCCTCCCTGATGATGATCGAGTCGCCTTGGCCCACATCCATGACCATAATCGATGGAGGAGCAAAGAGGGACCAATGCGCGACGTGGGCTGCGAAGGCCACGAACGCTAACGAGACAACTGCCAAAAAGCCAAACCTGGGAATGGATGGCCATACGGCGTATACGATGCATGCGATGCCATACAGCATCGTTAGGAACGGAGCGGCTCCCTCCACAACGATGGTTCCAAAAGGAATCATCGAAAGCGCGTCTGCAAGGAAGATGGAGATATTAGCAAGTGCGTCCAACGGTATTAATAGGAGGTCGCCAAAAGGAACGATAGCAGAAAAGGGAACAAGGACCAGCCCCGCAGCAAGCAGCGCTGTCATCAGCGGCCCCACAAGAAGGTTGGCCAAGGGCGACACAACTGAAACCGATCCGAAAACGGGGACCGTAAGGGGAATAGTGGCCCACTGCGCGACCAGCGTCATCGAAGCTTGCTGAGATAACACCCCGGGGACGCCCGAGCGCTCCATTACCCATGAGATATACGAGCAGAACAAATTGAGAAATAGCACGCTCGCCGCAGACAACTGAAAGCCAAGGTCCCACACCGTTTTTGGATTGATTGCACACAAGATTATGCAGGACAGGGCGAGCCCGGACAAGGCATGGGGACGTCGACGCAGCGCAAACGTTAATGAAGCGCATCCAACCATGAGAAAGCTACGCAAAGCCGATGCAGCGCACCCGGTAAAGATAACATAGAGGCCCATAGTGCAAACAATAATTGCGGAGCGAATCCGTACCGGAGAACCCAAGGCAAGCAATAGCGCCTCCATAAGCACCGAGATATACGCCAGGTGACTACCGGAAACGGCGACAAGATGCGAAAGGCCGGTGAGACTGAATGCCGACTGCGCATCGGTCTGCGATAGCTCGGTTGTCCTACCGCAGATAACACCTGCGATGAGAGCCCTCGCAGGACTAGCGGCAGGAGATATGGAATCGAGCAGCCATGCTCTTGTTTGACGAACAAGATTCGTAGGCTTAGGAGTACAAGAGATAATGGCATGCGCGTTAACGACCGCGACGCATCCCTTCATATACAGATAGCGATGCCACGACCCATCGTCCAAAAGCTCGAGAGAGCCCGCTACTTGATACAGCATGCTTGGATCGAGTTCCTCGCTGGATTTGACGAGCACCTTTCCTAAAGTGGCTCCATCAACGTGACGCAAATAGCAAATGGTTGAAATCGATGTAGAACCAATTTTGGGATCCTCTACAGGATCAAGGCGACAAGATGACACGGTAGCGTCGGCAATCATAGATGTGGATGAGATGGTATTTGCGCCCGTGGCAACACAACATAGTGCTGCCACAAGAACGCCCGCAGAAGACCGCATTAGCAACCCCTTTGCCTGCGGGCGAGCATAACGGCTGGAAATAGCGAGAACAAGACCAAGGGCAGATGTAAGCACTATGAGGGCAATAAAATGGCTGTGTGACAGCGCGCCAGAATGCACAAGCCAGCCCGCATGCGTCAATATAAGACACGCAGCCACAAGAGAGGCGGCGACGTACCAGATATCCGGCAGCAGCGGCCTTACCGGCTTGCCGTCGTCGACCAAAAAGGCGGAATCTCTGGCAACGGCCCGCCCTTGCCCGTCGCCCCCTACACGCATATTAGATCACGAAGCTTCTCAAACTTCTTCTCTCCAATTCCCGATACGCGCATGAGGTCTTCTACCGAAGCAAACACGCCGTTTACTTCTCTATCGTCTACGATAGCTTGCGCAGTTGCCTCGCCAACACCGGGAAGCCCATCGAGTTCTTCTACCGTAGCGAAGTTGATATTGATGAGCGCACCGCCCTTAGCGACCTCGCCTTCCATGGCGCCAAGACTTTGGGGCGCATCTCCTACCTTGGGAACATAAATCTTTTGCCCGTCTTGGAGAACGGCGGCCCTGTTTATGCCGCTCACGTCGGCGTCCGCAGCCAACCCTCCACAGGCCTGTATAGCGTCTTGAACGCGAGATCCTTCAGGTAGCTCGATAACATTGGGTCGCGTCACCGCACCATCGACATCGACCGTTACGGCAGTTGCCCGTGGCTCCTCATCATCCTCATCTGAACGAGCCGCACTCTCGCCACCATCAATCGAGACATCTTCGTCCCGATTATCACCACCGGTAGTCACAACGATATCGCTACCGCTCATGTTCGCATTGACTATTCCAGCAAGAGCCGCACCCAAGATGAGCATAACCGATGCAAGCACGACCATAACACGCCAAGGATGCGACCGCATAAGAGATGTAATATTCCTTGCCACCTGACTAGCATTATCATGTTCCTGCATACCTCATCACTCCCCCCACTTAATTGTCGGAAGAGAATAAGACGAAATGATCGACAAATTAAGAAAGTGAAAGGCTGTCTTCCAAAAATATCGTCCAGAATTTGATTCTGCAGGTAAATGATCATATAAAAAGTGAAACCGATCCTCCGTAACAGAGAATCGGTTATGAAATATTAATAAGAGTGTAAGTTTCAGGAACCATATACGGTAGCACGCATAATGGAAGAGGCTATTCAGCCGTTACTTCAGTGCTCTTGCGCTGATACCGAATCTCAAGTTCATCATGGCGCTCGCGCATGCAGCGCGGAGGCTTATACGTGGAAGCGTTGAAATCAATGTACTCGGCAGAATCAACAAGTTGCTGAATCATCGCCTCATGATCGAACATCTCCCACGCCGCATGAACCTCATCGAGCTTAGCATGCGTTTCGGGGCGGCGAGGCATGAAGAGTGTGCAGCAATCCGGAGCAGTCTGAGTCGAGATATCATAGGTGCCAATTTGCTCGGCGCGGGCGATAATCTCTTGCTTGTCGGAACCGATAAGCGGCCTGAATACGGGGATGTCGACGACCTCATTCACCGCCATGATGTTCTCAAGCGTCTGAGAGGCAACCTGGCCTAAAGACTCGCCGGTAACGAGCGCCTTGGCGCCCTCGAGCTGAGCAATTCGCTCCGCAACTGCGTACATGACGCGACGGTACATTATGACCCTAAGATCGCTAGGGCATGCGATAGAGATCTCACGCTGGCAGTCGCCAAACGGGATAACGTATAGACGGCCCACCTGCACGCAAGGCGCGAGCGCCTGGATGATATCCTGGCAAAGATACTCGCTGGTATCAGCAGTTTGAGGTCGACCCGAGAAGTGAACGGGAACGGGGACGGCCCCTCGACGAGCGAGCATCCAGGTGGCGACGGGAGAATCAATACCCGAGGATAGCAGGGTGACGACCTTGCCCGCGCTACCTTGAGGAAGGCCCCCGACGCCGCGCTCAGAACGCGCATACACGTAGACGCTGCCCTGCACAACAAGCACGTGAACCTGGGCGTCGCACCCCTTCATCAAAACTTTTTTATCGGGAAACGCGTTGCAGAGAACTTCGCCGACCTGCTTATTGAGATCCATAGAAGTCAACTCGTAATCGGTATTTGATCGCCTCGCAACAACTTTAAACGAGTCGAAATTACCGAATTCTTCCAACGCCTTAATCGCGGCGGCGCAGTATTCAGAAGGCTCACGATTAGTATGGAACGCCAGCGAGACGCGTGCCACTCCTGGAACCTTAGCAATTAAAGGGAATGCGCGCTCGGCCTCGCCAGAGACCGAGAACGTAACAAGAATGTGACCAGAGATGCGGGTGATGGTGGCAACGGAAAAGGCGGCCAGGGCCGCCTTGATGTTATCCATAAGGATGCGCTCGAAACGCGCTCTATTGTTGCCCTTGAGCCCGATCTCGTGATAGTGAACGAGGCATACGCGGCTGGACATAAAGGTTACTCCTCAGCTGCCTTATGACCAAGGGCGGCCTCGTATCTATCGTGCTCAAAAGAAATGCTGCCGTCAACGATCTCCTCCATCGCCATGGAAATGGTGTCCTTGCCGGACATAGCGATGGTGATATCGTCGACATCCTGGACGGCGAGAACGCGGCTATGCTGCTCGCGAAGCATGCTGTTGATATCGCAAGCGCGCTTGGAGGCCACGGAAGCGAGCAGGAAGCGGTTGTTATCGGTCTTGTCGAGCAGGTCGTCTATCTTAGGCTTAATGACTGACATACGATTCAGTTCCTTTCATATTCCCGCAGAATCCCAGCGAGTTCATCGGTGGCGACATCAAGGTCGTCATTAACCAATCGAACATCGTAGCGATCCGCAAGGCTCATCTCGTGACGGGCGTTGGCAAGACGAAGACGAAGCGACTCCTCGGACTCGGAACCCCTGCCAACAAGCCTTTGCTCAAGCACCTCCATGGAAGGCGGCTCGATAAAGATGAGTATCGAATCGGGAAAGCGCTTTTTAACGTTGAGAGCACCCTGAACATCGATCTCGAGAATGAGCGATGATCCATTGGACAGTTTCCGCTCAACCTCCTGAACCAAGGTTCCATAACGATGATCGTGAACCTGGGCCCATTCAATAAAGTCGCCGTTTTCGATACGCCGGGAAAACTCTTCCTCAGAGAGGAAATGATAGTTAACGCCATCTACCTCGCCGGTACGGGGCGCTCTCGTAGTAGCCGAAACCGTCAGGCCCAGGCTAGGCATGGTCTCCCGAACTCGGGATACCAACGTACCCTTACCTGCACCCGACGGTCCAGAAATCACAAAGAGCTTTGGCTCGATGAGGCTCACTTATTTGTTGAGCTGCTCGAGGAGCTGCTCACGCTGACGAACGCCGAGACCCTGAACGCGGCGGGTCGCAGAGATACCCAGCTCATCCATAATCTTGGCGGCCTTGGCCTTGCCGTAGCCGGGAAGGGACTCGATGAGAGTGGAGACCTTCATACGGGAAGCGATGGGATCCTCGGAGTTGAGGACGGACTCGAGCGTCACCTCACCCTTCTTGATCTTCTCGCGAAGCTCTGCGCGAGCGTGACGAGCGGCGGCAGCCTTCTCCAGGGCAGCCTTGCGCTGCTCATCGGTGAGCTGAGGAAGAGCCATGTGTACCTCCAAATGAGTAGTTACAATTCAAAAAAACTTGGTTTTACCTGCTAAATCAGCAAATCGAACCTTGAACAGCCATATAGATTAGACGAACAAACCCCAAAGTTCAAGCACACACATGCGTTGACTTGCAGTTTTGTTGCTAATCCATATAACCATCGCGAAGAATCCGCAGCAAAACGCAAGGGCTGCGCTAGTCGTCCATCATGCACAGCTCGGTGATTATCGCCTCGTATGCCTTAACGGGGTCATCGGCACCAGTAATGGGACGGCCAACGACGATATGGCTGGAACCCGCCTTAAATGCCGAAGAAGGCGTGGCAACGCGCGTCTGATCGCCCAACTCGGCGCCGGCGGGCCGGACTCCGGGGGTGACGACGAGGCCGCCATCGCCGACTACCGCCCTCATGGCCTCCGCCTCTTGGGGCGAGCACACTACGCCATCAATACCGTTTTCGCGAGCGAGCCTCGCGAGCCTGTCCGCCTCGACGGGAATTGGGCTATCGATGCCAATTTCCGTGAGAGAATCTTGACTCATACTCGTAAGCACCGTGATGGCAACGAGTTTGGGACGAGAGCCCGTAACCTCGGCGGCTTCCTCTGCGCCCTCTCGACATGCGGAAAGCATGGCGCCCGAACCCATGCCGTGAACCGACATGAGATCCGCACCCGCCAGCGCAGCCGAACGAGCCGCGCCTCGCACCTGATGAGGGATATCGTAGAACTTAAGGTCAAGGAAAACCTTGAAGCCTCGCTCCTTGAAATCGCGGACGATAGAGGGGCCCTCGGCGTAGAACAGCGTCATTCCAACCTTGAGCCATTGGGCATGGCCCTTGAGCTCATCCGCAAGCTGGATGGCACGGTCCCTGCCGCAATCTATTGCGACGATAACTCGATCGCGCGCGAGCGACTCTAGCATTCAAGCGCTCCAATCAGTTGGTTGATATCGCTGACGCCCTGGCTTTCAGCCCAGGCCTCAAGCTCTTCGAGGATGCGAACGGAAGCGGTGGGGTCGACAAGATTCGCCATGCCGACGGAGACGCACGTAGCGCCCGCGAGGATGAATTCAGCAGCGTCCTCACCCGTCATTACGCCGCCAACACCGTTAATGGGAATATTTACAGCGTTGGCAGCCTCCCAAACCATGCGAACCGCGATGGGATGGCAAAGCGGGCCGGAGAGCCCGCCGGTGGGCTTGCTCAGCTTGGAACGACGAGTGTGGACGTCGATCGCCATGCCGGGAATGGAGTTGATGACGGACAGGCCGTCTGCACCCTCGGCCTCAAGCGCGCGCGCGATCTCGGGGATGCGGACCGGGGCCATCTTGACGAAGAGCGGCTTGTCGGTAACCTTACGGCAGGCGCGCATCACGTCGCCTGCGCCCTCCGGGGTGGAGCCGCAGGCGATACCACCGGCAGCGATGTTAGGGCAGGATACGTTGATCTCGAAACCCGCAGCCCACGGGCAAAGCTCGCAGAACATCTCGAGGGCACGCACGTACTCCTCGGTGGAGTGGCCGGCTACCTGGCAGATGACCTGAGTCCCCTTCTGGGAGAGCTCGTCGAGCCACGGACCGGACTGGGCGGCGAACGCGGCGACGCCGGGATTCTGAAGGCCCACGGAGTTCATCATTCCACCGCGAACCTCAGCCATGCGGGGAGCTGGATTGCCAGGCCAAGGCTCAGCAGCGCAGCCCTTCGTAGTGATAGCGCCCAAGCGAGACACATCGATAAGGCCATCGAACTGCCAGCCGTAACCGAAAGTGCCGGAAGCCGTGTTGATGGGGTTCTTCATCTTAACGCCGCCAAAATCGACGGCCATATTCACCTTGCTCACCATGCCACCACCTTTGCAGCGTCAAAAACGGGACCGCACATGCAAGCGCCCTTCATACCGTCGACGGTCTCGACAGCGCACGTGGCGCAAGCACCGAAGCCGCAGCTCATCATGCGCTCGAGCGAGGCCTCGCAGAACACTCCGGCATCGGCCGAAGAAGCGGCGACCTTCTTCATCATAGGACTGGGACCGCACGTGGCAACATAGTCATAACCGCCCGCAGACAAAAGATCGGCCGCAGGATCCGTGCAGAACCCGCGGTAGCCAGCGGAGCCGTCATCGGTGGCAACGAGAACCTGACCCGCCCCGGCAGCCTTAAACTCCTCGACGCCCACCATGGAGTCGGAGCTCGCCGCACCAACGCAGGCATCGAAGGCGATGCCGCGGTCAGCAAGGTCGCGAGCCAAGCAAAGCACCGGAGGGACGCCGATGCCGCCGCCAACGAGCAGAGCCTTCTTGCAGCCTTCCGGAACGGTCCAACCATGACCTCCGGGACCGAGCAGCGTAGAGGAGGACCCGGGTTGCATCTGGGAGAGGCGTTCGGTCCCCTCGCCCACCACGGCGTACCAAATCTCGACGGTCCCCTCCTCCGCGTCCGCGGAGGCGAAGCTCAACGGAATACGCAGCAAAGACATGGCATTGCCGGGAACCGCAAGGTTAACGAACTGACCGGGTTTCAGCGAGCCTGCGAGGCGCGGTGCCGAGATAACGAGAGAGAAAACGCCGTCTGCGATCTTCTCGTTCGACACAACCGTAAAGTCATGCAGGCGGGCGGGTGAAGGCGTAGGCATATATGCTCCTTACCTGTTACGGATTTAATTCGAGCACGAACTCGAAAACCCTTGCCCTTGTTACAAAGTGTAAAGAGGCCGCGAGCGCGGGCGCGCACCACGGCCTCTCATACAGCTATCTTAACTAAAACTAGCAGATAGCACCATTCTTAAGAGTCTGCTTGCCGCCCACGAAGACGTCGGTGGCGCGACCGGTCACCTTGGTACCAGCAAAGCCGCAGTTCTTCGCATGGGAAACGTAACCGTCCTCGCCAACGGTCCACTCGACATCGGCGTCAAAGACCGTGATGTCGGCAAGGGAGCCCGCGGAGATGCTGACGGGCTCGACGCCCAAGATCTTGCGGGGGTTGATGGACATGAGCTCAACGAGCTTGTCATAACCCATCTTGCCAGTCTTAACCAGGTTGGTGTTGATGAGGGCGAGGGAGGCCTCGATGCCGATCATGCCGAAGGGGGCGAGCTCGAACTCGCGAGCCTTCTCCCAATCCGCGTGAGGAGCGTGATCGGTCACGATGGCGTCGACGCTGCCGTCCAGAACGCCCTCGATAATCGCCTGAGCATCCTCAGCGGTGCGCAGCGGCGGGTTGACCTTGAAGCAGGTCTCGTAAGCGCCGGTGATCGCATCCTCGGTGAGGAACATGTGGTGCGGGGCAGCCTCGCAAGTCACGGGGAGACCCTTGGCCTTAGCGGCGCGAACCATATCGAGGCCACGCGCGGTAGAGATGTGCTGGATGTGCAGCTTGGCACCGGTGAGCTCCGCGAGCATGATGTCGCGGGAGATCTGAAGCTCCTCGCCCTCCGCGGGCCAGCCGAGCAGTCCCAGGCGCGTGGAGGCAACGCCCTCGTTAACCTGGCCGTCGCCAACAAGGTCCTCGTCCTGGCAATGGCTCATGAACACCTTGTCGAACATCTTGCCGTAGTCCATGCAGCGACGCATCATACCGGCGCCCTGGATACCGCGACCGTCATCGGTGAAAGCAACGGCGCCGCGAGCGACCATATCGCCCATCTCGGAGATGATCTCGCCCTTGAGGCCCTTGCTCATGGCGCCAGCGGGAAAGACGCGGCAGTGACCGGCCTCGGCGGCTCGCGCCTTGATGTAGGTGATAACGGTGCCGTTATCGGCAACGGGATCTGTGTTGGGCATAGAGCACACGCCGGTAAATCCGCCCGCAGCGGCAGCGGCAGTCTCCGACTCGATGTCGCCCTTGTGCTCGTAGCCGGGTTCACGCAGATGGACATGCATGTCGACGAGGCCGGGGACCAAGTACTTACCGGAAAGGTCGATTACCTCGGCGCCTTCGGAAGCAAGACCCTCGCCAACCGAAGCGATGCGGTCGCCGTCTATAAGTACGTCGAGAACGCCGTCAAGGTTGGCAGCGGGATCGACAACGTGGGCATTCTTAAGAAGCAAGGCCATTATCGGCACCTCCAAGCAGCAGATACAGAGCAGCCATGCGGACGCAGATGCCAGCATAGACCTGATCGAGGATGACCGAGCGCTCGGGATGGTCGGCCATATAGGAATCGAACTCGACGCCGCGGTTGATCGGACCGGGGTGGCAGATGATCGCATCGGGCTTCATGAGGCGCTCGCGCTTCTGCGTAAGGCCAAAGAGCTGGTGATACTCGCGCAAGCTCGGGAACGGAGCGCCCTCGAGACGCTCGCGCTGGATGCGGAGCATGTAGACCACATCGAGATCGGGCAGAACATCGTCCAGGCAATAGCTGACGTGATCCGCGCCAAGCACATCGGGACGAGGAGGCATAAGCGTGCCGGGAGCAACGACGGTGACCTCGGCGCCCATGATCTTAAGCGCAGGGATCAAAGAGCCGCAGACGCGAGAGTGGCCGATGTCGCCGACGATACCGACCTTAAGGCCGTCGAAGCTCTCCTTGCGCTCCCAAATGGAGTACAGGTCGAGCAGTGCCTGGGTGGGATGACCGTGCTTGCCATCGCCCGCATCGATAACGACGGCGGGGCTTGCCTGGCTAACGATATACGGGGCGCCAGCGTGCTTGTCGCGGACAACGATGCAGTCGATCTTGTAGGCGTCAAGGGTCATGACGGTATCGATGAGGCTCTCACCCTTGACAGTGGAGGTAGAAGATCCACCGAAGTTGAGGGTGTCGGCAGACAGGCGCTTCTCGGCGAGCTCGAAGGAGCTGCGGGTACGCGTAGAGGGCTCGTTGAACATGTTGACGATGGTCTTGCCCTTAAGCGTGGGAACCTTCTTGATCGCGCGCTCGTTGACCTCGGAGAACGCCTTGGCGGTCTGCAGGATCGTCATGAGCTCGCTATCGGAGTACTCCGAGATATCGATGAGGTGCTTATGGTTGTTGAACACTGCTCTACTCGCCTCCCAGCGGCGCGGACCCCACACGGGCGCCCGGCGCGACTTCAGTGATCTCGACGGACGTGCGGCCGTCTACTTCCTTGCAATACAAGCGGACGTTCTCATCTCGGGACGAGGGAACGTTCTTGCCAACGAAATCAGGGCTGATGGGGAGCTCTCGGTGTCCGCGGTCAACGAGAACGGCAAGCTCGATGCTCTTGGGACGTCCAAGGTCCATGACGGCGTCCAGAGCGGCGCGGATGGTGCGGCCGGTGTAGAGAACGTCATCAACAAGAACGATGCGCTTTCCGTCAACGTTGAACGGAATCTTGGTCTCGTGGACCTCGGGGGAAATATGGGTGAGGAAGTCATCGCGGTAGAAGCTGATGTCAAGGCTTCCGAGCGGAACCTCCGCGCCCTCGATTTGATTGATCTGCTCGGTGAGCTGGCGCGCCAGGATATCTCCCCTGGTTACGATGCCGACAATGGCAAGGTCGCTGCAGCCTTCGTTGCGCTCGATGATCTCGTGCGCAATACGCGTGATCGCGCGCTGCACGGCAGTCTCGTCCATGATGACTGCCTTAGGTGAAGACGTGCCCATCGATCTCCTTCCCTGCTCCTAGCGGCTTTATAAAACAATAAGAAGAGCCGCAAAAAAATAGATGCCCGACCGCTAGCGCGGTTGAGACATCGGCAAGAGTGATCTCAAGGGCAACAGAAGTTGCGAAGAGGTATGTATCCTTGCGGTATCTCGTACGCGCTTAAAGGTCTTAAGTCAGTATACACATGTTTCATCCTTGTTTCGAGAAGGAATGGGAAATCTTAGACAATTGGATGGATGCCCAGCCCGAACGCTCAACGAATGAGTGTCGCGAGCCGCTTCCGAAATAGCCCAAATACCGTGGCGGCGCATGTCTTTGTGATGGGAATACGGACGAAGCCCAGATTATTGGCCAACTTATCGATATACACTTGCACGACCATGTTGAGCAGGCGATAATATGACTCCCACGAAACCGAGCACAAGCTCGAAACAAGTGCAGAAAAAAGTAGCATGTGCAATATGTAGATTACGCACATGTTGCCCATGCTGTGCTATAGTTCATTGCTGTTTGTTCACGCGGCACCGAATCTAGCCGCCCAAGGAGGGTCAAGAAATGTCCAAAGTTTGCGAAATCTGCGGTAAGCACCCCGTTGCTGGTCGCTCCATCAGCCACTCTCACCGCGTCACCAACCGTACGTTCCGTCCGAACATCCAGCGCGTGTACGTTGTTGTCAACGGTCATCGTCGCAAGATGAACGTGTGCACCAGCTGCCTCAAGGCCGCCAAGGTGGCTCGCTCCTAAGGTCTCCCCTTTTTGGACAAACGTTTGCTTGCAAGCAAAGGTTCCTTGTTAATCGCAAGGAGCCTTTTTTCGTGATTATGCATATTGGACACCGAACCGCATGACCACCTAAACATAGTCCTTCCCTTGATGCGAACCTAATGTATGAATGGATTCAGCGAATCATTATTTGTTTGCACTGCAAGAGCAGGGAATCCGGATTATGAACGCCGTATGACCGGACTCGCTCATCGCCGTGATGTCACCCCCATGCGCCGCGACGATCTCCTTTGAAATCGCAAGGCCAAACCCAGCGCCTCCGCGTCCAGTCGAGCGCGACCCATCGACGCGGTAGAACTTCTCGAATATATGGACGAGGTGCTCCTGGGAGATCTCTCGTCCCGCATCCTCGACCGCAAACACAACCGAACCTTCCTCGATATGCACATCAAGAAGAACCTCTGTTGAGGGATTCGCAAACGCCACGGCGTTCTTGAGTATGTTGCCTAAAACGCGAGCCATCTTATCGGGGTCGATAAAAGACTCAACGGGCCAAGAGACGCCACATGAGTCGCCGGATCAAGCTCAATACCGCGACAGCGAAGCACGCGCTGTAAAACAGCATCGCTAGCATACGAACTGCGCCTAAGGCATGATTTAACACGGGCGACAAGTTCGCGCGGCAAAAACGGCTTGGTTATGTAGTCGTCTCCCCCGCACGTAAGGCCCAGTACCTTATCGGCTTCCTCGTCCTTGGCGGATAAAAAGATGATGGGAACCAGCGATTCCGCACGCATACGCGCACAGAGCTCAAAGCCGTCCACACCCGGCATCATGACATCGAGAATAATCAGGTCAAAGGAGCCCTCACGAACCATGGACAGCGCTTCACCCGCATGCACGCACACCTGGGTGAACATGCCGGCGCTCTCGAGGGTCTCGGCCACCAACTCGGCAATCGAGCGCTCGTCATCAACAATCAATATGTTTGGATTCTCAATCATGGCGCCATTGTATAACGCCGTCCACAGCACGCGCACCCCGGTCACAGCGAGATAAGGAATCGTTAAGGGTCTACAGGAAAACCCAAGGTATTGCCATGAGATGCATAAGGCGGTCCAAGCGTAGCGTATGAGAGCGTACACAGAAGACTGCAATATGGCGACCAGGCGCGCGCAGGCGCTCCCCCGGGGCCCAAAAAAGGAAACAGCAATGAACTGCACTCACAGCAATAACCGCACGAGATATGCCGCTGCACCCGCATATCGTCCCGCACGCGGAGCGTACTCGTCCCATGCATCCGCCACCGCTCCGTTTGGGGCCAAGGTGCGTCGCAAAAGACGCTCGCGATTCAAGCGAGCAAAGAACGTCCTAGTCGCCATTGTGGCAATAGCCGCACTGCTAACCGTCAGCGGGTTAGCCAACCGGCTGGTAGGTCTCATAGAGCCAAATGCCGCGGCAACCTTCCTACAGTTTGATGAGGACGAGGGTACATGGTCCCTTGTACTGGTAAACGCGTCGAACCCTTTACCAAATGACTTCTCAGTTGAAACAACGAATGTGGGCAACGGCCATAGCGTGGACAAGAGAATCGCTGAAAGCCTAAACGCGATGCTAGAAGACTGCAGAAGAGCGGGCTACCACCCCTTTATTCGCTCCTCTTTTAGGACGAGAGACGAGCAGCAGCAGATTCTCAACGAGCGCATGGAGCTTTACCGCGAGTCCGGATACAGCGATGAGGAAGCACTTTCTGCCTCGCTGCAGTGGATGGCCCTGCCGGGGACAAGCGAGCACGAGCTGGGCCTTGCCGTGGATATCAACGATGAAGAGGACGATGAGGACATGTACACATGGCTTGCCAGCAACGCGCACCAATACGGATTCATTTTGAGGTATCCGCTTGATAAGGTGGATGTGACGGGCATCTCGAATGAGCCCTGGCATTACCGCTATGTGGGAAAACAAGCTGCTGTCGAGATATATCAAACGGGCGAAGCGTTGGAAGAGTATCTTGCAAGAACAAGGTAGTTGATGAAAAAAGCCCGACTCCGAAGAGCCGGGCTTGAAGCTTCTGGTCGGGACGACTGGATTCGAACCAGCGACCCCTTGACCCCCAGTCAAGTGCGCTACCAAGCTGCGCCACGTCCCGAAGCAATGTTGCTTTTGGCTGTCTGCCTTGCAACAGGGAATACTTTAACTCAAACCAACCAATCTATGCAAGAACTTTTTTCGAAAAAAATGAATCTAATTTGGTGGATACGGTCGATATAAAACGAAATAGTATCTGACCTGCAGTTATATCTAACAACGAGATCCTAAAGACAAATGATTGCCATGCAAGCTTCATACAGATTCATACGATTCGTGCTTAAGTACATGCAAACGGCCGGTGTGAATAATTACACCGGCCGCAACTGCGAAAAGTATATGGATGCTATAAAGAATGAGCCACTAGCGGCAAAGAGCCGCAGCGCGCTTGAGGATCTCAAATGCAGCTTCCTTTTTAGGCATGCAGGGAAGCTCGTCCGAGCCGTTCGCGGTGATCCAAGTCACTTTGTCAGTATCGGACCCAAACGTGGAGTCGTGGCGGGAGACGTCGTTGGCAACAATGGCGTCGCAGCCCTTGGATGCCAATTTGGACGAGGCATACTCGATAAGGTTATCGGTCTCCGCAGCGAAGCCGACCACTACCCTATCGCCCTTACGAGCAGCCATAGAAGCCAAGATGTCGCGCGTCTCGACCAACTCGATGCAATCAAGGCGCTCGTTGGCCTTCTTAAGCTTATGGTCGGCTTTGCGAACGGGAGTGTAATCAGCCACAGCCGCAGCGCAGACCAATATGTCCGCTCCGTCAAAAGCAGAATCGACCGCTTGATACATATCATCCGCGCTCACCACATCAATGCGGCGAACACCGTCGGGACATGGTAGGTTGGTTGGTCCGGAGACCAAGATAACGCGCGCACCCATGGCATGTGCGGCCGCGGCGATCGCATAGCCAAACTTTCCAGAAGAGCGGTTGCCAATGTAGCGTACCGGATCGATGGCCTCCTGCGTGCCACCAGCGGTGACCACGACATGCTTGCCCTGGAGCAAGCCCGCGCAACCATGAGCGAGGTCGCTTTGAGCACCATCAGTAATGGCGCGCTCCAGCACCTCGAGCGTTCGCTGGGCGATCTCTTCAACGGCTGCCAGCTTGCCCGATCCTACGTCGCCGCACGCGAGCCTGCCGCACGCAGGCTGCACAATTTCGCACCCACGGGCCATCAGGGTCGAGAGGTTCTGCTGCGTTGCGGCGGCCTCCCACATCCCGGTATTCATCGCAGGTGCGATAACGATGGGGCGGTTGGTAGCGAGCAATGTGGTTGACAGCAGGTCATCGGCAATGCCATGGGCCATCTTAGCCATAACGTTCGCGGTCGCGGGAGCAACCAGAACAACGTCAGGTTCTTGAGCAAGCGAGATGTGATGGATGGGGTCTTGGGGATCATCGAACAAACCCACCGCCACCGTCTCATGCGTTAGCGCACGAAACGTGGCGGGGCCAACAAAATGCGTAGCGTGCTCGCTCATGAGCACCTTGACGCGGGCACCCGCCTTCTGCAGCAGACGGACGATCTCGCACGATTTATATGCAGCGATGCACCCTGTGACGCAGACGAGCGCACAAGCCTGCCTGCCGTCGGAACGCAAAAGGGCCGCACCCATTATTCTTCCTCAACCGAAATGACCAGCAGGCGATGGCAATAGGGACACTCGGCAACCTCGTCCGCACCCTTAAGGGAGTCCATGGACGAAGGGGAAAGAGACATGCGGCACACGCTGGGAACAGTGCCCTCGAGCTTCTCGACACCCAGGCCGTTGAAGCGCTTGGACGCCTTGTTGTAGGTATCGATGATGGATGAATCGACGGTCTTGATGAGGGCGTCGCGCTGATGACGGGAAACCTCGATGCGGTTTCGGATCTCATCTGCCTTCTCGCGGGCAGCGCGCGTGTCCTCGACCACCGACGCCTCGAACTTAGCGATGTACTCAGTAGCATACGCTTCGTTGTCCTTGGCCTTCTCGAGCGCAGCGATCTTGTCCTTACGAGCGAAGTTGATCTTGTCGAGCTTTTTGGCAATGCCGGCGAGCTGCTGCTCGAACTCCTTCATGAGGCGGTAGTTCTCAGGCTTCTGCATCTCGCTTTGAGCTTGGTCGACGGCGGCGTTGCAAAACGCCTCGTCCTCGTCCAAATCCGCAAGGTCATTCTCAAGGTCCTTACGTGCAGCAAGCAGCTTATTGGCATCAGCTTTGAGTTTGAGGTAGGCCTTGCGCTTTTTTGCAAGCTGGGCGATCTCGGGCATATCGTTGAGCTCCGCCTGATCGCGCTCGAGCGCCAGATCGAGTTCCTGCAATTTCAAAAGCGTAGATCCGACGGTCATGCGCGCTCTCCTTTTGTATAGGTCCACCATTGATGAGGATTCTTTATTGTAGCGATTGGACCGCTAAATCCCACCCGGGCCAACGCATCGACCAAGATATCCACGAACGGCTCCTCGCTGCGGTCGTGGCCGAGCAAGATGACGCTGCAACCGCGAACGAGGAGGTCTTGGCAGACATGATAGCCGCCTTCGCCCGTAACGATCGCATCCGCCCCGCACGTCAAGGCGAGCTCGCCGAAGTCGCCCATGGAGCCGCCTAGAAATGCAATGCTGCCAAGGATGCGAGACGGGTCGCCCCATAC
Source organism: Collinsella sp. (assembly GCA_048207125.1). GTDB lineage: Bacteria > Actinomycetota > Coriobacteriia > Coriobacteriales > Coriobacteriaceae > Collinsella. Next base: position 45,029 of record DBEWRE010000048.1, read on the forward strand.
GCGCGGATTGCAACCGAAAGCTTCACTACAGCGAGATGCGAGCTGTTCCAAGGTGAGTTCAGAAGAACCGCCTGCAAGCGAACCCAAACCGAGCGTCTCTGGGTTGGAAGCGCACTCGAGCGAAGTGGCTGCCGTAAGACCCACCATCGACGGCAGGAGCTCACGGACCTCAAGGGAGCGATCAAGGTTGGTGTGAAGCGAGATGATGCTGACGCCGCACTCGACAGCCGCGAATACGGCAGCGGAAGATGACGGGTAAGCGGAAGAGGCGGGCGCGAACACCTGGGGAGCCTTGATGTACACAGGGTGATGGGTAAGCAAAACGTTCGAGCCATCGGCAGCAGCGCGACGAACGTTCGCCTCGCTCGCATCGAGCGCCACCGTTACCCCGCGGATCTCATCGTCCGGACGGCCGACGGACAGGCCCACATGGTCCCAGGGCTCCGCCGCGTCCGCAGGGAAAAGCCCGAATAGCCCCGTAAGAAGATCAGAAACCAGCATGGTCTACCCCGCAATCATTAGCAATGCGTCCGCGAACCTATCGAGGTCAGCGGAATCGACGCGGTCATCGAACGAGATACGAAGCGAACCTAAGGCGCGCTCGCGAGGAATGCCCATGGCGGTGAGGACGTGGCTGGCATTCATAGACCCGCTAGAGCAGGCGGATGCCGCCGAGACTTCGAACCCGGCGACGTCGAGCTTGAGGATGAGTTCTTCTGACTCGATGTCGTCCACATAAACCGAGACGATGCCGGGAAGACGGTCGACCGCAGCGGGGTCGCCCATAGTGGCGTGTATGCGAGGGGATGAGGCAAGGCGACCATAGAGCGCACGGGAAAGCTCCAACAAGCGAGCGTGATCGCGCTCAAGGGAGGCATACACCGTGCGGGCAGCGGCGGAGAAGCCCAGGATGGCGCGAAGGTCCTGTGTACCGGGTCGAAGTCCGCGCTCCTGCCCGCCGCCATGGAACAGCGGCAAAAGCTGCGTGCGATTCTTGAGGTACAGCGCTCCGATGCCCACGGGCCCGCCCACCTTGTGGCCCGCGACGGAAAGCGCGTCCACGCCAAGCTGCTGCACGTCGACGGGGATATGGAGCCAACCTTGTACGGCATCGGTATGGAAGAGGGCGCCGCATGCATGAGCCGCGCGCGCAAGGTCCTCAATGGGCTGCACGACACCGGTCTCGTTGTTGGCAAGCATGATGGAGACAAGCGCGACGTCCCGTCCCAGCAAGGCCTCGAGGGCGTCCGGAGTAATGAGCCCCTCGCGGCACGGCTTCACCACATCGACCGTAAAACCGGCGGCGCGAAGCTGTCCGAGGTTATCGAGGATGGAATCATGCTCGATAGCGGAAACTATCACGCGAGCCCGTTTGGCATCGCGGGCACGAGCCGCCTGGGACAAACCCATAAGAGCCATATAGTTCGACTCGGTACCGCCGCCGGTGAAAACGACCTCGCTCGCGCGGACGCGCGGTCCAAACGTTTTGGCGATGTCCCTGCGCGCCGACTCGAGAGCGGCCTGGGCCTTGCGCCCAAGGCTGTGCAGCGAGTTGGGGTTTGCTCCGGCGATATCGGAAGCGTCATAGGCAAGCTGAGCAGAAACCGCCTCGGCGCGCAAAGGCGTCGAAGCGGCGTAATCAAGGTTAACGATGCGGTTGGATGATGCGTTTTCCATTGAGAACAACCTTAGTTTCGCTATGCGTTAACCGTAAGGCCGCGGTTGCCAAGCTCGCGAAGCAGATCGACCTCCGCACGGGGATCATCCGCGCCAAAGACAGCCGAACCCGCGACCAGAACATCGGCACCGGCGCGAACCACCTGCTCGATATTTTTAGACGAAACACCGCCGTCGACCTCGATGAGAGGAGATACACCGTGCGCCTCGCAAAGGCCGCGGAGCTGGCGCAGCTTGGCGTAGGTACTCTCGATGTAGGACTGGCCACCGAAGCCCGGGTTGACGCTCATGACCAGGACCATATCGAGGTCGTCGATGATGCTCTCGAGAACGCAGACGGGGGTAGCGGGGTTTAGAACCACGCCCGCCTTGCAGCCGCGCTCCTGGATATGCTTGATGGTACGGTGCAGGTGCACAGAGGCCTCGTAATGAACGGTAATGTAATCCGCGCCGGCATCGATGTACCAATCGATGGTCTCATCGGGATTGGTAACCATCATGTGGACGTCCAGGGGAACGTCGCAGGAACGCTTCGCGGCGGCAACAACGCCGGCGCCAAAGGTGAGGTTCTGGGTGAAGTGACCGTCCATAACGTCGATGTGAATAAGGTCCGCGTTGTCGATCATCTTGAGGTCGCGACCAAGATTTGCAAGGTCGGCGGAAAGAATCGAGGGGGAAATCAATACGGAATCGCGCATGGTGCCAGCCTTTCTAATCGTCCATACCATAGAACTCTTGCGTGGGAAAGCGGTCGGTAAGCAGTTCGAGCGCCTCCGCCATGGTACCGCCTTCGTACAGCGTCCGCTCCAGCGCAAAGGTGAGCGGCGCGTCAACGCCCAGGTCTCGAGCAAGTTCCGCGACGCTGCGAGCTGCCGCCGCTCCCTCGACAACCATATGAGAACGCTCCTGGTACTCGTCCAACGTGGTACCGCCTGCGAAGGCAACGCCGAAGGAGCGATTACGGGAATGCTCGGACGTGCAGGTGGCAACCAGATCGCCCATCCCGGCAAGGCCCATGCAGGTCATGGGGTCTCCTCCTCGAGCGTGAACGAGGCGACTGATTTCAGCCAGACCGCGCGTCATGATGAGGGCCAGGGTGTTGTCACCGTAGCCGGCTCCAGAAGAGATGCCGCAAACGATAGCGATGATATTTTTAGTCGCACCGCACATCTCCACACCGACGACGTCGGGAGACACGTAAACGCGAAAAGCGGGTGAGATGAGAACCGACTTGAAGAACTCAGCGATTTCGGGATCCTCTGCCGCAATGACGGCTGCCGAAAGGGATCCTCGACAAATCTCCTCCGCGTGGTTGGGACCTGACAGAGCAGCGATTCGCTCGGGATGGCCTATCTCGTCTCCTATAACCTCGGTCATAAGCAGGCCCGAAGAGAACTCGACGCCCTTTGTCAGGCAAAGCACGGGCACGGAATCATCTAGAAAAACGGCGGCTTCGTGCGCGACGGCGCGAAGATGGGTAGAGGGCACGGCGAAAATCACGCCTTGGGCGCCATCGAGCACCTCTTGAAGAGAGGTCGATGCGAAGACGTTGTCCGGAAGACGGTAGCTATCGAGATAACGGGGATTTACATGGTTGGCGTTGATACCGTCCGCAGTCTGATCGCTATGAGCCCACATGGAGACTGAATCAGCGGAAGCCGCAGCGAGGCCCGCAACGGCGGTACCCCAGGAACCGGCGCCGACTAGGGCGATTTTCATGTTGCTACTCACCATCCATCTTGGTAGCGCGCTTAGTAAAGGAGAGCTTTGATTCGGAGCCGGCGCGCAAGCGAGAGATATTCCCACGATGCGCCCATACGACGGTCCATCCAAGCACGGCCCAGATAGCCAAAGCGCCAAAACTGATCTGGGGGAAAACGATAAACACGGTGAGGGGAACGAGCGCCGCCGTGACGATGGATCCCAGCGAAACGTATTTGGTAATCGCTACCAATACAATGAAGATTCCCAAGTGCACAAGGGCGAGGGGCCAATAGAATCCAAATAGGACGCCAACACCGGTAGCGATGCCCTTACCTCCGTGGAACTTGAGATACGGAGAGAATATATGTCCGTAGAGGCAGGACAGCGCAACCAACGCGAGCAGTACGTCACCCGGCGCTCCGGGGTCCATAATCGCAGATCCAAAACCGTAGCCGAATGCCGAGATCGCCCATCGACCGACGAGCACGCCGAGAACTCCCTTAAGACAATCGAACAGCAAGGTAAGAGCCGCAACCTTGGGACCGGCAACCCTGAGCGCGTTAGTGGTGCCGATGTTGCCCGAGCCGGCTTTGCGGATATCGACGTTACCGGAAATCCTGCCGATGATGAGGCCGAAAGGAATGCCGCAGATGAGATAGCAGCAGACCATGCAGATTATGGTGACGACGACGGGCGAGGTGGGTGCATCCATTGGCGGAACTAATCCTCCTTCTTGGAATCTTTCTTACGGAATCGCAGACGAATGGGAGTGCCCTTGAAGTCGAAGGACGCCCTCATGCGGTTCTCTATATAGCGCTTGTACGTGTCGTTTACCAAATCGGTATGGTTAACGAAGAAGGTGAAGGTGGGCGGCTTGGTTCCGGTCTGGGTCACGTAGTGCATGCGAAGACGGCGCTTGCCATCAACCACGGTATGTCCGAACTCGCGCATCTCAGTAAGCATCTGGTTCAGGCGAGAAGTGGACACCTTGCAGGCACGCGCATCGGCTGCCGCATCGATGAGGGCCCATATTTTCTCGACGGAACGACCGGTTAGAGCAGAGATGCGTAGCACGCTGGCCCAAGGCGCCAGGGTAAGACGACGGTCGACGGTCTCCATAACCTGCTCTCGCTCCCGGTCATCCTTGAGAAGATCCCATTTGTTCAGCAGGATAACCAACGCACAGCCACGCTCGATAGCAAGGTTCGCCACCTTTTGATCTTGTTCAGTCATTCCCGTGGTGGAATCGATCACCAGCAGGGCGACGTCCGCGCGATCGATCGCACGCAGGCCGCGAACCATGGAATAGTACTCGATATTCTCGTATACCGTACTCTTCTTGCGGATTCCTGCAGTGTCAACCATGCAATACCGACGCCCGTCGCGCTCGACGATGGTATCGATGGCGTCGCGAGTGGTACCTGCGATATCGGAAACGATAGAACGATCCGAGCCGATGATCTTGTTGAAAAGCGAGGACTTGCCAGCGTTGGGACGTCCGATGATTGCGACGGAAAGGGAGTTGGGGTCGTCTGGCTCTTCGGGAAGCTGTTCCTCCTCGGGGAACAGGGCAACAACCTCGTCCAGCAAGTCGCCGGTGCCATGGCCGTGAAGAGCGGAGACGGGAATGGGCTCGCCGACGCCCAGGGAATAGAATTCCCAAAGGTTATCGCCCTCGCGATCGGGGTTATCGAGTTTGTTCACGAGGAGAAACACGGGGGCTTTGACGCGCTTGAGCATGCGGGCGACCGACTCGTCCTCTTCGGTGACGCCCGTGGTGCCGTCGACAACGAAGAGGATGACGGCGGCCTCCTCGCAAGCGGCAAGAGCCTGGTCGCGAATGGAAGCGGAGAATACGTCCTCGCTCTTCAGCGGTTCGATACCGCCCGTATCGACGAGGGTGAACTTACGGCCGTTCCAGTCGGCTTCATGATACGAGCGGTCTCGGGTGACGCCGCGACTCTGGTGAACGATGGCATCAGCGGTCTGCGCGATGCGGTTGACGAGCGTGGACTTGCCCACGTTGGGGCGTCCGACGATGGCGACGATGGGTTTCATATATATCCAGGCTCCTACGGTCCGAATCTCTAGCACTTTAATAGCGGGTCGCCCTCGATGAAATCAAGAAACTCCGCCGGGGTTGTGGGAGCAACGCGTACGGTGCCCCCGCGCTCCTGCAGCATTTGAAGAAGCTGCTCACGATGATACCCGTCCAGCGTGAGGCCGCCGGCGTTGAACATCACTTCGGGCAGAATGAGCATAACCCCGCTTAGGTCTTGGGGTAGCTGCTCGAGTATATCCTCAGCCGTAAGAAGCCCGGTCACGTTGACGTTTCCGCCAAAGTATCTGTTCTTGATCGCGACCACCTTCCCGGCAAGAGAGCCGTCCTCTATGAAGCGAGCCACGGTGGGTCGCGCCGCCTCGCCAGACAGCACGCGCAGAGCGAGGCCTTGGCGAGATAGGGCGTCTCTTACGCCAACCATGCGGCCGGGATCGCGCAGGACAGCATCCGTATCATCCAGATACGATCGAATCATACCGATTCCATCGTAGAACTGGGGGTATCCGTCATAGAAGTCAGCAGGCGGCGGATCGAGCTGGGCTGCGATGAAGAACTCATCCGATAGCTGGAAGGTATGGCGACCGAAGCGCTGGTAGGCACGGTCCTGATACGGACGCACCTGCTCGACGACGGCACGTGCCGAAGCAGGGTCGTGCGAATACGAGGACGTGAAGCGATCCTGATGCTTAGTGAAGCCCAAGGGGACGATTCCCAGACTGGTGATTTGAGGATGCGCCTCGCAGTATTCCAGCGTCCGGGCGAGCTCGTCGCCGTCGTTTAAACCGGGACACAAAACGATCTGCGCATGGATCTCGATGCCGGCGGCCATAAGCTGCTCGAGAACATCCATCCCGCGCGCGGCGTTCCTGCCTATGAGGCGGCGGCGGACCTCCGGGGTGACAGCGTGGACCGAAACGTTCATTGGCGAGAGATTTTTAGAAATAACGTTCTCGACATCAGCGTCGCTCATATTTGTGAGCGTGACGAAGTTACCCTGAAGAAACGAAAGGCGGTAGTCATCATCGCGAATGGTAAGCGTCTTGCGGCTTTCACGCGGAAGCATGGTCATGAAGCAGAAGACGCAGGCGTTCACGCAGGTTCGCATGCCGTCGAAGACAGCGTCATTGAACGTGAGACCCCAATCCTCACCAGGAAAGCGCTCGAGCACGCAGGAGGCTGTAGTGTCATCCGAGGGGTCGAAGACCTCCAGCTCGACCTCGTCCTCATCGGCTTCCCAAAGCCACACGATCATATCGGTCAACGCCTCGCCGTTAACGCAAGCGACGTACATACCGGGCTCGATGCCCGCATCGTACGCGGGAGAGTCTGGACGCACGGCGGTGACCAGCGCTCCGTGAAAAACGCCCTCGCCATGCGCGCGCGCCGTGGAAGAGCCGTAGTTAGAAACACGCGAGGCGTAATCGGGAACCGTAAGGTCAACAGCGTCCGAGCCGCTCATAGTCCGACCGCCCGTGCGATTGCAGCCCGTGCCTGTTCGATATGGGCGGCGGGCGTAGAAGCGCCCGCAGTGATTCCGATGACGGATGCGTTGTCAAACCATGACGGGTCGATTTCGGCATCGTCTTCGATGTGGTGCGTGGACTCGCAACGCTCCGAGCAGATCTGAGCAAGGCGGCGAGTGTTACCGGAATTCTTGCCTCCCACAATCACCATGACGTCGGCACGCTCCGCGAGGTCCGCGGCACTCGCCTGGCGCTCATGCGTAGCCTTGCAGATAGTGTTGACAACGTTGACCTCAGCCACGCGCGGAACCAAGGCGGACACGATCTGAGAAAGGAGTTCGGGCGTCTGCGTCGTCTGGACCACGACCCCCACGCGACGGCCGAGATCGATTGAATCGAGATCACCGACCTCGCTCACAACGTACGCGGCTCCCCCCGCATGGCCCAAAATACCTTCGACCTCAGGGTGCCCGCTCTCCCCTACCACGATAAGCTGATAGCCCTGGGCAATCAGCTTGGCAGCCGCGGCATGGACCTTCTTCACATATGGACAGGTAGCGTCCATCACGGATAGGCCGCGCTCGCGTGCATCATCGATAACTTGGGGGACAACGCCATGCGCGCGAATCACCAAGGTGCCCGCAGACACGTCACCGACGGTTTCGGCAAGACCCACTCCCTCGCGTTCAAGCTCGCGAACCACCCGCGGATTATGGATGAGGGGGCCCAGCGTGTGAACGGGCTGGACGACATCGTGCGCGGCGGAGTAAGCCATAGATAAAGCGCGCTCGACGCCGTAGCAGACGCCGGCGTGAAGGGCCACTTCTATAACGGGTGCGGACACGACTCAGAACCTCCCGGGGTGCTCGGCGCGGAGCTGATCTCGAAGTGTATACATACGCGATACGGCCAGGTCTTCCACCCACTGGGAGCGCTCACGACGCTTCATGCCGCCGGGCGCGTCCTCGAAGGACACGTGCTCGCCAGCTTTCATCCAACATTTCATTGGACGAGGCAGCTTCTTACCGTAGGGCGTGATGTCGCGAAAACCGCAAACGGCCATGGGCGTGATATCCGCCTTGCCCATCTGCGCTATAAGTGCGAAGCCGCCGTGGACCTCGACTGGCTGGTCGTCCGTGCGGACACGAGTCCCCTCGGGGAAGATGAGCACGTCCTCGCCTCGTTGAAGGGCATGCTGGGCGCGACGAAGGCTCTTCATGTCCGCGGTGCCGCGCTCGACGGGTATACCGCCTGCGCGGGAGAAGGTCCACTCAACGATACGATGCGATCCGAACTCGCTTTTGAAGATAGGACGAAAGACACGGCCCCTGCGCCACAGGTAGGTGCAAATCGAGACCACCTCTGCCATAGAGGTATGGTTGCAGATGATAACGGTCCCCTTGCCATCCGAGCGCTCGAGCATATAGCGCTCATCCTCCATGCGAGCGCGCCACATGCATGAGGCAAAGACCCATACGATAGCGAGGGCGACGTTGCGAACGCACCGAATGGGCAACGGAAATTCTGCTACGCCGGCGTCATAATACTCATCGTAGGTAGCGGAAAACAGCTTCATGAATCTCGCCTCTCGGAGATAAGGTCGCGAATCTGGTCGACGACCTCGTCGATAGTGAAACGGGAAGAGTCGATGCGAACCGCATCGTCGGCGGCTCGCAAGGGCGCCGTCTCTCTGGACGAATCGAGCTTGTCGCGACGCTCCAGGTCGGCCATTGTCTCGTCGATCTCGCGCTGTAGGGCCTCATCGCTCAAAAGCCCATCAGGATAGCGCTGTAGCACGCGGCGACGGGCGCGTTCACGGGGGTCCGCCGTAAGAAAGACCTTTAAAGGCGCATCCGGAAACACCACGGTACCGATATCTCGACCCTCGGCAACCACGTCGCGATCGCACGCAAAAAGACGCTGAACGGGCAGCATTGCCTCACGGACGCCTGGATATGCGGACACTTTGGACACAATCCGATCCACGGCGGGGGTGCGGATATCATCGCTTACGTCTCGTCCGTCGACGGAGATACGGGTAACCTCTCCCGCCGAATCGAAACGGATAGAGATGGCACGTGAGAGCGCGACGACCCCCTCTTCATCATCCAAATCGACGCCGTGAAGCGTGCAGGCAAATGCGACGGTACGGTACAGGGCTCCGGTATCGAGTTTTTCGAACCCCATGCGGCGAGCGATCTCGCGGGCGATGGTGGACTTTCCCGAACCCGCGGGGCCATCGATGGCTACGATCATCGCAGGACTCCTTTCTTATTCATCCGCGCGCCGGCCAGGCGGCGGGGCTGATTCAATAGAAACGGCAGCAGATAGACAAAACCCGAACCTAAACGCTATCCCTTAAGCAGGGAAACCTCCCGCTCATCGAGCTCGCGCCATGAACCCGCATCCAGATCACCGAGCTCAAGGCCACCGAATCGACTGCGATGGAGGCGAAGTACAGGGTGGTGGACGCGACCCAGCATGCGCTTGACCTGATTCTTGCGACCCTCTCGAATCTGGATCACGACAAAGGCCGTATGCGCTGGAACGCGACCGTAGGCGACCGGGGCGGCAAGCCGTTTGGAGACTATTCGACAGCGCGCGGGCTGACAGGGGCCGTCGTCCAACTCGATACCGCAACGCAAGGGCTCCAGGTCCTCATCGCGCGCATCGCCATCGACAAGCGCTATGTAGGTCTTCCACACGTGCTTCGAGGGATGAAGAAGTTCTTGGCCCAGGTCGCCGTCAGTGGTAAACAGCAGCAAGCCGGTTGTATCCATGTCGAGCCTGCCGACCGGAAAAAGACCTGGATACAAATCGGTGGGAACGAGCTCCGCGACGCAGGGCCTGCCATGGGGATCGCGCATGGTGGTGAGATAGCCAGCGGGCTTGTTAAGCATGAGGTAGGTCTTGCCACGCGCGGGCACAACCGGAACGCCGTCGACCTCGACGCGGTCGACCAACGGATCGACCTTGGTTCCCAGCTCGCACGCCACGCGGCCGTTAACCGTGACGCGCCCAGCGGTCATAAGGTCCTCGGATCCCCTGCGGCTCGCAACTCCGGCACGTGCGAGGAAGCGCTGGAGCCTCATGGGAACCAAGCGCTCATCACGACCGAACGCAGGGCTACTCATGGAGACCGCCGTCCGCACTCGAGTCCGCGGACCCATCGCCCGCGTCAGCCATGTCCTCATCGGAAGCGTTTCCAATCAATACCAGGTCCGCATCGGGGTCCTCGTCGGCATCCAGGAGGTCTCGCTCCTCTTCAAGATCCTCATCGGTCTCTTCCAGCGTTGACTGAATCGATCTCCCGCTCAAGCGCTCGCGGATAAACCGTCGAGATTGCTCATCGGGAGCGAACTGCTCAAGATCAGGCAAGTCCCGGACGCTGCGAAGGCCGAACTTCTCCAAGAACGCCGCAGTGGTTCCATAAAGTATGGCCTGTCCACGCTGCGGATCTCGACCCATTTCGCGAATAAGTCCCTTATCCGCCAGCGACGAGATGACTCCATCGGAATTGACGCCGCGGATTCCCTTAACGGTTTCGCGCGTGACGGGCTGATGATAGGCGATGACGGCGAGGGTTTCGAGCGCAGCTTGGCTGAGCTTCTGCGTATCCCAGGATAGAACAAAGGCTTCAACCTGATCATGGAACGCGGGATGCGTGAACAAACGCCAACCACCGGCGACCTCGCGAAGCTGAAAGCCTCGGTTCGCTTCCTCGTACTCGACCTGAAGCTCCGCCAAGAGCGACGCCACCTCGCCGGGAGCCACATCGAGAGACGAAGCGAGGGCGCTGGCACTCACCGGATCACTGGAGACCAGCAGCAACGCCTCGAGCGCGCCCTTTATGGACGAAGGGCCTAGCGTGGAAAGATCGGACATACGGTCTACTCCCCTTCTACTTCAAGTGATTCGCCGGGACGGTACTCCGGCGCGCCCTCAACGCGGTCGATTCGAATGATGCCGAAATTCTCATCCTGCTCAAGCGTAACCGAGCCGCGCTTAGCTAATTCGAGGATGGCCAGGAACGTGGCGACCACCTGCTCGGTGGTGGCATCGCCGTCGAGCAGGTCCCTAAACGTGGTATGGGGGCGTGAAATCGTCACACGGTCGACGGAGGCGACGGTGAGCTCGATGGGCATGCGCCGCGGAGCAACATGCTCCGCCTCCAGCAAGAACTTCTCACGGCGACCATCGATATCCGCGCAAATAACCGCCAGCCCTCGCAGCGTGATGCCCGCAAGGTAATCCGGCATAAGGTTTAAGAACTCCGGATCTGGGCCGGCAACACGCGGATGCATCCTGCTCTCTGCCTCCATACGGGCCCCCAAAGCGGCTGCAGCGCCTTTGAACTGCTTGTACGCGATAAGCCGGGCGATGAGCACCTCACGGAGCGCATCGCCATCCAAATCGGCAAACTCCTCGTCATCGTCCTCGTCCAACGAGGCTTTGACGGGTTCATCCGGAACCAGAGAAGCGGCCTTAATATCGAGCAATGTTGCGGCAACCAGCAAGAAGTCGCTCGCGACATCCAGGTCAAGCGCCTGCATGCGCTCGACCTCTGCCAGGTACTGCTCCGCGACCTCCGAGATCGAGATGGATCCGATATCAACCTTCTGCCTGCTTACCAGCTGGAGCAACAGGTCGAAGGGGCCGGAATAAGCTTGCGTGGAAACGCGATAAGACAACGCCAGCCTCCTTGGACTCACCCCGAGATACCGCAAATGCGCAATGTACGAATGCGGTCTATCTGCACAAACCCTTAAAAGTGTACCGCACTCTTATGCGAGGGCGAAGGACAGAAGGGCGTTACCCAAGGGATACACGGTGAAATCGAAATAGATATCGATAAGATCGATCCCCGTGAGCATAGGCAGCAGATACAGCACCACGATCAGGATGGGCATGGCGTACTGCTGAATCCGATAATACGTGTTGAGCGCATCGCCTTTAAGAAATGGAACCAAAATCGACGATCCATCCAGCGGGGGCAGGGGGATAAGGTTGAAAAACGCCAGGGACAGGTTCACGAAGATAAACGTGAGGGAAAACTCCGCGAGCAGGGACCCTGCGGACGCGCCCCACATCGAGCCGTTGACGACGGTCGACAACAGCAGCGCCCCCAGGCACGCCAACACGATATTGGATGCGGGGCCCGCAAGCGAGATAAGAAGCTCATCGCGTTTAGGATGCTTAAGGTTGCCAAGGTAAACGGGAACCGGTTTGGCGAACGCAAACACCGGACCCCCGGCGGCAATCATTAATAGCGGCAGCAAGATGGTGCCAAAGGGATCGATATGCTTAAGCGGGTTGAGGGAAACCCTTCCGCGGGAGCGAGCGGTCTTGTCACCCAGTGCGTACGCAGCAAGGGCGTGAGCGCTCTCGTGGACGACGATTCCGATGATGACCGCAAGCGCGCTGATGAGAAGCGAGCTAATCTCGAGACCCATGAGTGAGGATACCTCCTAAAGGCGAAGGGCGCGCGACGCGCGGCAGCATGCGTAGTCGAGAACGAACAACGCGACGGCGACCAAAGCGAAATCGAAACGGAACACACCGCCGAAAGGCGTTGTGATGACGCCGTATCCAGCGATGACCGCCGGCATGGCGCGAGATAGGTCGACGACGAACCCAACCATGTTGAGCCGCGCGGAAAGACCGGAGAAGCAGAGGACAACGGTGATGGTGCACATCGCAATCGCGGAAAGACGAAAGGCCACGGCGATGATGCTTAAGGCTATAGCCCCCGCCCTACGCAAGTCCACGTGCGGTTTCCTCCTCAATCTTCGTCGAAAGCTCGAGCCATTCGTCCTCGAGCGCGGGAATCTCCTTCTTGAGACCGTTATATTCCACCAACGCGGCGTTGAATTTCTCCTGATCGGCGTAAAGTTCCTCGGAAGCCATCAACTCCATGAGCTCGTCATAGCGCTTGCGATGCTTCTCAAGCAGTTTATCGACCTCGGCCAAGCGCGTCTTGGTCTTCTTAAGGCGGCGGTTGAGCTCGGCGCGGGCGTCTGCCTCGGCACGGCGCTGCTCGCGGGTCTTCTTGCCCTCGCGGACGGGCGTCTGCTCCGCAACGTGGACGCGCGGTGCGCGCGAGAACTGTTTGACCTGCTGCGATGCGGCCTCTTCCACTGCGGCGCGCTGCGCCAGGTCCTCGCGCTTATACAGGTAGTAATCGTAATCGCCATCGATCACGGTCATCTTGCCATCGCGGATATCGACCACGCGGTTTGCCACCGCGCGCACCAGATGCTCGTCATGGCTGATGAGAACGATGGTTCCGGGGAAGTTGCGCAACGCGTTCTCGAGCATATCGACCGAGTCGATATCAAGGTGGTTGGTGGGCTCGTCTAGGCACAGCAGAGCCTCGGGCGCGACCAGCATCTTAGCCAAGGCCAAACGCGCGCGCTCGCCACCAGACAGCACGCCTACGCGCTTGTCGACGGAATCGCCGCTAAAGAGAAATGCGCCTAGCAGGCTGCGCTCCTGGGGAACGGTCCAGCCCGGTGCGACCGAATCGATCTCCTGCAGCACCGTGTTGGACTCTTTCAAGCCCTCCAGCTGGTGCTGCGCGTAGTAAGCGACGCCCACGTGAAGACCCAGCTCGCGCGTGCCCGCAGAAGGCGTCTCGACACCGGCGAGCATCTTGAGCAGCGTCGACTTGCCGGCGCCGTTGGGGCCCACCAGCGCCACGCGGTCGCCCCGGTAGAGCTTGAGATCGATGCCGCTATAGATATGCTTGTCGCCATAAGACTTGCTAACGCCTTCGAGCGCCGCGACCATGTCTCCGGACCGAGGCGGGTCCGGGAACTTGAAGTCAACGTGCTTGTGCCCCTCTGGCAAGATGACAAGCTCGCTTTTGATCTGCTCGATTCGACGCATGCGCTCCTGGGCCTGCGCCGCCTTGGTGGGCTTATAGCGAAACTTATCAACAAAGACCTGCATATGGGCGATTTCGCGCTCCTGTGCGGCTCGCTTGGCGCTCATCTGCTCAAGGTTATCCTCGCGCTGCTTAAGATAGGACGAGTAGTTGCCCGTGTACACCGTTACGCGACGGTTCTCCAAAGCCGCGACGTGGTCCACGCAGGCATCCATAAAGGCACGGTCATGGCTAACAATGAGTACGGCGCCCTCGTAGTTCGCAATGAAGCCGCGCAGCCACTGGACGCTCTCGAGGTCCAGGTGGTTGGTCGGCTCGTCCAGAAGCAAAAGATCCGGCCTGCGCAAAAAGAGCTTCGCCAGCGCGATACGCATCTGCCATCCACCGGAGAACTCAGAGCACGGCTTATCGAAATCCTCAACGCGAAAACCCAAACCCGCGAGGATTTGGCGCGCGTTGCTCTCGAGCTCGTAGCCGCCAAGATGCTCGAAACGATCCTGAACGCGACCGTACTCCGCGAGCATCTCGTCCAAATTTTCATCCGCCGAGGCTTCCGCGATGCGAACTTGAAGCTCCTCAGCGCGCTCGCCCATGCGACGGATCTCCTCAGCCGAAGCCATCACCTCTTGGATGATGGACGTGTCGGAAGCAAGCTTGGTCTCCTGCTCCAGATAGCCCACCTTGACATCTTTGGCATACTGCACCGAGCCGGAATCGGGAGACTCCTGCCCCATAATGATTTTAAGCATGGTGGTCTTGCCGGCGCCGTTGGGGCCCACCAGCGCGTAGCGCTCGCCAGCGTTGATCTGAAGCGTGGCGCCAGAGAACAGCACGCGGGCGCCAAAGCTCTTCTCGATCTTGTCTGCAAGGAGGATCATGTACCCATCACCTTCGCACATCAACCTATAAGAAAAAAGGACCCGGTCTCCCGGGTCCCCATAAAGTTCTGGTGGGCGATACAAGATTCGAACTTGTGACCCCATCCGTGTGAAGGATGTGCTCTACCACTGAGCCAATCGCCCTTAGCGCTTTTCAGCAGAAAGAATAGTACCACGGGATTCCAAATACGCCAACAACATTTTTTAGAATCATGTCGCGTTTATGGAAGAAGGGTTCACATGCGGGATCTCACCGCGCTCGATAGCGCGAGCAACCTGCCGTTCGGTTCTAAGGACTTTCCCCTCAGGAGTTCTCTGGAGGTCGAAGACATCGACCGCTGATCCCACAGCCTGGTCTCTCCCCACCTGCGAGACAAGATATAGCAACAACCCATTGATAAACAGGCTGTATAGAGAAGACGCAAGGCTGGCAAGCTGGCCGCCCACGGCATTGTGAGCGCAAGATGCAACACTGAGAATAACAAGGATGATTGCCAAGATGCGGAAACGCCTGGCGAACCTGGGATGATCGGCACAATGCCAAGCAGCGATAGCAAGAGCTATATTGAATACCAGATCAACCAGAAAGACCGCGCCACTTGCAAGCGCAGCTGAGCGTGAAGGGGCTACGGCGCTGGAGAAATCCGTAATATCAAACCCAGTTATCAAATAGAAGGCCAGGAAGATGATAGCGGCAGACGCGGAAAGCACATACCAGCCGAGATAGAGCTTGCTTACAAACCTCAGCACCTGCTGGGCACTGGATTGCGTTTTGTATCCATGTGAAGGCGCGGGGTCCATGCTTTTCCTCTTGAAAGAATACCGACCATACCATATCGAGTGTATCAGAAGAGCCTTGGGCTCTCCCCTTTCAGACGAGCTGGGGAACGCCTCGGTTACATAATCGGCTTATAAGCGATCAAGTACCTGCACCCCGAATCATCATAAAACGAAATGGAACCAAATAGACCGGTCGCAATAATCAAGCGGAAGAACCGTCGCTATGCGACAAGCCATCCAAACGCACCACCCATCACCACGAGACCTTTCTGGGTGAGCCCCAAACGGAATCCGCTCCTATGGACACAGGGAGGGGATACAGGGGACTTAATCGAGCTGCTCTCGTCAGACAAGCTATCTACCTATCGCTTTCTTCAAATAGCATCTCGCGATGAGACGCCCTTACGATTGGCGAGCAGCTTGTTGCTATCGAACGCGCTGGGAACAATAACTCGATAGCACACACGCATGGCGACGCAAAAAAGAGCCGGAAGCGAACTTCCAGCTCTCTGAATATCTTGGGTGGAGACGAGGGGGATCGAACCCCTGACCTCTTGACTGCCAGTCAAGCGCTCTCCCAGCTGAGCTACGCCCCCAAGTGGTGCGGGAATTAATATACGAGAACAGACGGCTCCATGCAAGAACTTTTTCAAAAAGAATTGGAATGACTAGCAGTCAGCTCATATGAAAAAAAGCTGGAAGCGAACTTCCAGCTTACTAAAAATCTTGGGTGGAGACGAGGGGGATCGAACCCCTGACCTCTTGACTGCCAGTCAAGCGCTCTCCCAGCTGAGCTACGCCCCCAAGCAACGTTGATTATTATAACCATGCAGCGAGCATAAATGCAAGAACTTTTTTATACGCTTTTGAAACCCTGGAAATTTAGCCGCTAGCAGCATCCCAAGATGCAATCAGCAATTGCCATAAGGTCGAGCTAAAGGCGCTGTCATTTGAACTCAATGGAAGCCCTACAAGAAATCGAATCCAATAAACCCTTGGGATCAGCAAAAACAAGGAACACCATGGCCAACCAGCGGCAGATCAACAATCGGATCCACCCCGGGACGGCCTAATGTACAGCATTTCTTACTTGTAAGTAAGCAGGCATAATTGAAAGACCCTGCTGCTCAATCCAAGGTCCCATCGATAGATTAGGAATGCAAATCAGCAACGTACGCAGTCCCCACCGACAATTCGAGCTTGACGCGGTAGGCAACTATCACCAGCGTGCTTCCCGCGGCTCGTCCTAATACCATATACGGGCGACCTCAACCCAGACAGCCATCATACTTGAACTCTTCGGACATGCACGCCTCCCA
>DBEWRE010000049.1:0-30433 GCA_048207125.1 Collinsella sp.
CCTCTCCTCCCCCGCACGCGCACACGAGCGCGCCCCCTCCCCCGCACACGAGCGCGCCCCGCTCATCCAAAAAGGAGCATTGCTATGACATCGAATCGCTGGCGCATGGGATTCCACCTCATGCCTCCCACCGGCTGGGTCAACGACCCCAACGGCCTTTGCTATTTCAACGGCCTCTACCACGTCTTCCACCAGTACAGCCCCGATTGGCCCCATGGAAGCGAGCGCGGCTGGGGCCACGCGACCAGCCCGGATCTGGTCCACTGGACCCACCACGGCATGGTGATCCATCAAGATGTCCCCGAGGACGCCAACGGCGCCTACTCGGGTTCGGCCTACATAGTCCCGGGCGGCGCCGCGGACGGAGGCGACCTGCTGCGCCTCTATTACACGGGCAACGTCAAAGAGCCCGGAGACCACGATTACATTCGCTCCGGCCGCCAGGGAAACCAGCTCTTCATCGAGTCCGCAGACGGCTTTGCTCTGGGCGAGAAGCACGTGCTGCTTCGCAACGCCGACTATCCGGGCTTCTGCAGCTGCCACGTGCGCGACCCCAAGGTATGGAGCCAGGACGAGCGCCTGCACATGCTTCTGGGCGCCCGCGATCTGGACGATGAAGGACTCGCCCTGATCCTGGAATCAAACGACGGCATCACTTGGAACATCGCCTCCACGGTGCGTCCCACCTCGCACTTCGGCTTCATGTGGGAGTGCCCGGACCGCATCGCGCTCGACGGCTTCGAGTACCTGTCCCTCTGCCCGCAGGGCATGGCGGAGCTTCCCTGGGCCAACGGGCTTCGCGACCAGTCCGGCTACATCGCGCTGCCTGCGGCCGTCAAGCTCATCGGCTGCGAGCGCGTCAACCCCGCACTCTTCCGCCGCTGGGACCTTGGCTTCGACTTCTACGCGCCCCAAACCTTCACCGATCCGCAGGGCCGCACCATCCTCATCGGATGGATGGGCCTGCCCGAGCCGCCTTTTGAGTCCGCGCCCGACAACCTGGATTGGATCCACTGCCTCACCGTGCCGCGCGTGCTCACCCGCTGCGAAGACGGAGCGATCGCCCAGGAACCCGTGCCCGAGCTCGAGCAGCTCCGCGGTGAGCAGGTACCCCTCGCACAGGTACCCCTCGCGCAAGCGGATGACGCGCAGGCATACGCGCTCGCATCGACGCTGCCCGCCCACCGTGCGGACATCGCGATCGACGGCATCACGGGCCCCTTCAAGCTCACGCTCGATGGCGGCGCCAGCATCTCCTTTGCGGACGGCGTCCTCACCCTCGCCTTCGACGGAGGCGCGCAGGGCATCGGCCGCGGCCGCAAAGAGCGCTCCATCAGCGTCAACGCGCTCGAGAACCTCCGCGTCTTGGTCGACAGCTCGGCCCTTGAGATATTCGCGAACAACGGGCGCGAGGTCTTCTCCACGCGCTGGTTCCCCACGGCAGACAAACTCGACATCGCCATCCAGGGCACCGTGGCTACAGCAAGCGTCTGGACCATGGGCGATGGCATGGCCGGCACGTATTAACAACATCGTTACACGCGCTGCGCCCCACTCCGCTCTATCATCCCAGTAACCAAGAACGTCGACGCACCAACCGCAACGCACCAACCGCGGCATATCAACCGCAGCACACCATTCAGAAAGGACGCATCATGGCACCCAAGTACTCCATCACCGCCTTAGGCGAGCTGCTCATCGACTTCACCGAGGTCGGCGTCTCCCAAAACGGCCAGAAGATGTTCGAGCGCAACCCCGGCGGCGCGCCCGCAAACGTCCTGGTCGCCGCCCGCAAGCTCGGCGCCGCCACCGCGTTCATCGGCAAGGTGGGCGATGACATGCACGGAACCTTCCTGCGCGACACCCTCGCCGGCGAGGGCGTCGACACCACCGGCCTCATCCTGGACCCCAACGTGTTCACCACCCTGGCCTTCGTCGCCTTGGACGAGCACGGCGAGCGCGCCTTCTCCTTCGCCCGCAAGCCCGGTGCGGACACCTGCCTCAACGCCCGCGAGCTCGCGCTCGACGTCATCGACGCGACCCGCGTCTTCCACGTGGGCTCGCTCTCCCTCACCAACGAACCCGCCCGCGGCGCCACCTTGGCCGCGCTCGACCGCGCCCGCAATGCCGGCTGCGTGCTCTCCTATGACCCCAACTACCGCAGCAGCCTGTGGGCTTCCGCTCAGACAGCACAGATCCAGATGCGCTCCATCGTCAACCGCATGGACCTTATGAAGATCTCGGACGAGGAATGCGAGCTGCTCACCGGCACCCGTCACCCCGAAAAAGCCGCAGAGGCCCTGCTCGAAAAGGGCGTGAAGGTCGCCGTGGTCACCCTCGGCGGTGCCGGCGCCTACGTGCGCTGTGCCCAAGGCGGCGCCTACGTCGAGGGCTTCCCCACCCAGATTGTCGATACCACCGGCGCTGGCGACTCGTTCTGGGGCGGCTTCCTCACCGCCTTCTGCGAGAGCGGTGGCGCGCCGGCAGACGTCACGCTTGAACAGGCTTGTGGCTTCGCCCGCTTTGGCAACGCCGTCGCATCGCTTTGCGTTCGTGGACGAGGAGCCATTCCGTCCATGCCCACGCGCGGCGAGGTCGAGGCGCTTCTGGCACAGCAGTAGGACGAGTAGTACCTAACAGAGAAGGGCCCACCGGTCTTATCACGGGATGTGTTCGCCGCGCTTCGCGCGTCTCAGAACATCCCTTAGGTAAGCCGGTGGGCCCTTCTTGCTTGATACTTCTTCCACTGCTGCACAACGGAGCTGGTTCCGTAGTTCCCCGTGAATTTCCTGGTTATCGCACCTTTCCTAGAGAATCAAGGAAATCCATTCGTAATCATCCCCGCTTACAACGATGCGCGGAGCAACAGGGAAATGGGGAACGTGGTGTTTCTCCGCAGTCCCGCTATCCCCGGCCATCAGAGTCGAATAGTACTCTGAGATGCTATCCAGAGGAATCGTATTCGAGGCAAACCCAGTCACACCATTAAACGCCCTTTTCCAAGGATCTTCAGAATGGGTGAGGTCTGCAAGCTCGTCGCCAGACAAATCGCCGTATGCCTCGAGGACTGCATCGATAACAACCTGATCGTCAGCAGAGATTGCAAGCGGATCACCATCTATATCGCTTGCGACAACGGAACGCCTTCCCCTGTGCGCGCGAGCAACTTCGAACACAACGGGGCCATGCTCCCATGCGCGTATTTCTTCGGAAAAGAGCGGTCGATTCTGGGTTGCCAGACACCATGCTTGACTGCAATACAGCAGCTTTTGCAATTGGAAACAACTAAGCCTTCCCTGCTCATTCAAAATGTAGGCCGCAGCATCGATTGCCCTGCACATATAGACCCCCTTTCAGATACTTGAAGTATCTGTCATGGTATCCCACTGTGAAGCGCGCTCACGCTAAAATGCGGCTATTCATGTTGCGTTATAAGATCTAAACCGTTCTCATCAATCAATGCAGATGCTTCAGGCTTTGTCACCGGGAAGCACGCGCAATCCTATGCGCATCCGACTCTTTCCATCCAGGCCGTCGACGCCCAGCACGGCGATACCCTTGCGGCGATCCATGCTCTCGATGAGGTGCTCGTTGCCCACCAAGGGACCCTGCAACACCGTCATGTTGTCCCTCTCCTTCACGCCTGTACTCAGCGGGACCACCCTGTTATCAGGCTTGGTCCATGCGCGGACGAGTTCGGCTGCCGGGGATACCAGCGCAGCGGGCTCGCCACCCACCTCGATGATGCGGGCGTGCTCGGAGAACTCGCCGCAACCTTTGGCCAACACCTCAGGGGAATCCGTTGCGGCGATAACGTAGCCGGGCCACAAGGGCTTCAGCACGCGCTTCCACTCGCCGTGAAACTTCTGCTCAACCTCGAACTTGGGAAGGAACGCCTCTTCCAATCCACAACCCTGAAGCACGCGCGAGATGCGGGGCACCATCGCCTCCTCCCTTCCCACGCCAACATGGACAGCGTACCAACCCTGGCGAATGTCCGTCATACCATGCAACCTCCTGCACGCCGGATAACCAACGTGCTACACAAAACCGACGGCACCTCATCGGCACCGCTGGATAATCCGCCTATTCGTCTATACAAAGGAGGGGCAGCCGGGAAACTCCGCCCAGCTGCCCCTTAGTTTTTATCGCTCTCTACGCGTACATCAGGTTGATGAAGCGCATGAGCACCGCTGCCACCTCGGCGCGGGCGGCGCCGTCGGTGGGGTTGAGCTCGCCGATGGCGTCGTTGCCGGTGAACAGGCCGTTGGCGACCGCCCAGCTCATAGCCTCCTTGGCGAAGCCGGAGACCTCACCGGCGTCCGGGAAGTCGATCTCGGCGCGCTTCGAGACGTCCATGCCCAGGTGCTCGGCGTAGCGCATGAGGAACACCGCGACCTGCTCGCGGGTGACGGCGGCCTCGCCCTGGAACTCCCTCGTGCCGTCGGGCATGTCGACGCCGGAGAGGATGCCCTCCTCCAGCGCCCACGCGGCGGCGTCGGCGTAGAAGGCATCGGAGGGCACGTCCGCGAGGGAGTCCTCGCTGGTTGCCTCGGGATTCAGCTCGAGGTTGTGCAGCATGGCCACGAACATGCCGCGGGTGGTCTTGCCGTAGCCATCGAAGACGCGGGAGCCGTCGGGAAGCGCCACGCCGTTCACGATGCCGCGGGCCGTGGCGAAGTCGACCACGTCGCCGGCGAACCAGTCGGAGTCCTTGACGTCCGGCATGCCCTTGGCATTGTCGACGACCTTTATCGTCACGTTGCCATCCGTTGCGAACACGGCGTTGCCGTCCTTATCGATGGCGGTCTTGGGAAGGACGGTCTCCTTGCCATCTTTGCTGACCTCAACGGCGACCACGCCGTAGTCGACCTCGCCGTCCTTGTCCTTGGCGACCGGGACGGTCACTTGGACGGGCTTCTCTGACGTAACGGACGAGGGGACCTTGATCTCAATCTCAGGCGCCCTGTCCGCGTCTGCTGCGGGATCGACCGCGTCGACGGGCAGATCGACCTTTCCGTTATCGGCGTCCTTCTTCGAGACGGTCACCTCGGTGGAGGTGATATTGCCGTCCTTGTCCTTCTTGACCACGGATACGGTGCCCGAAGCCGTCTCATGGGTAATCGTCTGGGATCCGTCGGGCTTTGTCACCGTCGTCGTGGTGGAGCCGTCCTGGTTGTGCTCGATCTCGATCTTATCGGAGGAGGGTGGCGTCACGGGGCGGTTAGAGACGGTGAGGGTGCCGCTTTCCTTCTTGACAGAGTAGTTGGCAGGATTCCCCTCGGCAGTGACGACGATATCGAAGGAACCGGTTGCCTTGCCGTCCGCAGAGCAGGAGACGCCAGCCTTCAAGCCAATCGATTCAAGGGTGTCCGAACCCTTGAGGCCATCAACGGAGTAGGTGAACTCGGGAAGCTCGCCGCCAACGTACATCGACTTGTCGTCCGCCTTAACCGTTAGCGGAGCCTGCTCGATGACGAGTCCTCCATACACCGTCGCGTTGTACTCGGCATACTCAGCGGTCTCGTCCGCATGAATCACGACATCGTACGAGCCAGCGTCTTTGGAATCGACAACTTCACCCTCCTGCTTATAGGAGATGCTGAACCCTTCAGGTACATCGAACGCCTGCTTGAATCCACTGTACGTCCTATTCTGAACCGACAAGTCAAGTTTATGAGTGGGCTTCGTCCCCCAAACGGCATAGAGCTTCACGGTTGCGCCGTTATTCGCAGAGAGATTCTCAACCTGGGTCGCGTCAGAATAAACAACTTTACGTGCGGAAGAATCGGTATCCCATCCTTCGAACTTCATATCCTTCTTGGTGAATCCGTTGGCAGGCAGGGTCGCCGGCTTGTCATAAGTTGCAACAATGGGCTCAGTGGAACCAGCCGCGCCTTCTCCGCCGCTGAATTCTATGGTATAGGTGTTGGCCTTCCACTGAGCATAGAGGGTAGTTCCGCTGGGAACGCTGGAAGCCACGGCGTCTGCCGCATAAGCCCTGCCGTTGCCATCCGCAGCCGTATTCCATCCTGCGAAGGTGTAGCCGGTTTTGAAGAAGGCGTTGACGGATAGCTGCGTAGTCTTGTCGCCTTCGGCAACCCGCTGGGCGTCCATGCTTCCCTCGCCGCCGTTGGCGTCGAATTTAACCTCGGCAAGCCACTTGGCATAGCAGGTCTTGCCTGTTTCGGGAGCGGTGACGGCAGTTCCGGAGAAATCCGCATCGTGATACCAACCATCGAAGATATAGCCGCTTCGCTCCAAGTCCATCAGCTCTCCGTCCGCATAGTCACCAACCGCAATACCACCGTTGGTGACGGCGAAGGCCTGGTTCTCGCCGTAATTGCCCTTTAGGTCGACCGAAGGAACATAAACAAGCTTATACCTGTTGCCGCTCTCGGGCTTGATCGCATAGTCGGTTCGGCTTGCATCCAGCACGCACGAGCCGATGCTCGGTACATAGCCAAGGCTGAACCCTGCACCCAACGTGCTGGGAACCCGAATCAGACCGACGACCTTTCGGTTTTTGAGTATCCCGTTGCCCACCTTCTTCACGCCCTCGGGGATGATAAGCCCTTCGAACTCCACAGACTGCTGCGAGCTGCAGAAAGCCATGTCGCCAATCTCTTCCAGCTCAGACCCCTCTGCAAATTCGACCGAAGCTAACGGGCAACTATCAAACGCTCTGGCTCCTATGCTTTGCACCCGCGCCGGAATCGAGACCGTTTCCAGGTCTGCATTGGAGAAGCAGTAGTCTCCTATCGTTTCCACACGGTCCGGCAACTCGATCGACGTCAACGCCGTACCGGCAAACACTCCCAAAGTGCCCGCGCTCAATAGCTGTTTTAGCATGGAACCCTGCGAAAAGGTAACCGAAGCCAGATTGGTGCAGCCCCAAAACGTTGCGGCCAAAGTCTCAACACCCGCTGGGATCGTGACAGCCGTTAGGCTCGTGCATTTCTGGAAGGCCTTATCACCGATAGTCGCCACGTTCTGGGGGATAATGCCTTCTCCCTCGGCTGTTGAATTGAAATACTTCAGTGCCGTACAGGCGCCGAATGCACTGCCCCCCAACGCGGTCAAGTTGCCCGGATCCTTAAACGAAATCGTCTGAAGCGAGGAGCACCCGTAAAAAGCCGCACCCTCAATCTTCATCAAAGAGGAGGGGAGTTCAATGGCCATCAGCTTGTTCAGCGAATGGAATCCGTTAAGATGGATTTCCTCCAGCAAGCTCCCCTCTGCAAAGGTGACGCTTTCAACGGCTTTACACCAGACGAAGGCGTTGGCGCCGACCACGGTGACATCTTTTCCGATTTCGATTTCAGTAATCGCCGTTTCAGCACCTTTGTCGGGAAAAAGCTTGTACCAGGGAGCCCCGCCCGCATCCGCATAATCCGCCATCGCTCCGGAGCCGGAAATAGCAAGGGTATACGTTGGGCTGACGCCGTCCTGGTTGTTCTGATCCAACTTCCATGTGACGCTGCCCTCGTGTCCTTCAACGCCGCAGATGCCTGACATTTGATCGCTTCGAGGTGATAAGCCGACACTCGAAACATCATCGGATGACGTCTGGGAAGCCACAGCGGCACCTGTGTCAGAAAGTTCATTCGTAGCCAAAGCGACGACTGGCGATAGCGACAACGCCAAAGACGAAGAGATCAAACCTGCAACGACTCGCTTTTTCATCTTTCCCCCTAACAGCTTTCCCGCCCGCATCATGGGCAAGAATCCGTTAACCCATGCCCGCACTAAAGCCGCCAGAGGTCGGAATCCGTATTCCGTCCCCAGGTCGGGGCCCATATTGCTTATCTTCATTTTCTCTAACGCATCCCGTTGCGATTAATCTGGGAGGCAGGCCATATCAAACGCTGGGCAGAGGATAATCGAGATTTGTTTGTCTCTGATGGTCTCCACTTGCTCAACTAGCTGGGAAATGGTTCAATAAATAAAGCGGTCTGCGCTATGGCATATTTGGAATTCCGGAACGGAATACGGATTCTGTAACGTAACGTCATCCATATGGATAATGAGCTCGCCTTCCGCTGATTATCACGAATTGTTGGGCACCGCCCTTACAGTACCAATCCCAGCTCATCGAGGGTTTTGCGATGCTCTTCGCCTGATGTGGCGAGGTAGATGCGGGTGGTCTCCACCGACGAATGGCCCAGGACGTCGGCGAGCTTCACGATGTCGCCGCATGCCCGGTAAAACGTGATAGCGAAAAGATGCCGCAAGTTGTGCGGAAAGGCCTTGCTGGGATCAACGCCCGCGGCTGCGCTTATGCGCTTCATCCTCCCCCAAAGACGCCGACGCGAATACGGCAGCCCATCCTCGTCCACAAAAACCGGACCAGAGTGGATGCCGCAGGCATCGCAGTAATCTTGCAGCTTCTCCTTTAAACGCAAGGGCAACATGATCACGCGGATCTTACCCTTGAGCGAGATGTCGGCGCGACCCGCGCGCAACACCTCGACTGTGATGTAGCCAAGCTCGCTTACGCGGATGCCCGTGGAGGCAATGGTTTCCATGGCAAGCGCAACGGGGGCGTCGCCCTCTTTATAGGCCTGCCGGACGAGCGCGCGATACTCGTCCAACGTAAGATCGCGCGAGGAGTCGCGAAACACCTTGCGCTGAACGCGCAGATAGCGTGTCTGCAGGTCATGCCAGCCGGCGTAGCGGAAGAACCCGTTTGCCGCCGCGATGGCGGCATTGACCGAGGATGGCGACATGCCCTGGTCGGCGAGGCGGTGCTTCCACGCTAGAACCGCCTCCTTTGTCGCCGCCTTGCCGTTAAGCCAATCCGCAAGCTGGGATATTGAGCGCCGGTACTTGTTGATGGTGCTTGGCGCGCGCTCGGCCTCGCACAAGTAGACAAGGTAGCCCGCCTGCAGCTTGGGTGTGATGATTCGATTTTTCGCAGCTTGGCGCATGGGTTTTCCTCCAACCGTATCGATGTGCCGCAATTTGTGCGAACGATACCGCTGAAGGATGGCGGCGGGGTAACGTTTTGCGCCGGTGGCGTTTTGTAAAAAGCCCGCCCGCGCCAACAGTGCGCAGACGGGCCGCGGCCGCTTGCGACCATGCACGCGAGCGGCTTGGATGCGATTGGAACGAGGACTGCCCTATGCCAGACCCAGTGCGAGGCCGACCGCGTGGACCGCAAAGGCGACGATCCAGGCGACGCCCACCTGCAGCGCGAACACGGCGAGCGCCCACTTGGCACCCAGCTCGTTTTTAACCGCGCCTATGGCGGCGATGCAGGGCGGGTAGAGCAGCGTGAACACCAAGAACGTGTAGGCGGTAAGCGGGGTGAACAGGGCCGTGAGCGCGGAGACGGACTCGGTGCCCAGCAGGACCGAAAGCGTTGAGATGACGCTCTCCTTCGCAAGCAGGCCCGTGACCAGCGCGGTGGATGCGCGCCAGTCGCCAAAGCCCAGCGGGGCGAAGACGGGCGCGAGCAAGCCGCCCAAGCCGGCAAGCAGGCTGTCGGATTGATCGGTGACCACGTTGAGTTGGAAGTCGAACGTCTGCAGGAACCAGATGACCACGCTGGCGGCGAAAATGATGGTGAACGCGCGCGTGATGAAGTCCTTGGCCTTGTCCCATGCCAACATGACGGTGGTCTTGGCGCTGGGCAGGCGGTAGTTGGGCAGCTCCATGATGAACGGCACGGGCTCGCCCTTAAAAGCGGTGTTCTTGAAGATGAGCGCCACCAGCATGCCCACAACGATGCCCAGGATATAGAGGGACACCATGGCGAGAACGGATCCCCGTCCAAAGAACGCGGCGGTGAGCAGGCCGTATACGGGCAGCTTGGCCGAGCAGCTCATGAACGGCGTGAGCATGATGGTCATCTTGCGGTCGTGCTCGGAAGGCAGGGTGCGGGTGGCCATGATGGCGGGCACGCTGCAGCCAAAGCCCACCAGCATGG
The DNA here is from genome assembly GCA_048207125.1 of Collinsella sp. Classification (GTDB taxonomy): domain Bacteria; phylum Actinomycetota; class Coriobacteriia; order Coriobacteriales; family Coriobacteriaceae; genus Collinsella. Next base: position 9,932 of record DBEWRE010000049.1, read on the forward strand.
GCACGAAGCTGCGACCAGAAAGGCCGAAGCGGCGCAGCACCTTGTCCATCATGAAGGCGACACGGGCCATGTAGCCAGAGTCCTCGAGCATAGAGAGGAACAAGAAGAGCACCACGATGAGCGGCAAGAAGGAGAGCACGCTGCCCACGCCGGCGAAGACGCCGTCGATGATGAGCGAGTGCACCACCGGGTTGACGCCCCAGGCGGCAAGACCGGAGTCGGCCAGCGTTGTGAGCGCGGAAACCCCTTCTTCCATGAGGCCCTGCAGCCATGCGCCGATGACGCCGAACGTGAGCCAGAAGACCAGGCCCATGATGAGAAGGAACGCGGGAAACGCCGTGAAGCGGCCGGTGAGGATACGGTCGATGGCAAGAGACCTCAGGTGCTCGCGGCTCTCGCGCGGCTTGACCACGCAACGGCGGCAGACCTCGCCGATGAAGGCGAAGCGCATGTCCGACAAGGCGGAGAGGCGGTCCTTGCCGGATTCCTCCTCCATCTGCGAGATGATGTGCTCGAGGGCGTTGAGCTCATTCTCGTCCAAATGCAGGGCCTGGCGCACCAGCTCATCGCCCTCGACCAGCTTGGTCGCCGCGAAGCGCAAGGGAATGCCGGCGCGCTTGGCATGGTCCTCGACCAGGTGCGCGACCGAATGGATGCAGCGGTGCAGGGCTCCCTTGTCCGGACCGTCCGCGGAGCAGAAGTCCAGGCGGCCGGGGCGCTCGCGGTGGCGCGCCACGTGCAGGGCGTGCTCGACCAGCTCGCCGGTGCCCTCGTTCTTGGCGGCGGAGATGGGAACCACGGGGATGCCGAGCATGCTCTCGAGTAGGTTGACGTCGATGGTGCCGCCATTTGCCGCGACCTCGTCCATCATGTTGAGGGCGAGGACCATGGGTCGATCGAGCTCCATGAGCTGCATGGTGAGGTAGAGGTTTCGCTCGATGTTGGTGGCGTCGACGATGTTGATGATGGCGTCCGGACGCGCGGTGAGGATGAAGTTGCGGCTGACAACCTCCTCGCTGGTATAGGGCGACAGCGAGTAGATACCCGGCAGGTCCGTGATGACGGCCTCCGGATGCCCCTTGATCTGGCCGTCCTTGCGGTCCACCGTGACGCCGGGGAAGTTGCCCACGTGCTGGTTAGAGCCCGTGAGCTGGTTGAACAGCGTGGTCTTTCCGCAGTTTTGATTTCCCGCCAGGGCAAACTCCAACGGGTCGCCCGCGGGAACAGGATGCTCGCCGGGACGCGGGCGATAGGTCTTCTCTCCCAGCGCGGGGTGCGCGGTGGAGCCGCCATGGGCCTGCTCGCGCTGTTCCGCGTGCGCGTCATGGATATTCTCGAGCGTGATGCGCGCGGCATCTGCCCGACGCAAGGTGAGCTCGTAGCCGCGCAGGCGAATCTCGATGGGATCGCCCATGGGGGCGTACTTCATCATGGTGACCTCGGTGCCGGGGGTAAGGCCCATGTCGAGGATATGCTGGCGCAGGGACTGATCGTCGGAATCGACGGTCGCCACCACGGCATCTTTGCCAATGGGAAGCCTATCGAGCCTAAGCGGCCACTCGCAGGCTGCGGGCTCTACCGGCGCGGCCTCCTTTTGAGCGACGCGAGCATTCTGCCCGCTGGCTTCCTCATTGCTATCTTGGCTTCTATGCTGAAGCTCTTCCTGGTTCATTCGACCCGCTCACTCCCCCAACGTATGCAACAGACCAAAGGCGCCGGGCGCGGGCAACGTGGACGGCCGCGGCGCAATGTTAGCCTGGGTTATTTCTTGGTAATCATAGCGCCTGAGGGGTCTTTTGTTGAGGGGGATTGAAAGCGCCACAGGAATAGGCAATGCGGCAAGCCGGCCTCGCCGTGTGATCTTGCGTGGATGCCGGCCCGCGCCATCCTACAGATAGTCATATGGCATGCGGTGCGCGAAGATGAAGAACAGGCCCAGCAGTGGCATGGCCAGGGGCGCGTACATGAAGGCGCCGATGATAACGACCAGGCGAACTGTAAGAAAGACCACGCGCATGATGGGCCCGCGCTCTTTGGTTTCGCAAGTCATGCGCACAAAGGAACCGCCGGGCGTCTTTCCCCGGTTTGCCAGCGGAATAAAGAACTGGACGATGACGAACACGCCGAGCATGATCCACGCCATGCCGGAGCCCTCCGCAAAGCGAACATCCAGACCGGCAGGGGTTGCCAAGATGACCAGCGACCACACGCAGAGCGTGGCCACAAGCACTATGATCTCGTCCAACATAAACGCCACGCTGCGGCGGACAAAGCCGGGCGACGTGGTGATGGAATCCGTGTCGCGCTGAGCCTGCGGAAGCATGCGGGCAAGCAGCCGCGCGACCCACCACCCCGCGACGGCGCCGCCGGTATTCCACATGAGGTCGCACACGTCAAAGGTGCGGTAGGCGTAAGGGTACAGCCAAAAGAAGCCCGTAAGCTGAGCCGTCTCGATCAAAAGCGAAGTCGCAAGGCCAAGCAGCAGCGTGGTTTGGAACCGCATGCGAAACGCCCTGGATGCAATAAAGCCCAACGGCACAAAGAACACCACGTTCATGATGATCTGCAGCACCGCCGTGATTCCGTCGCTGTATATATCGCCCACAAACGCTATGGGGTTAAGCTGCGGTGCGATGCCGTAGGTGATGCCAAGCCCTTCGGTTCCGCTGGGCAGCGGGTACAGCGTGAAGCACCCAAGACCCAAGAAGTAGAGGACGACAAGGTACGCGCCCGCAGCGGACCAAAACTTAAGGCGTCCGTCGCGATGGTACAGATAAGCCAAAATGGGCAACGTGAGCACAAACGAGGCGAACGGCCACAGCGAGAGCGCCGCAACGAACTTATCGGTAAAGCCTAGGATGAAGCCCATCGATGCGCGCTACCTCCCCAGCCTGGAGAGGACGGACACGGCGCCGATGCACAGCACCACCATGGCGAGCATGGAGACCAGCGCGTCACTCAAGCGGCGGCTCTTGCCGGAGCGCTCGGCGCGCTCATAGTACGCGGCCTCCTCATACGGATTGACGAACTGAGGGTTCGCAAGCTGGCCGTTTACGTATTCGTTCATGAAGTCCATGGTTCCTCCCCCTGGTATCCGCGCTCGCCGCGGTGACTTGTCTTTTTGCAACTCCTATACTCGCAAGATTGGGGTTGGGGAACCATCGATTTGGCTTACAGTCCTCTTGCGCTTTTGTAAGGTTGGAAACGAGCTGATTTAGACGAGCGATGTAATCCCGTACAATACGCGGATAAATAGGGGATTTAGCGGTACCATGGAGCTATTAACATGGCAACCAGCATGAAAGGCGGTTCTCACATGAAGCTCGCAGTCCCCTCCCTAGGCGAAGGCGGCCTTGAGGCCCAGCGCTCCGGCCACTTTGGCCACGCCGACTGCTTCACCATCGTCACCATCGAAAATGGCGAGATCACCGGTACCGAGATTATCGATAACCCCCCGCACGAGGAGGGCGGCTGCATGAGGCCCGTCGGCATCCTGGCAGACGCCGGCATCGACGCCATTATCGCCGCCGGTATGGGCATGCGCCCCATGCAGGGCTTCGCCGCCGCCGGCATCACCGTGCTGTATGACGCCGAGACCCCGCTGGTGGGAGACGTCGCCCGCCGCGCCGCCGCCGGCGAGCTCGCCGCCATGGGTCCGGAGCACGCCTGCCATCACTAGCAGACGGCCACCCGTCAACATAACGCGCCAGCACAAGAGCGCTCGCCGGTTTAAAACCTCCGGCGAGCGCTCTTTATTTCATTCGGAAAACCGCTTTGTCCATCGTCCCCATTCACCGCGCTCTATGGACGAGAATCCTCCGAAGCGCTACGCAAATCGACCACGACAAGCTCGGGACGGTTGTTCACCCGCATGGGCACCACGCTGGGACCTAGCCCGCAGCTTACCACCAACTGCGTCTGACCCAAAACGTGGACGCCCTCGGTGACCTTTGGCAACGCACCCTGGCTAGGGGCGAAAAGGCCGCCCACACCCGGCACGCGAACCTGACCGCCATGGGCATGCCCCGCGAACGCGACGTCGATATGGCAGCCGGCATATACGGGCAGCAGCTCGGGTCGATGGGTGAGCAGCAGCGTGAACGCACGGCCACCATCCCCTGTACACCGCAGCGCGCAGGAAAGATTCCTCTCCATAACGGATGCGGCCAGCCCGCGGGCATGCGGTGCGGTGAACGCCGGATCCATAACGCCCGCGATGCACACGTATTCGCCGTCGCGCGCAAGGCGCACGGAACGGTTCGCCAGCACGGTCGCACCAGCACGTTTAAGAGATGCCTCTATCTGCGGATACTCGTCCAAACGCGACTCATGGTTGCCCGGCACATAGTACACGGGCGCGATGCGCGTTGCCGGGGCCAAATTCAGCGTTGTGCAGGTCCGAGACGTGGACGATGCGCATGCGGTCGAACGCCTGTGGCAGGCGCGGCGATGCTACCTCTACATCCGTGCGTTGGATAGACCAGTTGGACCAGCGCGCCCACGCAAAGGAAGCCGTTGCGGCGGCGATTCCCATCATGCTTGCGAGCGCCACTGCGGCAGCGCCGGTCGCGGAGGATTCTCGCGAACCAAGCCCGGTCATCCGCAATCCCCTTCCCCGTCTCGCCGACGCACGAGGATGCGCGCGAACTCGCCAAAAATCTGCTCGGAGACGTCTATCTGCGCACTGTTGAACGATTCGCTCGCGGTGCGGTCCAGCAGCACCTCGTAATCCTTATCCGCACGCAGCCAGTTCTGAGGATCGAAGCAGTCGATCAACTTGGCAAGAAAGCCCACGCACGCATCCACGGCAGCCTGGCGCTGCGGCGCGGGGGCGTCTGCCGGAAGCACGTTGACCGCACGGCTGATTTCTCGATACTCGTCCACATAATCGCGGTCCACAATCGCGTTGAACACGCGCTCGATCTCCGCCAGCTCCGCCTCCGAATACAGGTGCGCGGCGATCCCCATAGCCAGCTGGTCGGCGTCGCTGAGAGCGAGGCCCATAAAGCCGGGCTCGTCCGCGACGCGGGCGAGGCGATCCATCGCGGCGAGCGCCCCTGCGGCACGCTCCGGAAAATCCGCGGCGAGGTTTTGGGCACGCAGATGGGCGATGACACGACGTTGGCGCTGCAGGTGTTCGATCTGCTTCTGCAGGGCGGCATCCAGCTCCGCGAGGATATCGTCCGCGGTGGGCTGATCCGCCGGGAGCCGCGGCCCGCGCTGGGAGCGCTCCGCATCGAGTTCGTCCAACATGCCGGCAACCTGGTCCAAGGGAAAGCCCAGCGAGGCGAGCTGGCGGATGCGCAGCACGCGCAGCAGATCCTCCGGGCGGTAATCTCGGTAGCCGTTGGCCTGGCGCGGCGGCTCGTCCAACAGACCGATCGCGTGGTAGTGGCGCAGCGTGCGCACGGTAACTCCGGCAAGCTTTGCCAGCTCGTTGCTCTTCACGGCCCCTCCCCTCCTAACGTTGCGGCGAGCGTTCCTGGCGACCCATCCAATACGCGCGGTCCAAAGCGGTAGATGCGCTCGCGCCTTCAAGCACGGATTCGAGCAGGCAGCCGAGAACCAGCGAGTTGCCACCACTCAATTATGCCCGTTTTGAAAGACATGCCGCTTCTTTCACGGTTTCCCTCGCGTCTAGATGGCGCAGCGGACGCGCGGTGAGGGCGAGCGCGGTCACCACCACCCATGCGCCGGTAAGCACCAGGCCGGCACCGCCGATCTGCGCCGTGGAGATCAACACCGAACCGACGAACGCGCCGGCGGGCGCAACCACCAGGTACAGGGCGTTTAGCGTGCCCATGGCCGAACCGCGGCGATCGTCCGGCACGCGGTCGAACGCGAAGAAGCCAAGCAGGGCGGACGCCGGGCCGGCGAACAGGCCCAGCACCGCCGCGGCGGCGAGCAGCACCGGCAGCGCGGGAAACCGCCCCAGCACGCAGACAGATGCAGCCATGCCCAGCAGCGACACCACCAGCCACCGCCTGCGGGTCATAACGTGGGCGAGCGCTGTATAGGCGGTCGACCCTACCAGCAAGCCGGCGCCCATGGCGGAGACCACGTAGCCCACTGCCTCGGGCTGGCCCAGCTGCGTGAAGTACGCGGGCAGGACGATTCCCTGCAGGCTGCCCATCACCATGGTGATGCCAAACGAGAGCAGCGTTGAGGCGCGCAGCAGCGAATCGGTGGCGAACAAGGCGGACAGACCGTCGACCAGCACGGACTTGGCGGCGGCAAGCATGCCCGCCTTCTTGGGGGCGGCATCGTTGCAGGAAGCGGCGTCGCTGGTGGCGGAACCATCGCTGCCGGCGGCCTCGCGGCGGACAGCGTCATCGCAGGTAGCGGCATTCGACGAGGCCACCTCGCCCACAGCGCGCGGCAACGTCAGCGTCACCAACGCGGCACCGCAAGAGAACGCGGCCGTGATCCACAGGGCATCGACATCGTCCATAAAACCTATGAGCAGGGCCGCGACCGCGGGACCGATGATGTTCACCAAAGCGCCAAGCGACTGGCTCGCCCCCACAAACCGCTGGAGGTCGGCGCCCTCACGCTCGCAGACAGACGGCAGCAGGGCGTCGCGCGCGGACATGCCGGGCACGTCTCCCACCGCGCCCAGCAGGCCCAGTACCACAAACCATCCAAAGCTGAGGCCCCAGACCTCGTCCACCACGGGCAGCAGCGCGCAGCTTGCGGCGGAGATGAGGTCGGCAACCACGCTGACGGTTCGGCGGTTCACGCGGTCGAGAACCGCGCCCCCCACCACGCCGCACACAAACTGCGGCACCGCGCAGATAAGCGCCAGCGAGCCCGCCGCCAGCACGTCGCCCGTGCGCGCGAGCAAGACCAAGGGCAGCACCACGCCCGCGATCGAGTTGCCGATAAGCGAGAGCGCGTCGGACAGCAGGTACCGCAGAACCGCGCCTTTGAACATAGGGTCTCCTTCCAATCAGACGGTCGCGCCGAATTCGCCCGGCGCGCCGCTTTGACTCCGCGTTCGCGGGCCGCATGTTGCTGCAACGGCCCGCGGATGATCGCACGGCACGCGGGGTGCCGTCTGATTGGCATTCAAAACTACGACGTTACGTCTGGGTCAACGCCTTGGTTTATTGGACGAGGAGCTTCACAGTTCCTCCCCATTCACCGCGGGTGACGTGGCGGAACTTGCAACGGGGGCAGCAGGATCCGCATCGGGGCCCACATCCCCATCAGCGCCCACGTCCACGCCGGGATCCAGCGCGCCCAGCAGCGTGCATGCCATACCCGCCATCTGGTCCACATCCTCGCGCATGTTGGAAAGCCAGCGCTCCTGAGAAGCCACGGTTTGCCCTGCATGCGCGTCCAGCACGTCCAGAGCAGACGTCAACGATGCCAGGGGTGTCTTGAGCTCATGGGAGGCGCGGCCCACAAAGCGCTGCTGCGCCTCCCACGCGGCGACGGCCGGAGCCAGCGCGCGGCCAACCACCGCACGGCACACCAGCACCAGCAGCACGCAACCCACCGCGCCCACCGCTGCCAGCGCGACGGCAAGATCAGACAGATTGGTCAAAGCGGGCGTCTGATCCACAAACACGTAGGCGCGCGCCGCGATAAGGCCCTCGTCCGCATAACCGCTCAGGTCATCGTCCTCATAAAAACTCACTACATCGCCGCCGAGATTCCCCATGCCCCTGGGGTTGACGCAGAGCACGTAGGTGCTCCACAGCCAGGTGGTGGGACCGGCCTGGGCCGTGTGCGTCGCCGTGCGAGAGGCTGACGCGCTGGACGCGTGTCCACGCACGGTATCGAGCGCCCCCTGCACCAGCTCGACCGCGTCATCACGGCTCATAATGGCCTCTTGCGGCTCGCCCCACTGCGGAGCGATCGCAAACTTTACGGTTCCATCCGCCAGCTCTAGCAGCACAAAGGGGCGCCATGCCGCCACCAGTGCCGGCGACGTGCGATCTTCCGACTTAATCGCCGCCGCGTAGCCAGCCGGCCCCTGCTGGTCCGCATCCTGCGCGGCTCCATCCTGCGCGGCCCCATCTTGCAGCGTCGCATACGCCGCCTGCGTCAGCGCCTGGTCCACCGTCGACGCGCCGCCCTGCAGCGCCTGCGGCGTCAGCTCCAAACTGTTTGCCACCACGTCGCTCATGGCGGCGATGTTGCCCTGGCGAGACGTGCGGGCGGCGATGCCCCACGCACCCACCAAGCAGACAACCAAAATCGCGCAGGTAAGCGCACTAGAAAGCAGCATAAGGCTGCGACGCGTCTTTACCAGATGGTCGGGCACGCGCACGCGCGCGGTCTTGCGAGCGGTCTTTTTTTCGCCAAACATGACGCCACCTCACTTCCCATGCAGCCTATAACCCGCGCCGCGCACCGTGTCTATGGATGCGGGCGCGCCGGTTTGGGCGATCTTTTCGCGCAGGGCGTGCATCAGTACCTCCAACCGGTTGCCGGCTCCCGCCGCATACGGCCCCCACACGCGGGCGGCAAGGGCGTCCTTCGCCACCACGCGTCCGTCCGCGCGCATAAGCGCCTCGAGCAGCGCCGCCTCTTTAGGGGTGAGCTCAACACCGTCGCCTTCGCCGTCAGGTATGGTGCGGACGATGAAAGAGCGCGTGTCCAGCACCAAGCCCGCCGCCGCAAGCGAATCATCGTCCACAATCTCACGCGGGCGGCGCAGCAGGGCGCGCATGCGGGCGAGAAGCTCGCTAGCATGAAAGGGCTTAGGCAGGTAATCGTCCGCGCCGGCATCGAGTCCGGCCACGCGGTCCGCCACCGCATCGCGCGCGGTCAGCAAGATCACCGGCGTGGCGTCGCCCGCGGTGCGCAGCCCGCGCAGCACGTCGATGCCGCTGCCGTCCGGCAGCATGATGTCGAGCAAAACCATGTCATAGGCGCCCGATCCCGCCAGCTCCTCCGCTTGGGCACGCGTTGACGCGACGTCCACCAGGTAGCGCTCGCCGCGCAGGATCTCTGCGACGGCTTGGGCCAGACGCGGCGCATCTTCTACCAGCAACACCCTCATGGCGCGTCACGCCCCTCTTTTCCGCTCTTGCAAAGACGACCCGCCCGCGGGCTCGGCAGCCCTACCCGCCCTTCCCGCGTCTTTGGTCGAATTCCTCGTCCAGATTCTCACCCTACAAGATACGCGAGCAACCTGAGGAAAAGCTGAGAAACCCCAAACGGCACGTGGGCGGGGACGGGGGCGACGCCCCGGCGGCACGGTGGACCAAGAGTCTACGCAGCGTAGGTGGCGCGCGGGCGCGGTCGCCACCATAATGGTCGGCGAGCATCGATGTTGGTCGCCGTCAAATCGCGAACCGGCGCCTCCAAGATTTGCCGGAACCGCGCCCGCCACTCTCACTTGCAGGAGTCACCTATGAACACCTATCTAGCAGCAGATACCATTCGCGCCCTGCGCGAGGCGCGCGGACTCACCCAGCGCGAGCTCGCCGCCACCGTGGGCGTGACGGACAAGGCCGTGTCAAAATGGGAATCAGGTCGCGGCTTGCCGGACATATCGCTGATAGAGGGCCTAGCGACCGCGTTGGGCGTCTCCGTGGCAGAGCTCCTAAGCGGCGACGTGCGCCAGAACGCCAACCGCGCGGGCAACCTGGCACGCAGCCGCTTTTACGTGTGCCCCATCTGCGGCAACGTGGTCCATGCCATGGGCGAGGGGTCGTTTAGCTGCTGCGGAAGCCAGCTGCTGCCCCAAGAGCCCGAGGCGCCGGATGACGCGCACGCCTTTACCATCGAGCGCATCGAGGACGATTGGTACGTGACGCTGGACCATCCCATGACAAAGCGGCACTTCATCAGCTTTGCCGCCTACGTCACCACGGACGGCCTGCACCTCAAGAAACTCTATCCGGAGATGCAGGTTGAGCCGCGCTTTCACATTGCGGGCCCGGGCACCATCTACCTGTTCTGCAACCAGCACGGCCTGTTTGCCCAGCGCACGCCCAAAATAGCACGGCCATCATCGGCAGGTAAACTTCCCGCGCCGCGCTCATGAGCAGGGGCCGTCGCGACGGCGTCAGCGGTACCATGGGACACAGGGCGCATGAGCATAAAAACGAGCATAAGCAGATGCATATGCCGCCGCCCGCTTTGCCAAAACGCTTATGAGGAGGCCTCCGGTGAACGTTCTTGTCCTGCCCCCGTTTAGCCCCGCCCAGCGATCCGTTCTCGAGGCGGGCGCCCCGGGCGCAACCTTTGTCTACAGCGATTATCACAGCGCGACCGACGAGCAGATCGCCGCGGCGGACGTTATTGTGGGCAACCTCGCCCCCGAGCGCCTGGGCAAGGCCGCCCACCTGAAGCTGCTGCAGCTCAACTCCGCCGGCTACGACAACTACGCCGATGCGAAAACATTGCCCCGCGGCGCGCGCCTGTGCTGCGCGGTGGGCGCGTACGGCCAGGCGGTCTCAGAGCACGTCTTCGCCATGGTCCTCGCCATGATCAAACGCCTGCCCGCCTACCACGCAGACCAGCTCTCCCACACCTGGAGCGACCACGGCCCCGTCACCTCGCTGCGCGGCGCCCACGTGCTGGTGATGGGCACCGGCGACATCGGCACGCACTTCGCCCAGCTCTGTCAGGCCATGGGCGCCAACGTCACCGGTATAAGGCGCTCCACCGTGGACGCCCGCCCGCCCTTTGACCGCATGGCCACCATGGACCAGCTGTATAGCGAGCTGCCCCGCGCAGACGTGGTCGCCTCGTTCTTGCCCAGCGACGCGACCACCCGCGGCCTTGCGGACGGGCGATTTTTCCGCTCCATGCCCGCCGGCTCGTTTTTCGCCAACGGTGGACGGGGAGACCTTGTTGTGGCAGACGACCTTATCGAGGCGCTCTCGCGCGGGCACATCGCCGGCGCCGCGCTGGATGTGACCGCGCCCGAACCCCTGCCGGCCGACCATCCGCTATGGGACGCGCCGGGCGCGCTGATCACCCCTCATATCTCGGGCAACTTCCACCTACCCGTGGTGCTGGACAACATCGCCGCGATTGCAGCGGAGAACCTGGCGCGCCTGGCAGCGGGCGAGTCCCTGCGCAACCACGTGCTGTAAACGCAAAAAGGGTCCGCTCGGCTCAGGCGAACCGGGCGGACCCTTTAAGCAATTCGTTTTGCGTACGCGGCGGCATCGCGCGCCCTCGCGCTAGACCAGCTTACCCTGGCAGTGGTCGATGCCGTGCTGGACGCACTGGGCGGTCCAGTCCTGGAAGGTGCGGGTGCGCGGCACCAGCTGATCGCCTACCAGCTCCTGGAACGCGACGCGAACGGTCTGGAAGCGCTTGACGTTGGAGGTGGTCTCCAGGCTCAGGCAGCCCTCCATGGTCTTGAACGGCTTCATGCCGGCCATGATCTTGGGGTTGTAGAGGACGAAGACGTGGCCCTTCTGCTCGTAGGCGACGATGGCCTTGTTCACGCCGATCTGGTTGGCGGCCAAGCAGGCGCAGTCCTCCAGCGAGTTCATGGTGTCGATGAGGTCCTGCGCGACGGCGGCGTCCTCAGCGGTGGCCGGCTCGGCAACCTGCGACAGCAGAATCTGGTCGTGAACAATCTCCTTGATCATGGAAATCCCTTCGAAAGCTCCGGGCGCACCCCGGCTGGATGGTAATGCTAACCACTAGATAATACACAAATCCTTGCACGTGCCGGCCATTTCTCGCAATCTGCTTCGCATCGCCGCATCTTAGCGCTGTATCTCACGTACCCAGCCCTTGATTCCCTTGATTTCCTTGATTTGCTTTATTTGCTTGATGCCTGCAAAGCAATAAGGGCTGGCAGAGCGCCTTCGCACTTATCTCTGGGGCATCAACAAGCGAGGGCATGGCAACCCTATCTTGCCTTTTTAATTCGCTCTCTAAAAACGCCGCGAGGATGGGACGCGCACATTGTTCCGGGACAGTCGCCGAAGCGAGTCCTAAACATCACGCCCGCAAACGCTACTTCTGTTCGGATAGGTAGCGCTTGATCAAGAACGAGCAGAAGTATGGGAACGTTCGGACGGAGTTCTCATCGCCCACGTTCCCCGCATGCAGCTTGATGCCGTATTCGATATCCGGATACGCATCCGAGTCGATGAGCGTCCGCATCGACTTCGCCGTCCCCCTCTTCGCCTTAACCTCAATGGGCACAAGGCGTGTTTTGGTTCGCGCAAAAAATTCCTGCTCAAGCGTAGAGTCTTCTTTCTTGTAATAAAAAAGATCCATGCCGCTTTTCACAAACGCCTCTGCTGCGAAATTTTCATACAGGGCACCCTTATACACCCCGAGATTTCTATTTGCACGCAAATCATCGCTTGCTTCATCGTCCAGCTGAGCTACCAGCAGGCCCGTATCGCACATGTACAACTTGTATTTGTTTTCGTCATAATTGCCCCTCAGCGGAAGCTCCGGATAGAGCAGGCATCGACAAACGCCTACGATTCCCGTCTGCTCAAGCCATTCGATACGCCCACGGTAATCCTTAAAGCGCGCACCTTTTGCCACTTTGGATATTTGGAATTTCTTATTCTCTTTAGCAAGTTGGACAGGAATATGTGTAAACACGTTTAAGAGGCGCGCTTGGTCCAGCCCTTGCGCGTACTTAACAATATCCTCTCGATAGTCGACGATGAGCTGGCGTTGCGTCGCAAGCGTCCCCTCAAACGTTCCATTCTCGATGAGCTTTCGCACAACGGCCGGCATGCCCCCAAGGATGCAATAATCCATGAAGAGTCCGAGAAATACATCCATCTCCACGGTGGAAAACGGACGTTCCTCCACAAGATGCGAGTAAAGCTCCTCGACGGTGCGCTTGTCATACCCTCTCGCCCATAGGAACTCCTCAAAGTCCATCGAGCGCATTTCATAGTCGGTTTTATAGCCCACGCTGTTGTGTTCGATTTTCTTATAGGCAATTCCCAGCATGGAACCGCTGCAGATAACGTCGAAGCGTCCGTCCAATTTAAAAAACTTCAGCGACGTCGCAATATCGGGAAACTCTTGGATTTCGTCAAAGAACACCAGGGTTTTACCAGGTATAAAACGCTTGCTTGGGTCGATGAGCGTTATGTTGCGAACGATGGCATCCGCAGAATAACCATCGGTAACTATGGCACGATATTTTGGCTCCTCAACAAAGTTGATCTCGACAACGCTCTCGTATGCCGCGCGAGCAAACTGACGGATGCTCTCGGTTTTTCCTACCTGACGAGGACCTTTAACGATAAGCGGCAGGTGAGACCGATCCGCCTGCCATGCGCGGAGATCGCCATCAATCTTCCTTTTCAAGTAAGCCATCGCTAGTCACCTCTTGCACCTCATTTATTACACTACAACAGATTATATGGTTTACGTGCTATTTCTACAATTTCATGAGCGAGTTTTAAGGTCATTACAACAATTTCATGAGCGACTTTTTGCTCAGATCCGCAATTTCATGAGCGAGTTTTAGGGCGTTGGCAACAATTTCATGAGCGAGTTATCTTAAAGAAAGGGGGCTCAGCCTATCTGCAAAGACAGAAAGACCGAGCCCTCTTCTTGTCGGAATGTGGAGTGGTGACGAAAAAACCTACTGGTTCAACTCGTCCATATACGCCGTCTCTATTTGGACGACGCGTTCATAGAGATAGCGGTTTTGCGGCACCAGGATGCCGTGGCGGTCCGCCAGGCGAATAATAGTCCCGGCGAACTGATCGACCTCCGAGCGCTTGCGGTTGATGCGGTCCTGCGCCATGGACGGCATGCCGGCGGGGTCGAGCGACTCCACCATGGCGACCATTTGCAACAGGTCCTCCTCGTCCAGATCAACGCCTTCCGCATGCGCCACGGCGATGGCCTCGCGCATGGCCGCGATGAAGCAGCGGTTCTGCTCGCCCGGCGCCGCGATGCTTCCATATGTGCCGCCGTAGACCATGCATGTTTGGTTAAGGCCCACGTTGAGCATGAACTTGACCCACTGGCGGCGGCGGATGCTTGCCTCGACCGTGTGCGAAATGCCCGCGCGCGCCAAAAAGTCCGCGATCTGATCAACCACGCCGGGAGCGGTTGCCGGCGCCGGGCCCAGCCGGATCTCGCCCGGATGCGTGTAGGTGAGCGCGCCATCGATAAAGACGGCGTCCATGCCCTGGGCAACGCTGAGCACCGTGCGCTCCCACCCAAAGCGCCCGGCGATCGCCTCTTCGCTGGTGATACCGTTGAGCAGCGAGATGATGCGCGTTTGGGGGCCAACGCAGCTCTCCATGGTGGAAAACGCCTGCTCGAGCCCCGTGGCCTTGATCGCCAGGATCAATAGGCCCACCGGCTCCTCGTCCGCGGCGGCCGAGGCGCCGACGGTGCGGATGCGGCACGGCTCGCCGTTGATGGTGACGGCATCTGCCGCGTGGCGCACCAGCCGGTCATCGTCCATAACGTACTCGACCGCGCCCGGGCCGATGTTGCGCTCGATAAGGCTGCCGTACAGCAACCCCACCGCTCCCTTACCTATAATCGCCGCCTTCTGTATCTGCACGGCTCCCCCTACTCCATATCAATGCTTTTCCGTCGCGCCGAACCTACGCCAGCAGCGCCGACCGCGCTCCATCGATGCGCACATCTGCCTCGTAGAACGCCTCGAACGCCGCGATGGCATGCGCGACATCGCGAGCGCCCGCCGTCTCATATGACGAGTGCATCGCCAGCTGCGCGCAGCCGACGTCCACGCCGTGCATGCTCACCTGCATGTTCGACAGGTTGCCCAGCGTGGAGCCGCCCGCTGCGTCGCTCTTGTTGGCAAAGGTCTGGCGCGGGATGTCGGCTCGGTCCAGCAACGCAGAGAAAACCGCGCGGCTGAAGGCGTCCGTGCAGTACGCCTGGTTGGCTGCCTCCTTGATCACCAGGCCGCCGTTGAGCACGCAGCGGTTGCGCTCGTCAGCGCGCTCGGGACGGTTGGGGTGCACGGCGTGCGCGTTGTCGCAGCTCACCATAAACGACGCGGCGATCGCGCGACGCAGGTCCTGGGACGAGAAGCCCAGCGACTGGTTGATGCGCTCCAGCGTGTCGCGCAGCAGCGTGGACATGGCGCCCTGCTTGGTGTTCGAGCCAACTTCCTCGTTGTCGAAGCAGCAGTACACGGAGATGCGGCTCTCCGCGGGCGCCCCCGTCTGCAGGAACGCGCTAAGCGAGGTATACGCGCACATAAGGTCATCCAAGCGAGGCGAGCTCACAAATTCATCGCCCTCGCCCCACACCTGGGCGGGCTGCAGGTTCACCAAGAACACGTCTCGCGCCAGCACCTGGTCCGGCCGCACGCCCAACTCGCGAGCAATCAGGGCGTCGAACGCGCCGGCCTTGAGCTCCCCCGCGGAGAACAGCGGGCACAGGTCCACCTGGCGGTTGGGAGCGAAACCCTTGTTGACCTCGCGGTCCATGTGGATAGCGAGGCTGGGAATGATAGCGACGGGACGGTCGATGAAGAGCAGGCGGCTGCGAATCGCCACCGGCGCGACGTCGGCATCCGCGGCAGCGGAGGTGGAGGCGGCAACCGCGCTACTCGCATCCGCATCGCCCGCGCCGTGCGTACCCGCGCCGTGCGTACCCGCGGCCGCGCTATCCTCGTCCACGCTATCCTCGTCCATATCTTCACGCACCAGGACGCGGCCCGCCAAACCCAGCGGGCGATCGAACCAGCTGTAGTCGATCATGCCGCCGTACGCCTCGACGTTCAGACGCAACGACTCGCCCGCGCCGTCCAGCTCCGGCACCGCCTTGACCTTGAACGTAGGCGAATCCGCATGGGACGCCGTCACCTGGAAATGGTATGCGGGACGGTCGGATTCACCCGCAAGCGAGGCGCCCGATTGCGGGCGCTCAACATCGGGGTCAGGAATGTTCTCGCCCACCTGCCAAGCAATCACACTCGAACCGTTGCGCTGCGTGTAGTAGGCGCCGCCCGGCTTTAGATCCCACGCGGCGGATTCGGGCAGATAACTAAAGCCGGCATCGTCCAGCCAGTCGCATATCGCCGCGGCGGAGTGGAACATGCTGGGGCTCGCCTCGATGAAGTCGAGCATGTCGCGGGCGATCTCCGCATCCGTGGGGTCGTGGTTTTCATCCTCCAAGTCGACGACCTCGCTATTCATAGCACCCTCCCTCTATCAGCCGGCCCGCCCGCGACCGCCGCCCAGACCAAACGCTGCAAGCGGGGCAGCCGCACGGCGGCCCATCTATTCGTTGAACGCTTTCGATTATCGTCCATATTGTCCCCCATAGGAACGAGGATGGCCGCGGGCTCGCGTGGAGGCAGGCGCGACGATGGGGGTGCGGAGCCTTTGACGAGGTGCGGGGGCGCGGGGGTATCGGCGGCGGGGTCTTTGGCGGCGGCGCGGGGTCAGAAGCGCCGCAGTAAACGTGCTCAAGGGAGGCAAGGCTTAGCGCGACTCTACTAAAATGAGCCTTCATTTCGCCCAAAATACTAAAATCGACCTTCAGTTGGAGTTGCGGCAACGCGGCAATCCAAACTGCACCTCCTCTACCTGCGGTTTCTTTATAAGGCGCCTTTGCATCTCCCACGCCAACTCCAACTGAAGGCCAAAAATAGCAGCGCCAAGTCCAACTGGAGGCCAAAAACAGCAATAGAGCATACATGAAGCTCGATTTCAGCATGGCCAAGTCCAACTGGAGGCCAAAAACAGCAGGCAAGTCCAACTGAACCGCGATTTCAGCATGGCCAAATCCAACTGGAGGCCAAAAACAGCACCGAAGGCGCCGAAACCAGCGATGCATCAGGGCAACGCGGACCGGACATCGCCTCGTCCGGACAAAGCGCCTCTGCACACGGCATCCCGGCGCGGCGTGGGCGCAGCATCCCAGCGTGGCGCGGGCACGGCATCCCGGCGTGGCGTGGCGCGGCGCGGGCGCGGCATCCCGACCCGCACCGCGGCGCGGGCACGATGCCGTGCAAACGTAAAATCCCCAACAGGAACGCATCAAGATTGCCGTCAACGACCCACGCGGCGCACGGTTTGTGCCAAACTAGAAAGATATTGCACAGAGAGGCGCCGGCTCGGTCGCAGGCGCCACATAGGCGCCCGCGTCGGCACGTCCGCCGGCGCACCGCTTGAACCCTTGGGGGAGGAACCATGCCCAGGATTGGACTACTTACCAGCGGCGGCGACTGCCAGGCGCTGAACGCCACCATGCGCGGCATCGTCAAAACCATGATCAACAACGCCCACGAACCCGTTGAGATCTACGGCTTTAAAGACGGCTACCAGGGTCTTATCTACGGTCGCTACGACCTCATGAAGCCCAGCGACTTCAGCGGCATCCTCACTCGCGGCGGCACCATCTTGGGCACCAGCCGCACGCCGTTCAAGCGCCTGGATATCCCCGAGGAGGACGGCGTCGAGAAGGTCCCCGCCATGGTGAAGACCTATCAGAAGCTGCGCCTCGACTGCCTGTTCATGCTTGGCGGCAACGGCTCTACCAAGACCGCCAACCGCCTGCGCGAAGAGGGCCTCAACGTTATCGCCCTCCCCAAAACCATCGATAACGACACCTTTGGCACCGACCTCACCTTTGGCTTCACCAGCGCCGTCGAGGTCGCAACCCGCTGCATCGACGACATCCATACCACCGCGTCCAGCCACGGCCGCGTCTTTGTCATCGAGATCATGGGCCACAAGGTTGGATGGATTCCGCTGTACTCCGCCGTCGCCGGCGGCGCGGACGTGTGCCTGATCCCGGAGATCCCCTACGACATCGCCAACGTGCAGGCCGCCATCGAGCGGCGCATGGAGACGGGCAGCCGCTTCACCATCGTGGTGGTTGCCGAGGGCGCCATCTCCAAGCAGGACGCCGCCCTGTCCAAGAAGGAGTACAAGGCCAAGCTGGCCGAGCGCACCTCCCCCTCCATCGCCTACGACCTGGCCGCTCAGATAGAGCAGGCGACCGGCCGCGAGACCCGCGTCGCCATTCCGGGCCACACCCAGCGCGGCGGCGCGCCCGATGCCCAGGACCGCATCTTCGCGTCCCAGTGCGGCGTCGAAGCTGCTCTGGGCGCGCTTGAGGGCGAGTACGGCTTCATGGTTGCCCAGCGCAGCGGCCGCATGTGCCGCGTGCCGCTTGAAGAGGTTGCCGGCAAGCTCAAGTACGTCGACCCGCAAAGCGACCTGGTGCGCGAGGCTCGTGCCCTGGGCATCAGCTTTGGTGATGAGTAGAACCCGTTTTTGGACGAGGATTCTCTGGACGAGGATCCGCTAGCACAAGTGCAAGGGCCCCGCAGGTTGTCGTGGAATGTCTATTCCTCAAGACAGCCCGCGGGGCCCTTCCTGCTAGCGGTAGTCGCTAGGGATTGATGGCGTCAAACGACCTTCATTTCATTGGCTGCACGTCGTTATAATGACTCCACATTCTCACGATCTTTACAATTCCGATGTACTCAATTCCCTCTTTTACATGAGCTTCTCTTGCAACCTCATATACCAACCTATGCTGAAGATTGATTCTTCGCGAATATAATCCTGCAAGATTTCCTACAAGCGCTTTATATGAAGGAGGCTGACCAAAGGGGTCTTTCCTAACCACTTCAATTAACCGCTTTGCCTTTGCGTCGAGACCTGCCGCTTTGAGATTCTTCGCATCATTGACGGCCTGTTTGGTGAATACGACGTCCCACATCGTCACCACTCCAAAGCGCTCTCATCAACACATTCGGCTGCAGGTTCCTCCATCCCGGCAATCAACGACTCGTACATTCCCGGAATACCTGTAAGATACAGGGTTTCCTCGATTGCCGCCCACTCGTCCTCGCCAATCAGCACAGCGCCTTTACCTTTACTATTTGTAATGGAAACAGGTGCACAATCCTCATTAACGCGAGAAATAAGATTGTAGAGATCTTTCCTTGCGGCTGTTGCAGTAATGGAACCCATGATGCCTCCATGTACGTACGTAATAACGTACGTTTACTTTACCGTACGTTATTACGTACGTCAACTTAACTCACAAATCATATAAGGAATCCTCGTCCACGCGCTTCTCCATAATGTAGTCGTCCATAACAAAGCCCTCGCCAATGTCGGTCTCGACGGCATCGATGACTTCAAAGCCGTTGCCCCTGTATGCGCGAATGCCCAGCACGTTGCCCTTGTTGACGGTAAGGTACATGGCGCGCAGGCCGCGCTTGCGGCACAGATCCTCGTAAAACGCGATCACGCCGCTGGCGAAGTGGCGGCCGCGTTCGCAGGCGCGCAGGTAGATCTTGGAGATGAAGAAGCGCCCGGTTTCCGGCTCAACGTGCCCGCCGGTGTAGCCGACCACGCGACCGTCGTCCGGAGCGAGCACAAACCAGTACTCGTACGCGGAGCTCGCCATATCACGACGGATGGCGTCGGCGGTCTGGAAGCGCTCGACCATATAGCGGGTCTGGGCCTCGCCGATATGCGCCGGCCAGTACTCGAACCATATTTCACGCGCAAGCTTAGCCAAGCGCTCGATATCCGCATCGGTCTCAACCGGCCGCAGGCGCGGCATCGCAAACGCGCGCCGCTGCACCGTGTTCTCGTCCATACATCCTCCCCCGTCACCGCAACATGGCACACGCTGCCCCATGCCGACCTTATGATGCGCCCCCGCAAGAGGCAAAGGGCGCGCCTGTCAAACAATTTACCAACCCATTAACGAACCCGCGTCCGCGCATACCCGCACGCGCCATGGGGCATCATGCTTATATGTTGCGCAACAGTACCAACTCCGGCCTGCCGCCCATCGCCGCGCCGTCCGGAGCCCTTGGGAGAGAATATGATGCATCTTCGATCGCTTTCCAACCAGCCCGACCGCGCCGGCAACCACCCCGTCGCCGAGCGCCGCGCCGCCACGGGAACCCGCGTCGCCACGCGCGTTGTCTCGGACGAGGACCTTTGCTTCGCCCGCGACCTTATCGCCCGCATCGCAGACGCGCTGGAGCAGACGCTCTCCTGCAGCCGACCCACAATCGACCTGGCGGTGATGACCATGGTCGCCGGCGGGCACCTGCTGATCGAGGACGTGCCCGGCACCGGCAAGACCACCCTGGCGCGCGCCCTGGCCCGCGCGGTGCAGTGCGACATGGTGCGCATCCAGTTCACCTCCGACATGCTGCCCAGCGACCTCACCGGCGTCTCCGTGTTCAACCAGCAGACCCAGGAGTTCACCTTTCACCCGGGACCGCTCTTTTCTCAGGTGGTTCTTGCGGACGAGGTCAACCGCGCCAACCCCAAGGCGCAGGCCGCGATGCTGGAGGCCATGGAAGAGCATCGCATCTCCGTAGACGGCGTCACGCGCGAGCTCCCGCGCCCGCACCTGGTGATCGCCACGCAGAACCCCATCGAGATGGAGGGCACCTATCCCCTGCCCGAGGCGCAGCTGTTAGCGTCGGGCGATATTAGCCGCTCGACAGTCGGGCTGAATTGACCGGAACCGGTCGATTTAAAATAGCCGATACGCCAGGTTCGGTCGTCATCTATCCTTCGTTGGCGCCGGTTCCGGTCGCCCCGGTCCCGCTAC
>DBEWRE010000050.1:0-32636 GCA_048207125.1 Collinsella sp.
CGTTAGAGTTATTCTCCAACCTTCTAATGACAGAAAACTGTTGTTACAACCAATGCGCTCTCTCACTTAAGTCTCTTTGCCGATATTTGCTTATCTGATTAAAGAGGAGTGGTATCGGCCCTCAAGATTTTTAGGTATCGATCAAAGGTATACGTTCGATACCTTTGCTTTTCGGTATCACGTATAGTGAATATCCCAATCTCGCAAAAGCCCTTCATAAGCGCAGAAACCGTGCCTCTTGAAAGGCCAAGCTTATCGGCGGCAAATGCTATATCCAATATTGGGTGAGCTTCGGCAAGCTCCAGCAGGCGCAACCCATTGGATGCACTACGACCCATGCGGTCTCGGATAAGAACTTCGGAATCCGAATGAACTTTTACCAAACTATCCATCGACTCAACGGCATCATCCGCGCTTGCAAGTATGCTCTCTGCGAAAAACTCAATCCACTTCTCATAGCGACCACGTTCGCGCACATCGGTTAAACACTGGTAGTAGTCGGAGCGCCTTTTTTTCAGTTGGTACGAAGGATAGAACACCGCCTTCTGAAGTACCCCATCATTGATAAGAGACAACGTAATGAGCAGGCGTCCCAAGCGCCCGTTACCATCGAGAAATGGATGAATTGTCTCAAATTGGTAATGAATGAGAGCCGCCTTGATTATGGGATCAATTCCCTCTCCGTCGTTTATAAATTTATCTAAGTCGGACAGCGCGTTATGCATATCCTCAACGTTTGGCGGCACGTACGGAGCCTCCCTCAGCGTACACCCAGCCGGCCCTATCCAATTTTGCGATGTTCTGATCTCACCTGGTGACTTATCTTCACCTCGCGTTCCCTTAAGCAGAACAGCATGGGTCTCTCGTAGGAGCCGCGTACACAATGGGAAATCGTCCATGCGGTGTATGGCATAGTTGAGCGCATTCACATAGCTTACAACCTCTGCAACATCCTTATGAACTGTTGCGACATTCGCAGGATCAAGAATGTCGTCGAATGTACATTGCGTACCCTCTATCTGGGCAGAAAGAAGTGCTTCTTTCCTTACATACATGGTGAGATACATGTCGGAATTAGGCACAAATCGTGCCATTCCTGCAATCTCCCCAAGCCTGCGCGAGCAAGCAGCAAGCGTAAATCGAGCGTGATCAGAAAGATCAAGCGGAAAGACACTTGCGATTGAAGCCGGATTGAATGACTGGTAAGACAATGCTCCACTCAAATTCTTGACCAGCACTCCTTGGCGCGTCGTTTCAATGTTCATATCCTCTCCCACTGCTCTAACGTCAGTTTATTGACCTTAGAATAATGAAGGACACTTCTAACGTCAATTTTCGGCCGTTTTTTGACGTTAGAGTTATTCTCCAACCTTCTAACGTCAACTTATTGTCGTTAGAACGCCGCGGGCAATTCTAATGACAATTTTAGGTCGATTTTTGACGTTGGAAATGTATCGCACTTCGCTAGCGTCAACTATGCAGCCCATCCTGTGGGCAAGCATGCTGCCATCTGCATCGCTAAGCCGCACAGTATCGCCGGAAGCCAAAAGGGAGCCACGTCTCCGCAGCTCCCTTTGCCTTACTATCCGTCTTTCGCACTTTGCCCTGGAAATGGACCTTGACGGCTCTTTACCTGTCGCGGTGCCTTTGACCGCGAGCTCTCAGTGTAAGCAACACGCCCGCAGCGATGCCGGCAACACCAAGTACGGCAACTCCCAGAACAACTGCCATGCTGCTGTCGCCGGTCCCTGGCAGCGCGGGCCTGTAGCCGTCCTCGCCTTCGCCTGCGCCATGATCGGTGCCGCCGTCTCCCGGCTTATCGGGCGCGGGATCCGGGTCAATGGGCTTGTCCGGATCAGGATCGGGATTGGGGTTTGGATCGACAGGATTGTCCGGATCGGGATCTGGCCCCGGATCGGGATTGGGATCCGGATTGGGCTCGGGCTCGGGGTCGACGGGAGGATCGGGGTCGGGATCAACCGGGGGACCCGGCACGTCACCCGTGTCATAGACGTTTGTGAAGTGCGCAAGGTCTCCCTGCGGGACCTCGTCCACCTCAACGTAGGCAACAAGCCTGCCCACACCCAAGTCCTTCACTTCTACCCTAACCGCGACCTCCTGAGTTGAATACGTCACATCATCCAGCGGATCGGCGGGCTTGACCTCGCGCACGCGGTAGACATACGTGCCAGGCGCGCAGAACGTCAGAGGCTCAAATCCAAAGCGCTTCACGCCGGCAATCGCCGCGCCCTCATCGCCCACGGCGTCAGGCGAGGCATCCGTTGCGGCGGCAAGCCGGGGCAGGGGCATCGCGTCGAACGCGGCGCCGGAAGTCTGCGGATGCTTATCCTCGACGCCCTGGTAGGAGACGCGCTCCATCGCAAAGTCAAACGTATCACCCTCCTGCCACGCGTGACCCTTAAGGTGCTTGGTAAGAGCGCACCACTCGTCCGTCAGCGTAACCGGCGCGGGTGAGTAGCTGTTGGCAAACGCCGCGACGCGCACGTCATCGCCCGCCTCTGGCTCGCCGCCTGCAGGGTCATGACTGTACAGCAGCGTCTCGCACGCCGACCCGTCAGACTCGCGAACCTTGTAGAGCTCCGCCCTAAGCGTAAGCGTGCCTTCACCATTGTCGACTGGACTCAAGCGATACTCGTACTCCGTGCGGTCATACACCACGCCCGGCGCGGCAAGCTCGCCTTCCCCTCCTGCCGGCACGTGCTCGCGAATTCTATAGGCAAACGTACGCCCCGCATCATCCTGCGTGAACGACAAGTCTTCAAGCTTGCCCTTCATAATGGCCACGCCGTCCGTCGCCCTGGGGTTGGTGAACGCCTTGTCGGCTTCGTTCAATAGCTTGGCCTGAGCAGCATCGGCATCCTGCTGGTCCCCCTCGCCCGGCGCGCCCGCAATCTCAAACGAGAACTCGCCCGGATGAAGGTCGCGTCCGTCGAGCGTCTTCTTTACCGTAAGTCCCAAGCTGGCACTGGTACAGAAGGACTGGTACACATTAGTGAACACCGCGCGTTCCTCATCTGTGGACGAAGAGCCGTTGCTGTATGCGATCGTCGCCTTCAACGTTGGCGCGCCATGGTCGCCCGCGGAATCCGCCTCGATATTCACCTTGGCATACGCCGTGTGCGTATCGTACGTCATGTTTTGCTTTGCCTCGCCCGCGGTCGGAACAACCTCGTTTATCGCGAACAGGTACTCGCCGGCGCGTGAGAACGCAAGGTTAGGGAATGTGAAATCGCCGCTATACACAGGAGCGGAACCGCTCATGGGACCAAGACGCCCCACCGATGCCTTGAGATTCCATTCCTCCCCCGCCAGATGCTCCACCTCCGTCGATGCGATGGCAGTGGACGAAGTCACGGCAATGGAGCCATCTGCGATTGCAGCCGCGGTCACCTCGTCGGCGGCTTTGAGGTTAAAGTTGAACACCTCGCCATCAAGCGTATTTCGACCGCGCAACACCTTGCTTCCGCCCAGCGAAAGCGAGACCGGGTCTGCGCGGCATTCGTTATGGAAAACGGGCTCGTCCACAGCCTCCCACGCGCCCTCATCAGTTTGCTTACAGTAGGTCACAGCAACCTTGACTTTGGCCCCCGTAGTGCTTTCCCCAGCGCTCACCTGCACAGACGCCTTGTACACTGTGGGGTCATACGTTATTCCGTCGACCGTGTAGCCGTTCTCTTGGGTGACATCCTCCGGCATCTTCTCGAAGAACGTGTAATCGTACGTCTTTCCCACCTGTTTATCCGTAAACCAAGCCTGGCGAGCCTCAATGGCGTTGCCCTTATTGGTGATGACGAATTCCTCATCACCCTCCGCCACGGCCGGCTCGCCGTTCGCGCTGGGGATGGGAGCGCCAGTAGGAGCCTCCACTATGAACGAAAACATGCCATCCGTAAGGGGGCGAGCTCCGGAATAATCGATGTAGTCCTTACGAGCGGAAGGGGCATAGCCGGTCTTTTCCGCATCGAACGTATTGGTGAACAGAAGCGGGCTGCCTTCGCTCAACGAACCGGACGAGCCCTCAAGCTGCTTGCCGTCATCATCTACCAACTTCTCCCAGGCTGCCGAAAGATCCAAGCTGCCCGATCCCGTATCCGCGGCGCTCACCGTCACCCTATACACCGCGTCAGAATACGTTACGCCCGCCAAGGGGTCGCTGGGACGGACCTCCGTGATGTAGTAGGTATACTTACCCGCCTTGGAATACGTAATGGAGCCAAAAGCCCCTTGAGCTTGAAGGTCATCGCCGACGCGGTCATCTTGTGGGGAAGCCGGACCGGTAAGAACAGTCACAGCGGTTCCATCATCCAGCGCATCTTCCGGCACGGGTGCGTCAAATGCTGCCATGAGCTTAAACTCGAACCCCTCCTTCACCAGGTCCCAACGATTAAAGCTCTTGGCAACGGGAATCTCCAACGCTGCCCGAGCCTGATACTCATTGGTGAAGGACGCTCGCGATTCGCCCGCGCCAACGACCCCCTCCGTATTGCTATTCGACACCTGCACAAAGCCCAGGGGATTGGCAAGGGCGACCTCGTCCTCCGACCCGTTGGTTCCCGCGGGGTCAAACGCTATTTCCTCAACCTTATACCGTGCATCCTGCGGCAGACCGTAGACTTCTAATGTTTGGCCATCATGGAGATAGAATCTACCCCCGTTTGCCTGGATGTTCTCAAACGTATGGACACAGTTGGGCACGCCGTCGACGTCCTCCCAAATTGAAGCCTCGTACACCCCCTCCAAAGGCGCGCCGTCCTCTTTGGTTAACGTAAGCTTCATCCAAAACTGCTTGTACGGAAGCGTCGAATACGTATTCCCTTCACTGTCAGTCTCTGTTGGCCCCAGTAAACCAGGCGCGACCTGCGCGTGTTTTTCCACCGTCAAACTGGGCTGACGCTTGTTCTCAACCACCACGCAAGTGGCAGATGTATACAGCGGCGTAAGGTCCCTATCGCCAAGATCGACCCAGTCAGCATTGCCGTAGCGCCTCATAAATCCCGGGTCCTCCCCTTCCATATAGGCGCCATTTTGCCGAACGCGGCACATCGCGAGGCCTTCCGGCACAATGTAGGCAACCTGAAGCGCGGAGTTGGGCATGTTGGGATCCGGTCCGTAATCCAACACCCTGTCCGTCGCCCCATACGTAAGCCATAGGTCGTCGCTCTGGTCCTTATCGGATTGCCATGGGATGGCAAACGAGCCGTCCGGATTCATCGTTACGGAGTTAGACGACGCCGTGTCGCATGACGCCAAGATGTCATACAGCGTCATATCGATATCATCTGCTGCGGCAAATCCGGACATTGAATCTACCAGCGAACCCGTACTCACCATCGCTGTGACGCCGTCGGTCATGGTTCCAGCGTCAACATGCACTCCCTGGGCATCGACCAGCACGCGCGTTGCCGTCTCATTCATCACATAGCCCGCCGGAGCTTCTGTCTCAACAAGGTAGTAGATACCGGGATCAAGCCGCTCCATAAAGCAAAGGCCCTCGCCTTGAACGGGTCGACCTTCGCCCTGGGTTTCCGTTGTTTCCTTTCGCACGGGACGAGCATCAGGAGTGGGTTGCAAGGCCAAACCGTCGCCCTGCATGTCTTGCGCGCTATATAGAGCGAATTCGGCGCCATTTACCGGTCGCCCCTGCTCGTCCACCTTTTGCACCGCAAACACGTTGGCGATATCCGTCACATACAGGTTCGCCGCGGTCTGCCTCTTAAACTGCGCGCCCGGCAGACGATGCGTGTTGGCGGCACTGATTGAGGCCTTATCGACCTTACCGTTGCTTACCGCCGTAGTGTAGTAGAAGCCCACCGTGAATTTAGTCTTATCGGCATCGCCCGTCATAAGGTAGTAGTATTCGGGATTTCCCGGCATATCGTCGATATCAAGGGTGTACGAGCCATCTTTGTCATCGTCCGCAAACGTATAGATTTGAGCATCCTGCAGCTGACTCACGTCAGTGACGGGGTCATCGGACATCCTCCAGCCTTTGTACGCATCACCTGACAAGCTGTGCCATAGATTGTCCGAACCGCCCTGAGCCACATCTGCGCGTCGGTAAATCACCGCGAAAACCGCGCCATCTCCAACACGGTAACGAGGAGCCTGGTCGGCGCCCGCCGGCGCGATCCCGTATACGTAGTCACCCTCTATACCCAGCGTCTGCTCCGCGTGGGCATATACTCCAGAATCCCAGTAATTGTCCGAAAGGATAAAGCCGAGCGTTTTGTCGGTAGCACTCACCTTGTACTTAAGCTTGCCATCGGGACTTGGCCTATGGCCCGCAGGAGTCACGCGCTCGCGTAGGATGTAATGCTCATATCCCTTGTCCGCATACAGCTTCATAAAACTCAAGGGACTGCCGTCGCCAAGCGTGAATGTGAAGTGGCCCGCGGCATCGGTGCGACCCGTTGCCAAAGGAATGGCGTCAGGCGTCAGTGAGTAGTTCTCGTCCGTAGCATACAAGTCGAAAACCGCGCCCTCCACCGGCTTGCCCAGCTGGTCAACTTTAGTCATAGTGCTCTCCGGCACGCTTACCAGATTGAACTTAAGGGCCATATTAGAGTTGTGGTTGCCGCGCTCCAGATAGTAGAACTGCAGCGTATGGTACGTGCCATCGCGGAACGTATCGCCCTTGAAGGCCTGCTGGTCCACCTGGTCGCCCAGGGCCTCTTCAAACATCTTCTTAATGGTGGTCTCGGTATAGTGCGTTTGCGGGTTTCCATAGCTGCTCCCGTCATAGGTAACAACCTTACCCGTGGCAAAATTGATGCTCAAACCCGTACGATCATGGATACCGCCGACGTCGCCCACCAGCACGCCGTCGATAAACACCCACACGTCGTCATCGCCCGTGAACTCAAAGACCATCTCTTTACCGTTTTTGGTCTTGCCGTCTGTGGGCTGCATAAAGTTAGAGGAAAGCTGCAGTCCAAAGTAGTGATTCATCAAACCGTTGTAAGCATGGATCTCGCTGATTAGCTTGCCATCCTTTTCCGTACCGGGAAAAACGTTCTTAGCCTTATTGAAGGGAAAGAACTGTCCAAACTGATCATCTTTTCCGCTCCCCGTCACCGCCGGCGAGTCGTACAGCGTAAACGAGTTCTTCTTGGCGTCATACGATGCAAAGTTCTTCTTGCTGTCATAGTAGTAATAGCCCTCATCGTCCACCTGTAACAGACCGGTCGCGCCCATATGCGCTTGCTTGCCGGCAAAGTCGCTGCCATCAAACAGGTATTTAAGCGATTGCTCCTGCGTAAGATCGCCGGGCAGCGTGCTGTTATGCACCTTACCGGCAGCTATCCATGGATAGCCATCCTCGCCCAGCCTGTTTTGAACTATGTCTTCACGCGTTTCTGACGAACTCGTCCACGCGTTGATACCCGCTCCCCTCATACCCTTACCAAAGATAAGATACGCCTGCTCGTTGTTGGGGTGATTTATCCCCATCCCCCTAAATCCATCTGGATTGACCGAGTCGCTAGCACCCTGCGAAGTAATCCAGTAGTCATACACGTCTAGACGAATGCCACGGGGAGACACCGTAGACGCTACCTCATGACGCTTGAAAATCTGCTCTTTCTCCTCGGCCGTCAGACGCGCGGGAGATGCCGCGGCCGATAACGGAAAGAAGGATAGCAGCGCAGCGGAGATTGCGAGCACGGCCAGCGCAACGGCGCCAAAGAACCCGTTCCCCATCCTTCCCTTGCAACGAGAACCCGAACCATCATGGTCGGGGCGAAGGCGGCGCGAAGCGGCAAGGATTTGGTTGGCGATACGAGGCATATGCAATTCTCCACATCTACCCGCTGGGTATATTTGAACGACAAGTGCGATGAAAACGGTAGATGCTGTGTGACGATAACATATGAGAACGTTTACGCTTAGCGCCCTGACCAGCGAAAAGCTATGTTTTTAACGCCAACGGTCAAGGTGTTAGGCACTGGTATTGCAACCGTGCGACCACATGGGTCACCCTATTCATTTTTGCTACAAAAAAATGCGCGCCCACGTACTGTGAACGCGCACGCAATGCAATCCATATCGTTACATGAAGGGCGACGGGCGCTTGCCGTCTCCCGTAATCGCCCTTCCCCTGCGGGATGTTCAAAAAACGCTTTTAGACTCTTCCGAGCTCCCGTAGATATTCCTCAACATTTTGATAGCGCACGGGATGGTCACAAGTGCTTTCGCCTCGATACAACACCACGGTATCCGTAATTGAGCCATAGCGATGCTCCGCCTGCTTGCGCTTTTCCTCGTTGACCAAATGGCGATACTGCCGTGCGTCGCGCCGACCGCTATGCTTGATTTCAAAGATCCTGCACGAGGCAGCACGTGGATCAAACACCACCATGTCAAACTCGCCCACCGCAAATTGCAGCACAAACACCTGGCAATCTGGATAAGCCGCCTGTGTTTCCAGCAGAACAATGTCCTCCATCATGCGACCCTTGATCTCGGTTAGAATTCGCTCGAGAATTCGATTGCGCTCTGCAAGTGAAAGCTCGCTGAAAACCTGGTCGTCCAAAAGACTTTGTACAAGCGCTTTCGCCTGCGCGTACCTCAGCCCCGGTTGAGATATCACGATCCTTTCCGCAACCCGGGCGCCGCCCGGCATGCTGATTACAGGCACCTTGCGAATTAGATCCAGCATGCGCAGGTAGTCTTCGATTTCGGCAGCGTGATTCTCGTCCACCACCACGCCCTGCTCATCAATATTGCGTATCTCAAGGACGGCTCTAAGCCTATCTTCAACCGCCTGCCTATCAATGTGGTCGAGAGCATCGGTTGGACGTTCGCGGTCACGACGCAGATTGCCTGCAGAGATGGATAAGTCGGACGATTTGAAGTCGCGGGTAAGCACATCAACCGTGAAGCGGTGGTTAATATCCTCGACCACACGGTTTACCGCACTTGTAAGCTCATGCGCCTCGTACAGATCGCGCAGACTTCTAAAATGGCCGCCGTACTGGTATCCGCGCAACGCATGCTGGATGTTGCGCGCGATCGCTGTATCCACGTATTCGCTCGCCCTCTCCGGCGATGCGAAAATCGAGGTGTTATAGTTACGCCCGCTAAGGCTCATGGTTCCGCCGTAGCGGATATATTCATCAATGCCGTGGATGCCCAGCACGCTTTCAAACTCTCGATACGGAATAAACGTTGTGTGTTGCATGATGCAACGGTCGTAGAGCTGATCATCGCTTGTGAAGGCGAACCCAAGCGAATCCGTGCCAGAAAGCACTATCTTCATGCCAGACGCCGCGAATACGTCTGAAAACAGAGCAGCGTTGTTGATGAAATCCTCCAGCAACGTCACCTCGTCGATAAACACGGTCGTTATGCCCGCGTCTTCGAATCGCCGCAAGTCGCTTGAAAGGTCAGCAAGCGTGTCACCCGTTGTGACCTGCACAAACGCTGCAGTGGCCAGGCGGTTGGAATCCATATCTGCAATCGACTGCCGAATGAGCGTGGTCTTGCCAGTTCTGCGCAAACCAAAAAGGACAAACACCCTTCCGTCATGCTCCCCCGTTAGGTAGGCTTCAAGGGCCCCGTAGCACTCGCGCCGCTTGTAGCGAGCCACGGGCTGGGCATACGCGCGGAGCCTATCGCCCACGCGGACGGCAAGTTGATAACGCCCGTTTGGCGCAGGCGCCGACAATTCCTCGTCCATACCTGCAGGGGCGGGCAGCACGGGCTGCCGCTTTAGCTCGCGCAACTGATCTTCAAGCTGACGGCGCCGTTCAAACTGGACGCTAAGGGCAGCAACCTGATCCTTAGGCACGTATTGCTCATGGCGTTTGCCATTATGAGATGTTCGGTGATAGAGGTACTCACGGCCGTTAACGTTTTTGCGCACCAGACTACCTTTGGGAAGAAACGCCAACTCGCGCTCAATCTCTTCGCGTTGCTCTCGCAGTTCATGGGCATCCATACGCAGCGACCTTTCGCTATTCCTTGGACGATAGATCCAATAGCATAGTTATACCCTTTTATACCCCTTGTAGGAATGAGGGGGTATAAAGGGGTATAAGTCATGCGATTCACGATGGGCTACCGCGCCTTTAAAGCCGTGCGATATCGATAGCGAGTGGCGATGCGGGGCTACGTGGCAGGATTTACGCCCTGGTCTCCACGGTAGCGTTGACCGCAATGGGAGCGTCTGCAGCGGCAACCTCTGCGGCGCGGGCAGCCTCCTCCTCGTAGATGCCCAGCTCGTGCAGCTTTGCGTTGTAAGCGGCGGCGATCACATCCACGCAACCCTGACGACCCAACTTGGCGCGATTCACCACGATGTCCTTGCCGTCGGTCATCTTCCACTTGCCGGCAGAATAGCGCTTATAGAAGGTCTCGCGGGCTTTCTGCATCTCGCGCACCAGCTTGGCGCCCTCGCGCTTGTTAAGGCCGCGCTTCTTGCGAACGATCTCGACGCGCTCATCAAACGGAGCGGTCACCAGAACCGCGATGTGATTGGGGTTATGACGCAGCAGGTAGTCGGATAGACGACCCTCGATAATGCAGCTCTGGGTTGCGCCCAGGTCCAAGATCACCTGAGACATGCTGCGGAACAGCTTATCTGACAGCGTACGCGAATCAACGCGGTCGGGCAGGAAAGCCATGAACTCGGCGGCCATGCGCTCGTCATAGGCTGCCATCTTGTCGACGGACTCGCCCGCGCGCATAGCGGAACGGACCAGCAGCTCGTTGTCGTACAGCGGAATGCCCAGCAAGGTGGACAGCATCTTGCCAATCTCGTGTCCCTCTGCACCAAAATCGCGAGCGATGGTGATAACGACCGGCTGACCAGCGCGCTCCGCCGCCTCAGCAGCCACACGCGCCTCGATTGCCTGCTTGATGAGTCCCATGGGAAGCTCCTTTAGTTAGTGAGCGAACAAGTACCCTGTTTGACGCGCCGCCATGTGGTTCCTCGTCCACATCGAGTCTAGCGCATTTTACGCAACGGGCGCGGAACGATTGCCCAGTGGCCCATCGTCCGCGCCCGTAAAGAACACTATGCCGATTCAGCGGCTATGCAGC
The DNA here is from genome assembly GCA_048207125.1 of Collinsella sp. Lineage (GTDB taxonomy): Bacteria > Actinomycetota > Coriobacteriia > Coriobacteriales > Coriobacteriaceae > Collinsella. The sequence goes on from DBEWRE010000050.1 coordinate 11,062, forward strand.
GACCACGCGACGCTGATAGGCGCGCACCAACAGCGAGATGCTGAAGTTGAGGGCGAAATACAGCGCGAACACAAAGCCGTAGAGCATAAGCACCTGACCCAGGTTGGAAGTCTGGGCCATAACGACCTTGGTGGTGTACATGAACTCGGCCACGTTGACGCCTGCCAGATACGAGCTGTCCTTGATCACCGTGGTGCACTGGCTGAAAAGCGCCGGGATGATGGTTTTGAACGTCTGCGGCAAGATGATGTAGCGCATGGTGGCAAAGAAGCCGAAACCCTGGCTGCGAGCCGCCTCGAACTGGCTTGCCGGAATGGAGTTGAATCCGCCGCGGACGATCTCTGCCATAACGGCGGAAGTGAAGATGGTGAACGCCAACACGGAGATGAAGACGTCGGAGCCCTTGACCGTGAAGTAGATAAAGAGAATCCACAGCAGGTTGGGCGTGCAGCGGAACAGCTCGATGTAGGCGCTGACGATCCAGGACAGGGGGCGCAGCTTGCCGGTGCAGTACTGCTTAACCATGGCCAGGATGGTGCCGAAAATGAGCGAGAAAATGATGGCGAGGACGGATATCTGAATGGTCTTGAAGAAGCCGTTCATGATAAACGTCATGTTGGCAGCGTTGAACAGTTCCATGGATTACGCCTCCTTCGCGGGGTCGGGCGTAATGCCGGGTATCACCTTGGCACGCGGGCGCTGCTTGGAGCGGCGCTCCAGATACTGGACAAGGATGGCCAGCGGGAAGCAGATGAGGAAGTACATGAAGCAGCACAGGATGTAACCCTGCAGGTAGCCGTACGTGGAAACAAAGTTGTCCGCGTTGTACATGAGGTCGCCACCGGCGATGAGCGCCAGCACGGAGCTGTTCTTGACCAGGTTGAGCGCCTGGTTGCACAGCGGCGGCAGGATGATCTTGAACGTCTGCGGCAAGATCACGTAGCGGTACGCCTGCACGCGGGTAAAGCCCTGCGACAGCGCCGCCTCCATCTGGCCGCGCGGAACCGCCTCGATACCGGTGCGGATGACCTCGGCGATGTAGGCGGCGTGGTACAGGCCAACGCCCATGAAGCCCAGCACGAACGCAGGGATGCGGACGGGCATGGCGGCCCCGGTAATGGCCTGCAGGATCTGCGGACCGGCCATGTACATGAAGAACACCTGCACCGGAAGCGGGGTGTTCTGGTAGAACTCAACGTACACGCGGCTGATTGCGCGCAGGATGCGCGAGCGCGTGGTGGAGAACACGCCCAAGATGGTTCCCAACACAAGGGAGAGCACCAGGCCGGCGGCAACAACCTGCAGGGTAAAGGCAAAGCCCTCCCACAGCGGACCGCTCTCGGCCAACGTCAACTCCCATCGCATGGGATCGAGGAGTCCCTCTAACATATAGATCCTTCCAACGTGCCATTATCGTACTGAGCGCCCGGGCAGATGGCTCCACCCGGGCGCAACGTATTTATGGACGAGGCTCCGCGGACATGCTGCGAGCGCGGCGAGTGCGTGGCGCTGCGGGAATCCGGCGGGGGGTCATCGTCCAAAAAATCGAATTAGAGCAGGTCCCAAGCCTTGATCTCTTCATCAAGCCAGCCGTTCTCAAGCAGCTCGTTGACGGTCTCGTCGACGGTCTTGGAAAGGTCGGAACCCTTTTTGGTGGCGACGCCGTAATCCTGCGGACCAAACTCGATCTCGGGCTGGAGCAGCTCGCAGTCCTCGGTGGTGTAGGCCTTGAGGGTGGAGCGGTCCATGGCGAACGCGTCGACGTTGCCGGCGTCCAGCGCGGACTTGATGGAGGGGTAATCCGGGAACTCCTGGAAGCTGGGGGTGGCGTCGAAACCCTCGTCCTTAAGCATGCCCAGAACCATGTCCTTGGTGGTGGAACCCTGGGAGACGCCGATGATCTTGCCGTCGAGGTCGGCCATGGACTTCATGCCGGCCGCCTTCTTGACCAGGATGCCCACGTGGTCGGTGCGGTAGGGCGTGGAGAAGTCCCAGCTCTCCTTGCGCTCTTTGGTAATGGTGTAGGTGGCGACGATGACGTCGAGCTGGTCGTTGTCGATCAGCGGACCGCGGGTCTTGGGCGTGACGTCGGTGAACTCGACCAGCTTCTGCTCCTTGGCCTCGTCATAGGAGACGCCCAGGACAGCAGCGGCGATCTGGTAGCACAGGTCGATCTCGAGGCCCTCGTACTCGTTGGTGGCGGTGTTGAGGTAACCGTAGCCGATAACGTCCTTCTTGACGCCGGCCTTGAGCTTGCCGCGGCTCTTGATGGCCTCGATCTTGGAGGAATCGGTGGAATCGGAGCCCGCGTTACCGCCGCAACCGGCAAGGGAGCCGGCGCCGGCGAGACCCAGGGCGGCGAGACCGAAAACCTGAATAAACTGACGACGATTCATATCCATGGTGGTACCCCTTCCATTTGGTACTACGCTCGCATGCTGGCCGCGCGGACTGCATGCGACTGAAAACTATCGGTGGAACCCGGACGCGATCCCTTACGCGAACTAGTGCAGGATCTTGGCAAGGAAGTCCTTGCAGCGGGGGTTCTGCGGGTTCTCGAAGAAGTGGTCGGGCGTGCCCTCTTCCAGGATCTGGCCGTCGTCCATGAAGATGACGCGGTCAGCGACCTGGCGCGCGAAGCCCATCTCATGCGTGACGCACATCATGGTGATGTTCTCCTGCGCAAGCTCGATCATGACGTCGAGCACCTCCTGGACCATCTCGGGGTCGAGGGCAGAGGTGGGCTCGTCGAAGAGGATGATGGGCTGCTTGGTGCACAGGGCGCGGGCGATGGCGACGCGCTGCTGCTGACCACCGGAAAGGTTCTGCGGGTACTCGCCCGCCTTGTTTGCCAGGCCAACGCGCTCGAGGGCGGCCATGGCGATCTTGTTGGCCTCCTCCTTGCTCTTCTTCTGGAGCTTGATGGGCGCCAACGTCAGGTTGCCCAGAACGGTCATGTTGGGGTACAGGTTGAACTGCTGGAACACCATAGAGCTGTACTTGCGGGCCATCTCCAGGTGATTCTTCTTGGTGAGCACGGTGCCGTCGATGACCACCTCGCCGGTAGTGGGCTCCTCAAGGAAGTCGACGCAGCGGATGAGAGTGGACTTGCCGGAACCCGACGGACCGATGATGACCAGCTTCTCGCCCTCCTTGACGTTGAGATTGACGTCCTTTAAGACATGCAGGTCGCCAAAGTACTTGTTCAAGCCCTTGATCTGAATCATATCGGCCATAGATGCTTCCCTTTCCGTACCGCCAGCAAATCACCCTGACATCGGGTGACGGGCCATGCTTTATTCTACTAATGTATCTCCTGCACGTTCAGTGCGGTAGGGGCTTTGCAACGGCATAGTAACCTAGCCTTCACAGAAGCCTTTTAGAGTACAGCGCGTAGATTATCCAATACCAATCAAGCGATTAGTCGGATTTGTCCATAAACTATTCCCTATTGTAGGGTGCAATATCCATAACGCGCTAGCAGCCCCACGAAGAAACCGCACGTTTAAAGCGGCGGCGGGGCGTTTCGCAACTCCTTTCGCGCCATCTATTAAGGCGGGGGCCGCCGTGGCTCCACGTCCCTTCATGCAGCATGTCCCTAATCGAAGTTCGTCTCGCATGCAAAAGGGCGCGGCCGAAACATATCGACCACGCTCGATGATATTCAGACATATATGGGGAGCGATTCCCTCGCGCCGCCTGGAACGCGGAGGAACCCTTGCCCTAGCCCCAGGTTTACGCCAGGCGAGCGCCTACCTCCTTGGCAGCAGCGGCCTTGTCGAAGTTGCCCCCGGTCGCCGCGTTGAGAGCGCCCATGACGCGGCCCATATCCTTGCGAGACTCCGCGCCGACCTCGGCGATGGTCTTCTCGATCAGGGCGATCAGAGCGTCGCCGCTCACCTGCTCGGGCAGCAGGGATTCAAGGATCTCCACCTGCTCGGTCAAGGTGTCGGTGCGCTCCTGGTTGTTGCCGGCCTGCTTGGACATTTCCAGGGTCTCGCTGGTCTGCTTGATCAGGCGCTTAACCATGTTGTTGACATCTTCCTCGGTAACATCGCGGCGCTCGTTCACCTCGATGTTCTTCACCTCGGCCATAACCTGGCGAATGATGGAGAGACGGTTCTTGTCCTTTGCCTTCATCGCGGCGACCATTTGCGCATGCAGCTCTTCGTTAGTCATATTTCTCCAATCTCGCACCATACGGTGCCTCTATAGGTTGCGACGCGACACGTGTAAAAACGCCGCGACCCGCACATGGCAGGACGCGGCGTTCGCTTGCGTATCGGCCGATCGCGTTGCTCTGCAGGGCGAGAACCCTACTCGCCCGACTCGTCCTTGGAATCGGCGGCGTTCATGTCCACATTATAGGGGACGTCCGCGGGCATGGCGTTGATCTTGAAATCGGACTTATCGATGTAGCTCTCGAGCCAGGCGTTGTAGTCCTTCTCGACCTGAGAGTTCTTAAGGCTGGAAGCGATAGCGTCCTTGATCTCGCTGGGAAGCTGATCGATGGAATCCGCTTTCTCGTCTACGTGGAAATAATCGGTGCACTTGATGATGTGGTAACCATAGGTGGTTTCCACAATGCCGCTGATCTGATCCTTGGACAGGGCGGAAAGAGCATCCTGGTACTCGGTGACAAAGCTGGTCAGCTTATCCCAACCCACGTCGCCGCCATCGTCCTTGGAGCCGGTGTCCTCGGAGTACTTCTCGACGGCGTCCTCAAAGGAGAGCTCGCCGGAGTTGATCTTGTCCAGGGCCTCCTGCGCGGTGGCGCGGGCCTTCTCCTTATCCTCGTCGGAAGCGTCGGAGTCGACCTTCACCAGCAGGTTGGAGGAGCGGCGGGCGTCGTTATAGGTCGACACGTTGTCGTTGAAGTAGGCCAGGATCTCGTCGTCCGTGGGCTCCTTCTCGGGCGCGACCTCCTCCTTCAGCTTCTGCTGCTCAAGGCTGCTCTTGATGGTCGCCTTATAGGAGGCCTCGGTGTAGCCCAGCTGGCTCAGCAGGTTCATCATGGCCTCGGTACCGCCGTAGCTCTCAGCGGCGTTCTCAAAGGACTTGTTTACATCCTCATCGGATACGGTGATGCCGTACTCCTCGATCGCCTTGGAGAGCAGGAAGTTGCCGGCAACGCTGCGGATGGTCTCCTCGCGCAGGGACTCGGGAGTCTTGCCCTGCCCCTTGAGGTAGCTCGCCCACGCGGCGTCGTCCTCGTAGCCGCCGGAGGTGCGGGTGCTCATGATCTGCTTGGTAATGGTGTCCTCGGTGATATTGGTACCGTCGACCGTGGCGGCCACACCGCCGGTGAGATGATACTCGTCCTTGGAGTTTGCCTGGTTGAGAATGCCGGAGCATGCCATAGCGGTCACGGAGAGCAGCATGGCCGCAACGCCGATCATGACCAGAACCACCTTGCCGGTCTTGGTGAGCTTGGCCTTTGCTTCTTTCTTGCGCTCTGCCTTAGTGGGCTCCGGAGTCTCTTTCTCCTCGCGCTTGATCTTCATGTTCTTTTTCATCACCATGGACGAATCCCTTTCCTAAGGGCGAAAATACGCGATTACTTACCAACGCGTTGCAGGTCGATCAGGCGCCCGTGCGGGACATCGATCTTTTTGGCAACGCACGTAAGTATAAATTGTCGCATATCCATCCTGCATAAGTGCTATTTCTGCAGTATTTCTACAGAGTACTGCCGAGGCTTCTCGTTTTTCTCCCACTGCTGGACAAGATCTGCGCGCCCTCACGTCCCGAAGGCCCCGATCCTCGTCTTTTCATCCTGCGCGAGATGATTTTCCTGCCCTGAAAACCCGCCGCAACGCTTCCCGGGCGAAGGACCACGTGCTGTTGCGTGCAAATCTTAAGGATAATTGCATCGAAAACGGAATCGTGCTTTGTATACGAGCGAGGCGGCATTTCTAATCCTGCGGTTTTTTCCGCTGAAAACATTCTCTACTTCGCAAAACTCAGAATCGATGCAATTAACCGCGAGAATTGCACACGAAGCTCGAAAGCAGGCGCCGAAAACCCCTCGAATGCGACTATCACCGAACGTGAACAGCAAAGCGCCCCGCCCAAATCGGACGGGGCGCCGGCGAGATGCTTGGTCACATGCTTGCGCATGGTTTTCGCGATGCGGTGTGATGGGACTACTCGGGCAGGATCTGAACCCTGTTGTCCTCGCGCACGTTCACGCGGCCGGCGGCAAGCAAACCAACTACCTGCGGATACAGAACATGCTCGACGGCATGGATGTTGCTTTCCAGCTCATCCACGCTCATACCCTCCTCGATGCGCACCGTCTCCTGGGCGATGATGGGGCCCTGGTCGTAGACCTCGTTGGCAAAATGCACGGTCACGCCGGTCACCTTGACGCCGCGGTCGTATGCGTCCTGGATGCCATGGGCGCCCTGGAAGCTGGGCAGCAGCGCGGGATGGATATTGACCACGCGGTTCTTGAACAGCTGGAGCAGCGGCGCGTGCACCATGCGCATGTAACCTGCCATGACAACGTAATCAACCTGGTGCTTCAGCAGCTCGAAGGCGATGACTTCGTCGGCGGCAAGCGGATCGGCGTAGACGTCCTTGGAAAGCGTCAGCGTCTGGATGCCCGCCTTCTCGGCGCGCTGCAGGCCCTTGGCGGACGGACGGCTGGAAACCACCAGCTCCACGCTCGCGTTAAGCGTGCCGTCGGCGATGCGGTCGATGATCGCCTGCAGGTTGGTGCCGGATCCGGAGATAAGCACGCACAGCTTGAGCGGGCTGTCGTCGCCGTTGGCGCGACGCTCGCGAATAGCCTGCTGCAACGCGTTGTTGTCGAGCGCGTCCCGCGCGATGCAGGCGGTGGCGACGGCGCTATCGACCTCGCGCATGCCCGCGGCCTCAAGCTCGGCGCCAGCGAGCTCGCTACTGCTCATCCGTGTACACCACCTTGCCGGAACCCTCGATGCACGTGCCCACGCGGAACGGGCGCTCGCCCATGTTCTCGAGGGCAGCCACGATGTTTGCCTCGTCCTCGGAGGCGCAGATGATGCACAGGCCGACGCCCATGTTGAAGGTCTTGCACGCCTCGTTGGGAGCGAGCTGGGCCTGCTGGGAGATGTAGGTGATGACGGGGGGAACGGACCAGCCCATCTTGTCGCCGTCACGGCTTACCAGCGCGTCGACGTTCTTGGGCAGGGCGCGGTCGAGGTTCTCGGTGATGCCGCCGCCGGTGATGTGAGCGAGGGCATGCACCGGAGCTCCGCCGCGCAGCAGCTCCAAAACGGGCTTGACGTAGATACGGGTGGGGGCCAGCAGGGCGTCTGCCAGCGAGATGCCGCCCAGGTCCTCACGGGTTTCCTCGAGCTCGACGCGCTTGGCCTCCGCCTCGGGGGTGCCCGGAACCATGCCGTCGACGCCGATGACCTTGCGGACCAGCGAATAGCCGTTGGAGTGGACGCCCGTGGAGGGCAGGCCCAGGATCACGTCGCCGGCCTTGACGTTGGCGGGGTCGATCATCTTGGGACGATCGACAACACCCACGGCAAAGCCCGCCAGGTCGTAGTCATCGGGACGCATGACACCGGGGTGCTCGGCCATCTCGCCGCCCACCAGCGCGCAGCCGGCGAGCTTGCAGCCATCCGCCACGCCCTTGACGATCTTGGCCATCTGGGAGGCCTCGATGTGACCGATCGCAACGTAATCCAAGAAGAACAGGGGCTCGGCGCCGGAAGCGAGAATATCGTTGACGCACATGGCGACCAGGTCCTGGCCCACGGTCTCATGACGATCGAGCAGCTGGGCGAGAACCAGCTTGGTGCCCACGCCGTCGGTGCCGCTGATGAGGATGGGATCCTCCATGTCCTTCAGGGCCGCGGCGGAGAACAGTCCACCAAAGCCGCCGATGCCGCCAACAACCTCGGGGCGGTTGGTCTCCGCGACCATCTGCTTGATCGCGTCGACGGCGCGGGCGCCCTCGGCGGTGTCGACGCCGGCGTCCTCGTAGGTAACGTGCTTGGATGTGTCGGCCATGTCAGGTTCCTTTCAACCCAGGGAATTCCTGATACAGCATGATACGGCATCAGGAAACATCATGCTTGGGGCGACACCGACACAAGCCGGCGCCGCCCCGTACAAACCAATTCATGCGGCGCTTGTATCCTTATTGGCTACAGCTCCTCGGGATGCTCCTCTTCCCAGCTGCGGTCATCGGCCTTATCGGCAACGCAATGACCGGTGACGGGCTCGGGCTTGGACAGCAGTCGGGGCTCGTAGCCCTCGATGAACTTGTCGCGGCCGAAGCTCTCGGGAATAGCAACGGGGTACTCGCCCGTGAAGCACGCGGTGCAGTAGCCCGCCTTGGGTACGCACTCAAGCAGCGCGTCGACGGAGAGGAACGCAAGGGTATCGGCACCGATGAACTCGCAGATCTCGTCCACGGTCTTGGTGGCGGAGATCAGCTGGCTCTGCTCGCCGGTGTCGACGCCGTAGAAGCACGGCCAGATATCCTCCGGGCTGTTGATGCGCACGTGGATCTCCTTGGCGCCCGCCTGGCGAAGCATGCGGACCAGCTGCACCATAGTGGTGCCGCGGACGATGGAATCGTCAACGACCACGATGCGCTTGCCCTCGATAACGTCTTTAAGCGGGTTGAGCTTGAGGCGCACGCCCATGGCGCGCAGCTCCTGCGTGGGCTCGATGAACGTACGGGCGACGTAGCGGTTCTTGATCAGGCCCGTACCATAGGGAATGCCGCTCTCAAACGCGTAGCCCTCGGCAGACGGCAGGCCGGAGTCCGGCGTACCGATGACCATGTCCGCCTCGACGGGACACTCCAGCGCGAGCTTGCGGCCCATGTCGTAGCGGCAGGCGTAGATAGACTTGCCGTCCATGATGGAGTCGGGGCGGGCGAAGTACACCTGCTCGAAGATGCAGTGCGCGGTCTTCTCGGCAGCGGGAACGCCCTGCTCCGAGACCAGACCCTCCGCAGAGATGCGCAGGATCTCGCCGGGGCGGATGTCGCGCACGTACTCGGCGCCGATGATGTCGAGCGCGCAGGTCTCCGACGTAACGACCCATCCGGCCGCCGTGGCAACGACCTCGTCGCCCACCAGGTCCTCTGCAGACTTGGCATCGCTCGGCATAGCAGATGCCGCCTCGTAGGCATCCGCCGCAGCGACGCCCTCGTCGCTGGTAAGGCGGCCCAGCACCAACGGACGGATGCCATGCGGGTCGCGGAACGCGTACAGCGCCTGCTCGTTGATCAGGGTCATGGCGTAGCCGCCGCGAATGAGCTCCATGGTCTTGCGGATGCCCTCGCGCAGGTGATGGGTCTCCTGGGTGAAGTAGCCGATCAGCTTGACGGCGACCTCGGAATCGGAGTTGGAGTTAAAGGGAACGCCGAGCTCGATAAGCTGGCGGCGAAGCTCGTCCGTATTGACCAGCGTGCCGTTGTGGGCGAGCGCGACAATGACGTCGCCGATGGTGGAGAGGTGGGGCTGCGACGCCTCCCAGCTCTTGGCGCCGGCGGTGCCGTAGCGAACGTGGCCAACGGCGAGCTGTCCGGACAGCGCGTCGATGTCGGCGTTGGAGAACACATGGCTCACCAGGCCCAGGTCCTTGCGCACCATCACCGTGCCGCCGTCGCCCGAAGCGATGCCGGCGGATTCCTGGCCGCGGTGCTGCAGGGCGCGCAGGCCAAAATAGGTGAGGCGGGCGACGTCGCGATCGGGCGCCCACACGCCAAAGATGCCGCACTCCTCATTCAGTTCATCGGTAAGCTGCTCGTCTACTTCGCAACTCGTAACGGTCCCGGCCATATTGGCCGCGCGGACGGTTTCTTGAGACATATCTTCCCCTGTCTGCCTCTTGGACGAGAAATACCCATTTATTATACGCACCCGTCTCTAAGGTACCCCATGTAACTCGCATACCTAAAAACGCTCATCTTCGTAAATTCCCATCAGGGCGCTCAAGAGCCGCTTGGATGCGCTATAAGATTGACTACCAACTGTTTTGTCGATTCGATCCGCCCGCACACGGCCCGCGCGCGGACGATGAGCGCGCAAGGAGATGACATGGACGGCGTAACCCTTTATGACGGCGGCGTCTACCTGCTAAAAGGCACCACCGTTATACCTGAAAACGACCGCGAGGCCCTGCGTGGCCTAGCAGGCGGCGAGCCCGACCGCGACGAGGCGCGCCGCGGCACCATCGCCCACGGCATCATGCAGGCCCATAACGCCTCCGGGGACGAGTCGCGCCTCAAGGTCACCTTCGACTGCCTCACCAGCCACGACATCACCTACGTGGGCATCGTCCAAACCGCCAAGGCGAGCGGCCTCGAGAAGTTCCCCATGCCCTACGTGCTCACCACCTGCCATAACACCCTGTGCGCCGTCGGCGGCACCATCAACGAGGACGACCACCTCTTCGGCCTCTCCGCCGCAAAGCACTACGGCGGCATCTACGTACCCCCGCATATGGCGGTCATCCACCAGTACATGCGCGAGATGATGGCCGGCTGCGGCAAGATGATCCTGGGCTCGGACTCCCACACCCGCTACGGCGCCCTGGGCACCATGGCCATTGGCGAGGGCGGCGGCGAGCTGGTCAAGCAGCTGCTGGGCCAGACTTATGACGTCGCCACCCCGGACGTGGTCGCCGTCTACCTTGAGGGCGCCTGCCAGCCCTTTGTTGGCCCGCAGGACGTAGCGCTCGCCATCATCGGAGCCGTCTTCTCCAGCGGCTACGTCAAGAACAAGGTGATGGAGTTTGTGGGCCCCGGCATCGCCACCATGACCACGGACTTCCGCAACGGCGTTGATGTTATGACCACGGAGACCACCTGCCTCTCCTCCATTTGGCGTACGGACGAGGACACCCGTCGCTACCTCGCCGATCATGGCCGTGCGGACGATTACCGCCAGCTCGATCCGGCAGACGTCGCCTACTACGACGGCTGCGTGCGCGTGGACCTCTCCAAGATCCGCCCCATGATCGCGCTGCCTTTCCACCCCAGCAACGTCTACACCATCGACGAGCTCAACGCCAACCCGCGCGACATCCTGGCGGAGGTCGAGCGCGCGGCAGACAAGATCGCCGGCCGCGCAGGTTCGCTGGACCTTATGAGCAAGGTAGATGCCGCCGGCATCCACGTGCAGCAGGGCGTCGTCGCCGGTTGCGCGGGCGGCAACTACACCAACGTCATGGAAGCGGCCAACGCGCTGCGCGGCAAGAGCTGCGGAGCCGGCGAGTTCGCGCTCTCCGTCTACCCCTCGTCCCAGCCGGTCTTCGCGGATCTGGTCAAAAAGGGTGCCGTCTACGACCTCATGCAGGCGGGCGCCATCGTTCGCACCGCGTTCTGCGGCCCCTGCTTTGGCGCGGGCGATACGCCGGCGAACAACTGTCTCTCCGTACGCCACACCACCCGTAACTTCCCCAACCGCGAGGGCTCCAAGCCGGGCAACGGCCAGATGTCCGGCGTTGCGCTGATGGACGCCCGCTCCATCGCCGCCACCGCTGCCGCGGGCGGCGTTCTCACCGGCGCCGACGCGCTGGATTGCTGGGGAGACGTTCCCGAGCACGAGTTCGACGCCACCTCTTACAACAACCGCGTATTCTGCGGCTTTGGCTGCGGTAAGAAGGAAGACCCCCTGGTCTACGGTCCCAACATCAAGGACTGGCCGCAGATGGAGCCCTTGGGCGAGAACCTGCTGATGCAGGTCTGCTCCAAGATCATGGACCCCGTCACCACCACCGATGAGCTCATCCCCTCCGGCGAGACCTCGTCCTATCGCTCCAATCCGCTTGGCTTGGCCGAGTTCACGCTCTCCCGCCGCGATCCGGAGTACGTGGGCCGTGCCAAAGCGTTCGCCGCCGTGGAAGCCCAGCGCCTCGAGGGTGAGCTCGCCGACGAGGTCGCCGACGCGTTTTCGGCAGCTCAGCAGGTCGAGCCCTCGGCATCGCTTGGGAACACCGAGATGGGCAGCATGATCTACGCCGTAAAGCCCGGCGACGGCTCTGCGCGCGAGCAGGCCGCCAGCTGCCAGCGCGTCCTGGGCGGCGTGGCCAACATCGTTGAGCAATACGCCACCAAGCGCTATCGCTCCAACGTCATCAACTGGGGCATGCTGCCGCTGCAGTCCGACGACGCCCCCCAGTTCGAGGTGGGCGACTACGTCTTCATCCCCGGCGTGCGCAAGGCCGTGGAAGCGGGCGAGGAGCGCTTTGTGGGCCACATCATCCGCAACGGCAAGGTGAGCGGCACCATCGACCTGTACATGACCCCGCTCACCGCGGACGAGCGCCAGATCATCCTTGACGGCTGCCTGATCAACTTCAACCGCAACAAGAAGTAGGCCGGGGAGTGCTCTTTCTCGAGCAACAGTCGGTCATTCAACCGGCGGCGCTTTTTACGCAGCCGCGCAGCAAAACGGCGACGTCACCCCTTCCGGTAACGTCGCCGTTGCGTTATGTGCATACCAGCGCCTCTACTGGATCGCTTAAGGCATCGCCTTGGTGATAGCCCTGTAAGAATCGCGCCCCTACGCGGGCTTCTCGACCTCGCTCACGCATTCATTCTTGATAGTGCCCACCAGCGACTGCAGCGCGTCTATCACGCGGGGGCGAATGTCTCCGCCAATAAGCACCAGCATGATGTCATCGCCCAGTTCGAGCTCGCCGCGGTTCAGCCACACACGCACGTACTCTATGCCGGGCAGGGCGCGCGTCTTATCAACGGCCTCCGCCACGCGCCGCTCGTCGTAGTCGAAGCACATGCCGCCAACCTTCTCGCCCGGAGCGACACCGTCGGTTTCAACGCCGCGCGCCTCGGATTTGGGCGTCTCGCGCACCGTTCCGTTATGAATCAGGTACATGCCGCAGTTGCGAAAACCAGAATCCTGCTTGGCTTCGCGCAGCCATTCATCAATAGAGGGCATGGTAGCCATGGGAGCCTCCCGTTTCTCCCAACAGATATAAACCTATTGGGTTAGTAGTTTTATTGACCCGCTACAGTCTACCAATCCGCTCCTCGATGGTGCACACCATGGCGGCGCGGGTGGTGCGGGGGATGATTTCTCCAGAACACGTCACCAGCGTGAGCACGTTTTCCACACTCGCCTGGCGCTCGTCCACATCGGCCGCCACGGACTTCGCCATGCCCCGCATCGTCGCCAGATAGTCCGAGAACGCTTTCTCGTCCTCAAACGAAGCGATGCGAGCATCCGTAAAGGTATCCTCCACCAGGCAGTCCATCAGCGGACGGCACACGTAGGTGGCATCGCGCGTCATGTAGTAGACCGTGCCGATCTGGTCGAACTTTTCTTGGTCGAGTGCGTAGTCGACGGCGCGAAACATCTTGCCATCCTGCGTATGGTGACCGTAAAGCGTGGTCTGCCGATCGATACCGCCCGGCGCGGTGTCATCGCAATCCATAAAGACGGTGCCCGATCCGTTGGGCGTGCCGTCGAATAGCTTGCGCAGGTAGGTAGTATTATCCGTGGTCTGCACCACCGGATAGTTGATGGGCGTTCCCGGCACGTAGATCCAACCCACCACATCGGGGTTGATGGCCTCCAGCTCGTCGAAGTCCACGCTCGGCAGGTCGTCTCCCGCGCTATCGGTCACCACGTTGGCTTCCAAGCGATCATACGTTGTCTGCGCCTCGCGATATCCCAGCTGGGCCCTCACAAAGATAAAGGCTGCGGCAAGAAGCAGCGCGACGCCGGCGACTATCAAAGCAACCGGCAGCACGTCGCGCCAGCCACGCGGCGCCCTCCCCTTGGGATCGCCTCGACCATCGTCCGTGCCCACCGCGACGGCATTCCGCTTCTTCGCGCCCTTGTCTGCGAGTTCGCTGGACGATGGCTTCTTGGAATACGCCGGCACCAAGGGAGTAGCGCCGCTGGCAAGCGTCGCCGCCCCGCCCAGCGCCCGGACGGGCTCCTTTTTCGATGCCGAGGAAGCCGCCGCCGCGGTGAACTCTGCGGTGTCGGCGGGCTTTGGGGCGGCAAGGACCTCCGAGCCATGCGACAAGGGCTCGGTTGCGGCATGGGAATCCGAGATGTCGATCGACGCCGTGGTGACCGAAGCGGCATCCCACCTCTCAGGAGCGCCGTGCTTGGGGACGGCGGGGACCCGGGAGGAGACGGGAACGGCGGGTTCCTCTGGAGTCGAGAACCTGTTTCCAGCGGGACGAGGAGCAAAAGGATCCCCATCATCCTCTGCCGCCCGGGCAATGCGGGCAGCCTGCGAACGAGGCTCCGCATAGCGCGCTCCCGCGGGACGAGGCTCCTCCTCATCCATGGCGGTGCGCTGGCGGAAACGCCGGCCAGCAGCGGCACCGCCCACCGTAGCGGGGGCTGAGGGAGCGGACCCGTCGCCCGCGGCGAAGTGCCCTCCGGCGGGAACCATGCGAACACGGCTCGACCGGGTGTCAGATACGTTTGCATTCGCCCCAAGGCGTTCTGCGTCGCGCTGGTTGTTCCCTGCCATACGTCAGGCCTCCCTATCATGAAAAAGGCGCAGAGCACCACCGAGGTACGCCGCGCCTACAGGGGATGAAGATTGCTAGGCCTCGGCCATCTCCTTCTTAAGGTTCACAATCGCGTCGCGATACTCGGGCATGGTGGCACCGAGAATCTGGGTCGCGTAGATCGCCGCGTTCTTCGCGCCGTTGATGGCGACGCAGGCGACGGGCACGCCGGAGGGCATCTGCACCATGGAGAGCAGGGAGTCCATGCCGCCCAGGTCGCTGGTCTTCATGGGCACGCCCACAACCGGCAGCGGGGTGAAGGCAGCGACGACACCGCCCAGGTGCGCTGCCTTGCCGGCAGCGGCGACGATGACCTTGATGCCGCGGTCGGCCGCGGTCTCAGCCCATTCGTGAACCTTGTCCGGCGTGCGGTGGGCGCTGGCGATGACCAGCTCGTAGGGAACGCCCAAGCGCTCCAGCTCGGCGGTGCAGCCCTCCATGACGGGCAGATCGGACTTGGAGCCCATGATGATTCCAACAAGCGGGGCTTTCTCGGTGTTCTCGGCCATTGTGCCTCCCAATAGACGGCGCCTAAAGACGCTTTCTCAAAACCACTCCAGTATACCGACTGGCGCGGAACGCTGCGGGTGCGGGATGCATTCCACCCCACAGCTCATGATGAATGTGGAGTAGGGGCCCTGCAAAACGGGTAGAATCGCCAAGTTATCAGCAAGCTTATAGAACAAGGAGCACCTCAGTGAGCAGCATCTCGAGAGACTCCGTCGGCGCGGGGCAACCAGACTACGGCCTGCCCGGCAACGACCTTGATCCCAAGACCCCCACCGCCGAGCAGCTAAAGACCATCCCCTTCGTCATCCGCGTCTACGGCGCCCTGTGCGCACTGGACGGCATCGTCTCGCTACCGCTTATGGGCGCGTACTTCGGCATCATGGTCTATCGACTGGCCATCGGGCAAGAAGACGTGCTCATGGGTACCAACCTTACCCTTACGGTGACCATGACGGTCATCGGCTCGATCCTGGCATTCGTTGCCTCAGTCGCCCTCATCCTGTTTGGTTGGACGCTTCTTAAGAGCTACCGCCGCGACGCGGGGCGCTGGGCGTATGCGCTGATCGTCATGACCATCGGCCAGATTCTCATCGACGTCATGCTGCAGGGTATCGGCGTGCACCTTATTCGCCCTGCCATTCAGCTCGCCATCCTCACGGCCCTGTCGGCCACCATCGATCCCACCCTGCGTGAAGAGCGCGAACTGCAGCGCCACCTACGCGACCTAGAGGACAAAAAGGCCGCTGAAAAGGGCATGCTTGGTCGAGACCTCACCGGCGAGGGCTACATCAAACTCAACTTCTTCAACCTGTTCTGGGTCTTCATGGTCTGCTGCGTGCTGGGCCTCATCATCGAGATCATCTTCCATATGGTTTGGGTCGATCCGGGCGTCTACCAGGATCGCGCCGGCCTGCTCTTTGGCCCCTTCAGCCCCATCTACGGCTTTGGCGCGGTGCTTCTCACCGTTGCCCTCAACCGCTTCTACAAGAAGAACTTCCTCATCATCTTCCTGGTCAGCGCCGTCATAGGAGGCGTGTTCGAAGCCGCGGTGAGCTGGTGGATGCAAACTTCCTTTGGCGCCATCGCCTGGAGCTACTCCTACGAGCTTCTGCCCGGTGTCCCCGATCCCATGGCCATCTTCTTCCACGGGCGCACATCCACCCCGTTCATGCTTATGTGGGGCACGTTGGGCCTGTTCTGGATCAAGCTGTGCCTGCCCCGACTCCTCAAGCTCATCAACCTCATTCCCTGGAAGATGCGCTACTCCCTCACCACGGTGGTCACCATCCTCATGCTGGTCAACGGCGTCATGACGCTGCAGTCGCTGGACTGCTGGTTCTGCAGGGAAAGCGGCCTTACACCCAACTCCCCCGTCGAGGAGTTCTATGCCGAGCACTTCGATAACGAGTACATGGCGCATCGCTTCCAGACCATGACCATCCATCCGGATTCCTCGGGCCGCGTCGACTCACCCAAACCCGAGTCCGCCCAGTAACCGCAGCGCCGGCGACATCCAGCGCAACGCATCGAGGGTCCCGTGGCAACGCGGGGCCCTTTTTAGTTTGCCCCTGTTCGGCGTCTGGACGAGTCATTGCCGGCGATTCCAGCCTACCAAAGCCGCTCTATAGCAAGAGGCGCCCCGTCGATTCGAGGCGCCTCTTTTGCTGACAGCTTTACTTGTTTGGTGCTACCTGAATAGCCCTACTTGCGCTTGCGGCGCAGGAACGCGCCGATCGCGGCCAAGATGCCGCCACCCGCTGCGACCGGGACGGCGACCGCGAGCGCGGGGTCGCCCGTCTGGGCGAGGGTTCCGCCCGCAGGCTTGCCGTTTGGCTTGGCAGAACCCTGTCCCGCCTGCTGGCCGGAACCGTCCTGGCCACCCTGTTGACCCGAACCGCTCTGACCAGAGCCCTGGTCGCCGCCCTGCCCCGGCTTGTCGGGATTGGGCTGCTCGGGCTTGGGATCAACCGGCTTGTCGGGGTCCGGCTGCTCGGGCTTGGGGTCCACCGGCTTGTCGGGGTCCGGGCTCACCGGCGGGTTGGGGTCGGGAACCACCGGCGGTTGGGGATCGGGCTTTCCAGCCGGTTCATCCGCAGCGTACAGCTTGACCTCCGCTGCAGAGGCGAACTTGTTGACATCGCGCGGATTCTGAGCGCCGGCCTTGGTTACAACCAGCTTGATGGCGGAGGTCTTCACCGGCTCGAACGTCATCTGCTTGTACTCGTCGCGCTTGTCGAGCACCGTTCCGTTGTTCTTGAACGCAAAGGTTCCCACCTCGATGTACTCATCATCCACAGCATCGTCGGCATCGAGCGTACGGACCTCGGGCGCGGCGGCCGGCTTGCGCGCATACACCTTCGCCTCAAAGATGTCGCCGTTCGTTCCAACATCTTGCCGCGGCAGGAAAGTTACATCGCTCACCCAGGTCTCCTTGCCAAGATCGAACACAAGGAACTGAGGCAGGGCTACGCCGGCGGCATAGTTCGAATGCCACAGGGTTTTGGGGTCTCCGTCCACGGCGCCCTCTACGGGAGACTCCGCCGCAAAGCTCGATGCGCTGACGGCGCCTGCCTTCAGGTCGATCTTCTTGCCCTCGTCCACGGGTCGGAACGCAAGGGCGGCCAGCGCGTCATTGATAGCCTTGGCAGCGTCTGCCACCTCCTGCTTTGTGGCCCCCTCCTTCTTCAAGATGGACTCGCCGGCTTTCACCGCGTTGTTCAAGGCCTTGTAGCTCTGCTCTTCGCACAGGTCGGCTTTGACCTTCTTACCGGCCTCAACGGCATCGACCAGCGCGGACGTATCCACGCCCTTCTTGACCTCCACGGTGTAGCTGGCGGTCTTTGTTTCATCCAGCACGGACTTCACCGTGATCTTTGCGGTACCCGGCGCGTTGCCGCGCAGATACCAGGTCACCGAATCGCCAGACTGAACCGGCACCACGCCTGCGATATCGGGATAATCGCTCTCCACGGTGAAGAACGGGTAGCCAACATCAGGCAACATGGTCGCCCCGACCTTTGTCAGCTCGCTCTCGTACAACACCTTGGCATTGGAATCGTCCAGCTTCACCTCGTCCACCTTAGGAGCGGCGTCGGTGTACCTAAAGTCGATCTCGCCAATGGTCAGCATGCGGTTGTCGGGCTTCTCGAGTTTGCCCGCCTTGCCCGTGGACGTCAGCGGGGTAATGACCACGCTTTTAACCTTCTTGCCCGCATTTGCCTCGGAGATCGCGAAGGTATAGACCTCCGCCGGCGCGGAGAAGGCACCGTCCTTGAACTCCTGGACGGTATCGTCCTCAAAGGTCACGGTCGCCCTGAGGCTGGTGATGGAACCGTTTGCCGCGGCGGCGCCGTTGGTGAGCACGATCTCGCTCAGCGGTCGGGGCTCCTTGAGGGCGAAGCTAAGGTTGAGCGGCAAGCCCACGCGCTCATCGAAGGACTTGTCATCGTAGTAGTACTTGAGCTCGAACCCTCGGTCGTTCTGACCGTTGAAGAGCGCCGCGTAGCTGCCCTGCTGTACCAGCTCCTTCACGTTGCCGCCGGAATCAGAAGGCAAAGCGTCGTTGGTCATGGTGATGTTGAACGAATCCTGGCCAAGCTCGCCGGAAGACTGCGTGGGCTTCTCGGGGAACGTGATCTCGCCCGTGTTCTCGATTTGGAGGAAGTCGCCCGCGGGGCCCACCGCGATGGATGTTGCGGTCAGCTTGACATCGGTCTCCACCTTGGCACGCAGCTTGAAGCTGGCCACCACGCCGGAACCGTTGAAGAGAGGCTTGTCGCCGCGGTTGGCGAACGCCAGGTTCACCGTGTCCTTGCTCTTATTGGACTTGGAGAGGTTCTCCATCTCGAGCAGATCTGCCGACTTGGTAATGCTATTGTCGACCAACTCGAATTTGGACGAGTCGAAGCCCACTAGGGCGCCCAGCGCGTTGGCATTTTCCATATCGCCGGCGATCAGGTCTATCGAGACCTCTTCGCCAGCGGCGACGTGCTCCTTGCCCGGAGCGACCAGCAGGTCACCGGACACGGCCCCCTCCTTCTTGGTGCCACCGTCAAGCGCCGCCATCGTAAAGGAGTAGTCGTACACATCATAAGCGTCGTTGCCGTTCAGATCGGCGTAGCGCTCCTTGATCTGCTTCGCAAAGTCGCTGTCCTTAGCGTCAAGCGCCAGGTAGTTCATCATGTTGGTGTAATCGCCCTCGGAGACGGACTCTGACATGGTGCTCGACCCAACCGCCCAGGGAGCGGAGCCGTCGACCTTGTACACCGCCAGCTCGCGAGCCGAGAAGAAGCCTCCAACGCTCTCAAGCGGTGTCAAGCGCACAAAGCGCGCGGCGCGACCCGCTAAAGACACGGTCTTGACGCTGTTGTCCTGACGCCACGAAGCCTCCTCGGACGTCCAGTGCTGACCGTCCAGCGAGGTCTCGATGCGCATCTTGGTCACGGTGCCGTTTGCCGCGTCCTCGCGCGGATAGTACTCGAACTTGTCCAGCTTGAACGCCGAGCCGTAATCGAGCGTCAGCGTTTTGCCCAATGCACCCTCGGACGAGTGGAAGTGGTCGGCGTCGAGGTTGTGATCAAGGGCGCGAGCCTCGGTCATGCCGGCATAGTAGTCGCCGGTCCACGTGGTCGCCTGCGGCGCGGGCGCGTTTCGCCACGGATCCTCCAGCGTCTGGCCGCCCACTTCTTCGCTCCACTTTGAATAGCCCTCTGCATTGCGCGAGCGAATCTTAAAGGTGTGCTGGGAGTGATACTCAAGGTCGGTCAGAACGTAGCTCTCGGCATCGCCCATGGAGAATACCTGGCCGTCGACCTCTATGTCATATGATGTGGCATCGGCGACTTTGTTCCAGATCAACTTCAGGCTGGTAGGCGTCTTGCCGTCCTCGGGAACCTGCAGAGAGGGAGCCTTCAAGTTGGCGTTCTCCTGGTCCTTGCCCAGCTTGCCATCGTTCTCGAAACCGTTGACGATGACCTTCTGCTCGCCGGCAGAGACATCGGTCTTGGGGAGCTTCACGTATACCTTGGGCGTGGTCTTGATCTCGACCTTGCCAAATCCCTCGTCCTCGGTGGTGGTGTTGAGGTCCGGGGACTCCACATAGCACCAAACCGCCTTGTCATCCACCTTGTCCAGCGCCGCCTTGTCATCCACTTTCTGAACATCGGCGCCGTTATAGGTGATGCCGGTGGGCACCTTGGACACATTGACCACTACGGTGGTGGCGCGGTTGGAATCGTAGCCCGCATAGCCTCCCTTTGACGCACCGATGGAGAGGATGGCGGCGCCGTCCTTCACCTCGGACGTGATCTTGGTGGAGACGTGCTCCCCATAGGACACCTTGGCGACCTTGCCGTAGCCCTCGACCTCGGTCAGATCGTTTTTAATGCTCTCGCCGTCATCCTCGAACAGCGTGTACTCGGTCTTGCCCGCTGGCCAGAACTCCACGATGCGCTGGGTCTTGTCCAGGCCCTTGGGATTTGTATCGCTGACGTCTTGCGGGTTGTTGTTGGGCTGGTACATGGGAACGATGGAACCCGCCTTAACAAACAGGGGCAGCTTCCAAAGGGGCGCGTCGAAGTTATTGAGCACCTGGCCGCCGCGGTACTGCTTACCGGTGAAGTAGTCGATCCAGATGGTCGGGTTGTTCTCGTCCCCATAATTTGGCAGGTAAATCTTGTCGCGTACGTCGTCGCCCGCCTCCGTCGCCCGCGTGTCCTTGTACACGGGTGCAACCAGGAAGGCGTCGCCGAAGGTGTACTGGTACTGCGTGTCGCGGCTTGCGGCATACGCGCTGCCGTCGCCCAGCAACATGGCGCGTATCATAGGCAGGCCGGTGTCACCGTTACCCGTATCGATATTCGCCGCGGACGCCGCAGACGTGTAGATATAGGGCATCAGCTGGCTCTTGAGCTTGAGGTACATACGCGAGATGCCGGTATAGGGGTCTCCATGAGTCATAGGAGCCTTGCGATGGGAGCCCCAACCGTCCATGTCGAGCATGGTGGGGGTAAAGGTCTTCCATTGGTAGTCGCGGGTCGCGATGATGGGCGCGCCGCCAAAGATGCCGTCCATGTCCGATCCGATATTAGGGTTGCCGGAGAGCGACTGGCCGATGTAGGTGGGAATGTGGAAGCGGATATACTCCCAGTTGCCGCCGGTCTGGTCACCGGTCCAGATGCCCCCGAAGCGCTGCGTGCCGGCCCAGCCGCATAGGGTCACGATGTTGGGGCGCACGTCGCCCGCGGTGGTCGCGGTATCGTATGCGGTCTTGGTACCGTCCAGCGCCATGGAGAAGCCGGGGCCCACCCATGCCACATCGGTCTTAAGGGTGGAGATGCCGCCCGTCTTGACCTCTTTTTCAAAGTCGCGCAGCAGGTGCCACTTGGTGTCGTTGTTCGAATCCGGGGTGAGGTAGGATTGCGTCCACAAGCCGGTGGCTACGCCATGGCTGTTGGCGAACTGGGTGAATTGCTTGAGGTTCTCGACGTTGGCGTCCACCGCCGCGATGCGCTCTGCAGAGCTCTTGCCCTGCTCGTCCACGCCACCAGTC
>DBEWRE010000051.1:0-9105 GCA_048207125.1 Collinsella sp.
TTGCATTTCTGACATCACCGAACTCGAATGCCTTCGCGCCACCGCCGCGTCTGGCAGGCCTGGGATCCTCCCATCATCGGAGACCCAGCTCTCCATCCCTGCCGGTAAAACGTTTGGCCCGACCGCGTTCGCACGCGTCAAAAGCTGTGGCTCCACATCGGCGCGACTGCACGTGGTTTTGCCAAAAGACGCCCGACGCCCCTGCATCCAAAACGTTGTGTGCCATAGCTACTCCGAGCCTATAGACGGAGAGCAATTCATCGACTTTGGGTCAGGGGTTGTCGGCCTCTCTGTAGAGCACTTCTATACAACCATATGCTGCAGGCTCCGCTTTGTTCAGCGACTGCAGCTGGCCTTCGAGCTCTGCGGCTGGTATGCCGTGATTCCAAATCCAGATTACGGGGGCGAGTCAAAGCAGGGGACCAACACGTTCAGAACGGTTTCGGTGCACCGGGCCCCGCTCACTACAGTAGACAAGCTCACCAAGTTCGTTCAGGCAAATCGCCATATACGCGGAGCAGGCATAGCGGCGAAAGCGCTTCGGTACGTCGCCGACAACGCGCGCTCCCCGGAAGAGGCGAAGCTCGCGATCGTCATGAGCCTGCCCTATCGCATGGGAGGGTACAACCGCGGCCCCTTGCTTATGGATTATCTCGTGGAGAGCGCCGGCAAGCTGCGCCGCTGCGATTCATTTCTACTCGACGGCAAAGTCGATGTCGAATACGGCAGCACGCTTCATCACGCCTCCGCCCAAGCGATGCAGGAGGACTCCATACGCGCCAACGAACTCGCCGCGCTCGGCATCAGCGTGGTCAATATCACCAGCAGGGAACTAAGGGACCCAAAGCTCTTCCATATAGCCATGACGCATCTCGCCCGCGCCCAAAAACGTCCGCTGCGCATCCAAATACCCAACTTCGAGCAACGCCGCGACGCCTTATGGGCGGAGCTGTTCCCCGCGCCCCGCCCCCGATCAGCCTCGGACTAAGCGTCCACCGCGAACTCGTACAGGCCCCAGGCGGCCGCGATCATGATTACGTCGTACGCCGCGGCCATACCGCACGAGCTCCAAAACGTTCCAAACGTGCCCTCAACCCCCATAAACGCCACGGTAGTAGCGGACACGCAAGCGTAGAGCAGCGGAAACGCCACGGGTATGAACAAGATCGCCAGCAGCACGTCGCGCCCGCGCGTATCGATGGTCATGGTCGAGAGCAGCGTGCCCACGCCGGCAACGCCCACCGTGCCCACCAGCAGGGGCAGCGCGATCATGGGAGTAGTGGTCGCAAGGTCGGCACCGGACAAGAAGAACAGGAAGAACAGCGGTATCACTATCGCCTCGACCGCGACCAAAAACAGCAAGTTGCTGGTCGCCTTGGCCAGAAACACCACCGCGCGGTCGATGGGCGCCAGCAATATGCCCTCCAGGCAGCCCGATTCCGTCTCATGGCTAAAGCTGCGGTTCAATCCCAGTAAGCTGGTGAAGATGATGAGCGCCCACAGCAGGCCTCCGGCAAAGGAGACCACCTGCAGCTTATCGCCCACCTGCGCCAGCGCCGCACCGTAGATGGTCAGGACAAGCAGCGCGTAGACCACCATGGACGTAAGCATCTCACGAGTGCGCAGCTCTTGCCTCACGTCTTTCATGAGCAGGGCTTTGTATTGAACAAATTTGCTCTGCGCCTGCTTTTTCTGGACGAATTTTTTCTGCACGCGTCCCATCACGCCACCCCCACGCCAACGGTCGCAAGGTACAGGTCGCGAAACGCACCGGCATCGATCTGCGCGCGCTCGGCGCACACCACCACCTGACCGCGGGCCAGAATAAGCGCATGGGTGCACATCTGGTAGCCCTTCTGCAGGTCATGGCTCACCATCACAAAGGTGCGCCCGTCGCGAACACGGTCGATAAGCTGGTCGAACAGCTCCGCAGCATGAGGATCCAAGCCAGAATACGGCTCGTCCAAAAGCACCAGGTCGGGATCGTTCACCAGCGCGCGGGCGATGGACAGGCGCTGCTGCATGCCTCGCGAGTAGGTGCGCACGGGATCGTTGCGACGATGGTCCAGCTCGACCAAGCGCAGCAGCTCGTCGATGCGCGCACGGTCCGGCCCGCCAGGGTACAGCGAGCTGAAGAACTCCAGGTTCTCCCGCGCGGTCAGGTCCCCGTACAGCATGGACTTATGCGAGATCAGCCCCACGCGCGAGCGCAGCGCGTCCGGCTCCTCCAAAGCGTCGACTCCCAGCATGGTGAGCGACCCGCGCGTGGGCCGGCTCAACAGGGCCAGCATGCGCAGCAGCGTGGTCTTGCCCGCGCCGTTGGGGCCAAAGATCGACAGGAACGCTCCGGCGGGCAGCTGCAGGTCGACGCCGTCCAGGCCGCGTCGCGACCCAAACTGCTTCACCAGGCCGCGCGCGTCGATAGCCAACCCGCCGGCGTCGGAAGCCCCCAAAGCCCCGGCGCCAGCCACGGTGCTAGTCCCGGCGCCAGCCACGGCACTAGCCACGGCGCTTCGCCCCCTTCGCCTTTTTGGACGAGGACGAGCCGCGACCCGCCTTGCCCGCGCTGCCCGCCTTGCCCGCGCGGCCCGCCTTGCCCGCGCGACCCGCAGCGGCCTCCGCGGCGGCGCGCTCATCGGCCGCCAGCAGCGGCGTGGCGCGACGCGGCGCGAACGCCAGGATGATGCCCGCGATCGAGATGCCGGCGCCGATCCAGTTGAGCATGATCAGCGGGTTGATCTTCACGTTGATGGAAAGCGTGCCGTCCGCATTGAAACCCTGGAAGGCGACGAAGAGGTCCTCGAGAGGGAAGCTCAGCACGCCGGCGTGCAGGGTCTGTTGCCCGGAGTTGGTGGCGCTCACCTCCATAGAGGGCGCCAGGGTGCCCAGCTCGCGACCGCTCGCGGCGTCCGTCACGGCAAGCTGGACCTCCTTGAACATGTCAGCGGCGGAATCGCTGTACTCGCGCGTGCCGGTGACGGTGAGAACGTAGGAGCCAACCTGCCCGTTCTCGCCCTCCTTGGCGGCGACGTTAAGCGTCTGCTCCTGCACGTACATAGAAGAGCCCACCAGGCCAACCAGCACAACCGCGACACCCAGATGGGTCAGGTATCCACCGGCCTGCGCGGGCGAGTGACGGAACAGCTGGGCCAGCGCCACAACGGGGTTCTCGCCCTTGTTGCGCATGCGGGCGGAGACGCCACGGACAAGCAGGTAGCCGCTGCTGGCAAGCAACAGCGACGCCGTCGCGAACGCGAGAACGGTCAAGCCAAAGTAGTAGATCTTGGGACCTTGCTCGGTCAGAGCGGTCGCCGCCGCACCGCCCGCGGCGACGATGGCATCGTACTCGGGGACGAACTTGGTGACAAAGAGGAACATCAGCCCGGCGAATACCACCGCGCCCACGATAGCGGGAACGCGCATGTTGCGGGCAAAGGACGCTCCGTCGGTCTTGCGCCAGCCAAGCATGGGGCACACGGCCATCAGCAGGCAGAACAGCGTTCCCACTGGACGAGCGACCGCGTTGAAGGCGCCCGCCGCGATAACGCTGCCGCCCAGCGGCATCCACGTGGGCAGCGCGCTGGAGACCGTGAGGTAGGCCACCAGCACGGCGGACACGCACATCACCAGGTTGGTGATGTAGTACGAACCGTTCTTGGAGAGCAGCGACTCGATCTCATCGTCCTCCACGATCTGGCCATGGCGATACAGGATGCCGATAAGGAACGCCATACCCGCCGCAACCATGATGGCGAGGAAGAAATACGTGGAGACGGGGTCCTCCGCAAAGGCGTGGACGGACTGCACAAGACCGGAACGAGTGATGAAGGTGCCCAGAACAACAAAGATGAACGTGATGGTGGCGCTGAACATGCTCCAGCGCTTGAAGCAGCCGCGCTTGCGGTACAGGGTGAAGCTGTGGATCATGGCCACGCCGGTGAGCCAGCTCATAAGGCTCGCGTTCTCCACGGCGTCCCACGCCCAGAAGCCGCCCCAACCCAGCACCACGTAGGCCCACACGGCGCCCAGCGCCATGCCAATGGTGAGGAAGATGAAGCTGAACACGGCGATGCGGTCGCACAGCTCGACCCAGCGGGCGGACATGTCGCCGCAAATAAGGGCCGCCATGGCGTAGGCGAACGGCAGGGTCATGCCGGCGTAGCCTATAAAGGTCGCGGGCGGATGCAAGATCATGGCCCAATGCATCAACAGCGGGTTCATGCCGCCAATGGTGCCGGCAAGGGTGCCGTCGGCGTTGAGGAACTCCGGTGCGGTCGCCATGAAGGGATTGTTGGAATCGGAGAACACCAGGGTCGCCGCGAACAGCGCCACGATGATCTGCGCCACGCCCAGGGCGGCGTTGGAGAGGTCGTCCGTCACGCGCATGCGACGCCATGCGACCACGCTGGTAAAGACGGAGATGAACCAGGTCCACAGCAGAAGCGATCCCTGGCGACCCGCCCACACGGCGGATACCTCGTACAGGGGCTTGAGCGCGCTATCCGTATTGGGATAGTTGCTCACCACGTACGCCAGGCTAAAGTTGCTGGTCACAAAGCACACCAAGATGATGACGATGCACAGCGTGAGGGCGATGGTGGTGCCAAACACCATAAGGTAGCCGGCGTTGATCAGCGACTCGCGGCGGCCGCTCTCAAGCCCGCGAGCCTTGGTGGCGCCAATCAGCACCGCAGCGCTTAGCAGCGACAGCACCATCGCAAAGACTTGCAGCCCGTTACCAAGGGTTGGAATCATACGCGTATCTCCTTTGGGATTGCTAGAAAGATAGGATGCCGTTACGTAGATGCGCCCCGCTCGCAGGTGCGATACGGGGCGCCGTGAAGATATGGGGTGGCTCTACGCCTTGATGGACGAGTCGATGGACGGCTGCTCGGTCGCCACAAAGACGCCGTCGGAATCCAGGTGACCAGAGATCACTAGAGCGGTGCCGTCGGTGATGGCCTCGTCCAGGCCGCCGTCGTACACAACCTTGAGGGTCTCGCCCTGGGACTCGATGGTGAAGCGGTAGTCAGCCTGCGCGTCGCTAATCTCGCCCTTAACGTAACCGCACACCTTGGTGTCCTTGAACATCATGGTGTCCTTCTGGTCGAGCAGACCCTTCACGGTCAGCGAGCCCTCGGCGCTCTCGTACTTGGACGGGCACTTGGTCACCATCTCGGTGGCCTCGAGGGTCTTGCCATCGACCAGGCCCGTGCAGATGGCGACCACACCGGTGCCAAAGGTAGCGGGCAGGGCGCCGTCGTACTGCACGGTCAGCGCCTGCTCGGAATCGCCCGCGTCCACGCCCTCCGGCGCGATCTTAAACACCGCGGTAGACCCCTCGCTGGTCAGCGAGTCGGCGACCACGGCGCCGGAAACCTGAACCTTCTTGCCGTCGTAGTTGCCGCCCAGAACGTCGGCGATGGAAAGCGAGCTAGCGGAACCACCCGATCCGGCGATCGCGACGATCACCAGCATGGCGATGACCACAATGCCGCCAACCACCACCAGGCGACGCTTTGCAGACTTGTTCATATTGTCTCTCCACATGCAGTTATTTGGCAGTATATGCAAGTTCTCAGTATACAATGAGCGCTGCAAGACTCGTTATCACACGCCTATGTTTCACCATCATGGGCATAGGTTGGCCACAGGCTGGAGACGCATATGCTGCTCGCTATCGACATGGGAAACACGCAGACCGCCCTGGGCCTGTTCGACCAAGACCAGCTGGTCCAGTCCTGGCGCATGCCGACGGACCGCACCTTCACCAAGGACGAGATCCTCGTCCGCCTGCTGGGCTACTTCCAAATGAGCGACCTTACGCTCTCCTGCGTGGACACCATCTGCTTCGCCGGCGTGGTGCCGCAGCTCACACGCGAGTGGCGGGCCGTGGCGGCCCAGCTGGGCGTTCAGATGATTCAGGTTGGACCGGACACCCAGGTTGTCACCAAGGTGGACGCCCCCAACCCCGCAGAAGTGGGCGCCGACCGCATCGCCAACGCCGTGGCAGCGGAGGCGCTCTACGGCGCGCCGGCCATCGTGGTCGATTTTGGCACCGCCACCAACGTGGACGTGGTAGACCCGCGCGGCTACTACATCGGTGGCGCGATCGCCCCCGGCATCCGCATCTCCATGGACGCCCTCACCGCGCGCGCGGCGAAGCTCTCCAGCATCTCGCTCGAGGCCCCGCAGCGCACCATCGGACGAAACACCGTGGAGGCGGTCCGCAGCGGAGCCGTCATGGGCGCGGCGGCCATGGCAGAGGGCCTGGTCGCGCGCATCAAGGACGAGCTGGGCGAGCCGTCCGCGCACGTCATCGCCACCGGCGGCCTCGCCGGGCTGGTCGCGGCATGCACCAACGTGTTCGATGTGATCGACCAGCAGCTCACGCTCAAGGGCATCTGCGAGATCTGCCGCAGGCTCCAGGCGTAAACGCGCCCGCCAACTCCAGCTTTTCATCAACGAAGGCGACCTCGCCCGCGCGGCGGCCGCGTCTGCGTGGCGGCCGCGTCTGCGTGGTGCCTTCGCTCTGGCCGCGGCCGCGTCTGCGTGGCGCCTTCGCTGCTATTTTTGGCCCTCAGTTGAAGTTCGCTGCTATTTTCAGCCTTCAGTTGGAGTTGGAGGCTGCTGAAATCGAGCTTCATTTCGTCCGAATTACTAAAATCGCGGTTCAGTTGGACTTGCGACTTAAACGCGTAATCAGCCACAACGCCTCTACCTGCACTTTTCTTGAAAGCGCGCAAAAGGGGCCCCGGCCCAACTCCAACTGAACCTCGATTTCAGTAGCATCAAGTCCAACTGAAGGCCAAAAATAGCAAAAGAGCGTACATGAAGCTCGATTTTAGTAGGGCGAAGTCCAACTGAAGCTCGTTTTTAGTAGGGCAACTCCAACTGAAGGTCGATTTTAGTAGGGCAACTCCAACTGAACCTCGATTTCAGCAGGCCCAACTCCAACTGAAGGCCAAAAATAGCAGGGCACCCGCACCGCAGCAGCAATCGCTCGGATGCGGGCGCCCTCTTCACTGGCTACACAGCCCGAATGATCACGGCCTCGCTGGGAAGCTCCTGCTCGGAGCCGTCCGCTGCCGTCACGCAGGCGCGGCCCCAGATATCCAAGCCGGAAAAAGCCCCCATCGCCATGGGCAACCCGTTGGGAGATAGCGCGGCGACCTGATGGCCCAGCAGCGGCACCATATCGAAGTAGTCGGAAAGCACGGGCGCCATAGGGCCGGGGCTGGGACGGGTCGCCAGCATCTGCGCCCACTGCCCCACCTTGGCTTCCACGGCGTCGGCGAGCGCGCGGCGCAGCTCGTCGCGCGGCGGCAAGACGACGCCGCAGCACGCAGCCGCCCCCTCGAGCACGGGCATGTCGACCGTCACGGTCACGCTCGCAGCCGGCCCGCTCTCCCCCGCGTGGGCATGCACACCCACCTTTCCCATGAACAGGTCGAAATCAAAGGACGAGGTATCCGCGCTCATGGCCTCGCGCGGCTTGGCACCGCCCGGCACCGAGGGATGCTCGCGACGCGCCACCAGGTCCGCCGGCCAGCCAATGCCCACCCGCCCCTCAAGACCAAGTCCGTACAGGCAGTCCATCACGCCCATGGCGCACACCTGCGGCAGGGCGATAAACTCCATCATCTTCACCTTGGGCGTAAGCTCAAGCTCGCAGCACAGCTGGTCGACCTCGGCCATTGCACACCAACCTTTCTGGAGGGCTATCCCCGTCCAACAAATCAGGGCGACCCGAACCCGTCGAGCCGCCCCGTATCAGCACATCAAGCCGGCGCCCGCAACGGCGCCAGCACGGCAGCGTCGCCCGCAGCGGCGCCCGCACCGGCGCCCACGCCGCAACGACGCCGGTCCCCGCGCTGCAACGGCGCCCGCGGCGCCGCGACGCCTACAGCGAGCCCAGTTCGCTCACCACGTGGCCCACGCGATCCTCGGGCTCCTTCACATCGACGCCCTCGTAGCGGAAGAAGCGCGCCGGATCGTGCATAAGGTCCTCAAGCGGCACCAGCACAAAGTCGCGTTCGCCCAGATACGGATGAGGCAGACGCAGCTTGTCGCCACCATGCACCTCGCCGTCCATCCACAGCAGGTCCAAATCGATGATGCGCGGACCGTTGGGGCGAGCGCTCTTGGTGCGGTTGCGGCCCATGGTGTTCTCGATCTTCATCAGCTCGTCCAGCAAGATCAGCGGGGCGAGTTCGGTCTTGATCTCAATCACCGCGTTGGCAAACGGATCCTGGCGGCTCTCATAGGCAGGCTCGCTCTCGTAGATGCGAGAGCAGCTGGAAACGCAGGTCATGGGGATCTCTGCGATCAGGGCCTTGGCGGCGCGAATGTTCTCCGCGCGCTTGCCCAGGTTGGAGCCCAGGGCCACAAAGGCGCGGCGCGGCTGGGGGCGGGCAATGGCCCAAAAGCCGTTCAAGAACTGCGAAAACCCGCGCACGTCGTGCACGCGGACAATGTTGGCGCCCAGCTGGATGGCGCCCAGGCACACGCCGTAGGTCGCGGCGTCGCGCTCGTGCACGTCGCCCACGCCGGAGACCGCGCCAACAAAGCGCTTGCGGCTCACGGCGCACAACAGCGGATAGCCCAGCGAGGCCAGCTTGGCGGTCTCGCGCTGGATGACGATGTCCTCGTTCGCGTCCTTGCCAAAGCCCGCGCCGGGGTCGATGCAGATGCGCTCACGGGCCACGCCGGCATGAATCAGCGCGCGAGCCTGGTCGGAGAGGAAGCCCATGACGCGACGCATGATGGGCGCGGAATCCGGCAGGGTGAAGCGACGAAGCTGAGAGGTCGATCCCGTGGCGGCATCGCGGCGGGCGCTGCGGGCCATGATGGCGGCGAGCTCGTCGTTGGCGGGCACGGCACGGCGCTCCTCCTCGGCTGCCTTCGCGGCGGCCTCAGCCTCGGCGGCTTTCTTCTCGGCCTCGGCGGCTGCCAGCGCGGCGGCCTTGGCGGCGGCCTCTTGCTCGGCGGCTTCGCTGCCGTTGGGCAAGTCGCCAAACGGGAGCTGCGGCTGCACCAGTCCGCCCAGCTTCAAGCCGGGACGACGGCCCTTCGCGGCCTTGGCGGCCTTTGCCGCGGCCTCCG
>DBEWRE010000052.1:0-4717 GCA_048207125.1 Collinsella sp.
CACCTGGGCATGGACGTGTCGGCTCGCGCCGAGATCGACTTCCCGGACGCATCCGAGGTGTCCGGCTTCGCGAAGGACGCGATGTCCTGGGCGGTCGCCGAGGGCCTGTTCACCGGCGACGACGTGACCGGCGAGCTCAACCCGACCGACGGCGCCGCCCGCGCCGAGGTGGCCGCCGTGCTCATGCGCTTCATCAACCTGATGTACGCGTAAGCGTTGGAGGGGCGTCTGCGGGGTTTCAGCAAGCGCTTTTCGTCCAAAGATGCAGGCATAGACGGACCAAGAAGGGCCGCGGCTTTCCGAAAGGGTGCTGCGGCCCTATCCTTATGCTGCGCTGTTCAGCGCTATTCAAAAGATTCCTTCGATCGCCCAAGGCGGATAGAAGTGCGGGTTGCAGCCCGTTTTGAATGGTAGCGAATTTGTAAGCGGAACCGGGCTGGTCAGCAGGGGTGCATTTGGGTGTCAGGGCGGGCCAGCCCCCACTTCTGAATCAGCCCACTGCTAGGGAATACGGCTAATTGGGCTCAGCAAAACCGCAGGTAGAAGATGGTTTGCAAATTGACAAAATGCATCGGGGGGGGGTATCCTAAAAAATGCGTGTAGCGCGATAGCAGGTTGATCGCGCTTGAAGGGAGAACGGAGTGTTTCCATGTCGAATAAGATGAGGAGCAGGGCGGTTGTAACCGCGGGCCTGTGCGCCGCTCTAGCAGGTGGTACCATGCTGGCACCGGCGGTTGCCATAGCCGAAGATGCGCCTATTGAGCAGGATGTCGACTCTGGTGACCCTGGCGACCCCTCTGCATCTGCCATTGCCCTTGTCAACGGAAAGGGATGTGCCACTCTTCAGGATATTGTTGACGCGATTGCCGCTGCCGACAAAGCCGATGTCAAGCTTATGGACAGCGTTAAGTTTGACAAGGTTCTCACTATTGACGCGGGCAAGGTTGTCAACCTCGACATGAACGGAAAGAGCATTACCGTCAGCTCTGAGTTTAGCGGCGGCCGTCCTATTACAAACAACGGAACGCTCACGGTTACGGGCAATGGCACGATCGACTGCAGCGGCGCGGGCGATAAAGCTGTCGGCGCGATTAGAAACGATGGCGTTTTGACCATCATGAACGGTACGTTCGATGGCGGTAACGATTACGGTAACGGTGGTGTTATTCGCAATGGCAGCAACGCTACCCTGACAATCTTTGGCGGAACGTTCCAAAACGGAACGGCGGCAATCTACAATGCGAACGAAGCGTATATCTACGGCGGCACCTTTATTGGCGATACGTGCTCAGCTTGCAACGGAGTATGGGGCTACACAATTCAGAACGGCAGCATAGACGGCTCTTCTCCCAAGATGATTGTTGAAGAGAAGGACCCTGAGAATAATCCCATCGAGGTGCTGGGCACCCAGGGCGCGCTGTCTGCCTCCGCTGGTTATCTGGAGGTCACGGGCGGAAGATACGAGACCAGGGATTGCGCCAATAAGCACGGGGCTATTTTCTATGCCTTGTATGTCGCTGGCGAGGACGCCGACGTCAAGGCCGTCATCAATGACGGTGTGTTTGAGGGCGGAAAGCGCACGGCGGTGCTTGTGGGAAATGACAACACAAACGGCGACGGCGGTATCAATGCGAATGCAACCTCTGAGATTAGGGGAGGAACTTTTACTGCGCCCGAAGGCGTGGTGGCGATTACCGGTGCACCAAATACAGGAAATCCTATCATTACTGGAGGAGCTTTTTCGAGCGAAGTAAATGAAGGTTATCTCGCAAAGGGCTATACGGCGACGATGGATCCTGAAACCGGGCGGTATGTAGTATCGATGCCTGAGGAGAAGCGCGTTGCCGAGATCGATGGCAAGTACTATGAGTCGCTGGGGGACGCCGTTGCGGAGGCAGAGTCCGGTGACACCATCTCGCTGCTTTCGAGTACGACGATTACAAGCGCGATAACGGTCGACAAGCCGGTCAGCATTGCTGGCAACAACAAAGAGATCACCTCGACTGCTGCGGGCGGCAGGTTCTTTACGCTTTCAGGCGATGCGGCCTCCCTGTCGATCGACGAGGCGACGATTGTTGTGCCCTCCAATGCCGTCCCGGTGACAACGCCGGCAGCTAAGACGGTGCCTATCACCATTGAGAACTGCACCATAAAGCCCAAGGATGATACGGGTTGCATAGTAAACTTTGCTCAGGGCGGGCCGGTCAAGTTTGAATTCACGGGCAATACCGTTGACGTTTCCGCGCGCGGCTTGCTTGTGAACGTCTCGAACGGCTCGAAGATCACCGGTAATACCATCGACCTCAAGGGCGAGCAGACCCTTGCCAAGGATAACCGCACGGGAATCATCTCCCTGGTCGCGACGGCAGGGGGCGAAGACGTCGAGATTTCCGGCAACACGTTCAAGAACGCGAATCGCTGCCTGGGCGTGGACCACTCCACTTTGGAAGCTGGCAAGATTACCTTTAAGAAGAACAAGTTCGTAGACGTTCGATTTGCCCTTGAGTTCGACCCCGCTTCCGATGGGAGTAACGCGGCGACGGGCGCATACGACGTTAATTACAACTACTACAGCTTCGCAGGCGAGGTTTCCGCGGCCAAGATCGAGGATGCTTCGATCAGGGGCAGCCATTTGGACGGCACGACGGAGTACAAGCCGACGGAGGGAGCATCTCGCGTTGATAACTCCATCTACTACCTGCGCGACACCATGCTCGAGAGCGACCTCAACACGTACGTCCCACCCTCGGGCGGCGGCACCACGACCCCGTCCGACAAGACCGAGGTCGAGCACAACCAGGACGGCTCCACCACCACGACGGTGACCAAGCCCGACGGGTCGCAGACGATCACGCACGAGACCGCAACGGGCACGGAGTCCGTTGTGAAGAAGGACGGGGACGGCAACGTCACCTCCACCGAGGTGACCGTGTCCAAGAAGGATGCCGACGCCGGCAAGGTGGAGCTTCCGATCGAGAAGTCCGAGCCGGCCGCGGAGGCCGACAAGGCCCCGGCCGTCGAGGTCAAGGTCCCCGCGACCGTCACCGCCGACAAGCCCGTCCAGGTGACCGTGCCCGTGGCGAAGGGCGAGGGCTCCGAGCCGAACTACGGAGTCGTGGTGTTCGCGGTGGACGAGGACGGAAACGAGACCGTGATCCCCAAGACCGCCGTGGACGACGACGGCAACGTCGTCTTCGAGGCGACCGGGAACGTCACCATCAAGGTGGTCGACGCCGCGAAGGACATGCCGGACGTCGAGGAGACCGACTGGTTCGCCGGCGACGTGGTCGACTTCGCCACGGCGCGCGGCATCGTGAACGGCGTGGACACCCCGGACGGCAAGGAGTTCAAGGGCTACGACGAGACCTCCCGCGGCATGCTGGTGGCCATGCTCCACAACCTCGAGCTGAACCCCGAGGCCGCCGGCGATGAGTCCCTCGCGGACGTCCCCGAGAACGCCTTCTACGCCGACGCCGCCGCGTGGGCGCTCGAGGAGGGCATCCTCTCCGGCGTCGACATGCCCGACGGCACGAAGGAGTTCCAGGGCGAGTCGGCCGTCACCCGCGAGCAGGTGGCCGTGTTCCTGATGCGCTACGCCGGGTACCTCGGCATGGACGTCTCGAAGCGCGCCGAGATCGACTTCCCGGACGCGTCCGAGGTCTCCGGCTTCGCCGGGGACGCCATGAGCTGGGCCGTCGCCGAGGGCCTCTTCAAGGGCGACGACGTGACCGGCGAGCTGAACCCGACCGACGGCGCCGCGCGTGCCGAGGTCGCCACCGTCCTCATGCGCTTCATCAACCTGATGTACGTGTAAGCGGCGGAAGGGCGCCGCGGGTAAGGCGGGCCAGCCGGACCAGCAAGACCGCCTGGGCCGGGCAAAGCTGGCATGTTGATTGGCCACTAAACAATTGACCGCCACACGGGGCCGGTGCCGCTGCAGGTGCCGGCCCCGTTGCATGGGTGGTGGGCTTTCGCGCGCTTTGACCAAGAAGGGCTTGCAGCAGGCCGGGGCGCCCACCGGCTTATCTAAGGGATGTTCTGAGCCGTGCAAAGCACGGCGAACACATCCCGTGATAAGTCCGGTGGGGCCCCGACCGTACGTCAGCCCCTCCTCGTCCAAAAACTCGTCCAAAACCCACCCCACGCGAACCACCCGTGCATTACTGGTGCACCCCGCAGACATGTGCCGCCAAACCCGCTCAGTCTGGATACAATAGGGGGAGCTGTACGCGCACGAAAGGGTACTCATGGCAAACGATTCGAAGACATGGCGTTGCGGTAAGTTCGAGCTCAAGTTCGACCGACCCCGCATCATGGGTGTTCTCAACGTCACGCCCGATAGTTTTAGCGACGGCGGCGAGCACTTTGACGCCGACGCCGCCATTGCATACGGCCTGCAGATGCTGGACGAGGGCGCCGACATCATCGATGTTGGCGGGGAGTCCACGCGTCCGGGCTTTACTCCGGTGAGCGCGGACGAGGAAGCTCGTCGCGTGCTGCCGGTGGTGCGCGCGCTGGCGCAGAAGGGCGCCATCGTATCGATCGACACGCGTCACGTGGACGTGGCAAAGGCCGCGGTGCGCGTGGGCGCTTCTATTGTGAACGACGTCACCGGCTTTACCGATCCCAAGATGGTGGAGTTTGTTAAGGGCAGCAACTGCGGCGTGATCATCATGCACGCGGGCGAGCCCACTGAGGAGACCCCCAGGAGGCATAC
>DBEWRE010000053.1:0-55381 GCA_048207125.1 Collinsella sp.
GCGTGCGCGAAGGATCTTTCGCTAGCACTTTCACCGGCAGCTGGTCGCATGTTGCCCAGTTGTCCACATGGGGCAAGAAGCGGTTGTACAGCTTGAGAGCACGGCCATAATCGCGCTCTTGGCCAATGGCGAAAGCGTGCACCTGGTTCTCTTCGAGCAAGCGATGGGGCAAGGCGCGCAGAAACGTCGCGGCATCATCGCGGTGGACGAGTTCCTTGGCAATTGCACGTAGGGCGGGCGTGCGCACGCCGACCATGCGCTTAGGGTCCACTGTGGGCGTGAGCTTTGCCATGAAATCCCTGTACGCAGGATCGACCCGCTCGCTTAAGCTGCGGGCGACGAATTCGCAGGCGGTATCATCGCCAAAGCCGGGCAGCTCGCGACAAAGCACGTCTTCAAGCGGCTCTGCGGCTGCCATGGCAAGCAACGCATCCTTGCGCTCGCGCGGTAGCTTCTTGAACAAGGCCTCCGCGCTCATGGCGCGCTGTTTGGAATAGAAATGCGCCTGCGCCACCAGACTCACCGGCGCATGCGACTTGGTGTATTTGGCGCCGCGTCCTGCTTGATGGGCCGCAACACGCGCCGCGACATCGACCGCGTAGCCGGTGTAAAGGCTGCCGTCGCCGCATCGCAACACGTAGAGGTAATGATCAAACGGCGAGGTCACATGCGCTCCCATACATTCTCAAGATCTAGCTACCACCACTCGCGAAATTGGTCCGCCCTAAGCGCACACCGCCAAGCGCCCCTTCAAGTAGCTGCGCAGATTTGGATCCGTGGCGTATACATAACAGCCCTTCATGCCACGCGTCATCAGCGTGCGGTACGTGTTCTTAATGATCTCATCAGCAAGCTCGAGGGCATGTTCGGGATCCTCGCGCTCCATCTTTTTCAAACCCTTGATCGACTGGTCCGTTCCCGCACGCTTTGTATAGTCGGTCACCACATGACCGCCCTCATAGCGAAGGTCGTCGCCTATGATCACGCCAACGTACTCAAACTCAAGACCCTGCGTTGTGTGGATGCACCCCGCCTCGTTGATGGATGTTGGACTAAGCGCGAACGCCTCTCCCCCATCCAGGTTCCAGCTTATCTCGAAGTCTCCTATTGTGATCTCATGGATGTTCGTATCGGCGCGACCCGCGCGCGGCCAGTTCCAACAATATCCCGCCAGAATGCGCGACTTGTTCGAACCCTCGTTGCGCTCGATCACCTTTTGTCTCATCTCGTCGGGAGAATCAAGCACCTCAAAGTCGTAGTCGATGCCCTCGATGTCGTAATTCGCCGTCTCGCGAATTTCTAGCACATCGTCCAACCAAGCCAAATAGCCGTCAGAGCCGTTGCAACGAAACTGCGAGGTAAGCTCCTCTTCATACACTTCCGCCCCGTTAACGGCGGCCCAGCGTTTGATTTCTCCAACGCTGCCGATATCCTTCACGGTCACGCGCTGGCATTCGTCGATAAAGAACACGCTCAGCCTGGCAGCATGAATGATCTCGCATATCTGGTTAACGCCCTGGTTGCCGTACAACCCCGACTTCTCATTCAAGCGGTGCGCCTCATCGGCTAACACAACTCCCACGGCGTTTCTGGGCGCATCCACATAGGCGCCGGAGCCCTTGAACATGTTGTCGATGCTACTTTTTGTCCTGTGCCCCTTGAGCTTTTTGGCGTACACCGTGCGGGGCGCACTGTTTTTAGAACAGTACTGCGCGAAGACACCCTCCTGGGTGAGGCGAGCCAGCAGGTTCATGGCGATAACCGTCTTGCCGGTACCCGGGCCGCCCGTCGCAATAAGCACGCGCTTCTTTCCATCCCGCTCGCATTGGCGGGAGAGTTCCATGATGTGCTCGAACACGACCTTCTGGTCGTCGATCAAATTGAACTCGGGATTGCTCTCAAGCATTCCCACGATAGCGTCTTGGAGGCTCTTTGATGGCTTGATGCGGCCATTATCGATCTCGTAGAGAATTTCGCTGTCATCGCCGGTCTCCACCACGCGCTTAATGAACTCGCGCAGCCTCCTCACGTCGCCCTTGGCAAACGCGGGAGCTTCGTCCAGATAGTCCTTGTAAATGGGATCGTCCAACGGGTCGTTCTGCACACGCATATAGTTATGCAGGTAGGCGCAGGGCCACAGGTTCACGCCAGCTATCTGGGCGTATTCGTTGTAGTCCCTGATCATCTCCGCATAGCTCCAAGCTTGGTAAGAAGGATGAACCACGCGGCGCTCTCTACCGCCCGTAAACGTTTCCACCAGCGCGTCGAGGCCCTCGACCTTGTTCAGCTTCTCCCACTGCTTCAGCTCGATAATCACCACATTGGCCGACCGATTGGCATCGTAGCCGGACACAAGAAAGTCCACGCGCTTGGCGGTGTTGGGCAGGTTATATTCGATCGCTATGCCGGAATTGCACGGGATACCATCATCGTTTAGCACTTTGTACATGTACTCAAGCGAGTTCACCCATGACCTGAACTCGGCGTCACCCGTCTTGCGATGCATCTTTTCCAAGATATTGTCACGGATGGTGTAGGCTATGGTGTCTTCCTCGACCTGGACCATAAAGTCGGCCTTGCTACCACTGTAGATAATCATGGTTTACAGCTCCGTGTACTTCTTTGAATTGCCGTGCGCTTTATCGACGGGATACTTCACTGCATTGGCATCGATTTTAGCGCTTATGGCATCGGCCAGGTCCACGCCCAGCTCGCTGGCAAGAAAGATGCAGTAGATCGCAACGTCAGCGAGCTCCTCCGTCATCGCTTCACGCTTCTTCGCCACTTCAAGATCCGTCCCCGACCATTGGAACGCCTCCAGCAGCTCCGCCGCCTCCAGACTGATAGAGATCGCCAGGTCCTTAGGGTTATGGAACTGCGCCCAGTCTCTCTCATCGCGAAACGCTAAAGCCTTTCTCGCAGCATCCTCAAATACCATGGCATGCCCCTCTCGTCATTCTTAGGACGAATTATCTCACCGTGCACGGCATGCAAGGAACTTCTTATGTCCGGACGAAAGTTTAGTATACCCACAATGAAATAGAACACAGGTTCGATACCTCAACAAGAAGGGAGTAGTCAACCGCCAACCTCGTCCACAGCAATCTTGTCCACAGTAACCTCGTCCACAGCAATCAGCCCGTCCAAACCACCCACTCGAGCACCGGAAAGGACAGACAACCATGAATCAACCAACCAGTCCTAGCCCCCTTGAGAAAACCGCGAGCATCGCAGCTGGCAAACAGCAAGCTGGCGACACGGCCCTGAACGACGAATCGATCTACTCCAACGTCCACGATGTCCTTGCGCAAGCGCGCTCATCTGTCACGCGCGCCGTGAACAGCGCCATGGTGAACGCCTACTGGGAGATTGGGCGGCAGATTAACGAGGCGATTGGCGAGCGCGCCGAATATGGCAAGCATCTGCTCTCATACCTCTCCAAACGTTTGACGGATGATTTTGGCAAAGGCTTCACACAACGCAACCTACGAGCCATGCGCCAGTTTTACCTCACGTTTCCAATTCGGCACACACTGCGTGCCGAATTGAGCTGGTCTCACTACCGCCTGCTTATGCGCGTGGACAGCGAGCAGCGGCGCTTGTGGTATATGAACGAAGCCGCGGACGCAGGATGGAGCTCCCGCCAGCTCGACCGCCAAATCCAGACCCTCTACTATGACCGCCTGCTTGCCACGCAGGGCAAACGGAACAAAGAAGAAGTCGCCGCAGAGATTCAAACAACGCAGCCAATCACTGCGGCCGATAGCATTGTGCGCGATCCCTATGTGCTTGAGTTCCTCAACATCCCCCAATCGCCAAAACAGCTGGAAAGCACGCTGGAACAGGCGCTCATAGACAAGTTGCAAGACTTCTTGCTGGAGCTGGGGCGCGGTTTCGCGTTTGTGGGTAGACAGGTACGCATCTCTGACGGCACTGACAACTACTACATTGACCTTGTGTTTTACAACTACCTTATGAGACGCTTTGTGCTTGTCGACCTCAAAACGGGCAAGCTCACGCATCAGGATGTAGGGCAAATGGATTTCTACGTCCGCCTGTATGAGGAGAAATACAAGCCAGAAGGCGACAATCCTCCCATTGGCATCATCCTGTGCTCCGAAAAGACGGCGGCGACGGCTCGCTATTCGGTGCTGGCAGACAAGGATAACCTCTTTGCCTCGCAATATATGACCTACCTGCCAACCGAGGAGGAACTGGAACGCACCCTGCGACGCGAGCGCGATGCAGCGGAATCCGTTGGACTATGGAGACGTATCGAGGATGAGGGATACTGATCCTTATCCAACCTCATCTGAAAGAGATTGAAGGTCGGGCGCTGCAAACCGTACAACGCTCTAAGCCAAACAGGAGCGATACCCAACCAACAACCCCAGCTGCGCGGTCTCTAAGCTAATCGCCCTTTTCCTCGTCATCTTCCTCACACGCAGCATATTCCTCCCCGGTCAGCTCGGGAGCGCGCTTGATCATGAGGTCGATTAATGCTGCAAGGTATTCAAGCCCCATCTTGTAGCGGGTGTCCTCAGAAGGAAAAACGGCGATGCGCGGCTCCTCTTGCGGGTCGAGCTCAAAATAACTCTCGAGCTCCGCGAGCTCTGCCACAAGCTCTGCGCGGGCCCTAACGAGCTCGTTATAAGGAGCATCCTCAAATTGAACGATGTAAGACTCGGGCGAAATCATCATGGCTACTCCCCTACAAAGAAGTTGATAATCACCGCAGCGACTACAAACAGCAGAATGGCAACCACAAGCGCGCCGCCGGGGGTATCGACTCCACCATATCTGCCGGTTCCCTTGGCACGCCTTCGATTTGCGGACGAGGAGCCGGTTGCGTTGCGAGCATCGTCCAGCTCCTGCATAAGGCGCTCTTCCTCGTCCATCCACATAACCCCAAAAGAGCGACGGCCGATCTCCTCGCCCAGGCTTCGCTTCTCGTCCATGCGCGCTCCGTTCCCGCCGTCTGCCCGCCGACAGGCCAATCCGCAGGCTCAGCCGGTCCATCGAGTCTATGCTACCCAATCTACATGCCGGCGGAGCTTGTCGATAAGCTTGCGGTAGATGCGGTCGCGGATCCAGGGCTCGTCCGAAAGGGCGACAGCGTCCTCCATGGGCACCCAGCGCACCGCGGAGTTCTCGTCCGCGCAAACGCGCAAGGACTCCGCTGGGTCCGCAACCGCCAGGTAGGTAACGTTAAGATGGGTATGCGAGCTCACATAGCACCCGTGCTTCTCGTGGCCGGCGACGGGAAGTACCTCGAGCGAGAAAATGGCGCCGGGCCCGCACTCAATCAGGTGCGCGCCCGTAACGCCGGTCTCTTCCCGCAGCTCACGAAGGGCGACGGCGGCAAGGTCGTGCTCGCCGTCCGCATGGCCCCCGATCCAGCTCCATGAGTTATAGATGTTGTGGTAAACCAGCAGGGTTTGGCGAGCCGTCGGGTCGACGGTCCAGATGGAACACGTCATGTGGGCGGGAGCCGTGCGCTCGAAGCACGCGGGGCCGCAGTCGAGCGCACGCAGTATCACATGACGGTCCGCCTCCTCCTGCGCGTTGAAAGGCGTGTAAAGCTCGATTTCCTCGCGCAGGTCCATAACGGGTCAACTCCCTTGCCGCAGTGAATCTTTTCCTTGCTGCAGTGTAGCCCTACTTGCGCTTATCGAACAACAAGGCGATGCCGGCACCAAGAAGCGCGACTCCGATGATTCCGGCAAATACAAGGGGGAACGTAAGGTTGGCATCGCCCGTCTGGGGAAGGCGCGGCGCGATGGAGTTTTTACGCCCCGCTGCCTCTACCTTGGAAGGGGCGGATGCGTCCTTTGCTTTGGCAACCTGGGGCTTTCGGGCGGCATTCGCCTCGCTGTCTCCAAGCGCCTTCTCGACGTCTTCGCTCACCTTCTCGACCGCGCCCTCAACGTCCTTCTCGACCGCGGAGGCATCCTTCTCGGCTGCGGTAGCGTCCTTTCCGGCATTGCCGTCCTTCTCAGCAGCGGGTTTCTTGGTGGCATCCTGCTTGGTGGCGTCCTTCTCGGCAGTATCCTTCTTCAATGCATCGTCCTTAGCGGCCCCGTCCTTCTTTGCCGGGCTTTCAGACTTCTCACTGTTTTCGTCCCGCGCGGAGCCCGCCGCATCAACGGGCTTCTTTTCGGTCGCGTACAGCACGTTTGCCCGCAGGGCATCGACAGGGAGCTCGCCCTCCTTGGTATAGGGAGCTCCTCCCACGGCCTCGAGCTTCACCCCATCCAGATCATCGACATCCGAAGGCAGCGCCTTCACGCCGTCCGCGGTGGCAACGCTCACAACCTCGCCCGCATCCGGTGCCACCGTGAATCCCTTGGGGCAGCGGGCCGCTTCGAAGTTTCCGGACGCGAGCAGCTTGCCACCGGCGACCGAGGCGCTCACCGCCGAGATGCCCACGCCCTCTTTGGCGGACGACGAGGCGCTCACGACGGA
Organism: Collinsella sp.; assembly: GCA_048207125.1. Lineage (GTDB taxonomy): Bacteria > Actinomycetota > Coriobacteriia > Coriobacteriales > Coriobacteriaceae > Collinsella. The sequence goes on from DBEWRE010000053.1 coordinate 6,466, forward strand.
ATCTCCCGCCACGGTGATGGAGCCGAACGCGCTGCCCATACCAGCGCTGCTCGCCGCTTCGCCCGCGGTCGCCGTGAGCCTTGCAGCGTCGACGCTGATGTCATGGGCGGCGTGGATGCCGCTGCTTATGCTCCCCTTACCTGCATCCGTGTTCCCGGCGGTCGCCACCACCGTGCCGCCCTCTATCTTCACGGCACCGGCGTTGGCGCTGATGCCGGCGCTCACCTCCGCCGCGCGGCCGCCGCGAGCCTCAACATCCGCCTTCGCGCCCTTGATCACCACGTCGCCCTCTTCGCTGTAGATGCCAACGCCGTATTTGGCTTCGCTCTCGCCCTGATCCAGACCGCTCGCCTTGACGGAAACGCCGTCGATCACCACGTCGCCCGTAGCGTAGATGCCATCGCACTCGTCGTTGCCATCATGCGCAGGGCGATCCATGCCGCTTTCGACTTCAAGCGAGCCCGCGCCCCCTATCCATAGCGAACCGTCGACTTCGATTCCGTTCGCGCCCTGGGATGTAACCGAACTGTCCCCGTTCAACATGATGCGCAGGTCGCCATCGCCCAGGATTCCCTCGCCAGCGATGCACGATACCGTGGCATGGTTGAGATACAGCGTGCCATCCTGGAACTTGAGGTTGTAGTCGCCCTCGCCACCTCCCAGCGCCACCGATCCGGCAGAGTCCGTCTTGGCATACGCGGCCTTGCCCGCTCCGCCCAGGGTGACGCTGCCGGCAACCACGCTGCTCGCGGGCTGAGCGTCCGCGATCGCGGGCGCGACGCCAATCGCCAGCGCCGCAACCGTTGCCGCGAGCATCATTTTGCGCTTGCCCCCATTACCCATGTTTCCAATCCTTTCTGCTACGTAGGTCCCCGCTCACAACAGAACGGGCTGAATCGCCCCCTTTTAGGAGTCATTTCTCAAACGCACGATGCGCCACCGAGCACCTTGAGCCCGTCGGCACGTGGATTGGAATGTGGTTTTAGGATGGCTCCCAGGGGGCGCCCGCGCGAACCATGCATAGGCGAAACATGGCGGCGCGCGGGCGCACAACCCCAAAATACCGCCCTGCGAATACCGGTTTGTATCATTTGTTATTAGCATTAAACTAGCAGGTAGATTGGCATGTTACATATTTTTACTGACAAGATGGCCCCCATTGTCCATGCTGGAAGGCATACCATCAGGGCAATCGGACGAAAGGACGTGCCGTATGAACGTTGGCGAGCGCATTCGTGAACACAGGGCGAAAATGGGGCTTTCTCAAGAAGAGCTCGCGCAGAGGGCACTGGTGTCCAGGCCCACCCTATCGCACTGGGAAACGGGACGGACGCTACCCGATGCCCAGTCCCTCCTCATCCTGTCCCAGATTTTTGGTGTAACCATCGACGACCTGGTCTTAGGCGATACGGACGAGATGCGCGACATGGTTCAGGCGGAAGCGCGCGCCTCCCACGGTCGAACCATCCTGCTCGCAGCAATCACCGCGGCGAGCGCGTGCGCCCTTATCATGGTTGGCCTGACGGCGCGTCCCATGGTTGGCAGCGTGGCCCAACTTTGTCTGGGGGCGATCTGCGCGACCATGTTCATAGTCCTGACCATGCGCGGTCTGGGACGTGCTGCCGCCGCGCAATCCGCCGCAGGAGTGCTGAGGGCGCTCGATAAGGAGAACCGCCGCTCAGTCGACCCCTTGGACGAGTGCCTCGCCGACCAGATCGCCCGCGATGGAGTAAAGGACCCGTACAACACCCTGGTCCTCTCCCTTGCGGCGGCGGTGGCCATCGCCTGTATACTCGCATGGACCGCCACCCTGCTTGCGCCGAGCCTCTTCATTGCCTAATCCGCATCCCAAGGAAGGAGTCCCATGAGCCTCTCCATACTTATGGTGGGCAACAGCCTCACCGCGGCCAATGCCATGCCAGCCATGCTCGCAAGTCTCCTCGGCGCGCAAGTGGTCGCCATCACCCGCGGGGGCGCTCGACTCGCAGAATTCTCCAACCCTCTCACCAAAACGGGATCGCGCGTTCTGCAAGCGCTGGACGGCAATGCAACGCAGGCAGGACATGGATGCTTTGACTACGTGATCGCGCAGGATATGAGCCATCTGCCCGCAACCAACCCATCTGCACACGAGCGAGCGGTGGCCAAAATGTGCGAGCTGGCACGCGACCACAACGCGGCGCCCGTGCTCTACGGAACCTGGGGATACCGAGAGGGCTCTGCCAAACTGAAGAAGCTGGGCATGAGCGCCGCACAGATGGGTCAGCTCATGCATGAGGGGTCCCTGCGTGCCGCTGCCGCCCATGGCGCCCTCTTTGTCGACATGGCAAAAGCTGTGGCACAGATGGAGGACGCCGATTGGTTTTACGCAGCCGACGGCGTGCACCCCTCGCCCGCTGGATCGCATCTTGTTGCCCAGACGATTGCAGCCGCGTTGGACCGTTAGCCGACTCCAAGAACATGCAGCACGTCTCGATCCACGGTGAACGCGACATCAAGCCCGGCGTATGCCAGATGATAGACGCGGTCGGGCTCATGCTTACTTCCGGCACGGCGCGGATCCTGGCGCAGGACTTCGATAAGGCCTTCGAGCTTAGATGCCTCCGCAATCGCTGCAAAACGCGCGCGCAACTGGTCGGGAAAATCGACTTCGAGCTCATGCCAGGGCGCGTCCTCGATCCATCCTCCCGTGGCTTCCGGATGGCAGTCCGCAAAGGGAATGTAGGGTTTGATGTCGAAGACGGGCGTGCCGTCGCGCAGGTCCGCGGCCAACACGTGAATGACGGGGCCTTGCGCCGTCAACTCCACATGATCGAGCTTTACGCAGGTAAGACCTATAGGATTGGGACGGAACGGGCTGCGCGTGGCGAAGACGCCGCGCCTCTCGACGCCACCAAGGCGCGGCGGACGCACAGAAGGAGTCCACTTGGATGTGGCGCCGCTCTTATCCTTAGTCGCCAGATCTGCAGCGATATCCGCCGCGGCACCGCCCGGCGTGCCGTTTTGGAACTCCCAAAGCAACCATAGATGCGAGAACTCGTCGAGCCCCTCCACCGCCGCAGGCAGCGCGAACTCCGGCTCAAAAACGATACGTCCCTGCAGATGGGGAGCGAGAAAGCTGTTGCGGGGAATGCCGAACTTCTGCGGCAGGTCTGTTTGGATATGCGCGATGGGCTTCATGGTGACCCCTTCTACTTCCAAGTATGCTTCAAGACTACAACGGGCTTTTCTTGCGTTCTTCCCTGCTTGTCAGGCGCCTGCGCGCACCTCTTTCCGGAAAGCTGTACGCACTTGTGACGGATAATTGCATCGATTTTGCTTTTCCCCAAGTAGATAGCCATGCTGCTCCAAAGAAACACCTGGTAGAACCACTTTGCCAAACGGGCATACACGCACTTTTCTAAAAACGATGCGATTATCCGTAGAACCGCGAGAGCACATCATTCCAGACCTGTTATCACGGCGGTCTTTCCATGGAAATCGCCCGATACTCGCTGCACCCTATCCCGCAAAGAAGCTCGCATCCGCCCTTCGCCACGGGCGCAGGCGATCAAAATCAATTTCAACGTGCGCCTCCGCAGGCACCTGGTCCCACGCCACGTTGTAGCCCGCGCCGTGGCTGCAGAAAACGGAGTCGGGCGTGTTTGCGAGATCGGCAACGGGATCGTAGGCGATGTCGGCGATAACCTGCTCGGCGTTATGGCATGGCCGGTAGCCCGCGTACTCCAAGAACAGCCTTCCGCGACCGCCCGAGTACGCGCTCACCTCGAGCGCGTAGGAACCAATCTCGGAAGCCGGCGCCGAGCCCGCAATCTCCACGCGATCGCCCTCGGTTGCCGGCGCATCGAATTCGGCGCCCATGCGCTGCAAGTCCGCGAGTGCGCGACCCACCTTGTCCGCCGGAACGCCCAACCTAAAGCGATACCACGGCTCCAGCAGCCGGCAGGCACCCTGCTCACGCGCCGTCATCAGCGCTTGGCGGATAGCACGATAGGTCGCCTGGCGAAAATCGCCGCCCTCGGTATGCTTCAGGTGCGCGCGACCGCCCAGCAAGGTGATGCGTACGTCCGTCAACGGAGCGCCGGCAAGCACGCCGGGATGCTCGCGCTCCAGCACGTGGGTGAGAATGAGCCGCTGCCAGTTGCGATCAAGATCGTCCTCGAGGGCGCGGGTCCCCGCCTCGATTCCCGTTCCGCACGGAGCCGGCTCCACCAACAGCTGCACCTCCGCGTAATGGCGCAGCGGCTCGAAGTGGCCCGCCCCGCGCACCGGCGCGGTTACGGTCTCGCGATACATGATGCCGCCGGCGCCAAAGGAAGCCTCCAACCCAAAGCGATCAGCCAGCCGCCGCGCCACCACCTCGCGTTGGACCTCTCCCATAAGCTGTACATGTACCTCTTGCAGCTGCTCGTGCCACGCAACGCCCAGCAGAGGATCCTCATCCGCAAGCTCGCGCAGCGCTTGGACCAGCGTGGTGGCGTCCGCGCCCGCCGCAGTGACGCTGTAGGAAAGCACGGGCACCAGGGCGGGCTCGACGTAACGAGCCTCTGCACCAAGGGCGCTGCCGGGCAGCACCCGCGTCAAGCCGGTCACCGCGCATACGCGCCCCGCCGGCACCTCGCGCGCGATCTCAAACGAGTCGGCATCATAGATGCGCACCTGGTCGACCTTCTCGCTCCACGCCGCGCCGCGGTCAAAACCGTTCAGCTGCTCCTTGGCACGAAGCACGCCACCGGTGACCTTGACCCAAGCCAGGCGCTCGCCGTGCGCCCCGCGGCTCACGCGGTACACGCGAGCGGCGAACTCCTCCGGCCACACCTTGTCCTGCGCCAAAGAGACCACGCCGTCCAAGAACTCCTCGATACCCTCCATGCGCAACGCGGATCCCGCAAAGCACGGAAAGACCTTTCTTTGGACGATAAGCTTGCGAATCGTGTCGGCGGAAAGCAAGCCGCTCTCCAGGTACTCATCCAGCGCATCCTCGTCCGTCGCGGCGACGTTCTCCAGAAACTCGGCGGCATCCACGCTATCCAGGGTCGCCCCGGCGGCGACCGCGGCGACGTTGGCCACGCCATCCCCAGCAACCCCAGCGGCCAACGCCGCCAACGCGCCGCCGTCCATAATCGAAGTCGACAGGCGATGATGCATCTCGTCCATAACAGGGCCAAGACCGTCCGCGGCCAAGTCGAGCTTGTTAACAAAAACAAAGGTGGGAACGTTATAGCGGGCAAGCAGGCTCCACAGGGTCTCGGTATGGCCCTCCACTCCGTCGTTTGCCCCCACGATGAGCACCGCGTAGTCCAGCGCCCGCAGCGTGCGCTCCGCCTCCGCAGAGAAGTCGACGTGGCCCGGCGTATCGAGCAGCATAAGGTGGCAGCCCGCCCAGTCCAATGCGGTCTGCTTGGAAAAGATCGTGATCCCGCGTTCGCGCTCCATAGCGTCCGTATCCAGATGCGCGTCGCCCTTATCCACGCGGCCCTGTCTGCGAATGGCACCCGCTCGATACAGCAAGGCTTCCGCCAATGTGGTCTTGCCCGCGTCGACATGGGCGACTAGGCCTATCACGGCTTGGGACATGGGAGCTCCTATCCATGCGGGCCACGGCTGCCCGCAGCGGTTTTGCAACCCACCCATTGTATCCCGCCAACGTGAGCAACCGTCTGAGCTTAAATGCGACAGCGAACGACTAATTCGGCCAAATCGAAACAGCAATGCCTATACTTCTGTACATGGCTATATACGGTTATAGCCGACAACGCACCAAGCGATGGTCGGGAAGGGCGTCATATCGAGACACAATCAAAAGCTATCCGTTGTCGTTCCATGCTTCAACGAAGAGGAGAGCCTGCCCCTCTTCCTCAAGGAGCTCTCAGCCATAGCAAAAATCATGGAGAGCAGTTACTCATTAACATTTGAGGTTGTCCTTGTCGACGACGGCTCGTCGGACCGAACGCTTGACGTCATGAAAGAACAGGCGAACGCGCACGATCACCTTGCCATCAAGTGGATCTCCTTCTCGCGCAACTTTGGTAAGGAGGCAGGCCTTCTCGCGGGATTGCAGCACGCCACTGGCGATTACGTCGCCACCATGGATGCGGACATGCAAGATCCCCCGTCCCTTTTGCCGCAAATGTTTGAGATTCTCCAAACGGAAGACTATGACAACGTGGCGACGCGGCGCACCACGCGCCAAGGCGAGCCGCCCATCCGATCGCTCTTCGCCCGAATGTTCTACCGTCTCATCAACCACATCTCCAAAACAGAGATTGTCGACGGCGCACGAGACTTTCGCCTTATGCGCCGGTCCATGGTTGATGCAATTCTGTCCATGCCGGAGTACAACCGTTTTTCCAAGGGCATATACGGCTGGGTTGGTTTCAAAACAAAGTGGCTGCCCTACGTCAATGTGAACCGCATCGCCGGAGAAACCAAGTGGAGCTTCTTCTCCCTTTTGCTTTACTCAATCGATGGCATCGTCGCCTTCTCTACCGTCCCGCTCTCGATCGCCTCTGTTATGGGAACGATTTTCTGCATCGTCGCGTTCATCGCCCTCATCTTTATCTTCTTTCGCGCACTGCTGTTCGGCGATGCCGTCCAAGGCTGGCCATCACTCGCCTGCATCATCATCTTCATCGGGGGCATTCAGCTTCTCTGTCTTGGCATCATGGGTCAATATCTTGCCAAGACCTACCTTGAGACCAAGCACCGCCCCCTTTACATTGTAAGGGAGAGCAACATCGATGAATAAGAATGGTTGCAGGACTCTTTTATTTTGGGCCGCCTGCTTCACCCTGCCTATCGTCATGTTTGCCGCGCAATCCGTCTGGGCGGGTACATACCCCTTTGGGGCCCAATCCTTTTTGGCGGACGATCTTAGATATCAATATATCGACTTCTTTACCTGGTACAGGGGCCTACTATGCGGACAGGGAAGCATCTTTTACTCCTTTGCCCAAGGCATGGGATCCAATACCTGGGGGCTTTACAGCTACTACCTCGCCAGCCCGTTTAACCTGGTGACCCTGTTGTTCGACCAAAACCATCTCACCCTTGCCATTTACGTCATCGTCGCGCTCAAGCTAGGATGCATGCAGCTCGCCATAACCTGGTATCTCAAAAAGAGGTTCTCCCTCTCCCCTGCGTGGGCACTCGCGCTTGGGCTTTGCTACACTTGGTCGACCTGGACGGTAACCAACCTGCGCAACCCGCTTTGGCTCGACGCGCTCATCATCCTGCCGCTCGCCGCCTGGTGCTGCCATAGGCTCATCATAGACGGCTCCTTTGCGCCCCTCGCCGCAATAGTCGCCATTGACGTAATCACCTGCTGGTATATGGCCTACATCACGCTATTGTTCCTCTGCCTGTTCGTCCTCTTCGAGTTGGCGGATCACATAACAACCGGCGCGAGCGTCTCCGCTCGCTGGGTCGCCGGCAGGGCAGGGCGCTTTACATTCGCCATCGTTCTTGGCCTTTTGCTCTCCTCTTGGACATTCGTTCCAACCGTACTCGCCATGCTGGGAGGCTCTGGTTCTTCCCAGATTTCTCCCCTTGCCACCACGCCCCACGCAATCCTGCAAGGCTTCCTTCCCTCGCAATGGGCACCGGACGCGGTGCCGCAATTCTTTGCAGGCGTTGTTCCGCTCGTGTTTTCCGCCTGCTTCCTTCTCACGCCAAAGGTCGATTGGAAGTTCAGGCTCCTCTCATTCGCGTTCCTCGCGTTCATGGCTGCATCGAGCATTTTTGGCGCTCTCCAGTTTGTATGGTGCGGCATGCGAGTTCCAAACGGGTTTTATTCTAGAACCGCCTTCCTGTTCACCTTCCTGCTCATCTGGACCGCAGCGTATTACCTATACACACACGCGACAGCAGATAATTCGGAGGAAGAAACAACTCGTGCCCTAGTGTCGCCCATTGCAAAGAACGCAGCGCTGACCACCCTTCTTTTGCTCGCCTGCGTCGATTTGGGACTCAACGCCCACTCCGCATGGGAAAAGATCTATTACAACTACACGCAGGAACAACATAACGCCTACGTTGAAGAGACTGACGTGCAGCTCGCTCAGATCAAGCAAGCAGACACGGACCCCTTCTACCGCTTCGACAAGACGTACAACAGAATCGGCGCCTCGTTCAACGAGGGCATCTCGCACGGCTTCAACCAGCTCTCATCCTATTCGTCCGCAAACTCCCCTGCCGCCATACGGTTCCTCAACAGCATGGGGTATAGCAGCGTGGGGGAGTTCTCAACCGTCTACGCTTCGCCCGTGCTGGCAATGGATAGCTTGCTTGGCGTGCGCTACGTCGGCGCCTGGGGAACGCCCGCAGGATACCGCACGACCGGTATCGAAACCCCAAGCAATGGCGCTTCCATTTCGTACAACCCATACGCGCTTTCCCTAGGTATAAGCGTCGATACAAACAACGGCCTCGCCATCCCCAATGGGGGCAATCCGTTCGAGCGCCAAAACGCTCTGTTCTCCGCAATCACGGGCTCCACGGTTGAGCTCTACCAAAAGATCGAAGCCACGCGGCAAGATGTAGACGGCCACCTGAGCTGGACCGTCAACGTCCCAGCCAACAGCATTGGCTACGCCTATGTGGTGCGCGGCGAAAACGCGGGCAGCTACTCCCCCGTCTCATTTAGCGTCGATAGAGGCTCCCCCGTAAAGGAGGGCTGGCGTTTCTCCAACAACGTGCGCGAGATCAACAGCCAGATTGTGCAGAGCGCTGCAACCCACACCGTGAGCATCGACCCGTTCTATGAGGGCGGCACCGTCCCCGCCGGCACGGACTGCCTGTTCTACGCGCTTAATATGGACGAGTTCACCCGCATCCATGACAGCCTTTCGCAGGCGCAGTTTGTCCCCAACGTGTTTGAAGACGGCCGCGTCTGCGGCACGTACACGACCGCACGCGATACCACCCTGCTGCTCTCCATACCCTACGACAAGGGCTGGCGAGCCCGCGTGGACGGTAGTGAGGTTCCTATATCGCCCGCGTTCGACAAAGGCATGAGCTCCATCCCCGTCTCTGCCGGCGACCACACCATCGAGCTCACCTACCGCTCCCCCGGCTTTACCGCCGGCCTACTCCTCACGCTGGCAGGCGGCGGAATCATGGCATGCATTGGCATATGGACCGTTCGCAAGCGCAGGCACAACGTGGCTAACCCCGCAGCCAGCGCGCTTTCTTCTCACAGCTAACCGTTACAGAAAAAGGGCGCTCCCGTAGCAGCAGCGGGAGCGCCCTTGTTTTTGGAGGATTACAGCCTACAGATGATTCACGCCAGCTTGACTAGGATCGCCCTAGGATGGTCACCGCAGCCGATTACTTAACACCGTCCTTGATGAGGCCCTTGGCGAGCACAAACACCTTTGCACCCTCGCAGCGCAGCGTGGAAGCCGCGGGATTGAGGTAGCACCCGTCGGCTTCAACCGAACCAGTCAGGACACCTTTGGAGGCAGCCCACTTAAGAGCATCGATGGCGAAGGCGGACTCCCTGCCAGCGTCCTTACAAGAACGATAGGCCTCATCGCTAGCCGCCACGGGTTCGCCGGCAGCGCGCCACACCAACGTGACAAGTTGCTCGCGCGTCACCGCATCATGGGGTCCAAACAAGTTAGCGGCTTCGCCGTTCGCCTTGGTATAACCGCTGGCAAGACCGTTCTCATACGCCCAGTTGAGCGCGTTGATGTAGTACGCCCCATCTTCAACGTCGGTAAAGGGCGTCTTGTTTGCGCCCGGCTTCTCGCCCGGGGTCTCATCTCCGGAGATACGATAAAGCACCGTCACAACCTGAGCGCGCGTCATGCTGTCATAAGGCCCAAAGAGACCGGTGGAGGCGCCTGAATCATCCGAATAGCCCTTCAGCAGCTCGGCGTCGACCGCCTGGCCCACCACGCCGGCGAACCAATCGGTGGCGACTACGTCCTTAAAGCCGGTACCGGGCTTGCTCGCATACAGAATACGACCCTCGCCGGCGGCGTTGGCGTAGCGCTCGCCCACCACGCCCTTGAGGTCGTTGATGATGTAGTTGATAAGTGCTTGGTTATCAAGGATCACGTTCTCCTGCAACACCTTGTTGTCCTTGAACATGGTGAGGCCGTCGCCGCCTTCAAGCAGCATGTATCCGTGGGATGCAACCTTGTACGTCTTGGCGGCGTCAATCGCCTGGTCGCCCACCTTGACGTCGAACACGCGGCGCTCGCCGTCCACGCTGACAAAGTTACCGTTCTCATCCGTCTTTACGGACGAGGAGATGGAGGTGTCGATCTTATAGCTAAGGCCGGACACCTGCAAAAAGCCGCCGAACTCGGCAGGGGCCTTGGAGGCCCCCATCTCGAGGGCATCGAGAATCTCCTGGCCGGTGGCCTCAATCAAGCACAGCTCGTTGCCGTAGGGCTGAACGGAGAGCAAGTCGTTGTTGGTAATGTCGCCGGCAGCGATGGAAGCGCGCACGCCGCCGCCGTTTGCCAGCGCGATGTCGGCGCCGACCGCCGCTCGATAGGCGTCTGCGACCAAGTCGCCCATATTGGTCTCATGGTGGCGAACCTGGCGCACGCCTTCCTCGTCCACAATGGTAAGGGCCACGTCGGTCTTGCCCACAACCTTGTTGAGAACGTCAGCGAGCTCGCCGTTCACCTGGTCGACAACCTTCTTGACCGCGGCGTCCTCGTCCTTGCACTCAGGGGCGGGAACCAGCTGCGCGGTAACGTCTTGGCCGTCCGCGGCGTCCGCGTCGATCACCAGGTTGCCCACGTTTGCCAGCTTGGTGCCGGTCTGCACCAGCACCACCTTATCGCCATCGCCGTTGGCGAGGGTCTGGATGGCGCCCGAAGCGACCTTAGAGCCAACCGTTTTGTCATAGGCTTCATGCGAATGCCCGTCGATCAGGGCATCGATGCCGGTGGTGTGCTTGATGACTGCCTCGCTGGTCCATCGGTCCGTAGAGCCCTCCGTACCCAGATGGGCGACGGCGACCACGTAGTCGGCGCCTTGGGCGCGAGCCTCGTCCACCGCGTCTTGCACCGCAGCGTACAAGGCCTCGCCGGTTTCATCCTGGCAGAAGCCGTAGATGTAGTTGCCGGCAGCATCCTGGAAGTTCGCGGGCGAGGATTTGGTGAGCGTCTCCGGCGTGGAGATACCCACAAACGCCACCCTCAGCACGCCGTCTGCATCGCCAGCGGAAACGTCGGCGTCCTTGTAGGTCTCGATGGCGAAGGGCGCGAACACCTCCGCCTTGGATCCGTCGGCGTTTATCTTGGTGAAGTTGCAGGAGAGGTACGCAGCGTTCGACTGGCCCACCAGCCTGTTGAACTGGTCCATGCCGTAATCGAACTCGTGGTTGCCGGGGACGGCGTAATCGTAGCCCACGGCGTTCATGATCTTGACCAGGGCCTCGCCCTTGGTCAGCGTTCCCACGGGACCGCCCTGGATAGCGTCGCCCGCGTCGACCAGGGTCACGTTGCCCGCGCCGTGCAGGGCCCGCTGCGCGTCGGCGAACGCCGCTACGCCGGAGTAACCGATGCCGGTCACCGCACCGCCCTCGTCCAACGCGTGGTCGATGGCGCAGTGGACGTCATTGGTGAAGACGATGGACACCGCCCCATCCCTCGCCTCGACAGCAAATGCCCCGGCGGGCGCAAACGAGACGGAGCCCGCTATCAAGGCGGCGGCTCCCAACGAGAACAGGGTCCTACGAACAATGGGTTTGCTCATGCGCAGTCCTTCCTCAAACGGATGGCGAATGCAATCCCTGCCTACTTTAGGCAACAACTGACAGCTACTTGTCAGTCGTATGTAAGCTCATCTTCAAACGGTCGCTGTAGACGAGCAGACGGCGCGTTGCGGCATAGCACCGCGCGCGGACAAACGGGGAAACCGGGCCGGGCTATCCGTGGAAACGCGGATCGGCGGCGAGGCGCTGGGATGCGAAGACATGCGCCGCCGCCGCTTCGTACTCGCTCACATGGCGTACCTTGCGCACCGCGCGATGCACCGCCAGCGGGTCGGCGAACGCGCACTTGGCGTAGAACCACCACTCCTTCATGCGAAAGACCGCGTTGCCGCCCATCTCGTCCACATACGCGGAGAACAGCTTGTCATGGAATCGCTTGAGCTCCGCCGCCGTAGCGGGAGCGCCCCCGCGCACCATGCGCGCCAGGGCGGGATTCGCCAATAGCCCGCGTCCCAGCATTACGTGGCGCGTCTGCGGATACGCCGTGCACAGGGCGTTATATTCGTCCACGCTGAATACGTCGCCGTTGTACGCCACGGCGAAAGGTGCGCGGCGCAGCGTCTCACCATAGGCCTCTTGGCGCGGGGTCCCTTGGTAGCGATCCTTTTGCACGCGTGGGTGGACGATGAGCTCCGCCAAGGGCAGACGGCAGTACAGATCGAGGATCCGCTGATACTCCTGGTCTTCAACGAGCCCCAGCCTGGTCTTGACGGAGACGGCTATGGGCGAGCGCTCGCATACGTCTTGCAAGAACTCCTCCAGCTCGTCGAGGTTGCGCAGGAAGCCCGATCCGCGGCCCTTGGCCACCACCGTTCCGGACGGACACCCCAGGTTGAGGTTGACCTCCGTGTAGCCCAACTCGGAAAGTACCTGCGCCGCCCACACAAACTCGTCCGCATTCCTTGTAAGCAGCTGGGGCACCACGTTGAGCCCCTGGTTATTCTGGGGGTCGATCTCTTTAAAAGCTTTCTTGCCAAAGCCGGACCCCACGTGCGGCGGGGCGAGAAACGGCGTGTAGTAGCGGTCCAGCGGACCAAAGCATTCCGCGTGCACGTTGCGAAACATGTATCCGGTAAGCCCCTCCATGGGGGCCAGCGACAAGATCATCGAGTCTCCTCAAGCAAACATCAGGCAATCATCAAGCAATCATCAAGCAGATACCAGCAGGTAGAACCTAGCGCTAGCGCATCTGGTCGCATGCGTGCCGCGCGACGTGGGGCATCCATCCCTTTGAGCGCGCAACCCGTGCGAACCGCGCGCGGGCACCCCCCCGCACACCAAACCAGTGCGTAGAAAAACAACACTAAAGCACGCGGTCCGCCCGCGCCAGAACATGCTGAAAAGCGACAACATCACCGCAACGCCGGCAATCCGCACACCGCGCGACATGGCCGACCTCTCTTCGCCACGTACCGCTCCGCCGCATCCCCATATGTGACCACATCACATTCATTGCCTGATATGCTAAAGACAGCGTCCGCAGCTCGCGGCCGCGCACCCTATAGCAGCCACAAACGTCCTGGCGCGCAACTTGTCGCGCCGCATCTAGAGAAAGGCCAGCCGTGAGCCGCCACGCCCTCTTCATCGTCACCGTCCTCTCCACGGCAATCGCCGCCCCCAGCCTCGCCGGCCTCTCCGGTTGCGCCAGCGCGCCAGCCATCCAAAGCGAAAGCTCGTCCTCATATCAACAGGTAGACGCGGAGACTGCCAAGAAAATGATGGACGAGGAAGAGGATTACGCCATCCTCGATGCGCGCACGCAGGCAGAATACGATCAGGGTCACATCCCGGGCGCCATCCTGATGCCGCACGACACGGTGGCGGATGCCGCCGAAGACGCCCTGCCCGACAAGGACCAGCTCATCTTGGTGTACTGCCGCAGCGGAAACCGCAGCAAACAGGCGTCTCAGACGTTGGCGGACCTCGGCTACACCAACGTGGTCGAGTTCGGCGGCATCAACAGCTGGCCATATGATGTCGAGCGATAGCCCGATCGATATCGACGATTAGCCCATGGTCTCGCGCATGCGCCGCAAAAACTCGTCGCAAGCGCGCGAGCGGAGACGGTACTTCTTCCACACCAGGTACGAGGCGATGCTGCAAGGCGGATCGAGCGGAATGAACCTTAGACCGGAGCTATCATCGACTTGAAACAGATGGTCGATGCCCAGCGCGCACGCCACTCCCGAGCGCAGAAGATGTGATGCGTTGCCGATGAGATCGAAACGGCCTACAACGTTCAAGGCATCGGGATCGATCGTGCCGCCAGACCAGGCCGCAAGATCCATGGCTTTGTTGGACGTGCGCGAACTTAGCAGAAGGGGCATGCGCGCAAGGTCCGCCGGCGCCACCGTCTCCAGCTTTCCCCAGGCGCCGTCAGCGGCGACGCACACGCCCATCCGGTCCTCCCCTGGCATGCGCTCCCACTCGTATTTCTCCAGGTTCACCGGCTCAAGCAGCAAAGCAAAGTCCAAAAGACCGCGCTCCAAGCGCTCTTCCACCGCATCGGCGTTACCCGTATAAAGCTCGATTGTCACATCCGGGTGGTCGCGCCGCAATCCCGCAAACGCATCGAGTACCAGCCGCATAGCTTTGGTCTCGCCCGCACCGATACGGATGTTGCCCATGATTCCCAGCTCGCGGTCCGCCAGCTCCATCTCGGTTTGCTCTACAAGCGAGAGTATCTCTTCCGCCCGTTGGCGCAATCGCATGCCATCGGTCGTAAGCACGCATGACCTGTTGGTGCGCTCAAACAGCTCGACTCCCAGCTCGCGCTCCAAGTCGGCAATCTGACGGGAAAGCGTTGGCTGCGTCACGTGTAAAACGTTCGCCGCCTCGGTCATGTTCTCCTCGCGAGCAACCGCAAGGAAATAACGAAGGCTTCGCAACTCCATTGATGCCCCTCTTCTTCAACCGTGTTGCACACCAGCCGCGACGCGGCCCCAAGGTGAAACGCCGCCCTGGTTCTGCCATGCGTAGTTTGTATATCAAGATAGTACATATAGGCATTTAACATTACCAGCCAAGACCTGTAGCGTATATCTCAACACACACGCAGCAGAAAGGCGGCATCATGCGCTACACCACCCTTGGCCATTCCGGCATCAAAATCTCCCCGCTCTGCCTGGGAGGCATGAGCTTTGGCAAAGCCAGCCCGGACTTCCACCAATGGACCATCGGTCCCAACGAGACCCGCGCCGTCATCAAGCGCGCGCTCGACCACGGCATCAACTTTATCGACACCGCCAACTGCTATAGCTTTGGCACGAGCGAGGAATACATAGGAGCCGCCCTGCGTGACCTGGGCGTGGCGCGCGCAGACGTCGTACTCGCCAGCAAGGTCCACTTCAACGAGGGCGGGCTTTCCGCCGCGGCGATCAAGCGCGAGATCGAGGGCTCGCTCAAACGCCTGGGCACCGACTACCTCGACCTCTACATCATCCACCGCTTCGACTACAACGTTCCCATGGAGGAGACCATGGAAGCGCTGGACCAGCTTGTTCTCGAGGGCAAGGTCCGTGCCCTGGGCGCGAGCGCCATGTATGCCTATCAGCTTCACAACCTGCAGGACATCGCCCAGGCAAACGGTTGGACCCAGTTCACCAGCATGCAATGCCACTACAACCTGCTCTACCGCGAGGACGAGCGCGAGATGATTCCCGTGTGCCGCCAGTTCAACATGGCGATCACCCCGTACAGCCCCATGGCATCCGGGCACCTCTGCCGCCCCACATGGGAGAGCGAAAGCGCACGCGGCACCACGGACAAGACCATGGCCAACAAGTACGACCGCGACCGCGCCATCGACATGCCCATCGTCGAACGCGTCGCCAAGGTTGCCGCCGAGCACGGCGCTCCCATGTCGCAGGTCGCCCTTGCCTGGCACTGGGCGCGCGGCGTAGAGGCGCCCATCGTGGGCTGCTCCAAACCCGAACGCGTCGACGATGCCGTAGCGGCGCTCGACCTTGAACTCAGCAATGAAGAAGTCAGTTTCCTCGAAGAGCTCTACCAGCCGCACGCGCTCGTGGGACCCAAGGGCCGCCCGGGCGAGGCGCCCCTCGCAGGCACCACCAACGTAAAGCTTGCAAGGTAAGAGCCGTGGACGAGAAGACCATGGCGAATCTGCGAGATGCTGGCTGCCAAGACGACCTCATCCAGGAGCTTGAAGCATTGCCCAGCGCGTGCGCCCACATTTGCCGGCTTAAACGATACAGGCGCGAAGTACTCGAACGCATGCATGCAGAACAGCACCGGTTAGAAACTCTTGATTACCTTATCCACACATTGCAAATCGACTGCCGATCAAAGGAGTAGCACATGACCATCAAGCAGACCGCGGGACACGATGCCCTGGGCGAGTTCGCGCCTGAGTTCGCGCACCTCAACGACGATATCCTGTTCGGCGAGGTATGGAACCGCGACGCTCTACTCCCCCTCAAGCTGCGCTCCATCGTCACCATTAGTGCGCTCATCGGCAAGGGCATTGTGGACAGCTCGCTCAAGTACCACCTCGAGAGCGCTCGCAAAAATGGCGTCACCAAGTCCGAGATGGCCGAGATCCTCACCCACATCGCCTTCTACGCCGGCTGGCCCAACACCTGGGCAGCATTCAAGATGGCCAAGGAGGTCTACGCCGACGATGCTGCGGAGACGGAGGGCCACGGCGGCTTCTTTGGCCTGGGCGAGAAGAACGATGCCTTCGCGCCGTACTTCATCGGCCAAAGCTACCTCAACCCCCTTACCGACGAGGATGCCTACCTGCCCATCCACAACGTGACGTTCGAGCCGGGCTGCCGCAACAACTGGCACGTCCACCACGCCACTAAGGGCGGCGGCCAGGTTCTTATCTGCGTCGAAGGCGAAGGCTGGTACCAGGAAGAGGGCAAGCCCGTCCAGAGCCTTGTGCCCGGCGACATCGTGGAGATCCCCGCGAACGTCAAGCACTGGCACGGTGCCAAGGCTGGCTGCTGGTTTAGCCACCTGGCCTTCGGCTTCCCCGGCGAGAACTGCTCCAACGAATGGCTCGAGCCCGTGGACGACGAGGCGTACAACGCGCTGGAGGCGTAAATCCACCTCAAGAATGCAGAGGCGCTCCTTGAGTGCGTCTTTGGATATGCGGGTGCTCTCCGTAAAGAAGCCCGCGCGCTCTAATCGTTCAACTCGGCAAAATCTCCCCGAACGAAGCGATATACAAACATTTGTTCGATGGTTTTAGATTGGATGAAACCATATATTGGCTGGGCTATGCTACGGTATTCATCTATGACTACAAAGACGCACAAGAGAAACCACCGAGAGAGCGAGCATGGCAAAAAACACCGCAAACTATGGTAACGACAGCATCCGTCAGCTTAAGGACGAGGAGCGCGTTCGCCTGCGCCCCGCCGTCATCTTCGGCTCGGATGGGCTCGACGGCTGCGCGCACGCCGCCTTCGAGATCCTGTCCAACGCCGTCGACGAGGCGCGCCAGGGCTACGGCAACCTCATCACCCTCACCGCCTTCCGCGACGGCTCCATCCAGGTTGAGGACAACGGCCGCGGCTGCCCGCTCGACTGGAACCCCTCCGAGAAGCGCTTTAACTGGGAGCTCGTCTTCTGCGAGCTCTACGCCGGCGGCAAGTACAACAACAACGACGGCGGCGACTACGACTTCTCGCTCGGCACCAACGGCCTGGGCTCGTGCGCGACCCAGTACGCCTCCGAGTACATGGACGTCACGGTCTGGCGCGACGGCAACAAGTACTCCCTCCACTTCAAGAAGGGCAAGGTCGTGGGCGCCAAGAAGAAGGCGCTCGAGATCGAGCCCGTCGACGGCGACCGCACCGGCACCACCATCAAGTGGCGCCCGGACCTGGAGGTCTTCACCTCGATCAGCATCCCCCACGAGTGGTATCGCGAGACCATGCGCCGCCAGGCCGTGGTCAACGCCAACGTGACCTTCCGCCTGCGCATCGAGGGCGACGACGGCGAGTTCATCGAGGAGGACTTCTGCTACCCCAAGGGCATCGAGGACTATGTTCTCGAGAAGGTTGGCACCGACTACCTCACCGAGCCCTTTTTCATCGAGACGGACCGCCGCGGTCGCGACCGCGAGGACCTACCCGACTACAACGTCAAGATCACGGCATGCCTGTGTTTCTCCCGCACCTTCCAGATGCAGGAGTACTACCACAACTCATCATGGCTCGAGAACGGCGGCTCGCCCGAGAAGGCGGCTCGCAGCGCGCTCACCAGCGCAATCGACGCCTACATCAAGCAGCAGGGCAAGTACAACAAAAACGAGAGCTCCATCAAGTGGCAGGATGTCCAGGACTGCCTGGTACTGGTGACCAACTGCTTCTCCACGCAGACGTCGTATGAGAACCAAACCAAGAAGGCCATCAACAACCGCTTTATCCAGCAGGCCATGACGGCGTTCTTCAAAGAGCGCCTCTCGACTTACCTGATCGAGAACAAGGACGCCGCCAACAAGATCCTGGAGCAGGTACTCATCAACAAACGCTCGCGCGAGAACGCCGAGAAGACCCGCCAGAGCATCAAGACCAACCTGCAGCAGAAGACCGACATGGCCAACCGCGTGCAGAAGTTCATCGACTGCCGCTCCAAGGATAAGACCCGCCGCGAAGTCTACATCGTAGAGGGTGACTCGGCGGCGGGTGCCATCCGCACCTCACGCGACGCCGAGTTCCAAGGCGTCATGCCCGTCCGAGGCAAGATCCTCAATTGCCTAAAGGAGGACTACCCGCGCATCTTCAAGTCCGACGTCATCATGGACCTCATGCGCGTCCTGGGCTGTGGCGTGGAGATCAAGGATAAGCGCATCAAGAACCTGGGCGCCTTCGATCTCGATAACCTCAACTGGAGCAAAGTCATCATCTGTACGGACGCCGATGTTGACGGCTACCATATCCGCACGCTCATCTTGACGATGCTCTACCGTCTGGTGCCCACGCTCATCGACGAGGGCTACGTCTACATCGCAGAGTCGCCGCTCTACGAGATCAACTGCAAAGAGAAAACCTACTTCGCCTACACCGAGCTCGAGAAAAACGATATCTTGGCAGAAATCGGCGATCAAAAATGTTCCATCAACCGTTCCAAGGGTCTTGGCGAGAACGACCCGGACATGATGTGGCTCACTACGATGAATCCCGAAACGCGCCGCCTGATTAAGGTGGAGCCCGAAGACGTCGCCAAGATGGAAACCATGTTCAACCTATTGCTGGGCAACGACGAGGCCGGCCGCAAGCGCCATATCGCCGAGCACGGCAAGGAGTATCTCGACCAGCTGGACCTGCAGTAAGAGCGGGCGACCGGCGTTGCGCGGCCTCGTCCGCACCAAGACAACGACCCCTCCCCCAGGAAGCATCAAGAGGAAAACGTGGCTAAGAAGAAAACCAACACCCAGAGCAAGAAGAAGCAGGTCAACACTGATAACGTCATCGGCCTGCACTCAGAGGTCACGGCGCAGCCCATCACGGAGACGCTCGAGACCAACTACATGCCGTATGCCATGAGCACCAACGTCTCGCGCGCGTTCCCTGAGATCGATGGCTTCAAGCCCTCGCACCGCAAGCTGCTCTATACCATGTACAAGATGGGCCTGCTCAAGGGCGATCGCCAGAAGAGCGCCAACATCGTGGGTCAGGCCATGAAGCTCAACCCGCACGGCGATGCCGCCATCTACGAGACGATGGTGCGCCTCGCCACGGGCAACGAGGCACTGCTCGCGCCATTCGTGGAGTCAAAGGGCAACTTCGGCAAGTACTACTCGGGCGATCTGAGCTACGCCGCCTCGCGTTACACCGAGGCCAAGCTCTCCCCCATCTGCGCCGAGATATTCAAGGACATCGACAAAGACCCGGTCGACTTCGTCGACAGCTACGACGGCGCCATGAAGGAACCGCGCCTGCTGCCCACCACGTTCCCCAACATCCTGGTGTCGGCCAACAAGGGCATCGGCGTGGCCATGGCCTCCGACATCTGCGGCTTCAACCTCAACGAGGTATGCACCGCCACCATGCACTTTCTAGAGGACCCCGACTGCGACCTGCTCGAATACATGCCCATGCCCGATTTCTCCACCGGCGGCGAGATCATCTACCGCCGCGAAGAGATGGAGCGCATCATCGAGACGGGCCTGGGCAGCTTCCAGATCCGATCGCGTTGGCGCTGGATCCCCGAAGAGCGCATCATCGAGGTCTACGAGATCCCCTACACCACCAAGACCGATGTCATCATCGACCGCATCGTCAAGCTCTCCAAGGAGGGCAAGGTGCGCGAGATCGCCGATATCCGCGACGAGACCGACCTCTCCGGCCTGCGCATCGCCATCGACCTGAAGCGCGGCGTCGACCCCGAGAAGCTTATGGCGAAGCTCTATCGCACCACCACGCTGCAGGACTCGTTCTCGTGCAACTTCAACGTGCTGGTCGACGGCTATCCCCGCGTCATGGGCGTACGCCAGATCCTACACGAGTGGGTTACGTGGCGTGTCCAGTCCACGCGCCGCCGCGTGAACTTCGACCTGGGCAAAAAGTCCGAGCGCCTGCACCTGCTGCACGGCCTCGAGGCGATCTTGCTCGACATCGACAAGGCCATCGCCATCATCCGCGGCACCAAGCTCGAGGCCGAGGTGGTCCCCAACCTGATGCGCGGCTTCGGCATCGACGAGACCCAGGCGGAGTTCGTGGCCGAGCTCAAGCTGCGCAATATCAACGAGGAATACATCCTCAACCGCACCAAAGACATCGCTAAGCTCGAGGGCGAGATCGCCGAGCTCGAGGAAATCCTCTCGAGTGAAGACAACATCAAGAAGGTCATTCACGACGAGCTGGCCGCGGTCAACAAGAAATATGTCATGCCGCGCCGCACCGGTCGCATCGAGCCGTCCGACGTGATCGAGGTGAGCCTGGAGCCAGAGGTCGAGGAGTACCCGGTCACCATCATGCTCTCGCGCGAGGGCTATCTTAAGAAGATGACGGACCGTGTGCTGCGGAAGGGCGCTGCGCTCAAGTACAAGGACGGCGACGAGCCGTTCATCGAGTTCCCGTCTGCCAACACGCACGAGCTGTTGGTGTTCACTAACAAGAGCCAGGTATACAAGTGCAAGGTCGCGGCATTCGAGGATACCAAGTCCGCCCAGCTGGGATCGTATCTGCCCACCGACCTCGAGATGGAGGCGGACGAGACCGTAATCTGGGTCCTCGACCCCGAGGACTACAAGGCGGATGCGCTCTTCATCTTCGAGAACGGCCGCGCCGCACGCGTCGCGCTGACGGGCTACGTCACCAAGACCAACCGCAAGCGCCTCAAGAACGCCATCTACGGTGGATCCAAGCTGCTCTACGCGCAGGTACTCAAGGAGGACCGCGACGTCGCCCTGGTCTCGAGCGACTACCGCCTGATGAACTTCAACACATCTCTGCTTAAGACCAAGACGACCACCAGCACCCAGGGCGTCCAGGCGTTCACGGCCAAGAAGGGCCGCGCCATCACCAACGTGAGCACCACCGAGGAGATGCTGGGCGCTGGCGTCTCCGCGGAGAAGTTCACCGCTCAGGCGCTTCCCTGCGCCGGCGCGCTCATGAAGGATGACGACATGCCGAGTCTGTTCGACTAGAGGTTGCGAGGCCGTCCAGCATAGATATCCAAGATGAAAGCCCTAAGAAATAATCCTAGGGCTTTCATTTGTTTTATATCTTGCACAGTGACTTTTCTATTCCCACTCAATAACAGGAGCCGCTGGCCAAAAGCTCATAAACTTCAACACGAGTTCTCGGTCTGCCGATTCCAAGTGAATCAACGCCCTCATTTAATACTCACGTCACTCATGCACCGAGAAGCAAGGAAATCCGGCAGTCGCTCAAATAAGGTCGTCGTTATCTTTCATAAACGACACCATGTTAAGATGCCTGACGCCATCTCTCTCCTGCAGCAGGGGGTCAAGCGTGAAAAGGTATCGCGGATACCCGTCCCTGATGTAGCCGAATGGCCTGTACTCACGCTCTTCCACGTTCCTATCGGCAATTGTCATCGAAACCTGGATGTAGGCATAGGCGTTGCGCCTGCGAGCGATGAAGTCGCACTCCAGCTTCCCGATGCGGCCTACGGATAGCTTATATCCCCTCGAGCGGAGATAGATGTACAAGGCGTTTTCCAACGAGGGCCCGTAATT
Organism: Collinsella sp.; assembly: GCA_048207125.1. Classification (GTDB taxonomy): domain Bacteria; phylum Actinomycetota; class Coriobacteriia; order Coriobacteriales; family Coriobacteriaceae; genus Collinsella. Next base: position 28,380 of record DBEWRE010000053.1, read on the forward strand.
CAACCGGATATCGACGTTGCGCGCAAAATAGATACCCGGATCCGCAAGGTAGTACTTCTCCTCGCCACGCAACGATTTGCGGGACTTAAGGTCGAATCTCTCGCATCTGTAGAGCACCTTGGCATCAACAAGCATCTGGATGTAGGAGGCGATCGTCCGCCGCTCGACGGCAATGCGCTCCGTTTTGGTGAAATAGTCATGAAGGTTGGTGAGGCTCGTTGGCGCACCGTAGTTGTTGATGACGTAGGTCATGACACGGTTGAACGTATCAATGTTCCGGATCTTGTTGCGAGACCTGATGTCCTTGTCGACAATCTGCCCAACGACATCCTCGATGTAGCGAGCCTTTGCCTCGGAATCTTCGTATTCCAGAGACCGAGGAAACCCGCCAAAGCGTAGATATTCGTCAAATTCGATTCGCACGTCACCGACCACCTTGCCCATGAACCTCTTCATATCGAGGAACTCGGAAAAGGACAGGGTGAACATCTCGAACTCCACGTATCGGCCCGTGAGCTTGGTCATCAGCTCACCAGACAGCAGATACGAGTTGGAGCCTGTGATGAATATCGAGAAGCCGCCATCCGAGTTGTAAGCGTTCACGACCTCCTCGTAGTCTCGAACGTTCTGTACCTCATCGATGAAGAGGTATTTGAAGTCGCCGTCAGCCAGAAGCGACTCGATTTTTTCCTCCAGCTGCTCAGGCGTCTTGATCGAGCGGTTTCCGCGCTTATCAAGATCAAGGTAGATGATGTCCTTATCTTCGACGCCGCGATTTCTCAGTTCTTCGGCAATCGTTGCCATGAGGCACGATTTGCCACAGCGACGAATGCCTGTGATTACCTTGATCAGATCGTCATCGTAGAACGGTCGAATCTTTTGCAGATATTGCTCGCGATGGTACAGTTTCATGTAAATCGCCTCCTCTGCCTAGCTTATCAGAGGAGGCGATAATCGTCAGTTAAGACACTAATATTTATGATTTTTCAGAAATTGGTTCCTTAAAACCTTAGTCCCACTCGATCGGCGCCGGGGGCTTCGACGTGATGTCGTACGCCACGCGGTTGATGCCGGGGACCTCGGCCACAATGCGGCCGGAGATGCGGGCGAGCACCTCGTAGGGCAGGCGGGCCCAGTCGGCGGTCATGGCGTCGCTGGACTCAACGGCGCGCAGGATCACGGGGCGGGCGTAGGTACGCTCGTCGCCCATAACGCCCACGGACTTGATGTCGGGCAGAACGCAGAAGTACTGCCAGCAAGAGTGCTCGCTGTTGCGCTCGCCGGTCTGCTCGAAGAGGCGCGCGTTGTAGGCGTCTAGCTCCTCGCGCACGATGGCGTCGGCGTTCTTCAAAATCTCCAGCTTCTCAGGGCTCACCGCACCGATGATGCGGATGGCCAGGCCGGGGCCGGGGAACGGCTGGCGGTACACAATGTGCTCGGGGAGACCCAGTGCCAGGCCCAGCTCGCGAACCTCGTCCTTAAAGAAATGGTCGAGCGGCTCGATGAGGTCGAAGTGCACGCCCTCCGGGAACGGGATGAGGTTGTGGTGGCTCTTGATGGTCGCCGTCTTGCCGCCGGTCTTGCGCGCACCGCTCTCGATGATGTCCGGGTAGATGGTGCCCTGCGCCAGGTACTTCACCGGACGGCCGTCGGTCTCCAGATCCTTAGCGACGGCGAAGAACTCGTTCCAGAACTGCGTGCCGATGATGCGGCGCTTCTGCTCGGGGTCGGTCACGCCGTCCAGCAGCTTGGCGTAGCGCTCCTCCGCGTGGACGTGGATGAAGTCTACGTCGAACTGCTTGGTGAAGACCTCCTCCACCTGCTCGGGCTCGTTCTTGCGCAGCAAGCCGTGGTTGATGAACACGCAGGTCATCTGGCGGCCGATGGCGCGGGCGCCAAGGGCCGCGACCACGGAGGAATCCACGCCGCCGGAAAGCGCCAGGATCACGCGGTCCTCGCCCACCTGCGCGCGGAAGCCCTCGGTCATGGTCTCGACCAAGTTGTCCATGGTCCAGGTGCCCTCAAGGCCGCAGATGTTAAACAAAAAGTTCTGTAGCAGCTGCTGTCCGTACTCGGTGTGCTTCACCTCGGGGTGGAACTGCGTGGTGTAGATACGGCGCTCGGCGTTCTCCATGGCGGCAACGGGGCACACCGACGTGCTGGCGGTGACCACAAAGCCGGCGGGAACGGTGGAGACGGCGTCGCGGTGGCTCATCCACACGGTTTGCTCGAGCGGGGTGGCGTTGAACAACGCGCTCTCGCGATCGCGCTCGATGGCGGCGGGACCGTACTCGCCGATCTCGGAATGGCCCACCTCGCCGCCCAGGGTGACGGCGGTGATCTGGTGGCCATAGCAGAAACCCAAAATGGGCAGGCCCAAATCGAAGATGGCGGGGTCGACGCTGGGGGCGTCCTCGGCATAGACGGACGCGGGGCCGCCGGACAGGATCAGTGCGGACGGCTCCATGGCGCGAATCTCGTCCGCGGAGATATCACACGGAACGATCTCGGAATAAACGTGCAGGTCGCGCACGCGACGGGCGATGAGCTGAGCGTACTGGGCGCCAAAGTCGAGCACCAGCACCTTCTCGTTTGCCTGGTTCTGAGACATGGGTCTCCTCCCTAATATGCTCGTCCATGCAAATCGCAGGGTAACCGGGACATCTGGGCGAACGCCTCTTGCGGCGCGACGCGGCAAGAGCCCGGCGTGACGCTGCCGCGCGCATGCGAGCATGTGGGTAGTACAAAAATGACCGTCATATCATACACGTTCACTATGTAGATGACGCGAAATGCAACCTACCACCTGCGAGAATGCATATTTGCACCAAACTGCCCGGCTATGGCGCCTCGATAGTCCCACACTAATAGACAGGTCTTGCCGAGCTTTTCTTCTTTAGCGCACCATATAAGCCTATGATAGAACGGAAATGGTCACCGCGCGCATCGCGCCATCGCGGCGAGCTTGTGCTTTAGACGAGAAACGGCTTTGAGTAATGAAGAACATCCTGCTAATCGCCACCGGCGGCACCATCGCTTCCGCAGAAGACGGCAAGGGCCTCTCCCCCGCCCTCACGGGCGAGCAGCTTGCCCAGGCGGTGCCGCAGATTGCGGGGATGTGCCAGCTTGATATTGTCCAGCCCATGAACATCGACAGCACCAACATGCGCCCGCAGGACTGGATGCGCATCCGCGACGTCATCATAGATGGCTACGACGACCATGACGGCTTTGTGGTGCTGCATGGCACGGACACCATGTCCTACACGGCGGCGGCGCTCTCCTACCTGATCCAAAACAGCGACAAGCCCATAGTCCTCACCGGCTCGCAGCAGCCCATGGGGCACCCCTTTACGGACGCCAAGCTCAACTTGTACCAAAGCCTGCTATACGCTATCGATGACAACTCGCGCGACGTCTCCATTGTCTTTGGCGGCAAGGCGATTGCAGGCACGCGCGGCCGCAAGCAGCGCACCATGAGCTCCAACGCCTTCATCAGCGTCAACTACCCTTCGCTGGCATACATTCGCACCGACCGCATCATCCGCAGCGGCGCCGCGGTAGCGGCCCAGGCGATCGCCGAGGTCGCGCGCCGCACGTCGGGCACGGTGGATGCGCGTGGGCCGCTTACCTACAGCAAGATCGACGACCGCGTATGCGTGCTGAAGCTCACGCCGGGCATGACCCCGCGCGTCTTCGAGCTCCTCGCCCGGGATTACGACGCGATCATCCTGGAAACCTTTGGCATGGGCGGAATCCCCGAGTACGGCGCCGATGCAGGGCTCACCTACCAGCAGGCCATCTTTGACTGGGTTGACTCCGGCCGCACCATCGTGATGACCACGCAAGTGCCGGAAGAGGGTCTTGACCTAGGCGTCTACGAGGTCGGACGCGCCTACGCCGAACACCCCGGCATCTTGAAAGGCGACGATATGACCACCGAGGCGCTGGTCGCCAAAACCATGTGGGCCCTAGGCCAATCGCGCGATCCCCAGGTTGTTCGCGAGCTGTTCTATCGCCCGGTCAACTTTGATCGCGTAGTTTTGGACTAAAGGCCCGTGCCCTCAGAAGGGCCAGCACCAAACCGCCCGATGCGCGGGCGGGGAGAACGTTGTCCGCCATGCGCCGCACCTCGTCCCCCGCGTCCGCCAGCGCAAGAACCCTGCCAGCCCCCATCGCAGCCTCGCGATCCAGGGGGCTGGTTGCTATATACGCGGCGTCTCCCATACGCAACGATCGCCGATGGCACAACGCCGCCAGAGCCTCCCCGCGGGCCGTGGGAAAACAGGGCATGCCCGCAGATTCCGGAGACACCCAAATGTAGTCAGCGGCTGCACTCTCCAACGAGGCCCGCTCGCGCAGCACCGGAAGATCGTCTAAAAGAACGGCGACGCGCGCGCCCTGGACCGCCATACGGTTGAGCAAGCATCGCTCGTCCTCGTAAAACAGACCCGACTCGCCCTGTACGCCGAAACTGAACCCAGCAGATAGCCCAACGACGATAAGCCGACTGCCCCGAAGAGCCCGGTCCATGTCGATAATGCGCACGGGAACCTCCCGCCGTGAACGACCGCTCGCCGCCCCTCAATGACTAAGGCGCCTTACGTCAAGATTGTGCAAAACAACAGATTGTAAACTCCAGTTTACAGTTCATCCAGACAATACCCGCACACTCAGGGCATGAATTCGAGTATCCAACATATTCTGGGCGAGAACGTCCGCCGCGAACGGGAGAGGGCCGGCTTTAAAAAGTCTCGGTTCTGCCTAACCGCCGGCATCAGCCGCCCTGTGCTGGATCAAATCGAGCGCGGCGAAAGCAACCCCACCCTTGATACGCTCGACCACTTGGCCTCTTGCCTCGAAGTTGAAATATGGGAGCTGCTCAAGCCTCGCTAGCCATGAGGCGCGCCGCTCGGTTTTGCGTATCTTGGCACCGAGGTTGTCTTTAGGTGCAAAAACACACGCACGCGGATTAAAACAGCGGAATCAATAGATGATAAGCGACAAAAAACGGCGCCCGGTCAAACCGAACGCCGTCTGCAGCTTCTTTTTTATTGCCTGCCATGAAATAGGCCGTATCATTCGCCTCGCTGAAAGCCCGTGCTAGAACAAACCGTGACCGGTCAGCGCCGCATAGAACATGTAGGCGTTTGCCAGGTTGAGCACCACGCCGGTAACAACGCCGTTGCGCAGGAAGCGCTCGGCGGTAACAACAGCCATCGCAGGCGACGCCTCCTCATGCGCGTGAGCCTGCTTGCCGGCGCTCATATAGGTGGCCATACCCAGCAGAACGGCGAAAACGGGCACGACGAACATCTCGTAGCGGCCGCCCCAGCGCAAAACCTCGCCGGATTGGGAGACCTTCATCGCAACCTGCTCGGGCATCTGCGGCACGAAGAGCGCCGCCGTGATCAGGGGCACCACGGCAAGGACGATCAGCGCGATCGACATGATGCCGGCTTTCTTTCCATATTTAAACATCTATGCGGGTCCTCTCTCCCCTTTAGGCTTGCTCGCACCGTGCCGCCATCTGGCGACGCGGAGGCGCGGCCTACACGTTGAAACGGAAGTGCACGACGTCGCCGTCATGCATGACGTAGTCCTTGCCCTCCATGCGCAGACGGCCGGCGGCCTTGGCGCCCTGCTCGCCGCCCAGCTCGACGTAGTCGTCATACGCGATGGTCTCGGCCTTGATGAAGCCCCGCTCGAAATCGGTGTGGATCACGCCGGCAGCCTGCGGGGCGGTCGCGCCCTGGCGCACAGTCCAGGCCTTGACCTCCATCTCGCCGGCAGTAAAGAAGCTCTGCAGGCCAAGCAGCTTGTAGGCCGCCTGGGCCAGCGTCTCGAGACCGGAGTGCTCAAGGCCCAGATCGGCCAGGTACTCGGCAGCCTCCTCGGGCTCCAACTCGGAAAGCTCGGCCTCAACCTTGGCGCAGATGGGAATGGGCGTGACGCCGTCGATGGGATCAAACTCGGCGGTCAGCTCGTCCTCGTCCACGTTGGCGACGTAGAGCATGGGCTTCATGGTGAGGAGGAACAGTCCCTTAGCGGCAGCGCGCTCCTCGTCCGTCATATCCAGGGCGGCGGCGCGGTTGCCCTCGTTGAGCCAGTCGACCAAGCGCTTGGCGATCTCGAGCTTGGGAACCAGGGCCTTGTCGCGCTTGGCTTCCTTCTCCAACTTGGGCAGCTGCTTCTCGAGGGTCTGGATGTCCGCCAGGATAAGCTCGGTCATGATGGTCTCGGCGTCGCTCGCCGGGTCAACGAAGTCGCCGGTATGGTTGACCTCGCGCATGACGTCCGGGTCCTTGAAGTAGCGAACGACCTCGCAGATGGCGTCGCACTCGCGGATGTTCGCCAAGAACTGGTTGCCCAGGCCCGCGCCCTCGGCGGCAGCGCCCTTGACCAGGCCTGCGATGTCAACGAACTCGACGGTCGCGGGGACGATGCGGCCGGGGTGGACGATGTCCGCCAGCTGCTGCAGGCGCGCGTCCGGAACGTCGACGATGCCGACGTTGGGATCGATGGTGGCAAACGGATAGTTAGCGGCAAGGCCGCCCTTCTTGGTGAGGGCGGTGAAGAGCGTCGACTTGCCCACGTTGGGCAGGCCCACGATGCCGATGGAAAGTGCCATGAATACTCCTTGCAACGAAAAAGCCGCGCCGCGACCAGATTCTCACCCATGTCGCGGCGCGCTTGATAGTCAACAGTTCATTGTACCGCACGTGCATGCGTTTTCGTGCAGCTATACCCTGCTAGTCGGCCAGCTTCTCCACCTTATCCAGGGCTGCGGAGAGCTTCTTCTTCGCCTCTTCCTTCGCCTTGAGCGCCTCCTGCCTGGCCTTCTCGGCCTCGACGGCGCGCTTTTCCTCCTCGGGGTCCGGGACGATGAGCTCGGCGGCGTCGGTCTCCACCATGGTTATGGCGTGGTCCGGGCACACCTCCGCGCACAGGCCGCAGCCCACGCAATAGGTGGATTCCAGGGTGAAACGGCCGGCGCCCTTGAGGTCGCACGCAAAGGTGGGGCACATGGCAACGCACTCCCCACACATGGTGCACTTGGAGAAATCGCACTCCGGACGCGTCACGCGCACGTTCTCGGCGAGCTCCGGATGCGCCTGCAGCGTGGAGAGCAGCAGCTGGTTCTTCTGCATAAGGATGCGGCGGCGCTTCTGCGTGTTGGTGCCGCACGCCTTGTTGAGGGTGCGCTCAAGGTTGGTGATCTGCTGCGAATGCGCCCTCAGACGCTGGCTCACCGATGCCAGAGCGGCCGTGGCGGGGTTGAGCTTGGAGACGGCCAGGCCGGTGGAGCGCATGATGTTGTCCATAAACTCCTTGCGCTCGTACTCGCGACGCTTGGCGCACTTGAGGTCCTTGGCCTCGACCTCAAGGCCCATGCCGACGCCGCTCCATTCCTCTGCCGTGGCGATAGCCTCTCCCAGCATCTCCTCGCCGGTGGTGTTGCGGCAGTTGGTGCAGATATCCAGCGGCAGGTACACGCTCACGTTGGGGTAGTCAGCCAGCACGGAGAACCATACCTCGGGCGTCACGTCGCCCACGCACGCGAGCACAACCTCGTTTTCGCGCGGCAGACGGCGCAGGGCGCGCGTGCAGGTAACGTAGGCCGTCTCGTGCGCGGCTGCTGCAGCGGCGATGGCATCGTAGAGCTTCTTGGGCTGGATGCGCGGCGACACAAAGGCCTCAGTGGGGCATGCGGCTGCGCACAGGCCGCACTTGCGGCAGGTGTCCAAGATCTCGATACCGCCGTCCTCGATGTCGATCGCCTCGACGGGGCAGGCATCCAGGCACTTGGTGCACGAGCTCTTGTCGTATTTGCACACCATGCACGGAATGGTGTTGGCACGCGGGCGCTCCTTGTAATCCGCCGGGTTCCAATGCGGCGCATCGGGCGAAGCGGCGCCCATCAGCGCATCGGTCACCCCGCCTAGCGGGTCTTTAAGGGCCCCAAGCCCCTTGCTGATATCGATAAGGTCGTCAAACAGGTCGTGATTCTGCGCCATGGCGCTTTCCCTCCCCTGAGCACATGCTAGTAGCGTATCCGCCCCGCGCAAGGCGTCTGCGCAGAGCAAGGTACTAGTGTAGAGCACTCTCGCCCAATGCGATGCCGGCATGGCGTGAAGGCATGGATTCTCTGGACGATGATGGGACGCGTCTGCGCCACCGGTTGCGCAGACGCCACCCAAGCGCTTCGCATCGCATGCTCGTCCAAAAGACAAAGGCCCCGGAGGGCCTCCTTGAAGCACGCTTCGCCGCGCGGGCGTCGGGTGTACTTGGAAGCCCTTCCGGGGCCTTGGGTTCGATTTGCATCGATAGCGGTCGCTAGCCCTCGACAAGGTAGGCGCGCAGAGCGTCGAGCCCCATGTCGTCGATGCCGAGCTCCGCCATGGAGCGGCCGCCCTCCCAGCAATCGCTCTCGAGCAGCACGCCGCCCAGGCTCACCAGGGAGTCCATCACGGGCGTGGGCACGCCGATGAGGCGGGCGAGCTTTGCCCATGTCGCGATGCCGTAGGGGATGTCCTCAGAGTAGTAGCGGTTCTGAAGATTCGCGGGGCCGGTGATCTTGGCGAAGTTTGGGTCTCCGGCGATCGCCTCCCTGATTGAATCGGTCTCGACCGCGCCGCCGATACCGTGCGCCGCGATGTCGGACGAGTAGCCCATGGCGTCGAGCAGCGCGATGCGCTCGGCGTCGATCGCCTCGGTGAGACGGGCGACGCAATCGGTGAATCCCTCGGTGTAGAAGTGGAAATCGCCCTTGGCATATTCGATGCGACCGGCGTTTAGGATGCAGCCCGGAACATGGATGATCGGGTTCAGGCTGGACAGGCCGCATGCGACGACGCTCTCCACGGCCTCGATGCCGGGGAAGACGCCATCGAGCGCCGCGATGACCTCATCGGTGCGGGAGGCGGGCATGACGCCGACCTTCAACGGGTCGAAGCGGCTCATCACAAGGGATTTGCCCTGGCCGAGCAAGCGCGTGGCATACGGCAGGGTATGGGTCTCCGCCACGCAGACGTCCTCGACGCCGTGCTCCTTGAACGCCTTCCAGAACATGAGCGAGCCGAACGTACCCGGCAGCACGACTACGATCTGACCGGGCGCGACGACCTCTGCGAGCTTGGCGGCGTATGCGCCGTGCGCGAAGGCGGGCACCGCGACCAGGATCACGCGCACGCCCTCGATGGCGGCGGCGAGGTCGCTCGTGACCATGGCGAGCTTTGCCGTACCGGTGCCCGCGGCGCCGGAGAGCTCGATTTCTTGGGTGTCGAACACCTGCTGCATGTTGGAGGCGAAGCGCTCGTCCTCATACATGTTGACCTCGAAGCCCCTCAGCGCGAGATCAGCCGCAGCCGCATGCGCACCGTTGCCGCCGCCCAAAACCGCGATCTTCGTCATAATCCAGATGCTCCTTTCCAACAAAAGGCGCGAAGCCCCAAATGCCCCGCGCCCATGAGACATACCTCGAGTCTACTCCTCCACACCGCCATTTGGCACCGCCGCCAGCCCCAAAAGGCTCACGCGACATCCAACCGAGATTGGCGCCAACTTGACCAGAGCTCATCAACCGTGGGAAGCATTGCGCCCGCTGCCAACGGCACGATCGTCCACATGAGACCGCGAACGGGGACGATCAGCGCCATCACCACGAGCGAGAGGCCGACCTTGCGCGTAAAGCGCCCCACCAAGGCAGCGGAGAACACCGTGACCGCCAGCACCACATCGACGCCGGCGAGCTGGGAGACCGCCACGCCGCAGCACGCGGCGCTAAAGATCAGCGGGAAAAACGGGCCGCCCTCCCATCCAAAATGCAAGCATAAAGACAGAAGGCAGATTTTCACAAGAGAGGTCGCGACAAGCTCCAGCGGGGCGTGCGCCGCGGGGTTTTCCATGAGCGCGGGAAGCTGCTCGGTCCCCGCATACAAAACCAACGGGAGCGCCATCGACACCAAGGCGATGGCGGCTCCGCATAAAGCGGCTTTCGCCCCATCGCTGCACGGAATCCGCGCCGCCACCCTGCAAGCCACCGAGTCGCTATGCCTCAGCACCCACGAAAGGGACATGCCCAGCACGGAAAGGGGCACGAGCCACAGCAGGGCGTCAACTGAAAACTCGACCACCGGCAGGCGCGGAATCCCTTCTCGTCCAGATACGATGTTCCAGACCTTAGCGCCTGAAAGCGTGCCGAGAACCCCCGAGACGGCGAGCACAGCCGCCTGACCTCGGCCAAAGCGCCTGTCGCTGCCGGTCCTGCCGAAAACAACCCTATGAAGCGCGCGAGAGATAGCCATTCCGCCCGCGGCGAGAAATCCCGAAAGCCCGGCCTCGGGGCCAAGCGGCGCGCCAAAAGCCAGCGGCATGAGGAAGGAGCCCAGGGCGGCAACGGGGTGGTCGAGGTCGTAGCAACCATTTTCCTTGGTCTGGGCTACCACCTGCGCCATAGGTTGCGGAGCGCTATGGAACCGACCGTTTAGCCAAGCCAGCACGGCGCCGCCGCCGGCACAGGCGAGCACAACCGCCAAGGGGGGCGCAAAGCCGCTTTCCACGGGCGACCATACCACGAAAATCAGAGCCTGCACCAAGGACAAGAGCGCCCATGAGCCCATGCCCAGGGCAAACCCCAGGACGCAGCCCGCAAGAACGCCCGCGACCATTCGGATCACGGAAGGTGGCTGTGGTCGCGCGCCTTCGGTCTTTTGCCCGCTCGCGTCAAGCGCAGCCGCGGACCCACCGCGCAGATCGTGCCCCATACGTACCACTTCCCTATCCGTTTTCCTATTGACAGTCCCCTTTTGTCATACCCCCTGGCTTCGCGATTAGCCCTCGATTGAAAAAACTCGTCCAAACAAACCCAAGCGACCGAATGCGGCGAGCGCCCAGCCCGGCCGCACGCCCAGCTCGGCCGCACGCCCAGCCCGGCCGCACGCTCAGCCCGGCCGCACGCCCAGCTCGGCCACACGCCCAGCCCGGCAGCGCACCCGCGAACAGACGGATGCCAGCGCCTACATCGCGATACGCGTGGAAGCGAACAGGCACACGACCGCCAGCGCGAGCACGACGACAGACCCGGATACATCGGCGAGCACACCGGCGACGCCGCGCCCGCGCCTCCAGTCCCCCATCACCTGGGAGCCGCGGCGCCACACGCGCCACAGCAAGATCGCCATGGCGACGATGCCCACCATGCTTTGCAGCATCATCTCGGCGCAGAGCAGGACGATGAGGTTCGCCGCAGCGTAGCCCGCATCGCCCGCCACGTAATGCCGGCGGACCAAGCGCACCAGGTACGCGATGAACGGCTGCGCGCACGCGCTCAGGAAGCTCACCGTCATGGCGGGGTTGGAGGAGAACGCCTCTTGCAAGCCGTCGGCAGAAAGGCCCGTTCCCGCCATGGAAAGCGAAGCCACCGTAGCGACCAAGACCAGGCACAGAACAACTTGGACCGTGGTGAAGATCCGCGCGGTCAGCTGCTCGCGACGCGACAGGTTCTCCTGGTCCAAGGGCGCCAGATGCCAATCGCAGCCGTCCTTGCCCAAACGGCCATCCGCCGCGACTCCCCCGGCATCCGCAACCGCGGCGCGGGCGGGATCCATCTTGGTACCTGCAGCCGCCAGTTGGGACTTCGTCTTCTTTGCCACGTCTATTTCCGCCTTTCGCGCTCGATTGCACACGGGGCGCGCCGCCGTCCCCCTTCTATACGGCAGCGCGCCCCCGCTGGTGGGTGCCGCAGCGGCTCATACGTCCGCCGCGGCCGTAAGCTTTTTGATTACTTGAGAACCGGCCAGTAGTCCTTGTTGGCCTCGATAAGATCGTCCAGGATCTGCTTGGCGACCTTGGCGGAAGGTATGGTGGCGGAAAGCGTCAGCGCCTGCCACAGCTTCTGGTAGCTGCCCTCGACCCACGCCTGGACAACAAGCTTCTCAACGGAGACCTGCTGCTCGAGCATGCCCTTCTGCCACTGGGGAACCTTGCCCTGGCAGATCTTCTCGTAGCCATTGGAACCCACGATGCAGGGCACCTCGACCATAGCGGTCTCGTCGAAGTTGGAGACGGCTCCGTCGTTGGGGACGATGAGCAGGAAGCGCTCTCCGGTGTTCTCGGCAAGCGCACACGCCAGGTCGACGATGTAGGTGGCGTGAGCATCCGCCTCGAAGCCGGCGCCCTCGGCGGTACCGGTCTCGATCACCTTGCGGCAAGCGCCGAAGACCTTCTTCTCGCGGCCGTCCATAACCTCGTTGGCGCGGGTGTACTCGGGGTTGGACTCCTCCACCACGTAGTCCGGGAAGGTGTAATACTTGAGATAGGTGTTGGGGATGGTCTCCGGATCGATGGCATAGACGTCCTTTGCCTTGCCAAAGGTGTGGACCCAGCTCTCCTCAACATGCTGCTCCTTGCCCGGCTCGTGCACAATGCCGTCCAGGTAGCCGTTCTTTGCCATGTGCTCCTTGATCTGGGGCATAAGGTCGTTGCCCTGCTTGTCGAAGATCTTGGTGAACCAGCCGTAGTGGTTCAGGCCGTAGTAGCTGTACTGCAGGTCGCGGTGGTCATTGAGTCCGCACATGACGGCCATCTTGTCCATAAGGTCGATGGGCATGTCGCAGATGTTGATGATCTTGGAGTTGGGGCGCAGCACGCGGCAGGCCTCGGCGACGATGGCCGCGGGGTTGGAGTAGTTGAGCATCCAGGCGTTGGGGCTGTACTTCTCCATGTAGTCCAAGATCTCGATGACGCCGCCGATGGAGCGCATGCCGTAGGCGATGCCGCCCGCGCCGCAGGTCTCCTGGCCAACGCAACCGTATTTCAGCGGAATCTTCTCGTCCAGCTCGCGCATGGCGTACTTACCCACGCGGATGTGGGCGAGGACGAAGTCGATGCCGGTGAAGGCTTCCTCGGGGTCGGTGGTGTAGGAGAAGTCGAGCTCGGGAGCGTTCTCCTTGAAGTAGATCTCGCAGGCCTTGGCGACGATCTCCTGGCGCTCGGCGTCGTTATCGTAGAAGATGACCTTGTCCACCGGGAAGCGGTCGTGCTCTTTGAGCAGCATAAGGGCGATGCCCGGGGTGAAGGTGGAACCGCCGCCGGCGATGGTTACTGCGTAGCTGGACTTAGCCATGGTTGATCCCTCCTGGATCCGGCCGCAGGGTTTTTGAAAGGGCGCCGTCGCGGCCACATGCGGCGCCCGATTGATACCAAAAGCAATGCAAGCGATGTGTTGGTGCTGACTTGGACGTAGCCTTAGAGCAGGGCCTCGAAGCGATCGCGGACCTTGGGCACCTTGAGGCCGATGATGACCTGCATGCCCTTGCCGTTCTTGGCGATGCCGCTGGTGCCGATGCTCTTGAAATCGGGGTCGTCTGCAACCAGGGTCTCGTCCTTCACGTTGACGCGCAGACGGGTCACGCAGTTGGTCACGTCGACGATGTTGTCGGCGCCGCCCAAAAGCTCCAGAACCGCTGCCGCCATGACGGCGTAGGGATCGGATTCGTCCACCTCGACGCCGTTACCAGAAGCGAGCTCGCCATTCTTGGCAGCGCGGTACTCTGCCTTGCTGTGGAACTTAACCTGCTCTGCATCGTCCTCGCGACCAGGGGTCTTGAAGTCGAACTTGACGATGAGGAAGCGGAAGACCACAAACCAGATAGCGGTGAACACAAGACCCACAACCAGGGTCATGGCGTACTGCTGCCAGTGATTTGCCATGAGCGGAATGAAATTCAGCGAGCTGATCTCGATAAGGCCGCCGGCGAACACGCCCACGCAGCCAACCATGTTGATGGCCATGGCGAGCAAGGCGGTAAGCACGCAATGGACGATGAACAGCGGGGGCGCGATGAACAGGAAGGTGAACTCGATCGGCTCGGTCACGCCGCAGAAGATGGCGGTCAGGGTGATGGGAATGAGCAGCGACAGCAGCTCCTTCTTCTTCTCGGGCTTGGCGGTGGCGTAGAACGCAAGCGCGATGCCCGGGCAGCCAAAGATCTTGGACCAGCTGGAGCAGGTGAAGGCCGCGTAGGGAGCGAGCTCCTTGAGGGAGTCGGTGGAAGCGGCGATCTGGGGCAGCGCGGTAGCGAAAGCGGTGTAGATACCGCCGTCGACAACGGCGTTGTCGTAGTAGAACGGGCTATACATAAGGTGATGCAAGCCAAACGGAATGAGCGTGCGCTCGAGGAAGGCGAACACGCCTACGCCCAACGTGCCGGTAGTGGCAACAAAGCCCTGGAAGGCGCGGATGCCGTCCTGAACATGCGGCCACAAAAGGCAGGCGGCAAACGCCACGGGGATCATCACGAAGAAGGTGATGATGTAGACAAACGTGGAGCCCGCGAACACGCCCAACCACTCGGGAAGCTCCACTTCGTAGAACTTGTTGTGGATGGCGATGATGATGCCGGAAACCGCCAGGGCGCCGATCATGCCCATGTCGAGCGTCTTGATGGAGGCGATCATGGCCAAGCCGGACGTGCCTCCAACCTCCGCGGCGAAGTCGACGCCAAAGAAGCCGCCCCACTGCGAAAGCATGGTATTCACAAAGTACTGGAAGGTAAGGTAGCCAACGAGCGCCTCCATGCAGCAACGCGCGTTCTGCTTGTTCGCCAAACCAATGGGCAACGAGACGGCGAACAGCAGCGGCAGCTGATTAAAGACGGTCCAACCACCCTGAAGGATGACGTTCCATACGCCGTACCACATGGTTCCCGGCGCGGCGAGAGGCCCAAAGATGACCTCGGTAGTGAAGAGCGTGCCGAATCCGATCACAACGCCCGCAAACGCGAACAGCATGACCGGGGTAAACATCGCACCTCCAAACTTCTGAATCTTCTGCATCATGGCAGGGAATTCCTTTCCCCTCATATTTCCCCTCTTGTGCGGAGCTACCGCCCCCACCCTTCGAACACCGCCGGCGCCGTGCGGTCATACTTGTTCGTACAAGTGAGTGACTACATAATCAGCCACTTGTACGTACAAGTCAACGCGCATAGGACGAGTTCCCGTGAACGGTAGGGATATGCCCGTGAACGTTTTTCACGTCATCACACGCGGCAATCTAATCCATGCAACGTGAGGGGCTAGCATATTCGTACAAGTTGGTATATACGTTGTAATAGTGAATGCCGCTTCAACACCATCCGAACGAGGAGCCATGGCCAAGTCCGTCTACCAGGAAATCTACCTGGACCTAAAGAACCGTATCGAGGCAGGAGATATCGCCTACAGCGCGTTTCTCCCCTCTGAAAACGAGCTCACCGCCTCGTATTCCTGCTCGCGCAGCTCGGTGCGCCGCGCGCTGGCACAGCTTGCCGCAGATGGCTACGTGCAATCGCAGCAGGGCAAGGGCGTGCGCGTGATCCGCGATCCATCGCTCGATGTAACCCGCGGCTACGACGGCCTCGAGACGTTTGGGGAAATGGCGGCGCGCCTGGGCTTTACCGCTAGCACCCGCTGCCTGGCGCTGGACCGCGTGACAGCGGACGAGAATCTAGCAAAGCTCACTGGTTTTCCCGCTGGCACCAAACTGGTAAGGGCGCTTCGCTCTCGCTGCGCAGACGGACAGGCCGTGTCGACCGATGATAGCTATATTCCAGAGTCAATCGCATCCGGCCTTACGCCAGAGCTCGTCGAGCACGGCATCTACAAATACCTTGAGGGCGAACTGGGCCTGGGCATAGCCACAAGCAGACGCATCATCACCGTTGAGGCGGCCACACAGGCGGACCAAGACAACATAGACCTGGGCGGCTTCAACGCCGTCGCCGTCATGCGCAGCCACACCTTTGATACCGAGGGGCTTATGCTCGAATACACCGAGACCCATCAGCGCCCGGAATTCTTCTCTGAGTACTCAACGGTAACCAGAACGCAGCGTCCGTAACTACGCCGTAAGCGCTCGAATAGGAATAACGTAAACGCCCTCCGGGGTCTGCCGTGCATACGTTGAGATGCCGGTGATTACGGCGAGAAACTCTGGCTCGCGCGTTTGGGAGCCTTTGTTTTCGCATAGCTTCTTTTTCAACCGCAGCAGATTCTCGACGGCATCCTGCACCTTGTCCTCGCTTACCTTGAACTCAAACGCAGCCCAACGGCCGTCCGCAAGCTCAACAATGGCATCGGCCTCAAGACCGGTGTCATCGCGGTAATAGCGAACCGGTTCAAATCCCACATCCACAAGCGAGCGTGCATAAACCATCAAATCGCGCATGCAAAGCGACTCGAACAGAAGGCCAAACGTCTGCCAGTCTTTAAACAAGGCGCTGGGCCCCACGCCAAGCTGCGCGGCGGAAAGCGACGGATCTGCCAGGTACCGTTTGGGCTTTGTCGCCAACCGCTTGCGAGATCTCGCGGGCGGCACCCATCCGGGAATCTCGTCCATCAAGTAAGAGGCCTTAAGAAACGCAAGGTAAGATGCTAGTGTTTGGTCGGACATAAGAGAGGCGGGGTCATGCTCCTCTCCATACATATCCCCAATGATGGTTCTATAGGTCACCGCTTGACCGAGGTTCCTCGCAAGGGAGCCAACCAAACGAGACGTCACCTCGCCGTCCTTCCCTGCCCTGGGCGCGCTCTCGGTATAGAAAAGCCTTAAATATTCGCGAGCCAGCGTCTGAGCATCCGCCGCCTCCATATCAACCGCCTCGGGCCACCCTCCCCTGCAGCAGATCTCAATGAGCTTGGACGTATCGTTGGGCGAGACGCCTGGTTCAAAATTACCTTCAAACAGCCCCGACAGCGATACGGCGCACGAAGAATCCCCGCTCTCTGCCAGCGTCATAGGATGCATACGAATGCGACCGATTCGCCCGGCCCCGCTGTGGCTAGGCGCCTCGTCTTTCTTTGTTTCACGACTTATCGGCGTCGACGATCCCGTAAGAATCCATCCGCCCCTCAGCCCGCGCTCGCGGTCAACGCTCCTGCGTACGGCGTCCCAAATATGAGGAGCAAGCTGCCATTCATCAATAACATGGGGACGCTCTCCCAGCGTCATCAGCGTGGGGTCAGCTTGTGCGAGCGACACGTTATCGTCCACATAGCTCACGCTCGCACCGTGACGCAAAGCGGTCCAGGTCTTCCCGCACCATTTTGTTCCCGCGATTTCAACGGCGCCAAAAATGCCGAGATATCGCTCAACCTGTCGGTCGACAATGCGAGGTAGATAACCTTCCGGAACAATGCCCGTAGATGCCATATGCCCTCCTCAAGCTGGTGCGTTACTTGCCATTATAGATTTTCCGATAGTTTGATTATAGATTTTCCGATAGTTTCATTACTGTTTTTCCGACATTTCCATTCATGATTTTCCGACTTTAGCACGATAGCTTCAGCGTGCCCACCTCACCAACTTGGCCCAGACCATTTGGACGAGGACCGCCCGCGCAGCGGCCGCGCATCCGCTCGACCATACCTCGTCCAAACGCAAAAAGGCCCCGGAGGGCACTCCCAAAGCAATCGCTTTAGGGAACCCTCCGGGGCCTTAAGAGTCAGCGTGAGCCGGCGGATTAGTACATGCCGCCGCCCTGGGCGCCAGCGGTAGCAGCCGCGATGGCATCCTCAAGCTGGGTGTTCTTGGGAACGTCGGTAACGGTGGCCTCGGTGATGAGAATCAGGGAAGCCACGGAAGCGGCGTTCTGCAGGGTGGTGCGGGTGACCTTGACGGGATCCAGGACGCCCATCTCGATCATGTTGCCCCACTCGCCGTTAGCAGAGTTGAGACCCTCGCCAGCGGGCAGCTCGGAGACCTTGTCGACAATGACGGCACCCTCGTAGCCGGCGTTCTTGGCGATAGTGGCCACAGGAGCGGTCAGGGCCTTCTTGATGATGTCGATACCGATCTGCTCCTCGGGGTCGGAGACCTCGATGTTGTTCAGCGCGGGCAGAGCGTCCATGAAGGCGACGCCGCCACCGGCGACAATGCCCTCCTCGACGGCAGCGCGGGTAGCCTGCAGGGCGTCCTCGACGCGGTGCTTGATCTCCTTGAGCTCGGTCTCGGTAGCAGCACCAACCTTGATGACGGCGACGCCGCCGGAGAGCTTGGCCAGACGCTCCTGGAGCTTCTCGCGGTCGAACTCGGAATCGGTGTGCTCCATCTCGCCCTTGATAGCGGCGACGCGAGCAGCGATGTCCTCCTTGGAGCCAGCACCATCGACGATGGTGGTGTTGTCCTTGGTGATGGTAACGGACTTGGCGGTACCGAGCATCTCAGCGGTGATGTCGGCAACCTTGATGCCCAGCTCGTCCAGAGCGGCCTGGCCGCCGGTGAGGATAGCGATGTCCTCGAGCATGCGCTTGCGGCGATCGCCGTAGCCGGGGGCCTTGACGGCGCAGACGTTCAGAGCGCCGCGGATCTTGTTGAGGACCAGGGTGGGCAGAGCCTCGCCGTCGATGTCCTCGGCGATGATGAGCAGGCCCTTGCCAGCGCGGGAGACAGCCTCGAGAACGGGCATGATGTCCTGAACGTTGGAGATCTTCTGGTCGGTGATGAGGATGTAGGGATCCTTCATCACGGCCTCCATGCGGTCGTTATCGGTAACGAAATACGCGGAGACGTAGCCCTTGTCGAACTGCATGCCCTCGACGGTGTCGATGGTGATATCGAAGGTCTGGGAATCCTCGACGGTGATGACGCCGTCCTTGCCCACAACGTCCATAGCGTCGGCGATCTTGGCGCCAACCTCGGGGTCGCCAGCGGAGATGGTACCAACGGAAGCGATCTGCTCCTTGGTCTCGACCGGCTTGGCTAGGCTCTTCATCTCAGCGACGGCGGCGTTGACGGCCTTGTCGATACCACGGCGGATGGCCAGCGGGTTAGCGCCGGCGGCGACGTTCTTAAGACCGTCGTTCACGATGGCCTGGGCAAGCAGGGTCGCGGTGGTGGTGCCGTCACCCACGGTGTCGTTGGTCTTGGTGGCGACCTCCTTCACCAGCTGGGCGCCCATGTTCTCGATGTTATCCTCGAGCTCGATCTCCTTAGCGACGGAAACGCCGTCGTTGGTGATGGTGGGAGCGCCAAAGGAGCGCTGCAGGGCGACGTAGCGTCCCTTGGGGCCCATGGTAACGGTAACGGCGTCTGCCAGGGTGTTGACGCCCTTGGCGAGCTTGGCGCGAGCGTCGGTGTCGAACGTAATGTTCTTTGCCATTTTAGATTCCTCCAATAAGGAAAACGTTCATTAGAAATAAAAGCGGGACTCGCGGACCATCGATCATCGATCCGCGTTTTTGGACGAGGAGTGCTAGAGAAGTTACTCGACCACGGCGTAGATGTCGTCGGCGCGCATGAGCAGGTAGGTCTCACCGTCGACCTTGACCTCGTTGCCACCGAACTTGCCGTAGATCACCACGTCGCCAACCTTGACGTCCATGGGCAGGCGCTCGCCGTTCTCGCCAACCTTGCCGGCGCCCACGGCGATGATCTCGCCGCGCTGCGGCTTCTCCTGGGCGTTGCTGGCGATGTACAGACCGGAAGCGGTCTTCTGCTCTGCTGCGTCGGGCTTGACAAGAACGCGGTCACCAAGAGGCTTAAGCATGAGGTGTTCCTCCTAACTCGTCGCACGGTTTTATGTGCCATGCGAACCCTTACGATTTTTCGTACGCCCTGAATAGTACCCAGCAATTGGAAGTTATACAACGCAATAGCAAAAAATCTTATTAATTGGCACTTAGATTTCTTGAGCGCCAACAGGCACACAAGTTCCCTGCACCAGTAATGGACGCAAAATGTTGAGCCAACTGGGCATCTCCATCGAAATCGAGTCGAATATCAAGTGGACCCTATGTTTCCAAACTCGATGCATATTGAATTGATATCAAGAGTAAGGGCAGTATCCTGCACCGCGCTATTCCGCTTTGACGGTAGGGATGGACTTGGCTATATCGCCGGGAGATGCCTTTTCCAATCCCGAAAAGAATTCAATCACCGGAACATCCAGGCCGTCGGCAAGCTTGCAGAGCCACTCAACTGAAGGATTGTATTTTCCGCTTTCGAATTTATTCAAGGCAGATCTGTCAACGCCCGCTCGATCCGCCACAAACACCTGGGACTTGCCCTTCTGCTCGCGAATCCTAGCGGCATTGATACCAATGACCCTGTAGATGGATATGTACGCATTGCCTGTCTTCATGACTGCAATCGTATTGACGAACAGATTCCGTTTTGAGGTTTATACTCCACAGATTTGATTTCGGGGTTAGACTGATGTGGATTATATTCCACAACGTCTTCGGAGTTTGCTTTTATGGCTCGGCAAGTCAAATCTCGACAGCGCGTGCAGGAGCACGGAGAGGTCTTCACAAACGAGCGTGAAGTCAACGCAATGCTCGATATGGTCAAGCAGGAGACCGAACGCATCGAGTCCCGCTTTCTGGAGCCCGCCTGTGGCAACGGCAATTTCCTTGCCGAGGTGCTGCGACGCAAACTCGCCACTGTTAGCCAGCAATACAAGAAAAACCCCGATGACTACATGCGCTACGCCTTCGTGGCCGTAAGCAGCCTATACGGCGTCGACATTCTTGAGGACAACGCACAGGAATGCCGTGCCCGACTGTTCGAGATTGTCGAATCGGAAGCAAGTCGAGCAATCAAGAACCCAGACGAAGCGTTCCTCGATGCAGTTCGATACCTGCTGAACAAGAACATCCTGTGCGGAGATGCCCTCACACTCAAAGACTCCAACGGAAACCCCATCACTTTTGCCGAGTGGTCGCTTGTAACGGGCGACAAGGTGAAGCGACGCGACTTCTTGCTAAGCGAGCTGCTGGACGGCAACACCAATATGGGCGAGACCCTATCCCTCTTTTCCTTTGACGAGGCAAATGAGGGCGGCATCCGAACGCATACGGACTGGGAGTACGACTCCGAAATCGATGCCTATATCCCCTCCGCGATACAGGAATACCCCCTCACCAATTACTGGGAGGTGCAGCGCTATGCCTAGCCTGCTTGAGAAGGCGTACAACCCCGACGTCTTGACCTGCTTGGCGAACCTGAGCAACGACGAGGTCTTCACGCCGCCGGAGCTCGCCAACGACGTATTGGACATGTTGCCGTCTGAAATCTGGAGCGACCCCGCCATCAAGATCCTGGACCCATGCTGTAAATCGGGTGTGTTTTTGCGCGAAGCGGCCAAGCGGTTCATCAAGGGGCTTGAGCACGTGTACCCCGACCTGCAGGAACGCGTCGAACACATCATGCACGAGCAACTCTTTGGCATCGCGATCACCGAACTCACGAGCCTGCTGGCGCGCCGCAGCCTGTACTGCAGCAAGTTTCCCAACGGGCGCTTCAGCGTTGCGGAGTTCGACAGCTCCGAGGGCAACGTGCGCCACCGCACCATCCAGCACACGTGGGTGAACAACCGCTGCAAATACTGCGGTGCGAGCAACGCCGAATACGACCGTGACGCCGCACTCGAAACCCATGCGTACGAATTCATCCACGCCGACGATCCGGAAAGGATTTTGAATATGAAGTTCGATGTGATCGTCGGAAACCCGCCGTATCAGTTGAGCGATGGAGGAAACGGCGCGAGCGCCAAACCAATTTATCAGCATTTTGTCAGTCAAGCGAAAAAGCTAAAACCTCGATATCTCAGCCTAATTATTCCAGCCCGATGGTTCGCCGGCGGGAAGGGGCTAAGCGACTTCAGGCAAGAGATGCTCTCGGACCACCACATTCGCAAACTGGTTGATTACGGCAATTCCAATGATGTTTTTCATGGAGTAGATATCGCAGGCGGGATTTGTTATTTCCTCTGGGAACGAGACTCGCAAGGACCATGTGAGGTTACAACTATTTCAAGCAAACAAGCAAAAGTATCAATACGCAAGCTCGATGAATTTGACATCTTTATCCGCGATAGCGTAGCGGTGGACATTATTCATAAAGTACAGGAATGGAATAACGGCAATCCCTATCTATCGGAATTCGTTTCATCGCGTAAGCCGTTTGGACTACCGACAAATTATCAGCCGAGGACCTCGGGCGTCCCCTGTCACTTCATACAACGCATCGGAAAAAGCTATGCCGACCCAACCGACATCTCCGATCAGTTCCGCTTGCTCAACAAATGGAAGCTGTTAGCACCCCCCGCCCCTATTGCGGGTCAAACGGATTTCTCTAAGCCAGTCGCATTCTTCTACGAAGGAAATACTAGAATTGCCAAACCGGGAGAATGCTGCACCGAATCGTACATTGTCCTGGGCGCATTCGACTCTGAAGAGGAAACGCTTTCCTTTAGGTCCTACATCTTCACAAAGACCGTTCGCTTCCTGCTACTTCAGACAGTGGTATCCCAGCACGTAACGAAAAAGAACTACTGCTTTATCCCCTCCCTGAAAAGATACTCTGGGAATTACACCGATGAGATGCTGCAGAAGGAGTGGGGACTATCTAATGAGGAGATTGAGCTGATCCAAAGTCGCATCTGCGAAATCGGAGAGAGCAGGAGCGGCAATGAGTAACCCCACTTTCTTCCCCGCGCGTCCGGAGGTCCGCCCTTCCATCTACGCGTATCGCGACAAGAATCCGGACCACGCAAACTTCCTCAAGGTCGGCTACACGGAGATCGACGTCGAGAAGCGCGTGGCGCAGCAGTTCCCCGTCATCCAGCCGGACGAGGGCAAGCCCTACGAGATCATGTTCGCCGAAAGCGCCATGCGCACGGACGGCTCCTCCTTTATGGACCACGCGGTCCATAAGCGCCTCAGGCAAATGGGCTTCGATAATCCCAACGGCGAGTGGTTCCGCTGCAAGCCCGCCGACGTGCGCAACGCATGGCTGCAGGTCCGCGACCGCACCAGCTACGAACGCGAGCGCACCGAGGACTTCGCCATGCGCCCCGAGCAGCTCGATGCCGTCAACAAGACGGAGGCGTACTTCCGCGCCTGCGAGCAGCCGGGCAACCGCAATGCGCCCAAGTTCCTCTGGAACGCCAAGATGCGCTTTGGCAAAACCTTTGCCACCTACCAGCTCGCACGCCGCATGAACATGAAGCGCGTGCTCGTGCTCACCTTCAAGCCGGCCGTCGAGGACGCGTGGCGCGAGGACCTGGAGAGCCATATCGACTTCGAGGGCTGGCAGTTCGTCTCGCGCGGCGCCATGGCCTACGAGGAGTGCGACCCCGCGCGCCCCATCGTATGCTTCGGCTCGTTCCAGGATTTCCTGGGCGTGGACCGCGCCACCGGCGCCATCAAACCGCGCAACGAGTGGGTCCACCTGGAGCACTGGGACCTCGTCGCCTTCGATGAATACCACTTCGGCGCCTGGCGCGACAGCGCTCAAAAGCTCTTCGCCAAGCCGGCGGACGAAGACGATGTCGTCGAATCAACCGAGAAGGAAGTGGATGCGGCATCCGCGGGCAACAGCCTCGATGAGACCTGGCTGCCCATCCAGGCGGACCGCTACCTCTACCTCTCGGGCACGCCGTTCCGCGCGCTCACCTCGGGCGAGTTCATCGAGGACCAGATCTTCAACTGGACCTACTCCGACGAGCAGCAGGCCAAGCAGGACTGGGCGCGGTCGCACCCGTTTACGCCGAATCCGTACGAGGCCCTCCCCCGCATGGTCCTCATGACCTACAAGGTGCCCGACTCCATCACCCGCGTGGCGCGCGCGGGAGAATTCGACGAGTTCGACCTCAACGTGTTCTTCTCCGCCACCGGCGAGGGCGCCGAGGCGCAGTTCAAATACAAGGACTACGTGCAAAAATGGCTCGACCTGATCCGCGGAGCGCTGGCCGAGACCACCACCGACGAGCTCAAGATGGGCGCGCAGAAGCCGGTGCTGCCCTTCAGCCACGCGGCGCTGCTCGCCAACCTCACGCACACCCTGTGGTTTTTGCCCACCGTGGCATCGTGCCACGCCATGGCGAACCTGCTGGCCGAGCGCCAAAACGTCTTCTATCACGATTACAACGTGCTGATAGCGGCGGGCACAGAGGCGGGCATAGGCCTTGCAGCCGTCGAGCCCGTGCGCCGTGCCATGGGCGATCCGCTGGCCACCAAGACCATCACCCTGTCGTGCGGCAAGCTCACCACCGGCGTGACCATCCGCCCGTGGACCGGCGTGTTCATGCTGCGCAATCTCAAGAGCCCCGAGACGTATTTCCAAACCGCCTTCCGCGTGCAAAGCCCTTGGACCGCTCCAGATGAGGACGGGCGCACGCAGGTGATCAAGCAGGAGTGCTATGTCTTCGACTTCGCGCTCGACCGCGCACTCGCCATGGTGTCCGATTACAGCTGCCAACTCTCGGTCGATGAGCCCAACCCCGAGAAGAAGGTCGCGGACTTCATCAAGTTCCTCCCCGTGCTCGCCTACGATGGCAGCGCCATGCGCGAGGTGAACGCGGCAGACATCCTGGATATCGCCATGGCGGGCACCTCCGCCACCCTTCTGGCGCGCCGTTGGGAAAGCGCCCTGTTGGTCAACGTGGACAACGATACGCTGCGCCGCCTGCTCGAGAACGACGAGGCCATGCGCGCCCTCAGCAATATCGAGGGATTCCGCAGCCTGAATGACGACATCGAGACCATCATCAACAAGTCCGAGCACGTCAAGAAGGTCAAGAAGGAGGGTGGCGAGCTCAGCAAGAAGGAGAAGAAGGAGCTCTCCGAAGAGGAGAAGGAATTCACGAGCAAACGCAAGCAGATCCAGGAGAAGCTGATCAAGTTCGCCACGCGCATCCCCGTATTCATGTACCTTACCGACTATCGCGAGCAAAGCTTGAAAGAGGTCATCACGCAGTTGGAACCCGGCCTGTTCAAGAAGGTCACGGGCCTCTCGGTGAAGGACTTCGAACTGCTGGTGTCGCTCGGCGTGTTCCGCGATTCCGTGATGAACGACGCGGTGTACAAGTTCCGCCGCTATGAAGACGCGAGCCTCTCCTACACCGGCATCGAGAAGCACAGCTACGATGCACGCGTAGGCCTGTTCGACACCTCCCTGACCAAAGAGGACTTCGCGGAGATGGCCCGTCAGGATACCCTGCTTGATGAAACCGGCCGAATGATACGGACAACCGGCGCCGTCGACACCTCTGGATCCGCCACTCCCCCAACAGATCCTGGTACAGTCGAATTCTCTTCGCAGCCCAGAACGGCTGCTGAAGCTAAAAGGACGAAAGCCCCGAGCGACGATGCATCTTTCAGCCCTACCGCCGTCGTGCCTTCGAAACGCGACTGGGTTGTAAAGTTCCTGGAAGAGCAGGGACTTAAATACACCGATTTGCGCAACGGAAACGGTGGCGAGCTGTGGGTTATCGGCGGCGGAGAGCTCGATAGCACAATGGACAAGCTCTCCAGGCGCGGGGCGAAATTTGAATTTACCTTCCGCGGCAACAAGGCAACAATGGGTCGCGCGGGATGGTGGCTCACTGGATACCCCGCGGAGCGAAAACTCGATCTACAAGTTCCAACTGCCATAATGGAGGAAAATCTCAACTCGCTGGAACCCGGAGATACGGTCTTTCATAAGGCATTTGGCTATGGCGAAGTCATTAGCATCGATCGCGAACACGGCTCTATCGAGGTGACTCTTGGAGTTGACAAACGCGGCAACCCCAAAATCCGTACGTTCCCGTTCCCCAATGCGTTTGAGCAGGGCTTCTTGTCCCTATAAACCAACAGCGCGCACAAGAAAGGCAGCCTTCAACCTGAAGGCTGCCTTTTGCCTTAGCGCCATCTGCAATGAAACAATCCAATAGCAATGGCTTACACCGCGCTCCCCATTTCAAGATATGTGCATGCATCTTGTGCGGTCATCGCACAAATTGGCGCGTGCTGAATTAGCTTTGCATCATTTGTAACCAGTACGTCAACATTAACACGCTGCGCCGCAGCCAAGACAAAGTTATCTTCAAGATCAGAATGAAGTGAACGGTACTTACGAGCAAGCCAGAAATCTGATACATCCGCCCCAACCGGGGTTCCCAGCTCGCCCATTGTTTCAACAATTCCCCAGCACGTTGCTGTTATGGCGCGAGCTTGCCCTTCTAATAAGACTTCGCCCTTTTGACGAACCTCTTTCTTTAGCGATGCCCCCATAATGTAGAACACATCTTTTATCGATGTCACAGCATACATAATCGGAACGCCTCTCCTACATGCCTTATCAAGAAGGAGAATCGCCGCATTATGCCCCGAGCGATCCGGATCAAAGTAATCAAGCCAGACATTCGTATCTATGAGAAGAGTTGAAGGGGGTCTCATCATGCATCCTCTCCTAGCCAATATTCCTCCAAAAGAGCCGCTTCGCGCAGGTCGGCGTAAGGTTGATTGACGAACTCGATGTGACTAGCAGATGACCTCTCTATGCCCATCTGCCTCAATGCGTCACTGTACAGATGCGCTCCACGCTCCACCGTAGCAAGCCGCTTCGCGGTCTCTTCATCAACTACATCATGGGCAGCATTATCTTCAAATGATTCTGAAAGCACATTTTCCAGCTTCCCGGGATTGGAAGCGCATGATGCTGCAAACTCATAAAACTTTCTAACCGCTTCCGAAGCCGATAGTCCCAAGGTTGCAAAAACCGCATCGCCCTTAGCTTTAAGTTCGACCCCAATACGCGTGTTCATTTGCGTGCTATAGCCCTTTCGCACCATCACTCCACCCGTCGCCATTTCAGTCACCTCTCAAAGCACCATCATTTACGTATATCTTATACCGATATACAGTATATCAGCGATTTGCTGCAGTACAAGCCACATTCAAGAAAGGCGCTGTTTTAGGTTTTGCTTCACCAGTAATAGCGACAAGTAACCATATTCGCGCCATCGTCCAATAAAGCGACTTCTCAAACGTCTGTATCAAGGTTGAAACTCTCGACCGCGCGCCACCGCGCAAACTATCGCTCGAACACCTGGCGTCCGCCCACGTAGGTGGCGAGCACCTGCGCGAACTGGATCTCCTGCGGGTCGTATGCGGTGATGTCACGATCGAGGACGATGAAATCCGCCAGCATGCCCGGCGCGATCTGTCCCAGCTCTCGCTCGCGGCCGCACGCC
>DBEWRE010000054.1:0-11644 GCA_048207125.1 Collinsella sp.
CACGCTTGAGCAGGTTGAGACCTGGCTTGCTTCTGGCAGCTGCTACACCATCCGGTTTGGCATCGGCGTGCTCATGCGCTTGTTTTTGGACGAGTTGTTCGACCCGCGGTTTCTCGACATGGTCGCCGCCGCCCGCATGCCGCAGACTGCCGCGGACGGCTCGCCTGCCTCTAAGGACGATGTCTACTACGTGGACATGATGCGCGCGTGGTACTTTGCCGAAGCCATGGCCAAGCAGGAAGCCACTGCGTTGCCGTATCTGCAGCGTAGGGGTGACGCTGCGCTTTTGGACGAATGGACCCGTCGCAAGGCCATCCAGAAAGCGATTGAAAGCCGCCGCATCTCGTCCACTATGAAGGAGCAGCTCCGGGCGGCGAAGTGATGGTGGCTCCCGACGGGGATTAGAAATCACTTTTAAGCTTCGTTTTGGCCTGCTATCACAATGAGGTCATCTGGTAGACATCGCTGCAGGAAGCGAGCCATGCATTATAGGAGATAGAAAAGTACCGTTTGGCGATAATACTGCTTAATAAGGAACAAATTAATTGACTCTAAATTAATCACGCTTACGCTTTAGATTAGCTGCAGTTGTGTTGTAAGTGGAAGGAGACTGCAATGGTTAAGAGTGGTTCGATTGCTGCTGCGGTTGCGCTTGGGACGATTTTGGCTTTTGGGGGCATGGCGGGCTGTTCATCTGAATCTTCGACTGGTGATGGATCTGCGCCCATTGAGAGCAAGGAAGATGTAAGCGGTGACGGAGAATCGAGTGAGGACAAAAAGCCAGAAGGCATGACTCCGTCACAGGAGCAGGCCTATGAGAAGGCGCTTACATATCTTTCCACCATGCCCTTTTCCCATGATGGCTTGGTAAAGCAGCTCGAGTATGAACAGTTCTCAACGGAAGATGCTGTTTTTGCTGCCGACAACTGTGGTGCGGATTGGGGTGAACAGGCATTACTTAAGGCGAAGCAATACCTTTCCACTATGCCCTTCTCCCAAACGGGTCTATCTTCACAACTTCAATTTGATGGCTTTACCGTGGAGGATTCTGACAATGCCGCGGCAAACGTTGGAGCGGACTGGACGGAACAGGCTACAAAGAAAGCGAAATCGTACTTGGACACCATGGCGTTTTCTCATGGCCAGCTTGTTGATCAGCTTGTATTCGACGGCTTTACTGCAGATCAGGCGGAGGCGGGTGTTGCAGCGAACGGTCTGTAGAGAAGTGCGTTAACGTTTGCCGGCTGAACTTGTCTTATCGGGGTTGTCGCGTGCGCGACGGCCCCGTTGTTCTTTTGATGTCCCAGCGTGCTCTTTTCGTGGGATTAGAGACTGGGACCATCAAGATTGCCTCGATTAATACGCTGCCTCGATCCACAGCCTCCTCTTTGCGAATGGGGCGTGACGCACGTTGCAGATATTGGGGTGCGCGTGGGGCGAACGGATAGCTGGGTTCACAAGTACCGGGCAAGTCTTATTCGCGAGCGCGTTATCGAAGCGGCTGGGTACGGGCTGGTCCGCTGTTGCATTCCTCATTTGTGCGAGTACATTCGCGATGAGGTATTTTGGCATGAGCGCGAATAGAGGCCGCTACCTCGGTTACCCTGTTGTGCAAGTCGCGCGCCAACAGGAGGTCTCACATGGAGCTTGGCATCACCAATCCGCTTCAAAAGTTCCTCAAGCTCAAGCAGCCGCCGTACGGAATCTGCCCCGACCCGCTGTTTTGTTGGGACGTCAACCGCGTTAAGGTTGCAAGCGGCAAAGTTTTGATGATCGTCTCAAACGCTTCAACCTACTTTGTCGCCATCACTCGTATGACGGCGGCTACGTGGAAGCGTTGGGAGGGCGAGGCTATTGGTGCCATCGCGGATTCCATGGCGGCGTCTGGCTTTGATGGGTCTACGATTAAAGCGTATTTTGATGCCGCAGGAGTGGAGGCTGGCGAGAGCTTCTATCGCCCCACGGATGGCGTGGAGGTTACCAAAACGCACGGCAGGGTCTCCGTTGGGCATATGGGTCTGTCGGCGGACACAATCTGGTCCCATGATGTGGATAGCCAATGCTCTGTTCAGTTCGATATGTGCTATCTGCTAAACAATCAGATCCACAGCAGCTATTCTGACCGCAAGGTTTACATGCTGCCTGCGGAGGCCTTTGCGAAGGAACTTGAGAAGCGCGAAATCCTGCGCGGCAAGGTCACGCTGAACTAGATCGAGCTTGCAAAGACTCGCTTTCCATAGGGGCTAGAGATGAAAATCACCCAGATAGAAATAACCCAGATAACCTCCAACAAAAAGCGCTATCTCGACCTGTTGCTTCTTGCGGACGAGCAGGAGGACATGATCGACCGCTACCTTGGGCGCGGCGACATGTACCTGCTCACCTGCAATGGCGGGCCCGCGGCGCAGTGCGTGGTGACCGATGAGGGCGAGGGGCTGTTGGAGCTCAAGAGCCTCTCGGTTGACCCGCGCTTTCAAGGTCGGGGCTTTGGCAAGGCCCTCATCTCCTTTATCGAGCGCAGCTACCGCAGCTCCCACAACGCGCTGCAGGTTGGCACGGGCGATGTCCCCTCAACCGTTGGCTTCTACAAGCACTGCGGTTTCGCGTCCTCGCACCGGGTGGCGAACTTCTTTATCGACAACTACGATCATGCCATCATCGAGGACGGACGGCGCCTGGTCGATATGGTGTACCTGCAAAAACCGCTGGTAGCAACTACAAAAGAAGAGCTGCTAAGGCAAGACGCGGCGCGCGATCTTCTGGTGTGCGGCCGCTCGCTTGCCGCATGTGTGGACAATGGCTGCTGGGATGACTCCACCCGCGCGGATTTCTGCGCGCATGAGCCCACGCCCACGCCGTACTTCATCCTGGAAGACCTCTTTAGCCGTATTCATCTGGACGAGGATTCGCATCTGCTCGATGTGGGCTGCGGCGCGGGGCGCGTGTTGGCCTTCGCGGTAGAGGCGGGGCTGCCGGGGCGGTTTACGGGCGTTGAGCTTGACCCGGCGCTGGCAGCGCAGGCGCAGGCATGGACGGGGCCGTTTGACCAGGTCGACGTGGTCTGCGGCAGCGCGCTCGATATGCCGCTGGAAAGCTTCACCCATTTCTACCTGTTCAACCCGTTTGACAGCAACGTGCTGCTGGCGTTTTTGGACAAGCTGGAAGCCCAGGCGCGGCACCAGGTGGTACTCGTCCATATGTCTGACAACGGCGAAAACTACTCTTACATGGGCCGCCCTGGCTGGAAGCTGCAAGAGCAAGGCGAGTTCTGGCGCTATCCGCATGGGGATGCGCGTGGCTTCGCGCTGTTTGGCTGCCCGCAGCACTATTCGATCTGGCGCTTCGACCCCGCGTGAACGGAATAGGCGCCGGTTGCGGGTGGGGCTTCGACCGTGCGCGACGGCGGCCGATCGCTCGCCGTCGCACGACTTTTCTCGCACGCGTATTGAGGGGACCGCGCTTCTTTGCCACCATAGGATTGGTCTTGTAAGGAGGTGCGGAAATGACGCAGCTAGAAAACCTCAATCGCGCCCTCGCGGTTATAGAGGCATCGCTTGAGGGCGATGTCGACCACGAGGCGGCGGCGCGTGCGGCCGGGTGCTCTCGCTACCAGCTCGAGCGCATGTTTCCCTATTTGGCGAACGTGAGCCTGGCGGAGTACGTCCGTCGTCGCAAGATGACCAAGGCGGCGTCCGACTTGCTTGATCGCGACGCCAGGGTGATAGACGTCGCCCTGCGCTACGGGTATGACTCTCCCACGGCGTTTGCCCGCGCGTTCAAACGCGTGCACGGCATTTCGCCCAGCGAAGCGAAAAACGAGGGCGTTAAGCTTGCGTCATATCCGCGCCTTGTGTTCACCTTGTCCGTAAAAGGGGAGGAACCAATGGATTACAAGATTGTAGAGATGCCCGCCTTTCGCGTGGTGGGCGTGCCATCCACGGGCGAATGGGAGCTTGAGGACGCGGGCGAGAAGGCGGTGCAATACTGGGTTGATGTGGAGCCGCAAGTCGATGCGCTGCTTGGTCTATCGGATGGGGAGCCGGCGGGCCTGCTAGGCGTGCAGTTTTGCCGCGATGGCGCATTCGACGGCTATATGGCATGCGTGGCTACGCAAGCGCCCTGCCCGGACGGTATGGCAGTGCGCGTGGTTCCGGCGGCGACCTATGCCGTCTTCGAGTGCACGGGCGATGTTTCGAGCGCTATGGGCGAGCTGTGGCACCGCGTGCTGAGCGAATGGCTGCCGTCGAGCGGTTTTTCCTGGGAGAGCGGTTCGGATGTGGAGCGCTACCTTTCCAGGGATATGCACGCGGCGGACAGCAGAAGCGAGCTGTGGCTGCCCGTGGTCCGTGCGGAATAGGGCCGCTTGCAACCCATGTAGGTCGCTCGTTCGGTCGAGCCGGCTGGGTATAAGCGTGCGAGAAGTAACCCCGCCGCGCGGCAAGGAGGCGCCATATGAAGAACTTTATCCCCACGGGTCCGGCGTGCTTCTACGTCAACGACCCGGCGGTGGCGGTTGATCGCGAGCGCTTCGCCCGGGATATCGAGCGTCTGTCGCAGTGGCTTGACTGGGCGGATGCCGTGGTGGTGGGCTTGGGGCTGGGCATGTCCGCCGCAAGCGCCAGCACATGTGCATCCGCGGCATCCGCCTGCGATGACGTGTCTTTGGATGATGATTTCGACCGCATCTTCGCCCCCTTCATAGAGAAGCACGGCATCACCTCGTTGGCAGACGGCTTCAACCACTTGTACTCGTCCAATGAAGAGGAGTGGGCGTATCTTGCCAGCTATATCACCTACGTGCTGGACCGTCCCGTCGCGCAGCCCTACCTTGATTTGGCGGTGCTCTTAGAGGGGAAGCCCGCTACGGTGCTCACCACCAACACGGACTGCCAGGCGGCCAAGGCGTTTGACGAGGAGCACGTCTTCGAATTCCAGGGCAGCCTGGCATATCTGCAGTGCGGCCAGCCATGTGGCGACGAGCTCTATGACGCGCGCGACCCCATGCGGCGGATTGCGGACGAGTTGGGGCCGGATCTTCGCTGCCCGGAAGAGCTGCTGCCGCGTTGCCCTTACTGCTACCGCCTCATGCGCCCCTGGGTTCGCGACAGCATCTTCTTGGAGGGGCCGCGCTGGCGGTTCGCCCGCGAACGCTACGAAGCGTTTTTGCGCCGGCACCTACTGGGAGACGGGGACGAGGGGCGCGGCGCCGCCGGCGACGGAGAGAAGAACGTGCTGTTCCTTGAACTTGGCGTGGGCGATATGGCGCCCGCCATCATCAAGATGCCGTTTTGGCAGATGACCCGCAACAACCCCAATGCGCGCCTGTGCGTGGTAAACGCGAGCAAGGATGAGGCGCCGGCATATCTGGATGATCGCGCTATGGCGGTTGCGGGCAACGTGGGCGAGGCGCTGTCGCTGCTGCGTGCTCTGCGCGGCTAGGGTGGAGCTGCGCGGCTGCAGCGCACTGCGGGTTTTGGCCGCAGCTCTTTTCCATTTGATGAACAACTCCCACTTTATAAGGTGCCTGTGGTATAAACGTGCTGCAGCGGACGCACTTTTATCGCCGCTAGCAAGCAGATACAACTGAAGCGTTGCGCCCGTCGGAAGGCTCCGGCGGGCGTTTTCCCGTGGCGGACGAGGCGGCGAGCCGTCTCATCCGTCGTATCGGCGTGCCGCGGGGCGCTTCGCGAGCAAGAGAGGGGGCGGCGGCGCGTGCATCGCGACAAACTCAAGCCGATCCTGTTCAGCATCATCGGCCACTCTACAAAAGAGGAGCTCAAACGGCAGATTCCTAAGGACATCGTCTCGGGTATCGTGGTCGCGGTGGTGGCGCTTCCGCTGTCCATCGCGTTGGCCATCGCTTCGGGCGTTGGTCCGGAGCAGGGCCTGTACACGGCGATCGTCGCGGGTTTCATCATCGCCCTCATGGGCGGCAGCGCCGTGCAGATCTCCGGTCCCACGGCGGCGTTCGCCACCATCGTCGCCGGCATCGTGGCGACGGACGGCATGAGCGGCCTGGTCGCGGCCACCATCATTGCGGGCGTGCTGCTGATTGTTATGGGCGTCATGCGCCTGGGCACGCTCATTCGCTTTGTGCCGCACACCATCACCACGGGCTTTACCGCCGGCATCGCCGTCACCATCGTCATCGGTCAGCTCAAGGATTTTATGGGCCTTACGTATCCGGCGGGTGCCGCGCCCATCGAGTCCATGGACAAGCTTGCCTGCGTGGTGCAGAACCTGGGAACCCTTAACGTGCAGGCGCTCGCCGTCGGCTTGGCGTGCCTGGCGGTTCTGGTGCTGTGGCCGCGCGTGACCGAGCGCGTGCCCGCGTCGCTGGTGGCGGTGCTTGCCGGTATCGCCCTGGTCTCGGGTCTGCATCTTGATGTAAACACCATCGGCGACCTGTACTCTATCCAGGGAGGGGCTCCCCGCTTCGTCATGCCGCAGCTCAGCTTGGACCTGTTGCGCCAACAGCTGCCCAACGGCTTCACCATCGCCGTGTTGGCGGCAATTGAATCGCTGCTGTCCTGCGTGGTGGCTGACTCCATGATCAGCTCGCATCACCGCGCGAACATGGAGCTGGTGGCGCAGGGCACCGGCAACATCGCCTCCGCCCTGTTCGGCGGCATTCCCGCGACCGGAGCCATCGCCCGTACCGCGGCAAACATCAAAAGCGGCGGCCGCACGCCCATCGCCGGCATGGTCCACGCCGTGGTGCTGCTAGCGGTGCTGGTGCTGCTTATGCCGTACGCCGCGCTGATCCCCATGCCCTGCATCGCGGCGATCCTGTTGCAGGTGGCCTATAACATGAGCGGCTGGCGCAACGTGGTTCACATATGCCGCACCGCCTCGCGCGGCGCCATCGCGGTGCTGCTCACCACCCTCGTCCTCACTATCGTCTTCGACCTGGTCACCGCTATTGGAGCCGGCATGGTCGTCACCATCGTCCTCTTTATGAAGATGGTGAGCCAAGAGACCGAGGTGCGCGGTTGGCGCTACTACTGCGACGAGGATTCCGAGGTCACGCATCTGCGCGAGCTGCCGCGCGCCGTCCGCGTGTACGAGATCAACGGTCCCATGTTCTTTGGCATGACCGATCAGCTCAACAACATTTCGGTCAAGGACTTCACGCGCGTGCTGATCATCCGCATGCGCGGCGTACCGTCGCTCGACTCCTCGGCCATGCACGCGCTGGAGGACCTGCTTGATATGTGCCGCGAGCGAGGCGTGCAGTTGGTGATCTCGCATCCCAACGACCAGCCCATGCGCGCCATGGAGCGTGCCGGCTTTGTGGACCAGGTGGGTCGAGAAAACTTCCAGCCCAACATCGACGCCGCTATCGCCCGCGCCGCCGTTTTGGTGGACGAGGAGTAGCGAGGGCGGCGCCGTGCGCGATTGTCGCTACAATGGCAAGGTTCAACCTTTGCGCAAAAGAACAGGAATCAAACCCTATGGCATCTCTTGCTGACCAGATCTCCTCGCGCCGCACGTTCGCGATCATCTCGCACCCGGACGCCGGCAAGACCACCCTTACCGAGAAACTGCTGCTCTACACCGGCACCATCCAGTCCGCTGGTTCCGTCAAGGGCAAGCAGAACGCGCGCCACGCGGTGTCCGACTGGATGGACATCGAGAAGCAGCGCGGCATCTCCGTTACCTCGTCCGTATTGCAGTTCACCTATGGCGGCTGCTGCGTCAATATTCTGGATACCCCGGGCCACCAGGACTTCTCCGAGGATACCTACCGCACCCTGATGGCCGCCGACGCCGCGGTCATGGTGATCGACGGCGCCAAGGGCGTTGAGGCCCAGACCAAGAAGCTCTTCCGCGTCTGCGCCCTGCGCGGCATTCCCATCTTCACCTTCGTCAACAAGATGGACCGCGAGACCCGCGACCCCTTCGACCTAATGGAAGAGGTCGAGAACGTCCTGGGCATCCGCACGTACCCCATGAACTGGCCCATCGGCAACGGTCGCGATTTCCGCGGCGTCTTCGATCGCGCCAGCCGCCACGTGCTGGCCTTTGAGGGCGACGGCCGCGCCAACGGCACCAAGAAGGTCGAGGAGGTCGAGGCGACGCTGGGCGACGCCGCCCTTAACGAGCTGATCGGCGAGAACAACCATAAGAACCTTATGGACGATATCGAGCTGTTGGACGGCGCCGACTCCGAGTTCGATCTGGACGCGGTGCTTTCCGGCAAGCTCTCGCCCGTATTCTTCGGTTCCGCCCTCACCAACTTCGGCGTCGAGCCCTTCCTCAAGGATTTCCTGCGACTGGCACCCGGCCCCTCCACGCATGTGGACTCGCTCACCGGCGAGGTTGTGGAGCCCACCCGCGAGGAGTTCTCCGGCTTTGTCTTCAAGATCCAGGCCAATATGGACAAGAACCATCGCGACCGCATCGCCTTCGTCCGTATCTGCTCGGGTAAGTTCGAGCGCGGCATGGAGGCCTACCATATGCAGGGTGGCCGCAAGATCAAGCTTGCAACCGGCACCACCATGATGGCGGATGACCGCGCGATCGTGGACGAGGCGTACGCCGGCGATATCGTGGGCCTGTTCGATCCGGGCATCTTCAGCATCGGCGACACCCTGTGCGCCGGCAAGAAGCACGTGCAGTTCGCGGGCATCCCCACCTTCGCTCCCGAGCACTTCGCCCGCATCACCCAGGTGGACACCTTGAAGCGCAAGCAGTTTGTCAAGGGCATGGAGCAGCTCGCCATGGAGGGCGCGGTCCAGATCTTCCGCGAGGTGGGCGCCGGTATGGAAAGCGTCATCGTCGGTGTGGTGGGCACCCTGCAGTTCGAGGTGCTGGAGCAGCGCTTGAAGAGCGAGTACCACGTAGAGGTGCGCCGCCAGCCGCTTCCCTACACGGACATCCGCTGGATCTTGAACGAGCCCGGCAGCATCGATATCGCCGGTCTGTCCCTCACCCGCGACACCCTGCGCGTCGAGGACATGCGCGGCGGTAAGCTGCTGCTGTTCACCAGCCCGTGGAACGTCGACTGGGCCACCGACCACAACAAGGAGCTCAAGCTCTCCGAGTTCGGCAACGTGGAGTTCTAACGCGCGCCTTCAGTTGGCGTTTCGGAGGCCCTGATGGGGCTCCGGTCGCAATCTCATTTGAAGAGAAACGAAAAGAGGACGCCTTCCAAGTGGATTGACTGCTTGGAAGGCGTCCTTTTGTTCGTCGCATGAAAATGGATCGCATGGGGCGCATGGGGCCGCATCGGGTCGCACCCGCCGCGCTCCCCCAAAGATCCGCTTCTACCCCAGCATGCCACTGGCGACGGAGATCAGGGCGATGACGACGCCGACGATGGACTCGCCGCCCAGGATGCCGGATGCCACGATGATGCCGGATTCCTCATGCGTGGTCTCGGCTTCCGCGGCGTCGCCCCGCCGCGAGCCGACGCGGTCGTAGACCGCCTTGATGAGGGCTCCCACCGCGGCGGTGAGCGACATGTAGAACGGCAGGTAGATGCCAAGGCCCAGCATCATTGAGGGGATGCCCAGGCAGTACAGGGCAATGCCCGCGATAATGCCGATGCCGAACCCGGCGACGCTGGGGATACCGGAGACCATGGTGGCGACCACGCTGGCCTGGGCGGAGACGAAGAGCTTGCCGGGGCCGAAGGCGTCGGCGCCGTACGCGCCCAGCAGCGCCGCCATGACGGCGACGGAGACGACGCAGCCCAACAGCGAGCCGATGGCCTGGCCGCGCCACAGGTCGCGCGGGTTGGTACCTATGATGGCGCCGGTCTTGAAATCGCTCATGACGTCGCCGGCAAGACCGCATGCGATTGCGATGATCGCTGCGACGAAGAACAGCTTCACCTGGTCGTGCTCGCCCATGGCGGCGATTACCAGAAGGACGATGAGACCGAAGATCTCCATGGGGTCGATGCCGGTCTGGCCTACGGATTGCGCGCTCATGATGGTGGTGACAAAGGCGAGCGCCACAACCACAACGGCGGCGATGGGGGAGAGTCCCAGCACCAGGCAGGCCAGGCAGGCGGCGGCAGCCGTGAGAAGCCCGAGGGCGCCGGCGTCCATTCGCGTCAGCCCGCTTAGCAGACCGGGTTTATCGTCCGCTCCTTGGGCCGTGCCGGCGGCGCGGCCGCGCTTAAGGTAGCCTGCGGCCTTGGGTAGGATGTCCTTTACCACCACGCCCAGGCCGGAGCCCATCATGAGGCCCATGCCTAAGCTGGAGACAATGCCCTGCGCTGTCGCGACGTCCCACAGACCGGCAGCGCTACCGCCCACGATGATGCCGAAGTTTCCTATGAGCGCTCCCGCGAACCAGAAGGCGACCGCGGCTCCACCCACCAGAAAGCCGACGGAGCAGAGCATGGGCGAGTTGTAGAGTGCGAAGCTCACGCCGGGAATGGGGAGCGCTCCGATCATGGCGGGGATCGCGCCCGCCACGTCGCGCAGGGCGCACCAAATTCCCGCCAGCGCCATGGAGCCAAAGAGCTTCTTGCCCGTGGCTCCTCCCGCGCTGCTGGCCAGCAGGGTCTGCGCCGCGGCGGTGCCGATGGGGTATTCCAGGTCGGACTCCTCCACAAAGCGGCGACGGATCAGCGCGGTGCACACCAGGCCGAGCAGCGTGCCGGCGAGCGCCACGGCTAGAAGCTGCGGAAGGCCCACCTGCTCGTCGAGCCCCAGCATCCAAATGCCGGGGATGGTGAAGGCGAGGCCGCCCGCCACCATGGAGCCGGCGGACATGATGACCTGGGTGATATTCGCTTCGTTAAGGCTTCTCCTGCCCAGCGCGCGCAGCACCACCAAGGCGGTGATGGACGTGAAGATGGTGGGCCAGGGCAGCGCCCCCATCTTGAGGGCGGTGTACACGGACGATGCCGTGATGATGACGCAGCCCACGCAACCGACCACGATGCCGGCAAGGCTGAGCTGCTCGCGCGAATCCGCGCGATCGTTCGATGTATTCATCTGTTCTCCTTCGTATATCCGCTTCCCCTGCATCGGGAAGTCGGGTTACGGCTTAAAGGACCGCTATAGTATAGACGTGACCATGCCGCGCGGCTGCGTTATTTAGCCTGCGCGTCGATATATGTTTGGAGGCATCATATGGAACATGTGGCGGGGCCGGACGTCGGCGAGGCGCCGGCCCGCTCGGGCGCTGCGCGCGGGTGTAGCTTGCTGGCCGTGGACCTTGGCAACACCACCACCCGCTTGGGCGCGTTTTTGGACGATGACCTCCTGGGTACCTGGGAGCTCACCACGCCGGCGGCGCTCACGGCGGACGAGGCCTGCTCGCATGTCTGCCGCGCCCTGTCGATGCTGGGGATCGAGGCTCCGACCGAGTCGATTTTGGCGAGCGTGGTGCCGTCCCTTACCGACTCTTGGCGCAGCGCGCTGGGGCGCATGTGTTCCGGTCGAACGTACGTGGTCGGGCCCGGTCTGAAAAGCGGGCTGCGCATGCGCATCGACGATCCCTCCGAGGTGGGGGCCGATCGCGTTGCCGACGCCGTCGCCGCCCGTGACGCATATGGTTCGCCCGTAGTGGTGGTTGATTTAGGAACAACTACCAATATCGAGGTGATCGATGCCGACGGGGCCTTCGCTGGCGGCGTGATCGCTCCAGGCGTCGCCCTGGGAGCGAGGTCGCTCGCGGCGGC